>CAVXKZ010000014.1:0-89345 GCA_963762495.1 uncultured Acidobacteriaceae bacterium
GCGGACCTGGATGTGCTTTGGGTTGTGGGGGCGAATCCGCTGGCCCGGCAGACGCTCGCTTCCGAGAAGTCCTTCGTTGTAGTACAAGATTTATTCCTGACTGAAACTGCCCGCCGCGCGGATGTCGTGTTGCCGGCCGCCTCAGCGTACGAGAAGAACGGAACCGTCACCAACGTTTGCGGCGATGTGCAGAAGCTCAGCCGCGGGCCCAAGACGATGGGCGCGAAACCCGATCTCGAGATCCTGAGTTTGCTCGCGAAAGAGTTGCGCGCCGACTTGGGACCTACCAAACTCGAGGCGATTTTCGAAGAGATCCGCCGATCCGTCCGCGGCTACAATGTGCCTTTCGGAGTAGTGGAAACAGGCGGTGCCGCCGCGACCGCGCCAGTGAATGGAAAAATCGAGTTTCAATCTAAGCCGGAATTGATTCGTTCGGCGGGAAACACGCTGTTCACGTCGGGAACGCTCAGCCGCTATTCAACTATGCTGAATGCGGTCCTGGAAGCGCCGGGCGCGCTGTACAACGATCCGGGTCTCGAGCCCATTATTGAGAAGGGAAGCGGTCAAATCGAAGTGTTGAAGCGCCAGAAATGAACTTCTTCATCGTCAGCCTGATCAAGATCGTTATCGTCTTCGCGGTATTCATGACGACGCTCGCGTATCTTCAATGGGTCGAGCGAAAAGTTCTGGCGCATATTCAATCGCGGACAGGCCCATTGCGCGTAGGGCCGCACGGTTTGCTGCAGCCGCTGGCCGATGTGTTCAAGCTGCTGACGAAAGAAGATCTCCTCCCGCCCTATGCCAACAAGTTTATTTACCTGCTTGCGCCATTTATTGCGGTCTCCCTTGCCCTCATTTCGATCTCCATCATCCCGTTCGGCCCTGAAGTTAATGCGGCCGGCTACCGGACATTCGAGCAGATCAGCGATCTGAATGTCGGGATTCTGTTTATCCTCGCGATCAGCGCCGTCAGCGTGTACGGCGTGGCGCTCGCGGGCTGGTCATCGAACAACAAATATTCGCTGCTTGGTGGATTGCGCAGCAGCGCGCAGATGATCAGCTATGAGCTCCCGCTAACACTGGTCATCGTTTCGCCACTGCTGTTGGTGAATCATCTCAGCTTTCGGGCCATTACCGAGGGCCAGATGGGATACTATCTGGGCTTTATCCCGCGCTGGAACATTGTTCAGTCGCCGTTCCCGCAGATCTTCGGGTTTCTTATCTTTATGATTGCGGCATTCGCTGAGACAAATCGCTTACCTTTCGATTTGCCGGAAGCGGAAAACGAACTTGTCGCCGGATTTCATACCGAATACAGCAGCATGAAATTCGCCTGCTTTTTTATGTCCGAGTACGCCAACATGGTGACCATCACTTGCGTCGCCACGCTGCTGTTTCTGGGCGGCTGGACGCCATTATTCCCGGCGCCGTATTCAAATTGGGTACCGACGATTGTTTTTATATTTGCCGCGATTATTTGCTTTTATCATGCGGCCCAACCAGCCCGAAAGCGCGATAGATTCACTTTTCCGGTGTTCGGAATTGCGTTTCTTATTTTGGCTGCCATCTGGGCAGTTCCAGTTATTCAAACGTTCCTTGTTCCACCCTGGTGGTTCGCGGCCAAGGTGGGTTGCCTACTGTTCACCTACATCTGGGTGCGTGGAACGCTTCCGCGATTTCGCTACGACCAGTTGATGCACTTTGCCTGGACATTTCTCTTTCCATGCGCGCTTGCGAATCTGCTGCTCACCGCGCTATTCGTCGCGGTGTTTTCTTAAGCCGTGAGGTGATCCTTTGATTGACACTTGGATATTCATCATCTGTGCCATCGTCGCGATCGGTTGTGGATTCAATTTGGTGTTGCAAAAGCATCCGATCTCGAGCGCCCTATCGCTGATCGGCGTCATGGGGTCGCTCGCGGTTCTCTATCTGATGCTAGGCGCGGAGTTCCTGGCGATGGCCCAAATGATCGTATACGGGGGCGCTGTGATGGTGCTGTTTATCTTCGTCATCATGCTGCTGAATGCCGGGGCGGAGAAGGGCAGTACGAAATCCTGGTTCGCTCAGATCATGGGATTGCCATTATTGCTCTGTTTTGTCGGACTACTCGCTTATCTCGTCTGGGCTGTATTGCCGCCCCTTCGGGACGTCGATTTCGGCAGGTGGGTTGGCGGAACCGCTCAACATATCGGCGAACTTCTTTTTACTACTTATCTGCTGCCATTTGAAGTGATATCGGTTTTGATACTGATTGCGATTATGGGCGCGGTGGTGCTCGCTAGAAAGGAAATCGAATAGCATGGGTCACGTTCCACTGTCGTGGTACTTGATTCTGAGCGCGATTCTGTTCGCGCTCGGCATAGCCGGCTTTGTCTATCGCAAGAGTGTCATAACCGTATTTATGTCGATTGAGCTCATGCTCAATGCCGTGAACCTCACCTTTATCGCCTTCTCCTACGAGTTACATCGGATTGACGGTCATATTTTTTCATTTTTCGTGATGGTGGTCGCGGCTGCGGAGGCGGCGGTAGGCCTGGCCATTATTTTGACAATCTTCAAGAACCGCGGCACGCTGCAGATTGACGAGATCGACTCTCTGAAACTCTAAATCAACCATGAACCTCTGGCTCATTCCGTTTTTTCCGCTGATCGGGTTTCTGTTGAATGGCCTCTTAGGCCGTCGCTTTGGAAAATCACTGGTCAACGTGATCGGGATCGGCTCGGTTGCGGTGTCGTTCATCTATGTTGTTGTTGCGCTCTCAAAGCTCTCTCCGCTAACCACGGCGTATTCGGAGCACTACTTCACCTGGATACAGAGTGGCTTCTTCCAGGTTGGATTCGACTTATCGATTGATCGCCTGACTTCTGTAATGCTGCTGGTGGTGACCGGCGTCGGGTTGCTGATTCACATTTATTCAATCGGCTACATGTCGGGGGATGGAGGTTATTACCGCTTCTTCAGCCAACTGAATCTGTTCATGTTTTTCATGCTGATTCTGGTGCTGGCCTCTAACCTACTGCTCTTGTTCGTGGGGTGGGAAGGCGTCGGCCTGTGCAGCTACCTGCTGGTCAGCTTTTACTTTCATGAGGACTGGGTCACGAACGCCGGAAACAAGGCCTTCATTGTGAATCGCATTGGAGACTTCGGGTTCCTGCTCGGCATTCTTCTTGCCGTCTTGACTTTCCGAACTCTTGATTTCGGCAGGATGGCAGCGGCGGTCGGCGGCATGCCGATTGAAGTGGGATTCGGCACGCTGACCGTTCTCACACTTTTGCTCTTCGCCGGGGCAACGGGCAAATCGGCGCAGATCCCGCTGTTCGTCTGGCTACCAGACGCCATGGCTGGCCCGACACCCATTTCGGCGTTGATTCACGCGGCCACCATGGTAACGGCCGGAGTTTACATGATCGCCCGCCTCTCCTTTCTCTACAATCACGCTCCGGTGGCGATGAGCTTTGTAGCGGTTGTGGGTCTGGTCACCGCAGTGATGGCCGCCCTCATCGGGGTGACGCAGAACGATATTAAGAAGGTCTTCGCTTACTCGACCATTTCGCAGCTTGGCTACATGTTTCTGGGACTGGGGTTGGGCGCGTATTCCGCCGGCATCTTTCACTTAATGACTCATGCCTTCTTCAAGGCCTTGCTCTTCCTCGGGGCGGGTAGCGTCATTCATGGGTTAAGCGGTGAACAAGATCTGCGGCATATGGGTGGACTGCGCAAAGCAATGCCCATCACGTTCTGGACCCTGGGAGCGGCTTGTCTCGCGATCTCAGGCTTCCCGGGCTTTTCCGGATTTTTCAGCAAGGATGCGATTCTTTCAGCGGCTTATGCGCACGCGCCCTGGATGTTCTGGATAGGCGCAATCACCGCCGGGATCACGGCATTTTACGTTTTTCGCGCGTACTTTCTCGCGTTTTTCGGAGATTATCGCGGTCATCATCATGCGCATGAATCGCCGCTGGTAATGACCTTACCGCTCATTGTGCTTGCTGTTCTCTCGATCGGGGGCGGTTACATCAACGTGCCGTCCTGGCTCTCTCCAACGTTCTCGCTTTCCGAACACGAAAACCTGGCGGCCATGATCATCTCCGCTTCTTTCGGCATCATCGGCATCATTATCGCCGCGATCCTGTACGTCTTCAGGCCCGCTCTCGCTGAGTCTCTGAAGAACGCGGCAGGACCGCTCTACACGCTGGTGCTGAACAAATTTTACGTGGACGAGGTCTATCAGACGGCTGTCGTGAGACCGCTGGAAGGGATCTCGCGCGCTGTGCTCTGGCACGGCGTCGATGAGGCGCTCCTCGATTTGGGCCTTGTTAATGGGTTGGGCCGCGTGGTGCGGGGCTGGGGCTCCGTCTTTCGACGATACCAATCGGGCAGCATCCGAAATTACGCCACGCTCATCCTGGCCGGTTCGCTCCTGGTAATTTTCGTTTTCATTCTGGCGGGAGGCGCGCGATGAGCATTTTGAGCGCGATCCTGATCCTTCCGTTGATTGGCTTTTTTGTTGTTCTCTGGATGCCGCGCGACTCGAAAGCTCCGTTCGGCGCCGCGCTCATCACAACCTTAGCGACTTTCTTCGCATCGCTTGCTCTGATTGCGCCTGCGGTCGCCGGCAACGGCCATTTCTCCTCGACAGTCGATCGCCTCTGGGTCGACACCCCTGGATTGCGCATTCATTTCCACCTCGGCATCGATGGCATTAACCTCTGGCTTGTCATTCTCACAACGCTGCTGCTTCCTATTGCGGTCTGGATCTCGCAGACCATGATCAAGGAGCGACACAAGAACTTTTACGCCTTGTTGCTGCTGTTTGAGTTCGGCATCATTGGCGTTTTTAGCGCCTTGGACCTTTTCGTTTTTTACGTGTTCTGGGAAGTGGCGCTGGTTCCGATGTATCTCATGGTGGGAAGTTGGGGCAGCGCGCGGCGCGGACCAGCAGCAGTCAAGTTTTTCGTTTACACCATGCTCGGCTCTGTGCTGATGCTGGGCTCGATCATCTATCTCTATACCGAGACGGGCAGCTTCGATTACGTGGACATCATGAACGCGGTCAACTCGGGACGCGTAATGTTCAGCCCGAGCCAGCAGATGCTGCTGTTCCTCGGGTTTTTTGCGGCATTTGCGGTGAAGGTACCAATCTTCCCGTTTCACACCTGGTTGCCCAACGCTTATACCGAAGCCCCCATGCCCGCTACGTTTCTGTTAGCGGCAGTGATGTCGAAAATGGGCGCTTACGGTCTGCTGCGGTACTGCCTGCCCGTCGCTCCCGCCGCGGCGCACCGCTGTGCCGGATGGGTGGTTGCGCTCGCCATTACGGGCATTATCTATGGCGCGTTGATTGCGCTGATTCAACCGAATCTCAAGCGCCTCATTGCGTATTCTTCTATCAGCCACTTGGGGTTTATTGTCCTGGGCATCTTTACTTTCAGCCAGCAAGGCGCTGATGGCGCCGTGTATCAGATGATCGCCCATGGCATTTCCACCGGCGCGCTCTTCTTGCTGATCGGCTATCTTGAGGAACGCCGCGGGTCGCTTGAGATTGCGGATTTCGGCGGCATCGCCACTCCCGCTCCCGGTCTGGCGACGGTATTCATGATCGCGCTATTTGCGAGCATCGGCCTGCCCACGCTGTGCAACTTTATCGGTGAGTTTCTGGTTCTTCAGGGCGCGGCGCTTACCCAGTTCTCTTGGGCGGCTTGGGCCGCAATCGGTGTCATTCTCTCCGCCGCATACATGTTGTGGATGTATCAGCGCACGTTCTTAGGTAAGACAAGCGAACGGACCAGCGGCTTTCGCGATCTCGCGTTCCGCGATTGGGCGCCGGTGCTGCCGCTCATCGTTCTGATGGTCTGGCTAGGAAGCTATACGCAGTCTTTCATGCCGCCCATTTCGTCGGCAACTTCGCGCTTGCTCGAACAAACGAGTGTGAACAATCAGTACCGGGTCAAGCTGGCGATTCCCACCGCCATCCAGGTCGCCGAGGTTGCTCATGCTCATTAGCGTTCAGATCCAGGCTGTCGATTACCTGCGCTTCCTTCCCGAGATCGTTCTGACCGTTTTTGGCATTGTCATTATGATGCTCGAAGCGGTTACTCCAGAGGGCAGCAAGAAATCCTTTCTGGGTGGCATCGCGGTTTTGGGAATCGTCCTGGCGTTCGCAGCCAATATCGGCGCCTTCACCAATGGCGGGGTCGCCTTTCAGAACATGTTGATTATCGACGCGTACGGCACATTTTTCCGCGGGTTGGTGTTGGTCGTCGGTTTTCTATGCATGCTGTTTTCGTTCAGTTATCTGGAGCGCGAAGGCGCGCAGACAGGTGAGTATTATGCTCTGATCCTGTTTTCTCTTGTCGGGCAGTGCATCCTCGCAACCGCGAACGACCTGATCATGGTCTTCATTGGCCTGGAAATCTCGTCCATTGCGACCTATATCCTGGCTGGCTTTCTCCGCGACGACCGGCGCAATAACGAATCGGCATTGAAGTACTTCCTGCTTGGCTCCTTTGCTACAGCATTTCTCCTGTACGGAATCGCCTGGACCTACGGATTAGTCGGATCGACAAATTTAGAAGAGATCCAGCGCGTCTTGAGTGTGGGAGAGCATCCGTCCGTTTTGGCCGGGTTAGCGGCTGCGCTAATGTTTGTCGGTTTCGGGTTTAAAGTTTCAGTCGCGCCGTTTCAGATGTGGGCTCCCGACGTGTATCAAGGTGCTGCCGCGCCCGTGAGCGCGTTCATGTCAACCGGACCGAAAGCCGCCGCCTTCGCTATTTTTTTTCGCGTGTTCATGACGTCTTTCCGGCCGCTGAACGATCGCTGGGTTTGGCTGGTTTGGGGTTGCGCGCTGGCAACCATGATCATCGGAAACTTCGCCGCGCTACTCCAGACCAACGTGAAGCGGCTGCTCGGATACAGTTCAATTGCACACGCGGGATACGTGCTCATCGCACTCACGGCCAGTTCGCAGGTTGGCGTCGCCGCGGCGATGTTCTATCTCGCTTCCTATGCCCTGATGACCATCGGCGCATTCGCGGTGGTAAGCCATGTCGCTGCCCGCAACGAACGCTATGTAAAAATCGAAGATCTTGCCGGACTGGGCCGCCGGGAACCCGCTACTGCTGCGCTTCTCGCTGTGTTTATGTTTTCGCTGATCGGAGTGCCGCTGACCGGTGGCTTCTTCGCCAAGTTCTACGTTTTCGAAGCCGCCCTGAGCTCACACCTGGTCTGGCTGACCGTGCTCGGACTGATCAACAGCGCCATCGCAGCATATTATTACCTGAAGATCATCGTCGCTATTTATATGCACGAGCCCGCAGCGGCCATGTCAGAGCTGCCGCGGCCTTCTGTCGGCTTCCGAGTTGCCGTTTGGGCGAGCGCTCTAGGAACCCTTTTCCTTGGGATTTTCCCCGGCACGCTACTTGGCTTTGCTTCCTATTCGGCCGCGGTATTTCGCTAGGCTCAGAAGTAACGGTTTAGCTCCCGGATTCCCGCTACCCGAATCAACCTGGGATGCGCTTCCGGTACCTCTTCATGCTCCAGGCTCCAGGTGCGCGGATGCGGAACATAGACGGCGTTCAATCCGGCGCACAGAGCGGGATTGATGTCCGATTTCGGGGAATTCCCAATCATCCATGTCCGCTCCGGATCGAATTGCCGTTCCCGGGCCAGTTCGCGATACGCGAGTTCGTTCTTTTCTTTCACGATGGCCGTGTGGCGGAAGTGTTGCGCCAGCCCTGAACGGTCGATCTTTAGCCGCTGCTCCTCGGGATCGCCCTTCGTGAACATCGTCAGGTCGTGCCGCGCCGACAATTCGGCGACTGTTTCCGATACGCCGTCCAATAGCTCAATAGGCCTTTCGAGAATGGCGTGGGCAAACTCCTGTACTGCCGCAAGGTCGCTTTCCGAGATGTCGCGTTCGGCCAATTGACGGAAGCATGCAACCAGGTTGCGCGCGTAATTTCGCGAACCATACCCATGAATTTTCGCGTTTATCGTTTCAATTTCATCGAGAATGGCTCGGACCTCCCTCGGTGAGAGCGACGAATGCGCCAGATACGAGCAGAACTGATCGAACGCTTCCTCGAAGTAGATGTTGTTTTCCCAGAGCGTGTCGTCGGCATCGAAAACAAGATGTTGGGAATCCAAACTGAATTTTACTGTGCAGTACTCCAACTATTCGGCGCGGAGCGCTTGTACCGGGTCAACCGACGCGGCGCGGCGGGCAGGAATATAACTTGCCAAGAGCGCAGAAACGCCGAGCACGACAGCCACAGCGATCAGTGTCGGTACATCCCAAGAACTGACGCCGAACAGCAGGTTGTGGATCAGACTCGCGGCGGCCACCGAGCACGCAAGGCCTATGAGGATACCACTGGCAGTCAACCACCCCGCCTCTTTTAAGATGAGCCGATAGACTGACCTGCTCTGTGCTCCGAGCGCCATGCGAACTCCAATTTCACGCGTTCTCTGGCTGACTGAATAGGCAACCACACCGTAGAGTCCGACCACGCCCAGCAGCAATGCCAAAACTGCGAAGCCTCCCACCAGCCAGGCTGAGGAACGATGCAGGTAGGCTGATGGTGAGTCATTGATTAAATCGCTCATAGTCGCTCCGTCAGCGGTAACAATGTCGGGGTTGATTTGATGGATGGCGGCGGCCAGAGTGGGAAGCAGTGATCGTTCGGCCTGCGAGGTGCGAACTACCAAATTGAAATAGGCCCCGGGGCTCTGGTTGAAGGGAAAATACAGGACCGACCGGTTTGCCGTATCCAGCGGGCCCTCTTTGATATCTTCCACAATGCCGATAATTTCGATCGGCACAGGAGGATCCGCGAGGCCTGAAATCTTCTTCCCTATAGGATCTTCACCGGGGAAATATTGTCTTGCCAACGCTTGATTGATAATCGCCACGCGGGGCTTCGACACATCCTCCTCTTCGGTAAAATAACGGCCGCGCAACAGCTTCGATCTCAGTGTTGTGAAGTAGCCAGCGCTCACATCACGTTCGGGCGTATCATTGTGCTCTCCATGCCATGGATGGCCTAAGACGCGAAACCAGGTAGTGTCTCCCCAACCGGCCACTGGGAGATCGCTGGAGATGCCAACCGACCTTACTCCCGGCAAACTCGCAATCCGGCTGACAACTTGCCGCCCGAGAGCCATGGCCTGCTCGTCCTTTCCGTAGCGGGACCGCGGAGCCGCGACTTGCAGCGTGACCAGATGGTCTGGCTGTAACCCAATACCCACATGAAGCAGGAGGAATAGACTCTTGCCGAGCAGTCCGGCGCCCACCAGCAACACCATGGCGGTCGCGAGTTCCAGTACTACAAGTTTCGAACCGAGCCGGCGCCACGTAATTCCAGATGAGCCGCGGCTGGCTTCGGTCAACCCTTCCCGCATCTCCGGTAAAGAAAAGTGCACGATGGGCGTGAAGGAAAACAGCGCGGCCGCAAGCAGTGAGATCGCGCCGGCAAAAGCCAATACGCGAACGTTTAACCCGAGAGCATGCAAATACGACATCCTGGCCATCATGTCTTCGGGAATAAGTCTAGTAAGGAGTTGCATGGCGCAATAGCCACACGCCAAGCCAAGCGCAGCGCCAGCCGCTACCAGAACCAGCCCCTCTGTGACAAATTGGTTAATCAATCGACCCCGTCCCGCGCCAAGAGCGCTGCGGACCGCGATCTCCCGCTTGCGGCTCTCGCAACGCACCAGCAGGAGACTCGCCACATTCACACCTGCGATGAGCAGCAGCAGTCCCGCTCCGCTCAGCAAGACAAGGAGGATAGGACGGATCCTTCCAACCATGACTTCGGACAGAGATACTACGTTCGCGCCCTGATCGCGATTGGAGCCGGGATACTGCTTTTCCAGTTGTCGCGCAATGGCCTTCATATCAGCCAGCGCAGTCTGTTCGGAAAGGCCATTCTTGAGCCGGCCCACGCCCTCGAGAAAATGGCAGCTTCGCCTCAGGTCACATTCGCTGGAAACGTGAAGGGCGGTCCAGAAATCCGCAGGCTCTGCGGGAGCGAAATGAAAGTCGCGCGGCAGCACCCCAATAATGGTGTTCGGAATGCCATTGAGAGTAACCGCCTTTCCCAACACGTCCGGCTTTCCGCCGTACCGTTTCTGCCAGGCGGCGTAGCTTAACATCACCGTGTGAGGTGCTGCCGGCAGATCCTCTCCGCGCCTGAAATCGCGACCAAGAACTGGCACAACGCCGAGGGTGCGAAAAAATCCATCACTCACGCGAGCGCCGTCTGCCTTTTGTGCACCTGTGATGGCGCTCAGCATGAAGTTGCTGTGCTCGTACACATCCAGCGAGGTAAAGACTTTGTTGAGTTTTTTCCAATCCAGATAGTCGGGATACGAAAGAGGGCACTCCGGACACAGTTGGATAGTTTCGAACACGCCGACCAGGCGTGCCGGATTCCGGTAAGGCAACGGTTTGATCAGCGCCGCATCGACGAAGGCGAAAATGGCAACACTGGCGCAGATACCGAGGGCCAGCATGAGAATGGCGGTGGCGGTGAATCCCGGGTTTTTTCGCAACTGCCGGATCGCGAAGCGGGTATCCTGCAGCAGGTTTTCGAGGAATGGGATGGTGCTCCTGTCGCGATAAGCCTCCTTAGTGGCTTCCACCCCGCCTAGCTTCAGAAGCGCCTCTCGTCGCGCCTGCTCGTAAGTCATGCCGGCGCGAAGATTTTCGTCGATGTGCAGTTGAAGATGCCCCTCGATTTCGTCCGCAAGCTCCCGCTCTCGGCTCTTGCTGGGCAGCATGCCGACCAGTCTCAATATCCAGGCACGTAACCGCTTCATGCCTTTTCTCCCGTCGGCGAGAGGAAGCGCGCAAGGATCGCGGTCGTCTGCTCCCAATCTCGCGCTTCCTTCTCCAGTTGCTTCCGGCCCGCTCGTGTGAGCCGGTAAAACTTTGCTTTTCGATTGTTGTCAGATAATCCCCACTCCGAAGCGATCGATCCTTCCTGCTCCAATTTCAGGAGCGCTGGGTAGAGAGTTCCATAATTCAGGGAAAGGAGATTCCCGCTCGTCTGCTCAATGCGGCGGGCAATCCCGTATCCGTGAAGCGGCCCCAACGTTTCAATAGTCTTGAGAACCATCAACGCGAGGGTTCCTTGCCAGACATCTGCCTTATCGCCCATGTTTTGCGCCTATTGTCTTCCCATAGGAATCTTCCCACATTTTCTATGGGAAGACAATAGGTACTCTTCGACAGGTCGATGCTGACAAGCAGTGTTCGCGGCGAAGTACCTACTCGTCGTGAATAGACGCCTTCACTTTGGCGAGCACTTCTTCCGGAATCTCGTCGATTCCATGATCCTTTCGCGCATGCTCGGCTGCCTTTGCCATCAACTCTTGCTCACTTTCAGCGCGGGCCACAAAGTCGCAATCGAGTCCAACTTCTCGGCATTTCAAAACTTTAGGCATATGGGACTCCGTTCGTAGCGGATCTTATCACTTTTTCGCATGGCCGCCCCGCTAAGTGGCCCATGACAGAACTCGAGTGCTATCTCGTCGTGGAAACCGGCCACATAATCGAAACCGATTCGCTTTCAGAGCACCAGTACAGGAGGACTATAAGCCGGCGTCAGATATACTGCGGGGCGAAGGTGGCAATCATGAATCGATCTTGGGTCCTGGTGTTGTGTTCCGCGATGCTGTTTCCGATTGCGTCTGAGGCGCAGACCAATCCTTTTGTAGGCCGCTGGGATTTCGATGTGCCGACTCCAAATGGTATCGGCGCGAACTGGCTGGGCGTAAACGAAAAGGGCAGCAATCTGGAGGTGTGGTTTCAACCCACGGGCGGCCATGTATACCAGGTGAAAGATTATAAGCTGGATGGCTCGCATTTGACGATGACGGTTGATCAAGCAAGCGGCAACCACCCGGCGACAACATGGGAGCTCGATGCGAAAGACGGAAAACTGGTAGGCGAGCAGAAGCGAGGTGAAAAATCAGTAACATTGACGGGGCTGCCGGCGCCGGCTTTAAACCGGTCTGAGCCCGCTGCATGGAGCACCCCCGAGCCGCTCTTCGACGGCAAGGACCTCAATGGCTGGGAGCCGGTTGGGAATGTGGCGCAAAATCACTGGGTGGTGCAGGATGGCGAGATGGTGAACCTGCAACGCGGCGCGAATCTGAAAACGACGCGTAAGTTCAGCGACTTTAAACTGCATTTTGAGGTGAATTGTCCGGACAACGCGAATAGCGGCTTCTATCTACGGGGCCGCTACGAACTGCAACTCGAGTACGAGGCGGCCTCGGAGAATCCGCCGAACCGCGCCATGGGATCGATCTACGGACGCATTGCGCCCGCGGTCGAACTGCCGCGCAAGCCGGGGCAGTGGGAGAGTTTCGACGTGACTCTGGTGGGGCGCACGGTAACTGTTGTCCGCGATGGAGTGACGACTATCGATCACAAGGAGATCCAAGGTATTACCGGTGGCGCGCTCAATGCGGATGAAGGAGAGCCTGGACCGTTTTACATCCAGGGTGATCACACGGGCGGTTTGAAGTTCCGCAATATCACCGTTTCAACAGCCCAGGAGTAACGACCGGCGCCAAACTGGGCAGCATAAGTTGAACTGAACTAATCCGCTTGCAAAGCGCTGACTGGATTTATATGACTGGTGCGCCAGGCGGGCCCCACGCTTGCTCCAATCGCGACTAACGCGAGCAGCACTGGAACGCCGATAAACGTAAGGGCGTCGTATGGGCTCGTTTCATAGAGAAAAGCCGCCAGCGCCCGCGTCGCGAGCACCGACGCAACCAATCCGATAGCAATACCTGCGAGCGATAACTTCAATCCTTGAGTAAACACCATTTGCACTAAGTCAGGGCGGGTCGCTCCGAGCGCCAAGCGCACGCCAAATTCCTGCCGGCGCTGTGCCGTGTTGTACGAGAGGAGACCGGCAATGCCAACGACGGAAAGAGCGAGCGCAATCCCCGCAAACGAAGCGAGCAGAAATGTTCGAAAACGTTCCGGAGCCAATGATTCGTCGAGATAGTAATCGACCGTCCGAATATTCTCGACTGGCAGAGAAGGGTCGAGCCGGTGTACTGCCTTGCGAATGGCGGCCGAGAGGATCCGCGGATCGGCGGCACTTCGGATCACCAAGTACATGTTGTTCTCGTAATTTTGAGCGTTGAAGGCCATAAAAAGCACCGGATTGGGTGAAGTGCTCGACTGCTTCTCTTTAATGTCTTTCACCACGCCCACTACCGTCATCCAGGGCGCCAAGCCGTCCAGAGTTCCCTGCTTGATTCGACGGCCGATCGGATTCTGCCCCGGCCAGCTCCGCTTCGCCAAAGTTTCTGAAATTACCACTCGCGTATCTTTTGATGAGTCGTCTCCCGGACTGAGCAGCCTTCCTTGCAAAGTCGGTGTGCCAAGCGTTTCCAGTGCATTTCCAAAAGTCCAGAGCATACGAGTCCGCTCGGTGTGGTCGCCGCGGCCCTCGGGTGTAATTACCCCGTTCCCGGTGTAGTTCATCGGAAGATCCGATAAAGCACCTGCGCTTTTGACTCCCGGCAACCTGCTCACACTGGCCAGCAACTCGCTATAGAAGCTCCGCACGGCTTCTACTTTCTGATAAACCTGCTCTGGCAACTGAAGAGGCACGCTGATGACATGGTCAGAGTTGAAACCAGGATTCGATTCGCTGGCTTTTAAGAAGCTGCGAATGAATAGACCGGCCGCCGCCAGCAACACGAACGCCAGGCTGAACTGCGTAATGACGGCGATCGACATGAACAACCGCTGCTGTTTCCCTTGCATGCCGCTACGGCCGCCTTCCCGAAGACGATTCGCGATGGTGGACGGAAGCACATAGATCATCGGGATCAACGCCGATAGAACAGGTGTAGCGAGGACGATCACGAACACAAACAGAATCACGCGTCCATCCATGCCGATCTCGTTCAAGCGCGGCAAATCGCCAGGTACCAGACGGAGAAATATGGGCAAGCCCCAGAATGCGCAAGCGAGTCCCGCGATCCCGCCCAGCACGGAAAGGATCAGGCCTTCAGTAAGGGCTTGACGGATTAACCGCCCAGTACTGGCTCCCAAGGCCGTACGCACAGCGAACTCACGCTGCCGTCCCACCATCCGGCTGAATAAAAGATTGGCGACGTCGGCGCAACCGATCAGGAGAACTATTCCGACCGCTGCAAGCAGGATGAACAAAGAGTGTTTTACCTTTCCTGTTACTTCCTCTCGAAGAAGAGTAACCCCGCTTTCGAGCGTAAAATGCGGCACCGTTTTCAGAAGGACTTTAGTCTGCGCCGGGTATATTTCGGGCAAATGGCTGATGAGAGCCTTCAATTCGGCAGCGGCTTGGGCGACTGATACATTCGGCCGGAGCCTCGCAATCGTGCTGTAGTTGAAGTTGTTCATCGTTTCGTCGCGGTCGTGTTGGTTCCAGGAGATGGGAACCAAGAAATCAGCGGCTTTATTATCAAAGCGCGTTCGGCAAGGAAAGGAGAACGAGGGCGGCATCACGCCGACGATAGTGTACGGCTTACGATCGATTCGTATGGTTCGGCCTACCGCATTCTCTGGCGAACCCAATAAGCTCTGGGCTAAACCGTCTGAAAGAACGACAACCGGCTTGGCATTTTCATCTTCTTCCGACGTGAACGCGCGACCCCAACGAGGCTTTGTTCCGAGAGTTTGAAAGAGCGATGCGGTTGTCCGCGTTCCGGTAGCTTGCCGCGCGTTCTCCGCTGTCGAGATCTCGTACGAGCGATTTTCATAAGCTGCGATCGACTCAAGCGAGCGCGCATGTTTGCGTACGAACAGATAATCGGGACAAGCAAACTGAATGACAGGGAAGCCCAGGGCGGGCATTCCTTCCGTCAAAAACACCAGACGGTCCTGCTCCGGAAATCCGAGCGGACGGAATAATACTGCATTCACCACCGTAAAAATAGCTGTGCAAGCGCCGATACAAAGAGCCAGCGCAAAAACGGCCGTGATGGTGAACCCGCGCGCATGCCAAAGAGTCCGCAACCCAAACAGAACGTCGCGCACGGCGTCTTCCAGCCATTCCCATCGCCGCGCATCCCGGCATTCTTCCTTTAGCTGCTCGACTCCACCTACCTCCCGCAGCGCCGCGGTACGCGCCTCCTCAGGTGAGAGGCCGTGAGCAATGTGCCGCTCCGCCTGGCGCTCGATGTAATCCCTTAGCTCGTCGTTCAAATCGGTTTCGGCCTCTGAACGCTTCAACAGCCAATTAAGCCGCAGCCGCAAGTTCCGTAAGAGTCGCATACCAGCCTCACGTTCAACGCGCGAAAATAATCGAGGAGATTGCGCCAGATAGCCGCTTCCAATCAGCCGCTTCCTGCTGGAGCCGCTTCCGCCCTTCCTTGGTGATCGAGTAAAACTTCACCCGGCGCTTAGCCTCATTGACCGACCACTCGGCTTCTATCCAACCCTCCTGCTCCAATTTGTGCAGCGCCGGATAAAGCGAACCAGGTCCAACCCGCAGCACGTCTTTCGACATCTGCTTCATCCTTTCCGCTATTGCCCAGCCGTGCATGGGCTGCAGAACCAAAATCTTGAGAATCAGGGCATCGAGAGTGCCTTGCACCAAGTCGGTCGGTTTGCTCATCGGTATCGGTTACCAATATCGATAACCATAGAGATATGTTACTACGCAACGCTTGTGTTAGAGGAGCTCAGGCCTCTTCCGGCTGAACCTCGCGCAATCGGCGCTCCAGAAAGCGGCGCTCGCTATCGTTGGTGACCAGAGTAAGCGCGCGGTTGTAGCTCTTCGCTGCGTCCTGTTGGGCTCCAAGACGGCGCAGCAGATCGGCACGCGTGGAATGCAGCAAGTGGTAATCGTCGAGATCGCCGGCTCGGGCGAGTGCGTCAATGAGAGTGAGCGCCCGCTGGCTTCCGTGCACCATGGCGACCGCCACAGCACGGTTCAGGGACACAACCGGAGAGGGCTGAAGCCGTTCAAGAACATCGTACAGGTGGAGGATTTGAGACCAATCCGTATCTTCAGGGCGTGCCGCCCGGCAATGCTGAGCCGCGAGCGCCGCCTGGATGGCAAGCGGACCCGGGCTACCGCGGAGCGCCTCGTCCACCAGCGGCAACGCTTCATCGATCTGCGCACGGTCCCAGCGGCTGCGATCTTGGTTTTCAAGAGTGATCAGGTCGCCGGCTTCATCGAGGCGGGCCAGACGCCGTGCGTCGTGGAGGAGCATGAGAGCCAGCAGCGCGGTCGCTTCCGCGGGGGGCGGCATCATGAGCATTCTGACAAGGCGCGCGAGGCGGATGGCTTCAGCGCAAAGATCGGTCCTGACGAGCGGCTCACCGCGAGTAGCCAAATAGCCTTCATTGAAGATAAGATAGATCGCGGTCAGAACGGCGTCAAGCCGCTCGGGCATTTCGCTCAGCTCCGGCACCTGATAGGGAATGCCCGCGTCGCGAATTTTGCGCTTTGCGCGGACGAGCCGCTGCGCCATGGTGGAGGGAGGCACAAGAAAAGCGCGCCCAATCTCGTCGGTTTCGAGGCCGCCGAGCGTTCGAAGTGTCAGTGCGACTTGCGCTTCAAGCGCCAAGGCCGGATGGCAGCAGGTGAAGATTAACTGCAATCGATCGTCGGGAATTCGGGTCGCGTCGTAATCGGGCTCAACGGCCTCACCCGACCCGGCGGCCGCTATGGATTGAACGGCTTGCGTGAAACGCGTTCGCCGCCGGATCCGATCGATGGCCTTGTGCCGAGCCGTTTCGATGATCCAGGCGCGGGGATTTTCCGGGACTCCCGACGTGCGCCACTGATCGACGGCGGCCGCAAACGCCTCCTGAGCCGCCTCTTCAGCAAGCTCGAAGTCATTGAAAAGCCGAATTAAAGTGGCAAGGATGCGGCCCCAATCGGAGCGGTAGACCTCTTCGACAGCCTGGTCGGTTTCCCGGTGCATAGCCCTTAAACAAAATTTTCGGCCGGTGTGTCGATCGGGGAACTGGCCGTTCGACTCACCTATAGAGAAGATACAAGCATGAGATACATGTTGCTGGTTTACCTTGACGAGCAAGCCTTGAGCGAGACCGAGCGGGAGCATTGTTACGAAGAGTCCGCGCAGCTCGCGCAAGAACTCAAGGCGAGCGGACATTACCTGGCCGCCGCGCCGCTACATCCGACCGCGACGGCGACCAGCGTTCGGGTGCGCGATGGCAAGCGCCTGGTGACCGACGGCCCCTTTGCGGAGACGCGCGAGCAACTCGGCGGCTATTTCCTGGTAGACGCGAAGGATCTGGATGACGCGTTGCGCATTGCCGCTCGCATTCCGGGAGCGCGCGCAGGTACGGTCGAAGTGCGGCCGGTGATGGAGGTGGCCGGCCTGCCGCCGGATCACGCGCCGCTTGAATTACAGTCGAAGAACTAGCAGCAAGATGAGCGCGCTGAAAAAGAACACGTGCCCCTGCACGCAAGAGTTCGCATGACCCCTCTGCACACGGTAACAGCGCTGAACAACGGCAACGTAGTACTATGGACATCCGAGGAGCGTGCGAATGAAAGCCAAAAAAGCCGTGAAGCGCTTGATGAAAGCGGAAGCGCTTCTGTCCAACGTTATCGACCAGTTTGCAGCGAGTAAGCAGGAAGTTGGAGAGTTGCTCGCTGAGGCGAAAGCAGCTGTAATCCGGGCGAGGGAGACAGTAGATTCTCAATTATCTGCTACTGCGATCAACAAAACTTCCGGCAAAGCTCAAGTCGCGCATGCAACCGCGCGTGACGGCAAACGGGAGGCAAAAGGCTCCCCTAGCAGCGGCGAAGCGCCGGACCCGTGCTAAGCGCAACGGCATGAATGCGGTGGCAGGACGGCGCTTGAAAAAGACCGCATAACCCCTCGCACGCGATTCGGCCCTCGTGGCTATCTGAATCGCGTCTCTGGCTCGTCAACGGAGGGCCGATCCGTTCCCTACGCCAAGACTGTTGACAAGCCTACCCGTTAGACCTCCTGTTCAATTGGCGGTTGAATCCGCTAAAGCCATACGATGCCCCCGCCGATATCAGTTGATATCAATTCTGGAGGATCGGGATTTCCATGTTCAGAATCACGCGACTTTTGATTCCCATGGCGCTGGGGATCAGCGCTGTCGTCGGCGCCGCTGAGACGGATTGCGCAACGGTAGCTGGTGCTACCGTGCCAGACGGCCAAGCGAACGCACAAGCCACTTTCATTACCGGTGATGGATTCATCACGGTGACTCTTACGAACATGCTCGGCGATCCGAAGAGCGCCGGCCAACTACTCAGCGGCCTGGCCTTTACCCTCAGCGAGGGAGAGACGACAGGAACGCTCGGCAACAACTCGGCGAACTTGCGCAAGGTCCAAAACGGCGGGTCTTTTGCCGATATGGGACCCTCTACCACTGGTTGGGCGCTCGCACAGAATTTTAATGGCGGTTTCGAGCTGTGCGTTTTGTGCACGGATCTGGGCGCGTCCGGCCCTAGCCACCTCCTCATCGGATCACCGGCGGCCTCGGGGACTTATGCATCAGCCAACAGGTCAATTGCAGGAAATCGTCCTCACAATCCGTTCACGGCCGGGACGGCGACGTTTCTCATCAACTCCCCTGCGGTGAATTCCCTTTCGACAATTACAACTGCGACATTTTTCTTCAGTACGCAGGAAGGCGTCAGCGTGAGCGGCAGTTGTACGGGGGGACTCCAACTTTCAAGAAATACGCCTCGCGTTGCACTTCCCACGTCTGGGATCTGATCGCCGACATTACTTCCGGATAAAGTCCTCGCCGCGACGAGTATGGGCGGCGTCTCGGCTTTATTTCTTACCTTTATAGCCGTCAATTGCTTGCTGAAGGCGCTTGACGGCTTTAGAAGGGCCATGTACGCCCGACACCTTGAACTTTTTTCCGCGGCTCCTGTTGTACGAAATGAAAAACTCTTCTACCTGATCCAGAAGCGATTTGCTCACTTCCGTAATGGATCGAATGTTCTCGTGGCTGTAAGAATGCACTGCTACACCGATCAGACGATCATTTTCCGTCGTCTTGCCGTCGTCTGTCTGCTCAGCCTCGATTACACCTATTAACCGAACCCTCAGAACACACCCGACATGCGCAGGTTCATCCATCAAGACCATAACATCGATCGGATCTCCATCGTCTGCGACGGTAGAAGGAACGAAACCGAAATCAAAAGGGAAACTCAGTCCTTCGGGCAATAAGCCACCCAAGGTGAACGCCTCCAGTCGTGGGTCGTAATCGAATTTGTTTCGACGCCCCTTCGGCGTTTCAATCACGACGCGACACACCCTGTTTTTCTTATCTAGTTCGTGAGACAAGCTCGCGAGGTCCATGCTTCAGAATTGTACTCGACATCGGAGCGCCTTCTCTCGGCCCTCGTGATCGCCGACCCTCCTCATAAGTAAACGTGGCGAATGGGGGACATCAGCGCGGAGAGCACTTCTGTGGCTTAACCATTGCTACCTTGGCCTCATGCGCTAAAAGCCAGCGTTTGCGCTCGATACCGCCGCCATACCCGGTGAGCGAACCGTTGGCTCCAATCACACGGTGGCAAGGTACGACGACTCCAATCGGATTCGAACCATTGGCCAGGCCTACAGCTCTGACTGCGGTAGGCCGGCCGATTCGCTCCGCAAGCTTCGCGTAAGAGATGGTGCTGCCGCAAGTGATCTCGCGCAACGCACTCCACACATCGCGCTGAAAAGACGTACCGGCTGTCTGTACCGGCAACGTGTCTATCGCCGTAAGTTCTCCCGCGAAGTAGCTGGTGATTGCATTCGTCAATCTGCTCGGATTGCGAGCCGGTTCAAGCTTGAATCCATCTTCACCATAGTGAAGCTGCAGCAGCCGGCGCATACGTATCTCGTATTCGGTCCAATCGACAGCGCGCAGATTTCCATCGTGATCTGCCACGATGAGCATCTCGCCTATGGGCGTCTCGATTCGATCAATCGACAAGCGCAGCATCTCACGCATGTATGCCTCCTTTAGTTGCCATAGCGCTGGTATCGGCCGCCCACAAGTGCTGTGCCGCATAGGCGCGCCACGGACGCCATGATTCGGCGCGATCCAAAAGACTAATCGAGGTTGACCGTACGCCGTCCAGTCTTGCTGCACCGCGAAGCAGGCCGATGTCCGATGCCGGAAAAGCGTCCATCTCCCGTATAGCGCGCAATGCGATATATTGCGCGGTCCATTCACCGACTCCGCGAATAGCGCGCAATCGCACGATCGCCTCTTCGATGCTTCCGAAAGGGCGAAACAGATTCGGGTCCGCCGCAGCAGCTTCCGCCAACGCCTTGAGCGACGATTGACGCGCGCCCGGCATAGCGAGGCCGATGGATTGTGCTGACGCGATACGGTCCGCTGATGGAAACACGTGCGACAGGCCAGGGTGGTTAACATGGCCTATCTGTACAGGCGTGCCATGAAGTGCAACAAGCTGTCCCGCCAGGCGGCGCGCAGCGGCTACACTGATCTGCTGGCCAAGAATAGCCCGCACGGCGAGCTCAAAGCCGTCCCATCCGCCGGGTGCACGCAATCCGGGACGTTGCGCCACTAAGGGTGCAAGCAGCGGGTCGCAGGAGAGATGGGCGTCAATCGTCTCAATGTCAGCGCCGATATCAAAGAGGCGCCGCACGCGGGTCACAATCCCAGGGAACGATCTGACATTGGGAAAACGAATCGTAACTCCAAGACTTTGCCGCTGCGGCAAGTGGCTAACTTCGACGCTTCCGGCAAAGCCGCCGATTTCAATCGTGCGCAGATAACGCCCATTCTCAACAACTTCAACGCCCGGAATCGCGCGCGCCTGAAGATAACCGAGCATGGAAGTCCAATCATACGGAGGCCGATAGCGCAGCTGCAGCGTTACCCCTGGCCCGGCAGCGCTCGAAGAATTTTTTCGCCGCAATGCGCTAGGAGGGCGGTGGAAGAGCTCCCGGAATATTTCATTGAATCGCCGCACGCTGCCGAATCCAGCCGCCAGCGCAATCTCCGTCATCGGCATTTGAGTTTCGTGAATAAGCTGCTTAGCGAAAAGCACACGCCGCGTCTGGGCCACTGCGATGGGGGAGGCTCCCAGATGCTGTTGGAACAGCCGCCGGAGTTGCCGTTCGCCTAAACCGAGGCGCTCCGCCAATGTTTCTACGCCTGCGGCGACGCCATCAAGAGCACCGTCGCTAATGAGACCCAGCGCTCGTGAGACCGTGTTCGAAGTTCCGCGCCACGAAGCCAAGTCGGGCGCAGTCTCCGGCCGGCAGCGCAGGCACGGGCGAAAGCCCCCTTCCTGTGCTCCTGCCGCCGAACCAAAAAACCGGCAATTCGCGAGCTTTGGAGTGCGGGCCGGACAGATGGGGCGGCAATAGATCCCGGTTGTTGTGACACCTACAAACAGCAAGCCGTCAAAACGGATATCGCGGCTCTGCAAGGCTCGATAGCATATCTCTCGATCCGGCAGCTCCACATGCAAAGTTTCTCATTTGTTGAAGGTGTGCACTCGCGCTTTTCGGACATGGTCACTTCCCCGCCCGATCATCAAGGAGTCTTCAATCGCTTCGCTACTTCCGGTCCGCATTGCGCATAAAGCTGCGCATGCCAAGCTCTAGACATTTTTACCTTCGCTTATCAAGGCGAGTGTTAATAATGGTACTCGAAGCAAAAGGCGTCCATCACACGAGTGCGCCCAAAATCGGAGGTTCGTTCACAACCGCCGGCGGCCCCTTATTTTGTCGCTGCTCGTACAATACCTGTTGAGCTTCGTCCCTGTGCTCTTATAACTGAGGTAAACATTCTGGCCAAATCAGCAATCGCAAGCGCATGCCTGTTCGCCGTGATGCTGTCTTCCGCGGGAATCGCGACGACACAGACCACACAGTCCACGCAGGCGCCCCCCGCAGCGGGCGCCCAGGCTCCCGGCACGCAAAACGTTCCTCCACCCAATGAGCCCAGGCACAGAGGCGGATTTGTGCCGGGACAGAAGCGGCCGCCAGGCGATCCCGTACAGATCGCACGCGGTAAAATGCTGTTCGCCATTAACTGCCGCGGCTGCCATGGTGCGGATCTGCGCGGGGGCGATCTGGGAGGTCCCAATCTCTTGCGTTCGCAGGTCGCTCTAAGCGATCTAAATGGCGAGTTGATCGTACCCGTCATTCACGGAAGCCGTCAGAAAATGGGTATGCCGGCAATCGGATTGGATGATGCGGACGCCAACGCAGTGGCCGCTTACGTGCGTAGCGTCATCGAAACCATTCAGTCGCAGGGTGCCCCACCTTCTGCCGGCCAGCAAATACCAAGCATTCTCATCGGCAATGCAAGCGAAGGGAAAGCCTACTTTGAAACGAAGTGCAGTGGCTGCCATTCCGCCACAAACGATCTCAGCAAAATTGCTAGCCGGATCCCCGATCCCAAGAAGCTCCAAGACGCTTGGCTTGCCGGCACTACACCCGAAGGAGAGGAGGAGCCGGAAGGAACGGCATCGGCTGCTCGCGCGGTGACGGCGACGATCACGCTGCCTTCAGGAGATATCGTCGAAGGTAAATTGGTCCGGATTGATGACTTCTTAATCACGCTCGCTCTCGCTGACGAGTCCCAAAGAACCTTTCGTAGAACCGGAAATACGCCGAATATCGTGATTCACGATCCTTTGAAGGTCCATCGCGAGCTGCTGTCGCAATACACCGACCAGGACATTCATGACGTAACCGCATACCTGGTGACCTTGAAATGAAGCTCAACCAAATCGTTCTCGCCGCATCTCTACTCGTTGCGCCCCTCCTCGTTCACGCGCAAGGCAATGGCTTGAATCCTGCTGATATTCTCAAGCCGCTCTCTGATTCCTGGCCGACCTACAGTGGCGA
The DNA here is from genome assembly GCA_963762495.1 of uncultured Acidobacteriaceae bacterium. Taxonomy (GTDB): domain Bacteria; phylum Acidobacteriota; class Terriglobia; order Bryobacterales; family Bryobacteraceae; genus Bog-105. The sequence goes on from CAVXKZ010000014.1 coordinate 22,874, forward strand.
CTATTCCGGCAAGCGCTACAGCGCGCTTAAGCAGGTGAATCGTTCAAACGTCCAGCACCTGACGCTTGCCTGGATGACGCAGGTCACTCCCGGGACCGGCGAACCCAACGAACACCGCAGGAGGCATTCTCAGGAAAGTGCGCCAATAATTATTGGAGGCGAAGGGCCTGGCGATATCAACGTTCGGGGTGGCACGATCAAAGCGTCAGTGCTCGAAGTGGACGGCACGCTCTACTTCACCATGCCCGACAACGCCTGGGCAGTGGACGCCCGCGACGGCCGCGAACTGTGGCATTACTTCTGGAAAACCAAGGGCGGCACGCATATCGGGAATCGCGGTCTTGGCATGTGGAACAACTATCTCTTCATGGAGACGCCGGACGATTACCTCGTATCGCTCGACGCCAAGACAGGCAAGGAGCGCTGGCATAAGGTAATCGCTGACGTAGACGACGGCTATTTTTCGACGCCTGCTCCTGTTATTGTGGGCAACCATGTTTTGGTCGGAACAGGAGACGACATCGATGCCCCCGGCTTTCTCGATTCATTCGATCCCGAGACGGGCGACTTGCAATGGAAGCACTATACAGTCCCAATGCAGAAAGGAGATCCAGGTCTCGACACCTGGGCGAGTCTCGATGCCGCAAGACATGGTGGCGCCCAGACGTGGATTCCAGGCGCCTACGATCCGGAAACGAAACTCTACATCTTTGGTACGGGCAACCCCACTCCGGCGTTTACGAACGGCACGCGCGGTCCCGGCGATAATCTCTTCACTTGCTCTCTGATCGCCTTGAATGTAGACACCGGCAAGATGGCTTGGTATTTCCAAACATCACCTCATGACATGCACGACTACGACTCGGCACAAACTCCCGTACTGGTAGACGCCATATTCAAGGGCAAAATGAGGAAGCTTGCCCTGACGGCGACACGCAATGGATATTACTTCACGATCGACCGCACCACGGGGGAACATCTTGTTACCAGCAAATGGGGCAAGTTCACCAACTGGGCGACGGGCCTGAACACATTCGGCGGGCCAAAGGTAAACCCCGAAAAGGATGCCACTGTGGGCGGCTCACTCGTTTCACCTGGTTCAGACGGCACCATCAATTGGGAGCCGCCTGCCTTCTCGCCCGTAACAGGCCTTCTATATGTTTCCGAGCACAACACCTTCTCCGAGTTCTACCTCACGGACCTCGATCCCCGCGGTTCCATGGGTCTCGGCGGTAAGGAAGAGGCAGAGATCGGATCGGGCGGAACCTACCTGACCGCCATCGACTACAAAACAGGAAAGGTCGCCTGGAGGCATCCTTATTACAGCGACGGCGGAGGAGGCGGCGGTCTGTTGGCAACTGCCGGTGGATTGGTCTTTGCCGGCGACGGCGCCGGGAACCTGGTTGCTCACGACGCGGCAACCGGAAAGCCTCTGTGGAACACCCGTATCGGCTACGTCAGCAATCCGCCGCAGACGTACATGCTGGACGGCCATCAGTACGTGATCGCGGCCACGGGCGATACACTCTGGTGCTTTGTGATGAACTAAGCGGAAAGCCTAAGATGCGTGCCCAACTGCAGTTCATCCATGAGACGTAGAACGTTTCTGTCCACTGCTCTTGGCGCTACGGTTGCGCGCGCCTCTAACGTGTTTGCGCGCACTGCAGGAAAACTTCCGATCATCGATAGCCACATCCATCTATTCGATGTGTCGCGTCCGCAGGGCGTGCCATGGCCACCGAAGGATAGCTCAATTTACAAAAGCGCGCTTCCGGGACGCTTCCGCAAAGTGGCAGTACCGCACGGTGTTGTCGGCGCGATCGAAATAGAATGCAGCCCATGGCTGAATGACAATCAGTGGGTTCTGGATGTCGCTGCGAAAGACTCGATTATCGTTGGTACGGTCGGCGATCTAGAACCGGGCACGCCCGGTTTCGCCGAACAGTTTGACCGGCTGCACAAGAACCCGCTGTTTCGAGGCATTCGCTACGGGAATATCTGGAATCGCGACTTAAGCAATGAGGTATCGAAGTCCGGATTTGTGAACGACCTGAAATTAGTGGCGGCGGCAGGGCTAGTGCTCGACACCGCAAACCCGGACCCCGCGCTCATGCACGCTGTTGTTCGGTTGAGCGATCGTGTTCCCACTCTTCGGATTGTCCTTGATCATCTGCCCGAATTGATGCCACCCGAGGATTCCGCCGCGCGTCGGGCGTGCGATGCGGATTTGCAATTACTCGGGCAGCGGCCGCAGTTGTTCGCCAAAGTGTCTGGGATTGTGCGAAGCGTTGATGGCCGCGTGCCGCTGGATCTCGATTTTTATCGAGACCGGTTAGATCATATTTGGGAAACTTTCGGCCCGGACCGGCTGCTTTACGGAAGCGATTGGCCCAACAGTGACCAGTGGGCGGGGTACTCCGATGTTTTTCGGCTGGCCAAAGAGTTCATCTCTACGAAAGGCGCGGCGGCTATGGAGAAATTCTATTGGAAGAATTCGGTTGAGGCCTACGCTTGGGTCAAGCGCAATGCCAGCCAGAACTGCTCGGTTTGCAATTAGGAGAATGATGGAACGACGCGCATTTCTGAAGTGGCTGCAAATCCTGTGCAGCTCAGCTTTGTTTGCAGGCGGAGTTTCGGATGCTGCCCGAGCGGAACCGATGTCACCGCTGCGCCGCTTCAAACTCGGAGCCATTAGCGACGGAATATCGCAAGACTTCGAACAAGCTCTCAAAGCCCTGAAGAGTTACGGACTCTCTTGGGTTGAGATTCGAAAAGTGTTCGGAATTTACAACACGGAAGCAAGTCCTACTCAGATTCAGCGCTTGAAGGAGTCGATCACTAGATACCGATTCCGCGTATCTGCGATCGATTCGGCCCTGTACAAGTGCACCCTGCCAGGTACCACTCCGATCAAAGCCGAGAAGGATGACTATCCCTATTCAGAACAGATGGAACTTCTCAAACGTGCTTCTGATCGCGCGCACGCTCTCGGTACAGATAAAATTCGCGGGTTTACCTTCTGGCGCGTTGCCAAACCCGGAGAGGTTTCGGAGCGAATTGCCGAAGAGCTCGGAAAAGCTGCTGAAGTTGCGAACCGCGCCGGAATGCGGCTGGTCATTGAGAATGAAGAGGCATGCAACGCGGCCACGGGTCACGAACTCGCCGCGATATTGAAAATGGCCCCTGCTTCCAATTTGGGCGTCAACTGGGATGTCGGAAATGGATATTGGCACGGCGAGGTTTCCTTCCCCGATGGCTACAATGCGCTCGACAGAAAACGCATCTGGCACATGCATCTGAAGGGTGTGAAATGTGAACCAAATTTGAAAAACTGTCAAGAGACTTTTGCAGGCGCGGGCCAGATCGATTTAGTAGGTCAATTTCGCCAGTTAATTCGAGGACGAATATCAGGGGACTATGTCGCTGGAGTGCGAGTTTGTGGCGCCCGGAATTACGCATCTCGAAACCACCAAACGCTCGCTGGAAGGTCTGCTCAGGGACATGAATACCGCCGTGAATAAGGGAGCCACGAATACTTAAGGCTCCTCACTTCCCAATTCCTCGCAAAGCTTTCACCTTCGCGAATTCGCGCTCGGCCTCTTCGTGCCGCCCCGCCTGTAAGTAGGCGCGCGCAAGTTGGTAATGTACGTACGGCTTGGCTGGACTTTCGGCGGCTGCTCTCTGCAGATGATCAATGGCACCATCCACGTTCCCTGCCGTTAGCTGGGCCTTTCCGTATTCGTAATTCGCGCCTGCATGCTTGGGCTGCGCGGCCAGAACGCATTCCAGTTCGTTCATACCCGCCGAAATCTTGTTCGAGTGCATCAGTGCGACTGCCAGATCATAGCGATCCTCAACGTTCCCAGGATCGATCGCCAGCTCGGCTCGAAATTGGGCCTCTGCTTCGCCTAGCCGGTTCTGCTTCAAAAACAGTAGTCCCAGATCGTAGTGAGTCCTGCGTAACCGTGTGTTCAATCGCAATGCCTCTCGAAACTCTTCTTCTGCCTGTTTCACTTGCGCTACACTTGCATAAACTTCTCCCCACAACAGGTGGAGTTCCGGGGAGTCTGGATGTCGCTTCAGAAGGTCTGCAAAAACAGGTTCCGCCGCGTCGGTTTGGCCCAGTCGGGCATATGCTGTACCGAGCGCCAGCAACACCTGCATATCGTTCGGTTCTGCGCGCCGCGCCTGCATCAAGGAAGGTATGGCGCGTTCGAACTCTTTCGCCTGAAACAGCGCCAAGCCGATCTGTTTGTCGATACCAGGCAATCCGGGATGCTGCTGTTTTTCAAGCGTGAACTCCTTCGCCGCACTCTCGTACTCACCATGTGCGGCCTCTTTCAAACCAAGTGCGTAGTGGTTCGCGGCTGTATCTGCCAGTGCCAGTCGCAAGACAATGGCCCCGATCAGTGCAAATCCCGGCATCTTGAAACCAAATCGACTATGCTTCAACTATTCTTGCAATTTGATTTTATTCGTCGCCAGGAATGAACATGCTTAATCGCGTCATAGCTCGTATCGCATTACTCGCGCTGCTGGTTCTTTCAACAGCAATTGCCCAGGAGAGCACTGGGACCATTTCGGGAACCGTAACCGATCCCTCTGGAGCCGTGGTCCCGAACGCCTCGGTCGTTGTTACCAATGTCCAGACTGGAGTTGCTCGTACCGAGACCAGCAACTCCAGCGGATTGTTTGTAGTAACAAACCTCGCTGTCGGAAACTATGGCTTGACCGCGGAGGCGCCCGGTTTTAAAAAATTTGAGGCCAAGCAAATCAGGCTCGACGTGAATGACCGCTTGATGATTCCAGTTCATCTGGAAATCGGCGGCACAAGCGAGACAGTGAGCGTAAACGAAAGTGGCGCTCAGCTCCAGACGCAATCGGCCGAGCTCTCGGATCTTATCGGGGCGCGCCAGACTCAGGCTCTTCCGCTTAATGGCCGGGTATTTAGCCAGCTCGTTATGCTGGTTCCCGGCGTCGTTTCAGAGAACGGCACTATAGGAAACGGAGTCGGTATCAACAGCGATACCACCGTTTCTATTAACGGGAACCAGAGTAACTCGAACTTGTGGCTGCTCGATGGACAAAACAACATGGACATCGGGAGTAATGCGCAAAACGTAGTTACACCTCCTCTTGACGCCCTGGAGGAATTCAAGGTACTCCGCAGCAACTACAGCGCCGAGTTCGGCGGCGGAACGGGCGGGGTCATCAACGTCGTTACGAAGCAAGGCACTCAGAACTTCCATGGGAGTGTTTACGAATACTTCCGCAACGATAAGCTCGACGCCAACGATTTTTTCCTAAATCAGGCGGGACAGGCGCGCAACGAGCTTCGGTTCAACGATTTCGGGTATACCTTGGGTGGCCCAATCTGGATTCCCGGCTTTTACAATCAGAACAAGACACGAGATTTCTTCTTCGCCTCCTACGAAGGGCGGCGAAATGTCACGGGCAACGTAGTCCAGGATAACGTCCCCGATGCCGCGGAACGAGCTGGAAATCTCTCCGAACTGGGCGAACCCGACGTGCCGACATCGCAAATCAATCCGAACGCTCTCGCCATTCTTGACCGATATCCCCTACCCAACGCCACCGGTTCGTTTAACTTTGTAGACAGCTTGCCTGGGGGCACAGTCGATAACATTCAACTCTATCGATGGGACCACAACATAAGTGACAAAGCTATGTTGATGGCGCGGGTTATGACGGAAGGGCAGAGTCTCGCAAACCAAAACAATCAGCTCTGGGCCGACGATAACTTCCCCTCAGTCTCGAGCGATTGGACCTTTACGGCGCTCAATAGCATGGCGAAGCTGACCAACATCATCACACCCACGGTAGTGAACGAATTTCAGTTTGGCTACACGGAAAACTTTATCCACTTCCAGACAAGTAGTGTTTCCGATCCGAACCTGGCATCCCGTGCCGGGTTTACTTATACCGAGCTTTTTCCGCAGACGAGCGGCTCTTTTCCGACGGTAAATGGTGTCGACGGCTTTGGCACGCTTTCCCACCAAGCACCTTTCACGAACCGCGAAGCTGTTCTTCAATGGCAGGATGGGCTGTCGTGGACCAAAGGCACGCACAGCGTGAAAGCTGGATTCTTTATCGGACGCGGCCGCAAGCGCGAGCCCGCGAATGGAGGCGTTGATGACACTGCCGGCATCATGTCTTTCAACAGCTTCCATGATCTGCTTACCGGAGATCTCGCGCAGTACCAGGAAGAGCAGACACTCAATCCCGTTTACGATCGCTGGCATGATTATGCGCTGTATCTGCAGGACACCTGGAAGGCCACCTCGCACCTGACGCTCGATTACGGCCTCCGATGGCAATATCTTGGCCAAACCTTCTCCGCCCATAACAACATTGCGAACTTTTATCCAGGCGTCTATAACCCGGGCCAGTGCTCCGCCGCGGCTTTTAACTCGGACGGGTTGGTTGATCCGGCTCTCTGTAACACGCTAAACGGTATAGTTACGCCTCACTCGTCCGGTATCCCCGGTCCCGCTCTTGTGAAGAATCATCCGAACGACTGGGAACCGCGCGGTGGCCTTGCCTGGTCGCCGTCGCTCTTCCATGACAAGCTCGTTTTTCGCGCCGGGGCGGGAATGTTCCACGGGCGCGACGCCATCTCGCAAACCAGCGCTTTAGGACAACTGCCGCCGTTCGATCGAACCGCGATCCTGACTGGCGTTTCCATCAACTCTCTCGCCCCATTCAACCCGAACACACCCCAGCCGCCTATCCAGCTACAAACCCTGGAGCCAAATTACCAGAATCCGTTGAGCTATCAGTACAGCGCCGGCATTCAGTACAGCGTGAGTTCCGACACATTGTTTGCTGTCGGCTATTCCGGCAGCCATCAAATTCATCAGGGCCTGAACGTCAATATCAACCAGATTCCGACGGCGGACCTGCTTGACGTTTACAACTATGAAGAAACAGGCGGCTCTGTCGGCATCAACCCTGATACCGTCCGGCCTTATCTCGGATATAGCAATATTTACGTGAATGCCCGCGAGGCGGTGACACGCTATAACTCTCTCCAAGCGTCTTTGGAACGGAGACTCACCCGCGGCTTGCAATTACAACTTGCCTACACGTTTAGCCATCTCATTTCCGATGGTCCGAACCGCGATACGGAAGGCCACGCCTATCCTGTGCAGAACGCCTATGACATTGCGGCGGAGAAGGCGTTCGGCACTCAGGACCAGCCGAATACCCTGTCGATCAACGCGGTTTGGGAGATACCTGTCTTTGCCAATAGTGGAAATCGATTTTTGAAAAATGGACTTGGCGGCTGGCAATTGAATGGCATCTATTCGCTGCGTTCGGGCCTCCCGCAAACCGCCTGTCTCGACCACGATGTAGTCGGCCTGGCTTCTGGTGACGTTTGTGAGCGCCCAAATGCGATCTCGAACCCGAACGCTGGGACCGGTTTGCAGAACGTGACCGAGTACTTCAACATCAATGCGTTTCAATTGCAAGCCCCAGGCACTTTCGGCAACTCCAGCCGCGATAATATCCGTGGACCGGGGATCAACAACTTCGATTTGTCGCTGTTCAAGGATTTCTCGCTTCCCCATATAAAAGGTTTGGGCGGCAGCGAGTCTCCCAGGCTGCAATTCCGCACGGAGTTCTTTAACGCCTTCAACCATACCCAGTTCGCTTCCATCGACACGACCTTTGTACCGATTCAGGACGTCGCTGGAAGTGGATCATCAAGTCCGTTTGGTAGTGTCAGCGCTGCGCGCGATCCGAGAGAGATCCAGTTCGCTCTGAAGCTGCTCTTTTGAAGACCTGTTCTCAACTGCGGGCCGGAGCTTCGGCCGTGCTTCGAGATGGTGGCGCGGTCTGGGATCTTAGGAGAAGACGGAAATGAAGAGCAAGATCTATGACGCCCTGATTGTCGGATCTGGTGCAAGCGGCGGCTGGGTAGCTAAGGAACTTACCGAAAACGGTATGGAAGTGTTGATGCTGGAGGCTGGCCCGGCACGCGTTCCGAGCCGCGATTTCACCGAACACGCCTGGCCTTACCAAGTCAGGTATCGTGGCTTCGGAGATCAAAGGCAACTGTTGACAAATCAGCCGGTGCAACGGCTTTGTTATGCCTGCGACGAGTACAGTCATCAGTTTTTCGTGGACGACAACGAGCACCCTTACACGTTTCCAGCCGACAAACCCTTCATGTGGATTCGGGGACGGCAGGTTGGCGGAAAGACGTTCTGCTGGGCGCGCGAGAGCTACCGGTACACCGACTACGAATTTAAAGCCGCGAGCCGCGACGGTCATGAGGAGGACTGGCCCTTCAATTACGCTGAACTCGAGCCGTTTTACGACAAAGTGGAAAGCTATATCGGCGTAAGCGGATCATATGAAGGGCTCGAGCAGATGCCCGACGGGAAGTTTTTGCCTCCGATGAATCTGTCGTGCGGCGAAATAATGGCCAAAGGTGTCGTTGAAAAAAACTTCGGCTGGCGACTTATGTCCGACCGCGTGGCAAATCTAACTGTTCCGCATAATGGACGCCCGGCCTGCCACTACTGCGATGAGTGCCAGCGCGGCTGTCACACAGCGTCGTACTTCAATAGTCCGTCAGTGACACTTCCCGCAGCCGCCCGAACCGGACGATTCACTCTGGTCAGCGATGCGGTCGTGAGTCACGTCGTGATGAACAATGAAGGTACTGCGGAGGGCGTGCACTATATCAGCCGCGTAAATAAGGCGCACGCCGAAGCCCGCGCGAAGATAGTCGTGCTTGCAGCCGCGACGCTTGAATCGACGCGAATTCTGTTAAATTCGCGATCGCCGCGGTTTCCTAACGGCGTAGGTAATTCGAATGGCATGCTGGGCCATTTTTTGATGGATCATTTCACGATCGAGGGCGCGGGCGGCGAACTTGCTTCGCTCAAAAGCGCGAAACGCGAGGCAATCGGTAATCCCTGCGGCTATCTGATTCCGAAATATGCAAACACGGATGGCCACAAGAACAGTGACTTTCTGCGTGGCTATCGTTTCGACGGCTCCGCCAGCCAGCAGCTTTATGAGCAGGCCTTTTCCCTGCCGGGTTTCGGGCGCCCCTGGCGCGAAAGAGTCCGGCAGCAGATCCCGTATTACTTCTCCATGGAAGCACAAGGCGAGTGTTTGCCGCGCTTTGATAATTTCATCGAGCTTGATTCAGAAAAAAGGGACGCGTGGGGTATACCGGCCTTGAGAATTCACGCGAGCTACGGCGAGAACGAGCGCGCCATGGCAAAAGCGATGCGGCACGATATCTCAATGGCTCTGGATGCTTTGGGGATTAAGGACAAGGTTCCGCCGGCCGAAGACCTCAGCGTTTTCGGCAAGAACATCCATGAATGTGGGACCGCTCGCATGGGAAAAAACCCAAAGAAAAGCGTTCTAAACGCGTACAACCGAGTGCATGACGTGAAGAACGTTTTTGTTACCGACGGGGCGTCGTTCGTAACGCAAGGTTGTTATGAGCCGACGCTGACCATCATGGCCATCTCGGTACGAGCGGCGGATCACATAATAAATGCCTCGAAGCGGGGCGAGTTGTAGTAAGGAGAACGGCGGATATGAGCGATCAGACGCGTCGAGACTGGGTGCTTACGATCGGACAAGCCGCGGTGGCCCTTACCATTCCAGCGAAGACATACGGCGACGCCGCGAATGGCACGACTCTTCCGCCCGGCGTTTACCTCCCGTCAACGGATCATCTCAGTCATGCGCTCATGAGCGCCGATCAATACCATCCGATTCCTCTCGGATGTCCCACCGATTATGTTCGCCCCACAAACGAACCATTCAATCCGCGATTCTTTTCCGCCGAGGAATTTCTGGTGATTCGCCGTTTGATCCAGTTAATGCTGGACGACGCCGCGGATGAGTCGGGTGTCAGCCAGGAGGTGGCGCAGTGGTTTGACCTGCATGTGTCAAGCGTGGAGGGTGTGCATCAGGCCGAGATGCGTCTCGATCCACTTCATCGGGCGCTGGCCAGTGCCTATTATGGTTCTGATAGGCATTTTGAGAAGGCGAATCCGGCCACGATTTGTCGCGACGGGATGCAATGGATTCGCGATATAGCGCCCGCGCGGTATTCGAAGGAATTTTTGTTACTCGGCGTAGAGCAGCAGACTGCTATTTTGCATTCGATAAGCGATGAGGCCGCCCCAAAGCAGTCGGAAAATTCCGGGACTCGATTCTTCGCGCTTTTGAAAGCCGAAACAATCAGGGGCTTCTACACGTCGCGCGTGGGGCTTCAAGAACTGAACTTCAAGGGCAATGCTTTCCACGCTCGCTCTCCGGGGTGCAACTCTAAATGATTGTGGCTGGCCTACCGATCCAAACCAGTATGGAAATCAAGACTGATAAAGATGTAAAACGAAGAGACTTTCTGCATGGCGCAGCTACTGCGGCGCTGTTCTCGTTTCTGCCTATTTCAGCGATACGCGCGGGGCAACAAGCCTCAAACAGCAAAGTGGAGCGGCTGGCTTGCAATTCATGGCCGTTCCGGGGCTATTTCGACACCCCTCAAATGCACGAGTACCGGAAGCCGCAATATCCATTGCTGACCCAGGCAGAGTTTCCGACTTTTCTCGCGGATCACTTCAACATCCATAACGTCGAGTTCCTACCTCAGCACTTCGCGGATACCGATTCTTCCACAATCGACCAAGTGAAAGCCGGTCTGAAAAAAGCGCACTCTCGCTGCTGTAACTTGATGGGCGTGGAGATTCCTGGCGGTGTGTTTACGCCGGATGCAGATCGTGAATTGGTTGCAAAGGAAGCAGACCGCTGGGTCGGTGTGGCTACAGCTCTCGGTTGCCCCAGCGTCACAGTTGCATTGACTGGTAAAGGCGTACCCGACCCTCACACCGCGGCTCATAATTTAGCACCGTTTATTGATGTTGCCCATGCACGCGGCATAAAGGTGCTGTTCCACAACGATAGCCTGCAGAGCGAATCCGCGGAGATCCTCAGTTCCGTTATTAAGCAGCTCGGGCCCGATCGAACCGGGACCTGTCCCGATTTCGGTAACTTCGCTACCAAATCAGCGGCCTTTGCTCTTAGCCAGCTCCGGATTCTGGCGCCTTACGCCTCCACGATTTGCCACTCGAAGGACGGTATAGCCGACGGGGGCAGATTTTACCCCGATGATTTTCCTGCTTCGATGAAAGTTATGCGCGACTCAGGCTTCAAAGGGTTGTATTCGCTCGAATTCGAGGGTTTGGGCGCTCCGCTCGATGGCGTGCGAAAGCTTATGAATTTGACCGAGGAGTACCTGGACTAGCATTCGATCCGCGCCAGAGTTCTCACTCCGGCACGATCCGCACTGTCAGCACTTCGAACGGTTTAAAGCGCAGCCGCACGCGGTCGTTCTCTATTGACAGGTGTTCTAAATCGTCTTCCACTCCGGAGCAAAGGGAAGCCGTTCGTATTCGTTGCCCGGGCAGCATTAGATACGTTTCCGCCGCGGTACCGGCGGTCTCCTGCAGCCGGAAAATGCTCCCGTTCCCGTCTTCCGCCCGTTTCCAGGTGATCAGTGTCACGTCATCCGCTGGGATTTCCAAAAAGCTCTTCCCTTCAGCGGGCAGCGGCCGCTCCGGATCGCCGACCTTGTCCTGGCTCACTACATCGTTCAGCTCTTCCGGACGCATCTCCTCCACTGCCAGCCGCGTAAGCGCGTTTCCATTCAATGCCGGAGCGCTCGTCATCGCATAACGAAAGGTAAACACGCCTCCTTGCCCGGCCCGGTAATTGGTGTGCCAGTAGTTGTTCATCACGTACGAGAACAGCGTCGCCGATTGCGGTGCAAACACGCCGGGCCACTTACCACGATTAATGTCGCCAAATGAGGCAAGCGCGGCATCTATCGGCACAATGCCCACTGCAAGATCGCGGTCGTGTACCGCCATCCAGTATTGAATGTTGAACCACTCCAGGCTCCCGCCCTTCATCAGATTTCGTGCCGGATCTACCCATTGCTGCTGCGTTGCAAAAGTGAATACCGGCCGCTCTACTGCCGCTGGGAATGCAAAATAAACTCCTTCTTTCGCGGTGGTCTCGTTCTTATGAACGCGGTAATGAAATTCGATTTTTTTCTGCTGGTTAAACAGCAGCACCTCGGCCTCAATCTGCGGTGTATTCAGTGCGGAGCTCACTAGGCGAATCGATTCGCCCCACGGCGTCTTCTCGGCGCCGAGATATCTGCCTTTCGCAGCACGATGCAACACAAGCTGAGCCCCGGGCAGTGCTGGAAAGGGATTGATGATTTGCGTATCGCCGTCGCCGCCCGTCACATAAACGTATTGTCCAAATTTGTAAGGACTCCTTCCATCCACAAGCTCTCTCTGCAACTGCTTGTCATAAATGCTAGCTACAGCGCCGGTCTCCGGATCCACCCTCACGCGATAAAACAAGTTTTCGACTGTAGGCGTAAACGATCGCTCGGCCTCTTCCGGACCACCTTGCTTGCCGTACTCAATCCGAAAGCACTTATAACCAACCGGCGGGACATCCTGGGCCAGAAAACGGACGTGAAGGAAATGTTCGCTACGCGATAAGACTTCAAGCGGCACGGGGCTTTGCGTTCCCAGGTCAATGAGACTTGGGTGCTCAAACAAATCGGTCTCGACCACCAGATTGCGCTTCCAATTCAGTGAGTTGAACACGACCAAAGTATTGGCGGGAATATGGATCTCATTTGCCAACTGGCTCAAGGATCGTCCGAGGATGTCTTGAATCTCTAAATGTGCTTCATCCGCGCGGTTATCTTTCACCCGCAACTGGCGAATGGTCTCTTCATGATCCGGCTCAGAAACCGAATTCCACGATGCCCACGTGTGCTCTGAGAACAGAATCAGGTTTTCCCAAATTTTCTGGAACGCGCCCACCGGAGGATTCAGGTTGGTGTCAACGGAATGTGTCACACTCGACAAAATTTCGGCCGATAGCGCCCGGTTCTGATTCTCCCGATCTTCCTGTGCATAATATGCATCGCTTCCAATGCCGTCCTCCCAGTAGCCGCCGCCGTCACCCTGAAACGTCGCCAGATCATTGGCATACGCGGCCTCAATGTACTTAAAGAAATCTGTAAAGGTAGCGTATTGCAATTTCGGATACGCGAAACGTTTGTTCCAGTTATCGGCAAAGACGGCAGTCGAAGGAAACAGGTCCGTGTTCTCCACCTGCGTCCCAAAGAGCAACACGGCATCCGGCTTGTAATCGGGCCGGGAATAGGCTTGTAAGTAAATCGGCAGAGACTCGCGGATCGCTTGCGGCTCCGGTGGCAGCCCGAACAGCGTTTGTACCTGCATGTAATGCCGCGAATACCAGAAGAGGACTCGCTTGCCGTCCGGTCCCTCCCACCAGAATGGCGATTGTTCGTTCCAATGATCGTAGGAAAATATAGGAGCGCGGTCGTTGTTCGAACCCGCAACCCAGTACTTCACTCCGCTGCTCGCAAGGACGGATGGATAGCTCCCGGAATAAGTGGGAACATCTGTTATATTTGCATACGAAAGCGGCACGTGGTATCGCACGGCGAGTGCTCTCGAGGCATAGAGCGAGCGGTAGAGCGTTTCGAGCGACGCATATCCGGTGAGCAGATTACAGTTTTGTGCAGGCAGTGCGATCTTGCCGCTGCGGATCAAATTGAGAATTTCATCCCTTTCCGCGGCAGAACGTGTACTCAATAGTTGGTCCAGGTTCCAGGATCCATCCATCGAAAACCGGAAGTCCGCATGCTGCTCGATCAGCTTACCCGCTTGTGTCAGCACCCGCGCCTGCGTTTCCGCCACCTTCCCCTGGTAATCGGTATACCCGACGTCGAGATGCGTGTGCGGCACAACGAAAATAGTCCACTTCCGCTGCCGCTCCATCTCGAACGACATCATCCGTTCCGGCTCGGTAGAAATCCGGACTCGGGCCTGAACCTTGCCGCTCCATTCCCGGACGAGAAACGAAACGCGGGATTCGCCAAACTCTCCACCACTCAGATCCGCCTCATAGCGCTTTCCGCCGGCTTCCAGTTGCACCTGTGCCGCCGCCCAGGGTCGCGCGAACCGGATATAGGCATCCACCACCTCACGTAACCCGTCCGGATTCTGCTCATAAAAGATGGTAGGTTCCAGCCGGATGCTGGTTTGCCCTTCCATCGGCGGTGCTTCCGCCCGCTGCTCGAGTTGCAGCGCGTCATAGCTGATGCCGCCCAGTTCTTTCTCTCCCGGTGACGTAGGCGGCTCATCCACGCAGGTGATCGCGATCTCATTCGCGCCAGCTTTTAAAAGTGCGAGCGGGATCGCAGCATCCACGGTGCTCTCGGACTCATGCGGATCAAAGGCGTAAGAGAAATCGCTGCGCGCATAACTGAGCTGAGGATGCAAAAAGAACACCCCCGCATGCCCATTCACTGCAATCCGCAGCGCCGGAACGCGTGGCGCGTCGATCAGCGCACCAATTCGCAGCTTGTAGGTGCCCGAGACAGAATCGAGCGAAAACAGAATTCGAGACACTTGGCCGGTTTCCTGACGCCCTGGCCAATCGCGTGCTGCATTATCCCTTCCCACGACAAATGCCGTCTGGTTCGCAGCGCCGTGCGTGAACTCGAAGGGCGACCGATCGAATTTGCCAATCTGCCACACCGTCCGCGACGTGTCATTTGCCGCCTGCGCAGCCGGCAGGGCCAGCAAACCGGACAACAGCCCTGCCCCGATTGAATTCAAGAAGCTTTTGTTCAGAATCACGCTGTTAGTGCTTTTGGAATTGAGGATGATTGAGCCAATCGCGCACAAGCTGGCTTCCTCCAAGCGCACCGAACTCGGTTGTCGGCTGACCCTGGGCCGCGCCAGGTGACTCGGCCCTGTTCGCCAGTGCTTTCAGTACACAGGGCACGCCTGGGACCGTCCCGGGCTGAGGTAATGGCGGAACCATGGCATCTTGCGATGAGAAGTTGAAGTTCACAACTGGATTGCCAATTGCACTGGACGCATCCCGGAGGGTTAAAGGTGACAATTCCCAGCGCCATTCGATCAGCTTCAGAATTGACGTGTGGTCGTACACCGTAGAATCGACCTTGTTCGCACCGCGCGTGAACGGCGAAGCAATGACGGTAGGTACGCGAAATCCCAGCAGGGCTTCGCCGTTCACCAGATTAGTATCCACGTTATTGGGTGCAATCACGCGAGGCGGGGCCACATGGTCGAAAAATCCTCCCCATTCATCAAATGTCACAATCAGCACGGTGCTGCCCCACTTCGGCCCGGTCGCAACCGCGTGAAACACCTGCGATAGAAAAGCATCGCCATTGCGGATGTCTGAATGCGGGTGATCGTCATTCCCAAGTCCGTCATCAAGCTCTGTGAACTTTGGATCGACAATCGATACGGCGGGAAGATTGCCTGATGCAACATCGGCAAGAAAGCTACTAAAGATCGAAGAGGAAGACAGGTATTTCAAACCCCAGAGCGCAAGAAACGGAATATTCCCAAAGTAATACCGATGGGAAACTCCAGCTCTCGAGAGACTATCAAAGATGGTCGGCAAACCGGAAAGTGAAAGCGTGTTGGAGAGGCGGTCGGTTTGTGCTGCCAGCAAGAAGATGCGATTCGGGAAGGTCTCGGCCTGAATAGGTGCAAACCAGTGATCGCAGGTCGTGTAAGCCTGGGCTAAAGCTGACAGGAACGGTAGATCGTGCGCCCCGTAATAGCCGATGCTGTAGACATCGTTGCCCGGCACACGCAAAAATCCATCCATTCTCCCATCGTCATAAGCGGTGCTATTGGGCGCCCCATATGAATTATCGGGCACGCTATGGCCACAGCCGGTGTAATCGCCGCTCAACGCATATACCGGGTGAACGGCTCCGGATGCATCCTTGAAACTGAGATCGGCGGGTATACCTGTGGCGCGCGGAAGCCAACCCAGGAAATGGTCAAAGCTGCGGTTCTCCATCGTGACCACGATCACGTGTTCTATGCCGGAGTCCTGCGGACGGATCGCCACCGGATTGGGAATTGGACCAGGTAGGGGAATGGGATGTACGGGTACGCGCGTGGAACATCCAACTGTCATCCCGAACGCGCCGAGCCCGTTAAACAGCAGGCCTCGCGCGAATTTGCGGCGGTTCATGCAGCGGTGAAATCTCCCTTCGAAAGAGAAACGAGTATACACCCTGCATCGCGGATTCGCCTGGCGTCTCTTAGGTCAGCTGAGCCCTTCGACCACGTACAGCCGAGAGAAGTTCATGCGCGTGGAGTAGGCGTATGCCCCCGTTCCCGGAGCCGCAACGATGCTGGCAAATCCGTCGAAGGCGTTGAGATCACCAGGAGCGATGGTCTTCCACACCGCAGACTCTTCCTTGGCCACATTAATGCACCAGATCTTTGTCGCTCTGCCACCCATCGCCGCCGCATATAGGTCTTCGGAGTCTCTGCTCCAGGCCACCGGAACGGCTCGATCCGGATGTGCGATCTTCTCGGCGACACCCGCTTGCATGTTGAACACGACCAGCCGGTAATCGCTCGTAGTCCCGGCCAATCTCCTCCCATCGGGAGATATCGAAACATAATCCAGGTAAGGGGCGGAGATGGGAACGGGTCTTCCACCGTGCTCACTCTGCAGAGCGATCGTAAGCGCGCCTCCGGGATAGCTACCGCCGACCAGTAACTGATTCCGTTTCGGTATGAACTTCGCCCATTGGTATTGGAAGCCCAATCCTGAGATCCGGCGCGAGCTTCGGTCGAGTATCGATGTGATAACTAGCGCGCTGCGATCTATGGAATCTGTTGTCACCACCCGGTCACCCTCGGCTGATAATGCGAGACCTCGTCCATTTCCCACACGCGTCGTGCGCCGCGACCGCTGATCATAGAGGTAGGTTGAATAATGTGGGCCTCCGCCATCGCCGGCCTCGGTGAATAGGATTCGATTGCCGTCCGACGAGATGTCGTCCACATGCGAACAGTCGAAGTTCGATGAGTCGATCTCCGTCGATTTACCCTGAAGCGCTGTAGTCAGAGTTGTTCTCGAATCATCGAGCGCGAGCAGCACTTGACCCGCTCTCGAAATATCGAGGAGGCGTAATGAGGCCGGGATCTTCGTCAGTGGCCGCAAATTTCCAGATGACGACACGGCATACAAGGCGCGCGCTCCCGCTGCCTTGCTCGCGGTAAACCAAATCTCCCGGCCTGTAGGAGACCAGGCGAGTCCTTCGATGCTGTTCCATTCGGCGGTTAGCACGCGAGCGACTCCGTTCCTGCCGACGATTACTACTTGGCCGCCGTCGTCGTCCCGCACAGGATGGTTGAGAAAGGCAAGTTTATCCCCGCCCGGAGAAACTCGGACGCAATCAACCCACCCCTCGGATCTGAACACCGCTCGCCTCACCGGAAACTCGACTGTTGTCGCGGCATCCATTCTCCTTATAGCGAACAGCCGGGAATTGGAAAGGTCGGCATACTTTCCCGCGACCTGGAACGGAGTGGCCGAAGCCCAATTTAGCCGGTTCAAGCCGAGTTCGTAAGTTTGCCAGCCACTATCTGTGGACGCGGTGTAGATAACGTGATGCGCGTCAGGAGCGAATCGAGCGGAGTTAATATTTCCGGGTTTGAAGGTGAGTTGATGGAAGACCGGCTGCTCGGATCTAACGTGCGTGCCCGACCAATAATACGCTCCGGCGCAACTCACCGCGGCGACGGCCAGGGCGGAAACTACGGCTTTTAAGATCTTGTTCCACCCGGCGCTCTTGTCGACAGTTGCCGGCAACGGCTCAAACGGCGCCATCTCAGGTTGAGCAAGCTGCCTTTCTTCCGTTTGAATGGGAGTATTGCGGGCTGCGCTTTGCGTAATCACGGCAGCCGCAGATTCGGCCACCTTCGTGATGGGACAGATGAAGCGGTAACCCAGTCGCGGTAATGTCTCCACATAGCGCGGCGATTCTGCCGCATCACCCAAAGCGACGCGCAAGCGATTTGTAGCAGTGTTTAGACCGCTCTCGAAATCAACGAAGGTTCCGGGCGGCCACAATCTCGCGCAGAGGTCCTCGCGGGTTACCATCGCCCCCGGTTTCTCTAGCAGAGCAAGCAAGATCTTCAGCGGTTTACCCTGAAGCTTGATCCGGATGCCGTGCTTCCAAAGTTCCCCCGTGTCCCGCCTCAACTCGAATACGCCGAAGCGATAGACGTTGCAATCTGGTTCGGTCGGCCGCGACGGGATCGAACCGATTACGTCTTCCGCGAGAATTCTTTCCTGACCTGTTGCAGCGCCCATAACCCAATCGCCTGGTATGAACCGGCCTGCAAGACAAGTTCCATCGTTGCTTTTGGCCTAAATTGCTCGTTATTATTGGGCGCCAGCGGTCACTTGGGTTCAAAGTGCACGGTGGTTGTGTCTGATTCCGGAACAAATCTGTCGCGAAATGCGACCAGGAGTCGCCTAACTCGTTCCACCGGCGCCGCTGGGCAGAACCGAATTCTCGATCCTCGCCGGGCGCAACGTATTTCGAACTTGAATACCCAGTGCCCGGGTCTCCGCCTGCTCTGCCTGAGCAAACTGTTTATCTTTTCTGAGCACTGACGCATACTCTTGCAGCCAGGCGGAAAGCATGGGATTGCGCGAGTTGGACGCCGCTTCCAGCGCCTGAATCGCCTTGCCGAAAGCCTGCTCTGATTCGGGCCACTGCCTCTCCGCGCAATATGCCAGCGCGATATTGCGCCATGATTGAGCAACTTGCTGGCTCTCAGGTCCGAAGCTGTGCTCCAATATTTCTCTTGAACGCTCAAACATAGACACTGCTTCGTCTGTGTGTTTGAGATAAAACTCTTGAGCCGCCAGGTTTGAAAGATCGGCAGCAACTCGCGGATGGCTGGGGCCAAGACACTTCCTGTCTATCTCGTACACTTGCTCATAAAGCGTTTGCGCCTTCTTGTAATGTTTCTTTTTGGTTTCAAGCGAGGCTAAATTGGCGAGCGTGGATGCATAACTTGGATGTCGATCGCCGACCGTCTTGAGCCAGATATCGGCCGCTCGCTGATACCACTCACGGGCCGCATTCAAATCGCCTTGCGAACTGGCAACCATTCCTAAATTTTGAGCGACAACCGCCACAAGTGGATCTCTATCAGGCAGCAACTGCACCATTTGCATCGCTTCCACCGCATGCTGCTGGGCAAGGTCTAGTTTTCCAGTTTCCATTTCAAGGACGGACAGGTTACTTAGCGTCTCTACCAAGTGCGAACCGGCTCCGGGTGTGGTTTTCCAGATAGCAAGTGCCTGAGTATAGAGAGGTTCGGCTTCCGAAAATTTCTTCAGCTCGGAAAGGGCGAGGCCTAAGTTATTCAGGGTCATGGCGCGATCGCTGCTATTAGCAACCGGCAATTTGTCCTCGATTGCCAGCGCCTTGCGATTGTTCTGAATAGCGCGGTCGAAATTTCCCGTATCAAAATCGAACAGCGCCAAATTCGTCAGTATTTTTGCGAAGTCGATACTGTCCTCACCGGCCAACCTGCTGATAAGCATGGACGCGTGCTGATACACAGGGCCCGCTTCCACCAAGCGGCCTTCATGCTGGAGCGTTAACGCGAGATTGTTTAGGACGTGCCCGGCCGTAATCGAGGTAAGCTCACCGTGCTGTTCCAACACGGCGTAGGCCCGTCGCACCAATTGCTCCGCGATTGCGAATTGGCTGCGCTGCAAGGCTACCGTTCCTAAGTTATTCAAGATCACCGCTATTTGTTCGAAGCGAGGCTCCGCTATAAATTCACTCAGCTTCAAAGATCGTTGGTAGGTCGCCTCGGCCTCAATCAAATGACTTTGTGACTGTTGAGTTTCCCCCAGCTCATTCATCAAGAACATTGCGTCCCCGCTTTTCATGTCAGGCATGCAAGCGAGTGCGCTCCGCAGCATTGCTTCGGCTTCTGCGAACCGGCCGGCCTTTGAAGCTGCTATTGCCTGTCGCTCGAGCTGAGGCCACGACGAACCGGCCGGGGACGTTGCTGCCAGGGAACTTATAACTGCCATGAGGCAGCAAGACATCAGAACACATAGCTTTTTACAAATTATTAACAAACTCCTTAGAGTCCGCTGCATGCTCGGTGATCCTTTCGGATTTGAGCTTAAGGTTGGCCGGGAACGAGTTCAATGGACAGAAAGTAATTTCTTTCTCCCTCGATAAGTTGTTGTCCAGTTTCGTGATAGCTCATTTGTATTGCACGCTTGGTTTGATCCTCTACCCGCATTCTCACGCCGACCATTTGGCTTCTTATAAGCCGATCATTTAACTTTTTATAAATTGACAGAACTAATTGGAGGCAGATACGTCTCATGGAGAAGTCGTGTTAGGCCATGGAAAGCAAAGGGGCAACGCCCGACGACTCGAGATCGGATCGTGTCGTTCGGTTTGGCGCTTTTGAACTGTCTCTCGATACGGGCGAGTTGCGCAAGCACGGAGTCCGGGTGCGCCTTCAAGGCAAGCCCTTCCATCTCTTGAGTGCTCTTCTGGAGCAGCCCGGCCGGTTGGTCACCCGAGACCAGTTGCGAGCCAGGCTGTGGTCGTCAGATACCTTCGTCGATTTCGAAAGTGGATTAAATACCGCGGTAAACCGACTCCGGATTGCGCTGGGAGAGTCCGCGGACAGCCCTATCTATATTGAAACCCTCGCGCGCTTAGGCTACCGTTTCATTGCGCCGGTGGAGATGCCTTCCTCGATGAATAAAGCAGAAGAGTCCTCGCCAGAGATTATTCCACCGGGCGTTAAGCAAGATTTGAGCAGTGCGCCGAAAACAGTATTTTCCCGCGTACCCGCGTTTTGGAGCCGCAGAGTTTGGGCGTACATGTCTTTGGGTTCGTTATGCCTGTTGTTAGCAATTTTCGCGCTTGAGCATTCTCTCTCACGTCCATCCGTTACCTTCCAGCAGATTACTTTTCACAACGGTTTGGTCAGCAGTGCCCGGTTCAGCCGGGACGGAAAGCAAATTTTGTACGGCGCTGAATGGAATGGACACCCTAGCCGCGTCTTTATCTCCCTAACCGCAGCACCCGAGCCTCGCGAGCTTAGCCAGACGGGAGGGTATCTGGCGGGCGTTTCTCGTGCCGGCCAAGCGGCGATCTATACCGAGGCGGATGGTTCGAGCAAGTACGGACTGGTGAGCGTTCCTCTATCGGGCGGCATGCCGCACGCTCTGAACAATCGGGCGGTACATCTGGATTTTGGGCCTCGTGGCGACTTGTGCACCGTCGTTGCGGAAAACTCAATCATGTTCGTCGAGTATCCTCCGGGGCACAGAATTTACACTTCCGCCGGCTGGATATCGGATGTGCACGTCTCCCCAAACGGCCGCCAAGTCGCGTTCGCAGAGCATCTTATCCCGCAGGACGATGCAGGCCGGGTAGTGGTGGTCGATGTAGTATCCAGGCAAGCTCAAATTTTAAGCTCAGGTTGGGAGTCTTTGGATGGCATCGCCTGGCAACCCTCCGGTCGCGAGATATGGTTCACGGCAGCTCACTCAGGTGTCGATCGGGCACTTCAGGCTGTTGATCTCACCCGCCGCGTTCGGTTGATCGCAGAAGTGCCAGGCGCTCTCGTACTTCAGGACATTTCCCCGGAAGGCAAGGTCCTTATTACGGAAGGACCACAGCGGGTATCGATGACCCTGGGGGACGCCGACACCCTTGCTTTCAGAGACTTCTCCTGGCTCGATTGGTCCAACATTGTCTCTATCACTCCTGACGGCAACTCTGTCCTATTTGACGAGAGCGGCGCCGGTGGCGGCAAACAGTACAGCGTCTTCTTGTACCCGCTAAAACAGAAGGCGCCGCAACGAATCGGCGATGGCCGCGCGTTGGATTTGTCAAACGACGGCCGGTGGGTTCTTTCTCAAAGCGCTACCGATCCGACCATAGTTGCGCTTCGTTCCCTTCGAAATCAGACCACCTGGCAGATTTCGACCGGCGGAATCTCCTACAGGTGGGCAAAATTCATCCCTGATCGTCAGGAGATTCTCCTTGCAGGCAACTACCCGAATCGGGCCCCGGAGCTCTATCGACAGGCTCTGCCGGATGGTCTACCGGTCCCGCTCCACCAGAACGTACAAATGGAGAACGTCATGATAGATCCAGCCGGTACGCTGGCCGTTGGCGCTGCTCCCGATTGCAGACTAGCGATTCTCGATCTGACGACCAACCAAATGCGCTTCATTCACAGGCAAGAAGGTTACTATCCATCTGCGGTTCTGGATCGGAATGAAGCTCTCATGAGCCACATTAGCGCAAATATTCTTTCGGCCGACTTACTCGATCTGAAGACTGGCCGCACGCGTGGCTATCGCCGGATTAACCTACCAAACCAAACTGGCGTGGATCGCATTATAGCCGTCCACTTCGCAGCGGATCGTAAAACATTTGCCTACTCCAGTCACCAAGCCGTTTCCAACTTGTTCCTTGTATCGGGCTGGCGATAATTGGCGACGGTCGAGGCGATTAGAAGGTCAGCTTAAGAGCCAAAGTCACCTGTCGTGGATTACTCGAGAATCCCTGGCTCCACTGCTCAAAAATACTGCTGCCCGGTGTTATCGTGCTTCGCGCCAAATCTCCTAATGCCGAACCAGCCGAATATCCGCCTCCGCCGGGACCGAATGGATGCACATCGTTAACGTATCCGCCTACGTACTGTGGGTGATTGAAGATATTGAACGCGCGAGCAGAAAATTCGAGTCTGAAGCGTTCGGTTATAGTGAAGCGCTTGAGCAGAGTCAGGTCAATATCGTCAATCGGCTCTAAGCTGAGGAGGCTACGCCCACCGTTCGGGAGCGTCCCTTCGGGCGCTGCAACGTACATCGCGTTCGGATTCGCAGCGAGATAGGCGACTGTATCACCTGCGCTGTTCGCAAGCGGGCTGGCCGTGGTCCCTAGATTAGAGTGCCCCGACGGATTAATTATGACGCGATCCGGAGCGCTGTCGCCGTTCAAATTAGAATCTACGGCGCTCTGCGGTGTCACATGCTGGCCCGATTGGAAGGTGTATACAGGTGCGATTTCCCAGTTGCCGGCAAGGTTCTTTAGCAACCAATTGCGGTTTTTGAAATACGGAACATCGTAAATCATCTGCAGCACAATACGATTGCGATAGTCGAGCAGCGATGAGGCGCGCTCCGGACGGAGGTTTTGTGAATCCTGCGGCCGCCGCGGCGCTAGCACTGTCGCATTCAGAGCATCCGTGGAATCGTCTATGTTGTGACTCCACGTGTACGAGCCCTGAAATTGCAGGCCGTTGGAAAAACGCCGACTCAACTGATTGGACCATCCATGGTAAGTTGAATTGCCCTGTGGCATGAAGGCAGTAATTAAACCCGTGAACCCGGCATTCGCATATGCGGGTACCAGGTTGCCTCCATTTGCCGCGGCAGTTTGAACACCGGCCAGGGTGTTGGTCAAGGAATCTAAAATTGTTTGGGTGGGCGCCGTAAAGAACACGGGCAGCGCATTCGACGCATTTACCGTCGGTTGGCGGTTCAATTGGAGTTGGATCGGAAGAAACAGGCCGCGAGTGCCGAGGTATTGAGTTTCGAAAATGTAATTGCCGGCGAACTGGTGCTGGATACCAAAGTTCCAGTTGTAGGCCTCAGGGCGTTTCTGGTCCGGGATGAAACCGGAAGTGACCGCCCGCGCGGCAGCGCCTTCCGGAACTGCGATCGAAGTATTTGGGCTGATGCCGCCTCCCGCGAGGAAACCGGTCTGGTTCAAGCCGGTTACGTCGACTGTCGTACTCAGTTGCGGAGGCAAACTAAGCGTTCCAAGGTTGTCGTACAGTACGTCATATGTGAGCCCGAAGCCCGCACGAATCGACGTTTTACCGCTGGATCCTGGCGAATACGCAATCCCTGCACGCGGCATAAAGTTGGTCTTCTGAGCGGTGGGCGATTTGAACACGATTAGACCGGGAACACTCGCGCTCGCGTTCAGGTCCTGGGCGTTCTCGCCAAGGGGAATGGTCAGGTATTCGTATCGCAGCCCGAGGTTGATCGTGAGGTTGGGCCTGATCTTCCAACTATCGTTACCGTAGAAGCCGAGGAGTTGCTGATTCTGGTAATATACGACGTTTCCCAGTCCGCGTTGCGCGATGAAATCGGGATTGTTGTCGTATAAGTAGTCGGAAAGGTAACTCCATTCGTAATCTCCGCGCGAACGCTGGGTAAAGCTCGTTGGCGAAATGGAACTCCAGCCATCAAACCCAAACTTCAGGTTATGGTTCGCTTTCGTCCAGGTCAAGTTGTCGGTAAGTTGATAAAGGTTTTGAATTGTGACTTGTGGCGCATTTGGATTGGGACCATATGCAGCATTCAATTCGAAAACGTTAACGTTGGGAAACGCATCAAGCCCGGGAAACGATTGATTGCCAAACGAGGGGACAGGCTTATTTAGCCGGTTGAATCCGAGCCGAAGTTCGTTGGTGAGAGTCGGCGTAAAGCTGTGATACTCGGACAAGGTGGCGAGATAGGCGTTTTGAGGCAGGACGCCAAAAAACACGGCTGGGAAACCCGCAGTATCGATTACTCCTGTCCGATTTAGAACGAATCGTCCACGGAGCGAATCCTTATCAGAGATGTTGTAATCAATTGAACCCACGCCATATTCGTAATTGGCGAAGCTCGGTAGGGCCGAAGGAATCTGTCCCACCGGAATGTTAATAGCCCCAGTTGCGTTTGGGGCGAACACACCTGTTCCCAAGCTCTCGTTACTGCCGGGGCCCGGCGCCACTAGTACCGGAGCGCCGAACGGCAAAGTGGCGGGATTTGCTGCCGTCGCGGCGGTCCCCAGGTACTTCTTATATTCGGCAACGTTCGTCGGGTTAACACCTGGCAATGCGGCTAGCGTGCTGTATCCTGCGGCCGTCGGTGCGTAGTACGCGATGGAATTTACGCCGCCCACCGGATTGTACTCATAATCTCCAAAGAAGAACAACTTATTGCGTTTGATTGGACCGCCGAAATTCCCGCCAAACCGGTTGTTGTCGCTACGGGGATGAAGAGGGTTGCCTTGAACGAAGTCAAGATTATCGGCCGCGTTGAGATTCCGATTCTGGAAGTACTCGTAGGCCATTCCGTGGAACTCGTTGGTCCCGCTTTTTACGACTTCGTTAAACTGGCCGCCGGAGGAATGGCCGAAGTCGGGCGAGAATTGATTTTGCAGAACGCTAAACTCGGACACGGCATCATTTGGGACCGCAACGATTGGGCCTGTGACACCCAAGTCGTTGTTATCGACACCTTCGATCGTGAAGTTGTTATTGGTGGGGCGTTGACCGCCGACCGACGGTCCGGTGCCATATCCTGCACCGCCACTGCTTGTGACACCCGCGTTCAATAACGAGAGGTTGATTACTCCCGAGCCAAGTTGGCCACCGCTCGCTGAGGGAAGATCGGAGATCTGTTTAGTTTCGTATGTAGTCTGCACCTGCGCGGTAGTGGAATCGAGGGGAGGCGCGGCCTCAGTCACCTGAACGCTCGTGGACGCCTGCCCGATGGCCAGCGTCACGTTAGTGGTGACCGTCTGGTTAAGTTGAACGCTTACGTTCCCCACCTCTGCCTTTGCGAAGCCCGGTGAGCTGACGATGACCGTATACGTTCCGACGGGCAGGTTCTCAAAGCGGAAATCCCCAGCAGATGTCGTGGTGGTGGGTACGTCCACTCCGGTTGCAGTGTTGTGGGCGATAACGGTGGCGCCTGGAACACTCGCCCCAGTTGGGTCGCGGACTCCGCCAGTGATGTTTCCGCTAGTGAGTTGCGCGAATAGATAACCTGCCGGCAGTAGGCATAGCAGTAAGGATCGCGTGATCTTCGCTACTGATTTCATTTCCATTCCTCCCATTGACCGCTCGAATCGAGCGCGAACTGACCTTCTAACTGGACACTAACTCCAAGTTCGAAGAAAGATTCCTAGATTGTTTCTGACGAGAAGCTAACGCGGGAGTCACCGCGGCAGAAGTTCTTTTAATTCAAAAAGTTAGTTCGTTACAAGGAACAGTGCGCCGGGAAGGTGACGGCAAAAGGAATCTGTCCCTTACGTGGGTAGAATGGTAGATAGTGCCCTATCACGTTCTGCTCTCGAAGTATTCAGGGCGGCAAATAACGCCTCCCGGTTTCGGCCGTTTACCCCTCGCGAGCTTGCTTGATGTGCGCTAGGTGATGACGTCCATGCCATGAATACAATCCGAGGTTCGTATCCAATCGCATCTCGCCGCGTTCCGGATGCCGAAACCTCCGCTCAAATTCGTCATCCCCCATGGACCGCAAGAGTATCGTCAAGCGCTCATGCAAACTGTCCAAGAGCTTCAGTGACGCTTCAACAGGGGCCGTCTTTGCATCCGGCAACCGTGCCCAGGCCGCCTCGTCATAGGGCTTGATAGTCGGCGCAGTCTCCGTCAATGCGAGCCGGAACCGAATGTATGCATTCATGTGACTATCTGCCAAGTGATGAATTACCTGCCGTATGGTCCATCCACCTGGGCGGTATGGCATATCAAGTTGCTCGTCGTTCAACCCTGCTACCGCTCTCCTCAGATTCGCCGGTAGATGATCGATGTCGTCGATCAAAGTCTCGCGCTGCTCGCGAGTGATTGTCTGCGGAGCTTCAAAGCGCCCAATCGGATATCGCAGATCGCGCCCATCATCGCCAACGGCTGTTGCCATAACTCAACCAGCCTAACAAGCCCTCCTTCGCCGAGCCGGGCCAAAATTTTCCGTATTCAGCCGGAAAAGGCAGGTTACCAGCTGTTCCATAAGCACCTAGCATGCGAGACGCCAGGCCACAAGAGAGTCACCCAACCCCAAGTGCAACTCCCCACAAAACTCTCTTGTGGCCCTCGCTGTTTTCGGCCGATTTGGATCGGCTGGTGGTGCAAAGGGCACGGATTCCCTTCCGCCAAACAGGAGAGGAACTCGCAGACTCTTTGGGCGGCAGACTCAGCCGGTGGCCGTCTTGCGCGTTCGTAAGACATCCTCGATTACAGTGAAATAGTCATGGAATCCCTGGAAAACCTCGCCCTGGCGGGCACAGTGTGGGAAGCAGATCTTCTGGAAGATACCTCCGTTCGCCGGCTAGTTTTTGAGCAATACGACCGTGAACAGCTCTCGCTTCGCCGATATGTTGCATTCCTCGGTATTGATCCGGAAACATCGTGCGAAATCGTTCAGGAGACTTTCCTGAAGCTGCAGGAACATTTGCTGGCCGGTGGCGACCAGACGAATCTTCGCGCTTGGCTCTATCGTGTGGCTCACAATTTGGCGCGTAACTCGCAATCGGCTTTCCGCACCAGCAAGACCGATCTTCTGGCTGACGTGACCGTTGCCGGCGATCCTCCCGCCCGTTCCGATTCGGCCGAGCACGAGCTCCTGGCGCGGGAGCGTATAAGTCGGGTCAAGGCCGCCATGCGGCGATTAAGCGCGGCCCAGCGTGATTGCCTGGTCCTGCGCTCACAAGGCCTTAAGTATCGCGAAATCGCCGAGGTGTTGAACCTTTCCACTTCCACCATTGGCGAGAACATCCAGCGCGGGCTGGAGAAGCTAAAGGAATTGTTATGAATAGGCCCGGTCATCTGGCAAACGATTTATTGATCAGAGCTCTTGATGACGAACTCACGCCGAAAGAATCGGCTCTTGTAGAGTCGCATCTGCCCGCTTGTGCGGAGTGCAAACGTCGCTCGGTCGGGTTTCGCACGTTGTCAGGGCATATCGAATCGCTCGTAGCCTCGGTGCCCGAGCCGGGGGTGGCTGAGCGTCAGGCTCTTGCTCGCAGGCTCGAATCGCAAGCGCCCCCTCTGCTGATGCGATCGCGCTCATCTAAGCTTGCCCGTACAATCGGCTGGGCGATGGCTTTAGCGGCAAGCTTCGGAGTAATCGCTCTCCTCGCGTTGCGTTCGAACCACCCGCCAAAGCAAACGGGCGCTGCCATGGCACACGTTCAGAGCGGCACCGTCGAGGTGGATGGAGAGAGTTTTATTTCGCTGCCTTATTCAAATCCCGATCTTCCGGCGGCCGCTGCCCATATTGTGCAGATGCAGGTGCCCGTCGCTTCGCTTACCGCTGCCGGTATCGTTTTCGAGCCTGTCTCGGCTGGCGCGGCGGGATCGGACCGTTCCGTTCTAGCTGATGTCCTTCTCGGAATGGATGGACAACCGTTAGGCGTTCACGTTCTGAGCTTCGATTAATTTAAGACATCTCTGTTGGGGATTGCGACAAGGAAGACCACAAATGAAACAAACTATGTTGCTGACGTCAGTTATGGTGCTCGTTGGTGTTATGTACGGCCAGACGCCTGCGCCATTGTCAGGGAATCCTCCTCCGCATCCGCCGATGATGGGTAGAGCTCATCTCGAGATCGGCAGATCGCTGATGAAGGTGGTCACCGGTGCACCTTATTCGGCGGATATAACGAACTCGCTCGTTCAAACCTTAGCCGATGGCAATACGATTCAGCGCACCACCACCGGGAAAGTCGCGCGTGACCCACAGGGCCGAACCTACGTTCAAGAAAATATTAAGGAAGGCCCCTTGACGAGTGGTCCGACCACTCTGATCTTCATAACCGATCCCGTTTCGGGCTACGCGTACACACTTCACCCGGAAAACAACACAGCAACGAAACGCCCGTTTAAAGCCCCATCCGGTCAGAGGCCGCCCGGCCCTCCCGAGATGAACCGTCGTCTCAATCGTGACAACGCCAACGTTGTCGAAAGCGATTTGGGCACGCAATCTGTTGCCGGCGTGAACGCGCAAGGCAAGAGCATCACGCGAACCGTTCCGGCGGGTGCCATCGGGAACGCAATGCCCTTGGTTTCCAGAACCGAAAATTGGTATTCCCCCGACCTTCAGGTCGTTGTGAAGTCAGTCCGCACCGATCCGCGCATCGGCGAGTCGACCTACGCGCTGAGTAATATTCAGCGTGGCGATCCAGATCCAACGCTGTTTCAAATCCCACAGGGATATACCGTCCATGAGTCCGCGGACTTTTTCGGCCCCGGCCGCCGTGGAGGCCCTCCGCCTAGACCCCCGCAGGAATAACTCTTGTCCGACTCTGTAGTAAGATCCTCCTGACCATCCTTCAGGAGGATCTCTTCTTTGCGCAGCCATTTTTCTGTTTCTGCGGCATTCCTGTTTTCATTCCTCACCGCCTCATCGGCCGTGTCCGGCCCCCTCGCTCCGACGCATCTCCGTTGCGAATACCTTGAGAATCCCGCAGCTGTCGATGTGGCCGCGCCGCGTTTCGCGTGGGCTCTGAACCACACTGATCGCGCCCAGCGCCAGACTTCCTATAAAGTGCAGGTCAGTCGCGATTCGCGATTCCAAAAAGAGTCGATCTGGGATTCCGGTGAGGTCAATACTTCCGATACTTTTCAAGTTGAGTACAAAGGTCCGCCACTCGCCTCTGATGCGGCCTATTTCTGGCGAGTCCGATATCGCGATGCAAATGGCGCGGAGAGCCCGTGGAGTGAAACTGCTAATTTCAGCACCGGCCTGTTTCAGGCCTCCGACTGGAAGGCTAAGTGGATCGGCGGCGGCGGCTTGCTTCGGGATTTCATTACGGTGAGCAAACCTGTGAAGCAGGCTCGGCTTTTCGTTGCCGCTGCCGGGTATTACGAATTTCACATCAACGGCTCGCGGATCGGAGATCATGCGCTCGATCCCGCCTGGACTGACTATTCGAAACGGGTTCTCTATTCCGCCTATGACGTCACAAAGGATCTGCATCCGGGCGCGAATACGCTCCAAGTCCTTCTTGGCCGAGCCTGGTACGGGAAAGTTTCAAAGCAAGCGCCGAAGTTGATCTGTCAGATCCAAGGCGAATACGAAAATGGCAAGCCTTTTCTGTTCACCTCGGACGAGAACTGGCGCGCTTACAATAGTCCGATCACTTTTGATGACATCTATGATGGCGAGACTTACGACGCGCGATTGGAGACCGCACCGGCCGATCGCGATGCGGGCCAGCCCGTTACCATTGCCGATTTGCCTGGGGTGACGACCTCTTCGCAAATGATGCCTGCCATCCAGATCGTGGACACCCTTGTGCCGCGTAAAATGACCGAGTCCTCGCCCGGTATTTACGTTTACGATTTCGAACAGAATTTCAGCGGCTGGGCCAAAATCAAGGTCCACGGTCCCGCCG
The DNA here is from genome assembly GCA_963762495.1 of uncultured Acidobacteriaceae bacterium. Classification (GTDB taxonomy): domain Bacteria; phylum Acidobacteriota; class Terriglobia; order Bryobacterales; family Bryobacteraceae; genus Bog-105. The sequence continues at coordinate 53,043 of CAVXKZ010000014.1, forward strand.
GAACCCGCGTCCAGATCCGCTATGCCGAAATCGTCAATCCTGATGCCTCCGTTATGGTGGATAACCTGCGCAGCGCTCGCTCGACCGATACATATATTCTTCGCGGCGACCCTAGCGGTGAAGAATACGAAGCTCACTTTACCTATCACGGCTTCCGGTACATCGAACTGAGCGGCTTCCCCACAGTGCCGTCACTCGAATCCGTTCGCGGCCGCGAAGTGCATACCGCCGTCGACAGCATTGGAAACTTTGCCTCGTCCGACGCCCTGCTCAATGGCATTCAGCACATGTTCGTCTGGAGTATAAAAACCAATTTAGCCAGCGTGCCCACGGATTGTGATCAGCGGGACGAGCGGCTCGGCTGGATGGGAGATGCGCATTTGTCGGCTGAAACAGCCATTCTGAATTTCGATATGGCCGCTTTCTATACCAACTTCCTTCGCGATATTCACGATGCGCAAGGCAGTCAGGGCGAGGTTCCGAACATCGTACCTTACATCGAGCGCTTCAATAAGAGTCGACAGGGCGATCCTTCCTGGGGTCTCGCGTATCCACTGCTCGTCGAGTACATGTACGAAAACTACGCCGACAAGCGTATCGTTCAGGAGCATTACGACGGCATCAAGGCATGGGCCGATTTCCTTCACCGCCACGCTCCGGACGGTACCGTCGATTATTCCTACTTTGGCGATTGGGTTGGCATTGAGGCCACTCCCAAACTACTCGCTGGAACCTGGGCTTATATCAAGGCTCTCGACGTGGTCGCTATGTCGGCTGACGTTCTCGGTAAGGAAGATGAAGCCAGGCAGTATCGCGATCTCGCTACCGCGGCTCGCGAGGCATTCAATCACAAATGGCGCGATGCCGATGGCGTCTATACATCCGGCTCCCAGACCGCACAAGTCCTCGCGTTAGATGCGCACGTCATGCCAGGGAAAGAGGAAGGCGGAACGATGTCCCGCTTGCTGGATGACGTGAACTATTACCACAATGTCCATCTCACCACCGGCATTCTCGGCACAAAGTATCTGTTTCCCGTGCTTGCCTCGCGGGGCCACGCCGATCTCGCTTTCGAAGTCCTCACCCAGCCCGATTATCCGGGTTATGGCTTTATGCTTTCTCGCGGAGCGACTACGCTTTGGGAGCTTTGGCAGGAACGGACCGGCCCCGAGATGAACTCCCACAACCATCACATGTTCGCCAGCGCCGGAACCTTTCTTTACAACGTCCTCGCCGGCATAAATCGCGGCGAAAGCGTTGCCTACTCGAATATCCGCATCCAACCCGAACTGGTCCACGGCCTGAACTGGGTTTCCGCTTCAACCGAAACCGTCCGAGGCGGGGTGACGAGCGCCTGGCGTCGCATCGGCACTGGATACGAGCTGAAACTCACCATCCCGGTCGGCGCAACGGCTTCTGTTCACCTGCCGCTACTCAAATTGGCGGACCCGGAGATCATTGAAAGCGGAGCTCCTGTGTATCTCAACGGTAAGCCGCAAGCCGGCATGGATGGTGTTTCCAGCACCCACATGCTCGAGGACGACGTCGTGTGCGACATCGGATCGGGAAGCTATGTTTTTAGAGTTGGCGAACGAGCGGCAATGGTAGCGCCAAACAGCCTCAGCCGCTCATCCGCGCAACCCACCGCAAATATTGCCACATCGAACGCCGCTCGCCCCAGATGAAATCAAAAAATGAACTCCGTGTAATCGAGTCGGCCGGTATACCCGAATACGTTTCGATCCGCCACCGCAGATAAGGCGATTTCCAAGGCTGCAAGCGATAGCCTCTGGTGGCTATCCAAAGAAATTTGACCATCAGCGCCGTGGAACCGAAGCAAGTATTGCCGTTCCGGCAGCATTGATCTGTTTCGTGTGGTCCGCATCCGGCGTTGCGTAGTAACCGGACCGAGTCCGAACGACCGGCTTACCCGGCGCATTCACCGTCACCTTGATCTGGCGGTAGCTTCCGTCCAGCTGTTGAATGCTCGGGCTGTACGCGATCGTGTATTGGCTACGGATATCATGCGCAACCTCCACGGCCAGCGATTGCACTTCGTTCACTTCTTTAGGGTAGAAAGCCAAACCGCCCGTTGCACCAGTCAATTCGTTCAACGCCCGGCGGGCCTTAGTCGCCTCGTGCTTTTCCTCTTCTGTGAACAACCCGATCGCATAAACAAGCGTGTCGCTCTGATTTGATCGCGCTACCACTTTTTCAAGGGAAACGTTGCTGGCGTTGTCGTTGCCGTCTGTGATCACCATTAAGACTTTCTTGTCTTTCTTGGCTTTGTCCTTCATGTAATCAAGTGACATGCTGATCGCATCGCGCATGGCTGTTCCGCCTCGCGAATCGATACGCGCCAATCCCTGCTCCAGCTTGTGAATGTCGTTCGTGAACGGCACGTCCAGATAGGCATCGTCATTGAAGTTGACGATGAACACTTCATCCTGCGGATTCGATTCGCGTACCATAGCCAGAGCCGCCGTTTCAACACGAGCACGCTTCGTAGCCATGCTGCCGCTATCGTCAATAATGATCCCGAGCGACACCGGCACATCCTCTCGCCGGAAGATCTTTACCTGTTGAAGTTGCCCGTTCTCGTACACCTTGAAAGAATTCCGCTCTAAATTAGTCAGCAGCTTACCTCTTTTGTCGGTAACGCTCGCATGTAATACCACCAGTCTTGTATCGGACCGGAACTGCGCATACGCGCAGATTGAGAGCGCTCCAACCAGAAGGGTGACCGCGAGGAAGCGGCTATTGAATCCGAATTTTCGCAAGCATGCGCTAGTTCGTTGGTGCATAGTAGCCAAGCCGGAAATAAGCCCGAAGAGGAGGAAGGCCGCGGGGCTGATTTAGTTTCACCAGCACTCGCCGGTACTTCCCATCTCGCTCCCTGTTTTTCGGGGTGTAGCCAAGTATGTACTCGTTCCGCAGTTCAATTCCTATTTTCGCAGCGATGTCCGGCAGCTCCGCTACGTTCTCCACCGCGTACTCGCGCCCGCCGGTCTGCTCCGCTAGTTCGTTCAACAAACCTGGACCTGCTGCCTCTTCCGGCGTGCGTCCGCGATTACCGAGCGATTCGAAAATTCCAATCGCGAAAATCTGCACGTCCGCCTCACGGACCGCGCTCTTGATTTCAGTCTCCGTGTAGCGGCTGCTATTGTCGCCTCCGTCTGAAATAATCAGCAGCGCCTTTCGCGGGTTCTTCGCGTGCTTCATCTCATGCATGGCCAGATAGACGCTGTCCAAAAGTGCCGTTCTTCCGCGCGATTGCGTGAAGGTCAACGTGCTCTGAACTTTGTCCGTATCCGTCGTAAAAGGTACTGTCAGTTCCGGCCTGTCGTTAAACTGAACCAGAAAAAACTCGTCGGACGGGTTCGCCGTCTTGAAAAACTCCGCCGCCGCTTGGCGTGATTTCTGCAGCTTCGCGCCCATACTGCCGCTCGTATCAAACACCAAGCCGATCGAAATAGGCGCGTCCTCGCTCGAAAACTGCGTGATCTCCTGTTCGACCTTGTCCTCGAACAACCGGAAATGCTGCTTCTCCAATCCCGTTACAAATCGGTTCAGGGGGTCGGTCACTGTCACATTGACCAGAACTAACTGTTTCTCAACCCGAATATCTACGGGTCTGGATTCGACCGTCGCCGTCGCCGAGGCCGGCTTCCGCGATTGAATCGTCACCGGCTCTCCCGCTGAAACAGACGGCCGCGCGCTTTGGGGTGTATCGTTACCGCTCTTTTGAACTTGCGCGGAGAGGGCCCAGGATAAGCTCAGAAGCACGCAGGACACCGCAAATGCGGTTTTCCGCTTTCGATCGAAGGAGATCCGCTTCGCTCGGACGCTCAGGTCAAAAATGCGAGACAGAGTGCGCGTCCGCATGTAAATTGATGCTTTCTAGACCCGATGATAGCACCGCAAACTGAAGGCTAAGTGACAATTGCTATCTCCGGAATCCCGCGGATTTCAACACCGGCGGTCGCGTCCGGCCTTACATCTATCTTTGAATTCGAGCCGACCCACCCTTAGCAAACTGTCGAACCTGGTCCAGCGTGGCCATGGTCGTATCCCCTGGGAAAGTTGTCAACAATGCTCCGTGCGCCCAGCCCAGTTTGACGGCCTCTTCTTCCGGTTCGCCCGCCAACAAACCGTAAAATAAGCCCGCTGCGAATCCATCACCGCCGCCGACGCGATCGTAAACATCCAGCTCCGCCGTGGGCGCTTGATAGGTTTTCCCGTTAATCCAGGCCACTGCGCTCCAGCTATGCCGGTTCGTAGAATGCACCTCCCGCAAAGTCGTTGCCACGATCTTCACTTGCGGATGTTTCTTTCGCACGTTGTCCATCATGCTAAAGAACGCGCTCGAGTCCAGCTTCGATTTCGCCGCGACTTCGGGCCCCGGAATCCCGAGCCCTTTCTGCAAATCTTCTTCGTTGCCCACCAGCACGTCGACGTTCTTCACAATGCGGTCGATCGTTTCCACGGCTTTCTGCGCTCCGCCGATCACATTCCACAGCTTCTCGCGGTAGTTCAGATCGAACGAAATCACCGCGCCTGCGGCTTTCGCCGCCTGCATACCCTCGATGATCACTTCCGACGTCGTTTCCGACAGAGCCGCAAAGATTCCGCCGCTGTGAAACCATCGCACCCCGCCTTCGAAAATCGCGCTCCAGTTAAAATCGCCCGGCTTTAGCTTCGCTCCCGCCTCATTGCACCGGTTATAGAAGACCACCGGTGCGCGTACTCCTTGTCCGCGATCGCTATACACGGTCGCCATATTCGGGCCGTCCACGCCGTTATGTTTGAAATGCTTGTAAAAGCCTCTGACACCCATGGCGCGCACGCGCTCGGCGATCAGATCGCCAATCGGGTAATCCACCATCGCCGTCGCGATTCCGGTATTTAGACGGAAGCAATCCGACAAGTTCGCCGCCACGTTGAACTCCCCGCCGCTTACGTGAATCAGGCATTCCGTTGCCTTGCGAAAAGGAATGATGCCTGGATCTAGCCGGTGTATCACCGCTCCAATCGATACGAAATCCAGCGCGCCGTTTTGCCGAATGTTCAATCCGTAGTCCATGGTTTGACCTATAGATGTCCTTCCGTACCAAACATTACCGCAGCTCCGCAATTACGCGTTATAGCTGCCGGACGAAACGCGCCCTCCGCGTCCAGTCCAGTTGGTATGGAAAAATTGGCCCCGCGGCTGGTCCACCCGCTCGTATGTATGCGCGCCGAAGAAATCCCGTTGCGCTTGCAGCAGATTCGCGGGCAGGCGTGCTGTCCGGTATCCGTCATAGAAAGCCAGTGCCGTCGAAAAAGCCGGCGTCGGCACGCCGAACCCGATCGCGTGAATGATGGCCTGCCGCCACGCCACGTGATACTCATTCAGTACGCCGCTGAAGAAATCGTCCAGGAGCAGATTTGTCAGTTTCGGATTTTGTTCGTACGCCTCTTTGATCTTTCCCAGAAACCTGCTCCGAATGATGCAACCACCGCGCCACATCAGGGCGATTCCGCCCATGTTGAGATTCCAGCCCTGCTCTTCCCCCGCTTCGCGCAGCAGCATGTATCCCTGCGCATAGGAAATCATTTTCGAGCAGTAGAGCGCGCGGCGCACTTCTTCAACGAACTCCTCCCGCCCGTGCGTATCCATCCGGTAATGAGGACCGTGCAGAACTCTCGAAGCCGCCTTCCGCTCGTCCTTCAGAGCCGAGAGGCACCGTGCAAATACTGCCTCGCCGATTAGAGTAACCGGCATTCCCAAATCCAGTGCACTGACTGCCGTCCATTTGCCGGTTCCCTTCTGTCCCGCCGTGTCGAGAATTTTATCGATAAGCGGTTGACCATCCTCATCTTTCTTCTTGCAGATTTCGGCCGTGATTTCGATCAGGAAGCTGTCCAGTTCGCCTTTGTTCCACTGGGCAAAGATACCGCCCAACTCATCCGCACTCAAGTTCAGCCCATCTTTTAATAGCTGATAAGCCTCGCAGATCAGCTGCATGTCTCCATACTCGATTCCGTTGTGGACCATCTTCACGTAGTGGCCCGCGCCCTCTTCGCCTACCCAGTCGCAGCAAGGCGTACCATCTTCGACCTTAGCCGCTATACCTTGGAAAATGTCCTTTACGTAGGGCCACGCTTCCTTGCTGCCGCCCGGCATTATGGACGGACCGAACCGCGCGCCTTCCTCTCCGCCCGACACGCCTGTTCCGATGAAGAGGATGCCCTTCTCCTTTAACGCCTTAGCCCGCCGGTTCGTGTCCGGAAAATGCGAGTTCCCACCATCGATCACGATGTCTCCCGTTTCGAGATGCGGTACCAGTTGCTCGATCATCTGATCGACTGTCTCACCCGCCTTCACCATCAGCATCACGCGCCTTGGCCGCTGCAGCACCCCGATGAGTTCCGGAATCGAACGCGCGCCCACCACATGCGTGCCCTTAGCCTCTTTAGCCAGGAACTCGTCTACTTTCGAGGTCGTTCGATTAAAAACAGCCACCTTGTAACCGTGATCGTTCATATTGAGGACCAGGTTCTGTCCCATCACGGCAAGCCCGATCAGCCCGATGTCACAGCTTTCGCTTTGCATGTGTGTCCTTCTTCACCCGTGTAAGCATAATCCCGTCGTTGCGCAATGGCACAGAGCGCGGCCCTCGCCGCGATCCGTAACAAACCTATTGTGCCCGATCGAGGTCGGCGTATCGGCTACGGCTGACTCGGAGCGACATTGGCGCTCCCCGCAACCGGCATCTCATGTAGGCGAGTGCCGGTTTTCCACTTCAGTGTTTCAGGGCGCTGCTCATATCAAGGCGCTCTGAAACTCGGGTATACCAAGACTAAGGAGCAAAGTAGCCCGAAATGTCCAGCAGCAGATGCGTCGGGTTAGTAGCATACGCATCAATGGACCCATCTGTCGTGGGCACGATCGCCATATTTGAAGTAATTGCGCCATCGAGCGCATTCAGAGTGGATGCTGAGTGGCATTGTTTGCCCGTCTGGCCAAAGAATTAAAATCCCTAATACCCCGGTTTGTGGTACTACCGTTGCATTCATAACGTAAGCTCCGGCCCCAGCAGGTATCCCGCAAGGTCCTGTCGAAATTGGTAGTGACGAGACTACCCGACAACGGTTGTCCGTTGTTGAGACGCGTATCCAACGCTCGACAAGGAGCAGTGGTGTAGAGCGACAGGCCCCCCGTCGCGGGAGGAGCAAAATATCCATTCATATCAACGACCAAATTGGTATCGTCCGATACAGAGACAGAAATTCTCCGCCAAGTCCCGCGGTTACTATGGCCGCATTCGCTGTTATCGTCCCAGTGAAATCATTCAGTGTCGATACCAGAGGCTGCGATTCCCCGGTAGGCCAAGTCGTAAGTACGCCCAAATTTGCCGTCTTTGGAATTGCAGTGAAGTTTAACGAGTATGATTGTGCTACCGAAGGCACATTACAAGAGCTGGAGAGAACTGGAAAACTCCGACTTTGACCGGCGTACAAATAAGGACCCGAAAGCGGCCCGTTACTCCCTCGGGTATCAATAAGGCGACAAGGGCTCATGGAGTAGAATGCCAGAGAGGACCGCTATCCGTACTGGGCAACGAAATATCCGTTCACGTCAATGAGCACGTTGGTGTCGTTAGTTGCGAATACGCTTACGCCTCCGTTGGTTCCACCGGCGAGGATTGCCGCATTAGCCTTTATGCGACCATCGAAGGAGTTCATTAACGAAGCCGTTGGTTGCTGCTCACCCGTTGGCCAAATTGTCACAAATCCAAGCACCCCGTTCGGCACCACAGTGACATTCAATGCATAGGCTTGCGCGGTCGATCGGAATGCCGCAGGGTCCACTCGGAATATCGAATTCACGGCTTGTTCCCCCTGCGATATATGGCCCCCCAAATGGGCCCGCCGCGTTTCGCGTATCAACCACACGGCACGGTATGGCTGGGATAAAGCGCAGTGCCGTCGGCGTATTGACAGTAAACGCGTCAGGAATCGACAGCAGTTGCGTACCGACGCTGTTCGAGAGCAAAAGCGAGTAGCTACCTGGCATAGCGTTAGCCAAGCTCAGCGTTCCAGTCGCAACGGTGCCATCACTGGAGATGGATAAATTCGCGGGGACAAGGTTTGGGCCGGGCCCCGCGAACGCAACTTTCATACCTGAAGGAAACCCGGTTCCTACCAGCCGCACAGGTGAGGTAGATCCCTCTTGGGCACCATTGGGCGCTAAACCGGAAACCGTAATCGTCCCGCTCTGAGTCGGGGTCGTATTGAAAACAATTTTCACCACGCCGTAACCATTACTATCTGTTGCCAACGTTGCAAAATCCAATTTACCGTCCCCGTTAAAATCGGCGACAGCTACGCCCGCATTAGCGGCATGAAGGGTCGTCTGTTGTTGCACAGGCCGCTCCGAAGCCCCCCAATCCGTCATTCGAAAACACCAGGAGATCATTATTGATGTCCAATCCGACGACATCCAGACTGCCGTTACTGTCAAAATCTCCAATCGCGAGAGGAGTGCCGAAAAGAAAAAAGCCATTGTCAACACGAGTAAGATTGTTGCTGAAAACGCCCGATCCCTGATTGGCCGCCGAGTCGAACGCATAGAACTCCTCGTTCATGATGATATCTATTGCGCCGTCTCCATTCAGATCTGCAAAATAATAGTTACTGACAATAGGCGCACCGGTAGAATAGCGTAACCGGGTTAGCTATATGGCCATTTCCCTGATTCATTAATACGGAGTACGACCCATCGCTGTTATTTGTCACTATGTCTGCTAATCCGTCTCCGTTTACGTCCGCAGCATAGAGAGCGCTCGCGCCGCAGCAGTCGAAAGCGTTACCAGGAGCCGAGAAGGTTGATAAGAACGCCAGCGTTCCATCGCCCTGATTGGAAAAGATCTGGTTCCATGATTGACAACAGCCATTCGAATTAGTGTTGTACGATACAGCCACATCGACACGCCCATCCCCGTTGAAATCCCCGATGGCCATGGTCTTCGCGCGCAGACCCAAGCTGAGCGGATTATCTGGAAGAAAGCTTCCATTCCCCCGATTCAGAAGGAGATGAAGGGCCGCCGGGTTATCGGTGAAAGCGACTAGGTCTAACTTGCCGTCTTGATTCAGATCAATGGCTGCGATCGCTAATACGCCCCCGATGGAACTGATGTTGTAGACCACCGGCGACGCAAACGTGCCGTTGCCGTTGTTGAGCAGCACGGCCACCCCGCTAGCCAGTCCCACCATGAGGTCCGGTTTACCATCGCCGTTCAGGTCCGCCGCTAATATCTCCTGCTGAGGAACGATGCCTTGCGAAGGTAATTTGAGTTGAAGACTGTAAGAAACGGGCTGCGCAAACTGGATCTGCGCTGGAACAGTTGCAACTATAATTCCTGGTAAGCAGCAGATCGGCACGCAAAAGCGCTTTACTACTTCAACACTCCAGGATTTCAGAGCCGCAATCGTCAGAGAGCGGCAAATGCTTTTCAGATACTTAACACTGAGCTCGTAATTGACCACAGGCGTTTACACCGATTTCCTTCAACTGGGTATAAGTGGCACATCGGCGCACTCTCATGAGTGCTTTAGCAATTGGATTCCAGATCGGGGGCTTACGCGAACACGCCGCGACCGGCAGCTCTCGCTCCTATCAGATCGCTAAAGAATTGCCAGGATAGAGTCAAGATTACTCTTAACTTTCTGACCGTTCAGATACGGTGCAGTATGCCGGATTATTCCTACCGGCTTACCTTTCGCCCATCAGCTCTTTCAATCGCACAAATCCAGCTCGGCTCACCGGGACCTGCGCGCCGTTGGCCAGAATCGCTAAACGCGTATCTTTTGTATACGGCTCGATATTTCGCACTCGTGCCAGGTTGACCAGGAACGATCGGTGTACCCGCACAAAACACCCCGGATCGAGCGAATCCGCCAGGCTAGAGATCGTCTGCTGCTTAAGGTAGCTTTTTCCAGCGCTATGTAGAGCGATGTAATCGTCCTGTGCTTCCGCATAATCGAGCTGGTCGATGGGAATGACATGCACTCGTGTCCCGTCTTTCACTACCACTCTTTGTGCATACTGTCCTGGCGCCTGTGCGGCGTTCTTTAGTTCGCTCGCGCTCACTGTCTGCATTTTTTCTCCTAGCCTCCGCCGTGCCCGTTGCATCGCCACTCGAAAACGCTCCGCATCGAACGGCTTCAAAAGATAGTCCACTGCCGCGGCATCGAAAGCTTTCATTGCGTACTGGTCATAGGCGGTCACAAATACCACCGCGATCTCGCTTCCGATCAACTCCAGCACCTCGAAGCCGTCCAGTTTCGGCATCTGCACATCCAGGAAGAGTAGATCCGGTTTGTGCTCGCTGATGAACTTTACCGCGTCGAATCCGTTCGTGCATTCGCCGGCAATCTGCACATCCTCTTCTCCGCTCAAGTACTCGCGCAGAATTCCGCGCGCAAGCTCTTCGTCATCCACAATCACTGCTCGAATCACGCGCGCTTCGCCTCCTTCCCTTCGCAAGGCAACGACAGGATCACTCGATAGGTCCGATCACCCACCTGAATGTCCAGCCGGGCCGCTCCTCCATATCGCGCTTCCAGCCTGTTTCGTACATTCATCAAACCGAACCCCGTCTTCCGGGTAGCCGGCGCGTCCGGATCGAAGGGATTTTCCACCACCACGCGCAAGTGTTGCCCGTTTCGCCGTATCGTCATCGCAATCTCTCCGCCCTCCACCAACGTCGCGATTCCATGTTTAATCGCGTTTTCCACCAGCGGTTGCACTAGCAGCGGTGGCACATCGCAATCGGCATAGGCTCCATCGAAATCCTGAACGATCCGCAATCGCTCCCCAAATCGCACCTGCTCTACCTCCAGATAGGTCTTGGTCAGCGCGAGTTCCTCCGCAAACGGAATGCTTATGCGCTCGCCCAGCCGCAGCGAATTTCGCAGGAAATCCGATAATCGGATGCACATGTCTCGCGCCCTCGCCGGATCCATGCTCGTCAGCGCGCTGATCGAATTCAGGCTATTGAACAAAAAGTGTGGATTAACCTGCGCCTTGAGCGCTTTCAGTTCCGATTCGCGCGATAACAACTCCGCCCGCTTCGATCGCTCCATTGAAATCCAGAGATAATGCAATGCGAGCGATAGCATGTACACCAGCCAGCACATCCCGCCTAGCACCGGCACAGCCGGTCGGAACCGCTCCTCGAGATCCGGGAACACTGTATTCAGCGCCATCCCCAGATAATGGGCAAACACTAGCACCAGCGCGCTTGCGCACATCGCCGCGATGCCAAGCCGCGCGCTCATTTTCCACACCGAGATCGATCGCGCCGGAGACGACCGCGCTACAAACCACGCCGACAAACACACCGCCGCCAGAACAGCCGTGATCGGAACCGTGACCGCGGCCGTTTCCCCCAGGCTCAGGCGGCCCGAAACGCCCAGCATGAAGCCCAGTACCGCGCCCAGAACTACCCACCAAGCCAGGTACTGCAGCAGATGCCTCCAGCTCTTCAATAGCGGATGCATCCCCGATCGCTCAGTTCTCGATTTCCACCGAGCTAAAAACCGAGTAGCCCGTGATCACTAGCCAGGGTGTCTCCGTTGCCGTCGTTGGAGGAACGGTCTTGTCTTCAAGATTGCCGAAAATGCCCGCGGCAGCCATGCTCACCCGCCACGTCTCCGGAATCCGAATCTTCACGGCGCCGAACGTCGCCCTCACCTCCACTGTCGCCGACCTCTCCGGGTTACTGATCACCGCTCGCCGTAGATCCATCTCTAAATTCCCCATCAATGCCGTAATCAGGCCACCCTGGAAATTGAGCGTGTCGAGCTTGCGGTTTATCGAACCCAGGATTGCCACGTCCGTTCACTTGATTCTGACCGCCAACCGCCGGAGGTATAAACCCCACCGCCGGCCGATTCGTGCGCACCTCTAAAGCTCTGAACAGCGCCGCCGTTCCCACTATGATCAACACCAGAGCGGCAATCCAGCTATCGTTCACGGTTCTCAGATGAATCAGCCCCAGCGTAAACCCAAGCGCGACCACCCCGAAGATGACCAGCAGAAATCCAACGGCTCGCTCTACCGGCCGCCCTCGCTCGATCAGCTTTCCAAGACCGGCGCACAGCGGAATCAATGGCCAGAATGCCCAGATATTCGGAATCGGCAGAATGCCAACGCTGTTCAGGAACAGCAGAATCCCCGCGCCGATTAGACATACTGCCAGAAGCAGCGGTGGTCCGCCGGCATGGCCTCTTCTCTGCCGCCGCCGCAGCCAGCGCTGTTCGCGCGCTCCAAGCCCGGAGTACCGAAGCCAATCGTTCGGATCGCCCGGTTGCTGCGGCTCCCCGGGGCCTTGATCAGCCATTCCGCTTCTCCTGCCGCTCCACTGAATAGTTCCGCCTCGTCGGCACGGCCACTTCGTTGCCTGGCGTCGTTAATTCGCTCAAGCCCACCAGGATCACAACCACCGGCCACAAATTCTGAATGCGATCGAACGAAACCAGCCCAAGCCCGTTCGCAACCACCAGCAATAAACCCGTCAACATCAGTATTGCCGGCACAGCCAGGCTCTGCCAGTCCACGTTCCAAATCGCTCGCTTCCGTTCCATCGTCTTACCTCGCTTTCGATCCTAAAGGCTGCGCTTCGTCCAGGCATCTCGAAATCGGCGAATGACCGGGAATTGCCGACGAATGCCCGCTCTTCATGGCCAATGCGCTACAGTCCGTGAGGGATCTTGATGCTCTTTTTCTTTCCGCTGGCGGCTGTCCTCTTTTCGGTTTCTTGGATCGCGCAGACCAGCAACACCACCGCCAGCCTGCGCGGTCTGCACGCTGTTTCATCTCAAATCGTTTGGGCCAGCGGAACCAAAGGAACCTGGCTGCGCAGCACTGATGGCGGCGCGCATTGGCAGGCTGGCACTGTCCCCGGCGCCGAGGCCCTCGATTTTCGCGATGTGGAAGCCTTCGACGCAAACAATGCTTTCCTGCTTTCGAGCGGGACGGGCGCTCTGTCGCGCATCTACCAAACCGGCGATGCGGGCCGGCACTGGTCGTTGTCGTTCACGAATCCCGACCCCAACGGCTTCTTCGACGCAATTTCATTCTGGGATCGCCGCCACGGAATCGTTCTTGGCGACCCAGTCAACGGCCAATTCTCTATCTTTACGACTGATGATGGCGGCGGTTCCTGGCACCGCCAGCAAACGCCTCGCGCGCTGCCGAACGAAGGCGCTTTCGCAGCCAGCGGCACATGTCTCGTCGTAAGAAATCCCGGCGACGCTTGGTTCGGAACCGGCGGACCCAATGCTGCTCGCGTCTTCCACAGCATCGACCAAGGCCGCACCTGGACGGTTTCCGCCACGCCCCTTACCGGCACGTCTGGATCCACAGGAATCTTTTCACTCGCCTTTGCCGATGGGCTGCACGGCATCGCCGTAGGGGGCGAATACACCAAACCGGATGAGCGAGCCCGCACCATCGCGCTTACCAATGATGGCGGCCAATCCTGGAGCAAGGGGAAGCAGGAATTGTTCGGCTACCGTTCCGGAATCGCGTTTCTTTCCCGTAACTCGAGGATCATCATCGCCGTGGGCACGAACGGGTCTGACGTTCTCGTCCGATGGCGGCCAGACCTGGACCCACGAGTCGCATACGCCTTTCAACGCGGTCGCCTCCGCGCCAGACGGTGGCGCCTGGGCGGTAGGCCCAAATGGCGCCATCGCCAAACTCTTCGTACTTGCGGTTTCGCTTTAATTCACTCCGCCCGCTAGCTCCGGTTTCGGCGGTAGTGTCACAACCGCTCCCCAAAACTCGAAGCACACCTTAATAAATTGCAGGAACTCATAGAGATCGTCCGGCTTTCGGATGTAGCAGCTCGCGTGCAACTCGTACGCTTTTCGGACTTCGTACGGATCGGCCGATCCCGAGACCACCACCACCGGCGTCGTCTTCAGCTTCGGATTGGCTTTCAACTCCGCCAAAACGTCCAGCCCCGACTTCCTCGGCAAATGCAAGTCCAGAAAAATGAGATCCGGATAGGGGTGGTCCGCATACTTTTGCGCACGTCGCAGCAACGCGAGCGCCTCTTCTCCGTCCGGCACCGAAAAAACCAGGTTCAGCAGACCTGCTTCCCGCAGGGCCTCTTTCGTCAGATGAGCCGCTGCCGGATCATTTTCAATCAGCAACACGTCAAACTGTTGCGGCGACAGCGGACTGTTCTCCCTGCCGTTTGCCATTTCAGAACCCGCTTTCTGGATTGTTTCTCGGATTCTCGCATAATCGAACTCACGTCGTGCCCCGCCCGCGGGGTAATCACCTGTTTCACGCCGATCTTCGCAGCCACCATTCCGCTACCAGCAGATTCGGAATCCAGCACAGCCATGCGACGGTGATATAGGCCGCTTGAAAGCTCAACCCTCCAACCAGCATCAACGGCAGTTCGTTTCTTAACGTCACCGCCGCAAACGTCAAGGCGAAATTACGCATGGCCCATTCACGATGCCGAGCGAAGCGGTACCGTCGGGCCGCCCTGTACGCCATCCACCCCGTCGCAAACCAAAGCGCCGCCAGCAGTGCGAATCCCACGTGCGTCGGCCACCCTTCCTCCGAGAAAAAGGCCAAGGTGAATCCAGCCGGCGCAGCAACGCCCACCGACACTAGGTACACGCGCCCCAACCAGCGATGCACTCCGTAGTAGCGCTCCCGGAATCGCCGCCAGAATTGCCAAGGCCCAGTCAGCAGCGCGACCGCTCCAGCCGTCGCATGCACTTGCAGTAGAAGCAATCGCTGGCTGAAGTGTCCCGCGCTCGGCGGCAAAAACAGAAATCGCACAATGGCATAACCGGCCACTCCTATTGATAAGACGGTAATTACCCACCAAACCCAGCGGTGCTCTTCTTTTTTGCGCCGCTTGCGCTCAATCTTCGGTACGCTCGTCGTCGACATTGCTGGAACCGCTGCTATCTCGCTGGCTTCTAAGTAAGATAGTAAGCTGCCTATGCGCTCCGCTTGGCGTCCTCTAAATATCATTGCGGCGCTGATCGTTTGCGAGGCTATCTGCGCCGCTCAAATCCAGGTGCAGTCGTTCAATGGACTTCAGTCCGCGCCTCCAGCCGGACACAACCGTTACACCGTTACCGGCTCAGTTGTAAATGCCATCACCGGCGAGCCCATCCGCCGCGCTCTGGTCCGCTTGCAGGGCCCGGAACAGCACAGTGCTTTTACCGGCGTGGACGGCCGGTTCGAAATCTCAAATGTGCTCGAAGGCAGCTACTTCCCCAATGCGCAGCGCCCCGGCTTCTTTGACGAACGGACGAGAAACGGCTTCATGGCGGCCCAAGGGCTGACTGTCAGCGCCAACACCGCTCCTGTGCAGCTTAAGCTCTTGCCCGAATCCGCCATCCAGGGTCGCGCAACCGATCAAGATGGTGAACCAATCGAAAACTTGCAACTTCAGCTCCTGAACCAACAGCTCGCGAATGGCAGAAAATCATTGCAGCCCATGCAAATGGCCTCCACCGATGAGAACGGTGATTTCCTCCTCGAAGGCCTCCAACCCGGCAGCTATCTCGTCCGTTCCTCGCAAACACCCGTGCAGGGATTCTTCACGATTCCGCAAAATCATGGCGAAGTGTATCCTCAGCGCTATTATCCCGATGCCTCCGATCTCTCCTCCGCTCAGCCGCTCGCCATCAAGCCCGGCGAGACGGTACGCGCGGATTTCAAGCTCTCTGCCGTTCCCGCCTTCCGCGTCAGCGGTATTGCAGGACCGGCGCCCAACGGCCTCATGGTCAGCGTGGAAGATGCAAGCGGGGAACAAATAACCAGCTATGGCGGACTCGGCCCCAAGCCCGGCCATTGGGAGGTCCCCCTGCTTCCCTCCGGCTCGTGGACCATTTCCTTCCGCACCATGGGACCGCCTGATCGCGGCGAATTCTTCGCCCAACTACCGATCAACGTAGACAACGCCGAAATCCGCAATCTGCAGGTGCAGTTACAGCCCGTGCCCTCCATTCCGGTCCAGATTCTTAATCCTCCAGAGAATGGCGGGGCGAATCTACAGCTCAAACTCATTCCCCGCGGCGAAAGCCAGCAAGAATTCTACGCCGGTCCGGAACAGAACAGCCCCTCCGGTCAGCTCGCGATTCGCGGGGCTCCTCCGGGAACCTACCGTGTCGTCGCCCAGTCCAGTGGCCCTTTCTGCGTGGCCTCGGTATCCTCTGGAGGAGTCGATCTTTCGAATAGCGATCTCATCATCAGCCCCGGTTCCGATCCCGCACCTTTCGACGTGACCCTTCGCTTCGACTGCGCCGAGTTCCTGTTCCAACTCCGCTCCTCTGATCAAAACACGCGCGCCTTTGTCCTTCTGGTCTCCGATTCCAATGTCTTCGAGCCCAGAACCATGCTCCTGCAAGGCGCAAGCTCGTTCAGTTTCGGCACTCTGCCCCCCGGCAATTACCGCGTCTATACCCTCGCCGACATTTCCGATCTTGAATACATGAATCCCGAAGCGCTACGCAATCTGAGCGCGCAAGAGGTGACTCTCTCGCCCAATCAAAAAGCCACCGTCATGCTCGACCCACCCAATCAGGGCAACACCAATGCTCAATAGCCTCGCTCAATAGCCTCCGCGCCACCCTGCTGGTCTCGCTCTCTCTCTTCGCTTACGCGCAGGAACAATCGCCCTGCTGCAGCATTTCCGGCGCTATCGTCGAACATGCGACGAATCGCCCCCTGCATGGCGTTTTGGTGCTCCTGAATCCCTCTAATAAACCAACCCTCCAACTGAAGCAAGTCACTGGCGATGACGGCATCTTCGCGTTTTCGCATCTCCCCGCGGACAAGTACTCGCTGACGGCCCAGCGCCGGGGCGAACAGCCCGTCGGCTATCAGCAATACGAAAACTTCTTCACCGGTATCGTCGTCGGCCCCGGTAATACTGCCGCCAAGATCGTTTTCCCTCTCGAAACCTCCGCCAGGATCTCCGGAACTGTAATTGACGAGAACGGCGACCCTGTCCGCCAGGCCAATGTCTATCTCTTTCGCAAAGGCGTTTCGTTCGGAAAAGCTGAAATCACGGAGTCTGAAAACACTATGACCGGCGCTTCCGGGTCATTTCACTTCGGCCATCTGCAACCCGGCGCCTATTTCATCGGCGTGTACGCCCGGCCCTGGTATGCCGAAAATCAACCGCAGTTTCAGCCGCAGCCGCAACAGCCCGGCACGGTGGTCGCGTATAGCGGCCCATTACCGCAAAGCATCAACCCAGAGCTGGACGTCGCGTATCCGTTCACGTACGATGGCGATACAACGGATCCCCAGGCAGCCGCGCCCATCGTACTCAATGAGGGCGGCGCGGCAACGGTTCAGATCGGTCTTCGCGCTGTCCCGGCGCTTCACATTCCCATCACTGGCCTCACGACCGAAGAAGCAGCGCAACCGAATCAAGGCGTCAACACTTCCGTTTCCATCGAGGGACCGGGTGGGGTTCTAATCAACATCGGCGCACCTGTGTTTAACTTCGGCAACTCCGCAGAACTTTCCGGCATCGCCCCTGGGCATTATTTGGTCGATATCAATCGCTTCACTGAGGACAGACCACACCCGGAATTTCGCGAGTCCGTCGATCTCGCTGCCGGGTCCACTTTGCAAGCCCGCGAGGGTTCCTCCATTTCCATCTCCGGCCGCGTCACATTCGAAAATGGTGCGCCCGCTGGTGGCGCTTTTGTTCAATTCAGCAGTGGTGCGGGAGGTGGGGGTGCCCAGGTCAGTCCGGACGGCTCGTTCTCGCTGGAGGATGGGAATCCGTATCGCCCTCGGCCCCCACAGCCCCTAAATCCCGGCCGCTATGAAGTGCTAATAGGAAACGCCGGGCCCGGCGCCTACACCAAGTCGGTTACCGCCAAAGGAGCAGCTACGTCCGGCAACCTGATCGAAATTCCCGAAACCGGTTCCATCGATGTCCTGGTCACCGTTGCAACCGGCCTCTCAAAGCTCGAAGGATTCGCGGTCCGAAACGGCGCGGGCGTCCCGGCGGCCATGATCCTGCTCCTGCCCAACGACCCGAGTCATGTTTCCCGCATTCGCCGCGATCAGAGTGATTCCGATGGCTCCTTCGCTCTGCCCAATGTCGTCCCCGGCCGCTACACTCTGCTGGCCCTCGACGACGGACGCGATCTCGCCTATCAGGATCCCGCCATCATCAAGCCCTATTTGGCCCACGGCCTTACACTCGATATCCCGTTGAGCAACAACTCCCCCGTCCAAGTCCCTGTCCTTACCCGCCGCCGCTAGCGACTGAGGCTTAGCCCGTCAAAATGCCGCTTCTATTGTTGTGAAGACTCCATTTCCCCTGATCTGTCTAGTCGTCCTGGCCTGCTCTCTGTACGCAGCCGAACCATCTGTGCCTGAGCCCCTGCGACCACCCACCGGCCAGAGGTTCTTGTTTCAGGCGCACGGCGACGGCGATCAGATCTATACTTGCAAAGCCACTGATACCGGCTCCGAATGGAAGCTCAAAGCTCCGGATGCCCGGTTAATCGGTCCCAACGGCACCACCGGACGCCATTTCGCCGGACCAACCTGGGAGGCCTCGGACGGAAGCCGCGTCATCGCCAAACTCATAGCGAGTCTGGCCTCTCCCAATCCTGATTCCATTCCTTGGCTCCTGCTATCGGCAACCAGTCACCAGGGCAGCGGCATCATGACCGACGTGGTCACCATCCAGCGGTTGGACTACTAAAGGCGGCAAAGCGCCGGCAAATGGTTGCGACCCCTCGCACCCAGACGCCGAAGTTCGCGTACCCTATCAAGCCGAATACTACTTCTACGGCAAACGCTAGAGTGGCTCCGAGCTCCGGGCTCACGCACTCTCTATCAGCCGCGCGGCTTGGGCGATGAGGTAATTCCGTTCGGGTAAACTCGTCGTCCGGCCTGCGGCGGTGCGGTAATGTGCAATCGCGGCCTGATGTTCTCCGGCCAATTCCAACAGATGAGCCCGAACGGCATCGAGGCGATGATTGCCGGCCAGCCGTCCATCGGTCTCGAGTGTATCCAGCAGATCGAGACCCGCTCGCGGGCCGCGTACCATAGCTGCGGCAATCGCATGATTGAGCATCACCATGGGATTGTCGGACATACGCCTCAAGAGGTCATACAGCGCCAGGATTTGGGGCCAGTCTGTATCCTCGGCTCGGGCCGCTTCATCATGAACCGCGGCAATGGCCGCTTGTAGTTGGTACGCTCCAATCGACCCCTTGGTTAAGGTCGCGGTGAGCAGTGCGATGCCCTCGGCGATCTGCTTCTGATCCCACCGACTTCGATCTTGTTTCGTGAGCGGGATCAACTCGCCGTCGGGTCCGGTTCGTGCCACGCGGCGCGCATCGGTCAACAACATAAGCGCCAGCAATCCCGCGACCTCGCCGTCGTCCGGGAGCAACTCGTGAACGGCTCGCGTCAGCCGGATCGCCTCCCCGGATAGCTCGGCTCGCTGCAACTCCGGACCGGCGCTGCTGGTATAGCCCTCGTTGAAGATTAGATACAGCACGTGCAGTACAGCGCGGAGCCGTTGAGCCCTCTCCTGGTCGGTGGGCAGTCGGAACGGCGCACCGGAAGCCTTGATGCTCTGCTTGGCCCGGCTGATCCGCTGTGCCATGGTCGCCTCAGGCACCAGGAACGCGTGCGCAATTTCGGCCGTCGTTAAGCCGCCCACTGCCCGTAAGGTCAGGGCAATTGCCGATGCCGGGGTCAACGCGGCATGACAGCACATAAAAAGCAGGACGAGTGTGTCATCCTGCTCCGTATCAGTCTCAACGTCGGCCGGCGGTGCCAGTTGGTCTATCTCCATGACCGCCGCGGTTTCCCGCCGTCGGCGAGCTAACTCGCTGCGCAGGTGATCGGTCATGCGCCGCCCAGCGACCTGGATCAGCCAGCCGCGAGGATTGTCGGGAACGCCTTCTCGCGGCCATTGGACCGCCGCCGCGAGCAACGCTTCCTGAACTGCGTCCTCGGCATCGGCGAAGTCGCGAAAACGCCGGATCACGGCCCCGAGCACCTGCGGCGCGAGTTCCCGCAACATCTGCTCGAAAGCCGCCCCTGACAACTCAGGCATCACAGGACTTCTTCAGGCCGGCCGCCCATCACCTGCCGTACTTCGATCGGCATACTCAACGGAGTCCCGCCGGGACCGGGCGCCCCCGATATCCGCGCTGCGATTTCATACGCGCGTTCCGGGCTCTCGACGTCGACAATCCAGTATCCGGCGAGAAATTCCTTTGATTCGGGAAACACACCGTCCGTAACCGGCGCACCGTCCTTACCGGCTCGCACAACCTTGGCTTGGTCCGGCCACGCCAAGCCCTCGGTAGCCACAAACTCACCGGATTCGGCAAGCTCCTTATTGATACTCTTCAATACTGCGTAGTGCGCCTGGACGTCCTTCTCGGACCATGCGCGATATTCGTCAAAGCCCGCTTTCGGGGCATTCATCATCAAAATGTATTTCACGTCTTTACTCCTCTATTTTCGCGCCGGTTTTTCTGCGCTTTCATAGTGCAGTCGGAGCACGCCGCGTATTCTCGACATCCCGGGCAACACCTTTTAAGAAGGGGCCTCCGCCGCGCTCCTGGACAGCGTAAACTTACCTAGTCAGCGGAATCGCCACTCATGCGAATTAGCTTGTTCGGCAACCTGCGCATCAGCGTCGCGGGATGCCCGGTTACGGCCGTTAACACGAACCGCCTCCATTCCCTGATCGCATACTTAATCCTGCATGGCGATACGCCGCAGCCACGGGAGCGATTGGCTTTCGTGCTGTGGCCAACATCGAGGGAATCGCAGGCCCGGACGAATCTGCGGCAACTTCTCCATCATTTGAAACGAGCATTACCGGCCGAATGCAACTCCCTGGTGACAGATCAATTTGCAGTTCAGTGGCGGCAAGATGCTTCCTGTGTGATTGATGCGATCGATTTCCAGGCTGCGATTGCGGCCGCCGCCGCCGCGCAAACGGAGCAAGACCGCGCGCGGGAGATACAATCTCTCACTATCGCGGCGCAACTTTATGAGGACGATCTCCTGCCTGGTCTCTACGACGAGTGGCTCACACCCGTGCGTGAAGGCTACCGGAGGCAGCTCTCCAATGCCTTGCACCGTTTGGCCACGCTCTTCGAAGAGCAGCAGGAGTACGCGGCGGCGATTCCATTCGCTGACCGCCTTGTCGCACTGGATCCGCTATCCGAATCGCACTATCAATTGCTGATCCGGCTGCATGCCGCCAACCACGATCGTGCCAGTGCATTGCGCGCCTATCACCGCTGCATGCGCGTGCTGCGGCGCGAAATGGGCGTAGAGCCGGGTCGGGCGACACAGCAATTGTTTGAACGAATCCTGAAATCGGATCCCGTGCCTTCACGCGAGCCGGCCTCCGAATCCTCCGTCCTTCCTGCGGTGGGGCCAGTCTCACAGTTGCAGAAAGCGCGGTTACTGGTTGGCCGCACAATGGAATGGCATCAGTTGGCATCGGCCTGGCAATCAGCGGTAGTTGACGGTCCGCGAGTGGCGGTCATTTCGGGTGAACCGGGGATCGGCAAGACCAGGCTCGCCGAAGAGTTATATCAATCGTGCGTCCGGCAAGGGCATGCGGCCGCGCGCAGCCGCTGTTATGCCGGGCAGGGGCAGGTGGCATACGCGCCGGTGACGGAGTGGCTGCGTTCCGACGCCGTTCGCGCCGGCTGGACGAACCTCGGGCCACACCGGCTCGCGGAACTCGCGCGGTTGCTACCTGAAATCCGTGAGCAATTTTCCGAACTGGAATCGCTCAGGCCTGGACAAACCGGTTCACTCGCTGAAAGCTGGCAGCGCCTTCGTTTCTATGAATCGCTGAGCGCCGCTTTTGGAAATAGCCGGAAACCGATTCTGCTGTTTCTCGATGACATGCAATGGTGCGATTCCGATTCGTTTGAGTGGCTCAGCGCTCTGTTAACTTCTTCCGCCGCTGCCGGCGTCCTCCTGCTTGGGACAGTGCGGGCGGAAGAAACGGGGCGCGAACATCCGTTCACCCGGTTTCTCGCGGGGCTCCAGCAACTGGGGATGGTTCTGGAAATTCCGCTTGAGCCTTTGGATGCCCAGGAGACGGCCGAACTGGCGCGCTTAGAGTCCGTAAAACCAATCGAAACCGGGAAGATTGCAGAAATCTTCCGGGCCACTCGGGGCAATCCGCTGTTTGTCGTGGAAAGCATACGCGCCGGATTGCAGAGCACCCGGGTCCATGCCGTCATCGCGGCGCGGCTGGCGCAGCTTTCCGCCGGTTCTTACGAACTCGCCGGCCTCGCGAGCGTCATCGGGACGCCCTTCTCTTTCGAATTGCTTGAGAAGGCTACCGATTGGGACGAAGCCAGCGTTTCCCACGCACTCGACGAACTCTGGCGGAGGCGCATCATCGAAAGCCGCGGGGCTTCGGAGTACGATTTCACCCACGACCGCCTGCGCGAGGTGGCCTGCGCCGAACTGGGCTTGGTACGCCAACGTTATTTGCACCGGCGCGTAGCAAGGGCGCTGGCCGAGGTGTATGAGGCCGAAATCGAAAGCCGCAACGGCCAGATTGCCTCGCATTTCGAACAAGCCGGAATGCCGGAAGAGGCCATTGAGCACTATCGGCGTGCGGCTGCTTATGCGCGGCAGCGATATGCGGACGCTGAAGCGGCGGACCTGCTGAGGCGCGCCCTGGCGCTGTGCCGCGGATTTCCAGAGTCTGACCGGAGACTGAAACAGGAGCTCGATCTGCTGGTCACGCTGGGTCCGGCGTTGGTGACGACCGAGGGTTACTCTGCGCCGGAAGTGGGCGAGACCTACGAGCGGGCGTTACATCTTTCGAGGCGGCTCGACGATCGCAATGTTTTAGTGATACTCAGTGGCGCCTGGGTCTTTCACGCAGTGCGCGGCGATCTGGAAAAAGCGCGGGGGGTCAGCCTTGAATTTCTGAGAGTGGCGCAGCGGGAGCAGACTCCAGGACCGATGGTCGCGGGAAACTTCATCTTGGGGACCAGCCTATTTCATTTAGGCCAACTGGAAGCCTCGCTCGATCATATGACCGCGGCCATCCGCGCACACAGCGGCCCCGCGGAATCCGTTCTGGCGCTGTTTGCCGGGCCCGACATTGGCGTATTTTGCCGGTCGTATCTTGCTCATCTCGCCTGGCACCGCTACGATAGCCATCACGCGGATGCTCACGCTGCGGATGCGATAGCAGCCGCCAAGCAGATCCGCCATCCTTTCAGCCTGGCGATTGCGCTCGATTACGCCGCGATGCTGCACGTCTTCCGGGGCGAAAGCCGCGCAGCGCTCGATCGCGGGCGGGAAGCGGTAGAACTGTGCAGCCGTCATGGCTTCGCGTATTACCTCGCGATGGCAAACGTCCTTACCGGCTGGGCGGTGGCGGCCGAGGGCGATGTGGCCGCCGGTCTGGCACAACTTCGCGACGGGTTGGAAGGGATGCGCCGCTTAGGTGCTGAGCTCCGGCTGCCCTACTATTTCACGCTCCTGGCGGAAACCTTCAGACGCGCTGGTCTGGTTGGCGAGGCCTTGGCCAGCCTGTCAACCGGCTTTGCATTCGCCGCCAAGAACGGAGAGCAATGGGCCGTCGCGGAGCTGCATCGCGTGCAGGGGAATCTGCTCGCGGCCGAAGGAAACCTCGAAGGAGCGTGCGCCGCCTTCCGGCGAGGCGTTGAGTCAGCCCGGCAATCGGGTTCCCTCGCCTTGGAAAAAAGATTGTCGATTCTTGTGGACGGAACGGTCGCAACCACCTCTACAGAACGCTCTTAGAACGCTGCGTCGGGCAAAGTGAACCTATCCGGCGCGGAAACTGAACTGAGCGCCGGCGACAAGGAGACGGGAATGTCATTGCAGCAAGCTATTACCGAATTTCGGGGCCAGTTCCGCGGCACCGTGCTCGAGCCTGAAGATACGGCCTATGAGCAGTGCGAGGAAAGTCTATAACGGAATGATCGATCGCAGGCCGAGGTTGATCGCCAAATGTTCCGATGTCGCCGATGTGATGGCCGCCGTGCGAATGGCGAAAACCAATGGTTTGAAGGTTTCCATCCGCGGTGGAGGGCACAATGCCGCGGGTTTAGGCGTCTGCGATAACGGCATTGTCATCGATCTGTCGCCTATCAACTACGTGAGGGTAGATCCTTCATCGCGCACCGTGCTGGTGGGCGCGGGTTGCAAGTGGAGCGATGTGGACCATGCGACACACGCATTCGGCTTGGCTGTCCCGTCGGGCATCGTCTCGAGTACTGGAGTTGCAGGGTTGACGTTGGGCGGAGGAATGGGGCACCTGACCCGCAAATACGGGCTGACGATTGACAACCTGCTCTCGGTCGATATGGTGCTGGCCGACGGCAGCTTCGTAGTCGCGAGCGCCGATGAGAATACGGACCTGTTCTGGGCCGTGCGCGGCGGAGGAGGGAACTTCGGCATCGTGACCTCCTTCCTCTTTGAGGCGCACCCCGTCGATACCGTTTGCGCCGGCCCGATGCTCTGGCCTCTGGAGGATGCGGCGGACATCATGAAGTGGTACCGCGAGTTCATCACGCACGCGCCCGAAGAAATGAATGGCTTTTTCGCAATGATGACCGTCCCGCCGGGACCGCCTTTCCCCGAGGAGTTGCATCTGCGCAAAATGTGCGGGATCGTTTGGTGCTATCAAGGTTCTCTCGAACAGGCGAATACGATTTTGGAACCGCTTCGCAGCTACCGGCCTCCGGCTTTCGAATTTTTCGTGCCTATGCCGTTTCCGATGCTCCAGGGACTGTTCGACGGGATTTACCCTCCCGGTTTGCAATGGTACTGGAAGGCGGATTTCTTCCGGGAACTCACCGATGCCGCCATCGAAAAGCATCTCGAGCACGCCTCGCTTCTGCCAACCTGGCAATCGACTATGCACCTGTATCCGGTGAATGGGAAAGTGAACCGTGTGGGCGAATCCGAAACCGCTTTCAGCTATCGCGATGTTGTCTGGAGCGAGGTGATTGTAGGCATAGACCCCGATCCGGCGAACTGCGGCAAGATCACCGATTGGGCCAGAGCCTATTACGATGCCCTACATCCGTTCGGCGCCGGTGGGGCTTATGTGAATTTCATGATGGAAGAAGGCCAGGACCGGGTTCGCGCGACGTACCGGGGGAATTACGATCGGCTGGCGGCGATTAAGGGGAAGTACGATCCCGGCAACTTTTTCTGCGTGAATCAGAACATCCGGCCGGCGGCATAGCTCGAGCCCGGGTCGATTTCGTTCTACTCTATAGCCGCGGCGCTGATCGCCATAAAGCTGTTGATCTCATCCGCCGTGTCGCCCCCGCCGTTGGTGAGTTGCATCATAAATACGCCAACCAGGTCTTTTTCGGGATCGACAAATTCATACGTGCGAAAAGCGCCGCCCTTCACATAGCTGCCCACGGAGTTATAGCGGAACATTCCATCCGCGTTCCGGACCACTTCATAGCCGTAACCGTGGCCCACCCCGGGAACCCACCCGGCCTTCATGTCACCCGTATGGGAGGTCGTCATCAGCGTGACCGCGGCGGCGGAAAGCACCCGATGTCCATTGAACACGCCTTTATTCCGCATCATCATATTGAAGTGGAGCATGTCCTCCGCCGAGCTGATCAGGCCGCCAGCCGGCCCAGGCACTTTCGGACCGGGAGCGGGAAACTCCCGCGGCGAGCGCGTCAGGCCGCTATCCGTGAGCGTATAGAGAGTGGCGAGTCGTGAGAGCTTCTCATCCGGCGGGAAAAAAGCCGTGTCTTTCATTCCCAAAGGTTCGAAGATATGCTGCTCCAGAAACTCGTCGTATGGCTGCTTCGAGACCACTTCAATGATGCGGCCCAGGATGTCATATCCGACATTGCTGTAATTCCAGGCCGTTCCCGGTTCGAAAAGCAGCCGTGATTTGGCGCCTCGCAATGCACGTTCGGCTAGCGTTTTTGGCGAATCCGCCTCGCCAGAGTCGCCGTCCGCGCTCAGCCCGGAGGTGTGCTTCATCAGATCTTCGATGTTGATCGGCCGCAATGGCACAATACCGGGACAGTTATAGCCGGACCGGCCCGCGCAACCGTTGACTTTTAGCCCCCTATATTCAGGTAGGAATTTTTCGACCGGATCGATCACCGAGATTTTTCCCTCGTCCACCAGAACCATGATCCCGGCGCAAGTAATCGGCTTGGTAAGCGACGCGATCCGAAACAGCGAGTCCTTGCGCATCGGCTTCTTGCTCTCCAGATCCTGATAACCAACCGCTTCGAAGCTGGCGACCGTCCCATGCCGCGCGACGATGCTGACGGTGCCGGCTGTCTGATGAGCATCGACATACTCCTTCATGCGAAGGGGAATGTCAGCGAGGCGCTGCGCATTCATGCCTGCAGCTTTCGGGTCGGGCCTTTCGACGCCCAACTCATTAGCTGCCCACGCCAGACACGACAAAAAAGAAAGAGGTAATACCAGCAATACGGACGAACGGGTCACAGCCATACGGTTACTTCAAGCCGACGACCATGGCGTCTGGGCCCGCGAGGTGCTCCACCTTCGCGTCGCGAAATCCAGCCCCTTTCATCCATCCAATGCAATCCGCACCCGTATAGTCGAACCCACCGGGCGTCTCGACTAACATGTTCAAGCTCATCAGCAGACCGAACGCATTCTTCGACCGATCGTCATCTATGATCGCGTCGTATACCACCAGCGCTCCGCCCGGATTGAGCGCGTCATAGGCTTTGCCCACGAGCATCTTTTTGGTCTCCAGATCCCAATCATGCAGAATGTGCCCCATGGTGATGACGTCGACCTTCGGCAACGCCCCCGCGAAGAAATCCCCGGGCTCAAAACGCAGGCGATCGCTCACGCCGTTGGCCTCGACGTATTTCTCGAATATCGGTCCAACCTCAGCCAGATCGAAGCCGATTCCTTGTAGATGGGGATTCGCCAGCGCGATCTGCACGGCCAAATCGCCCTGAGCGGTTCCCACGTCCGCATAGCTTGCATAATTCTTCCAGGGCACCTTTTTCGCAATCGCCAGATTCGCATTGTGGCTGATACCGGACATCGCCGCGAGAAACTGTTCGAGCCGCGCAGGGTCGGCATACAGAGTTGCAAAGGGCGAGGAACTGCTATCGTCTTTAGCCTCACTCTGGGGGCGTCCGGTCCGCAGCGCCTCTGTGAGATGATTCCAAGATCCGTACAATCGGGCGTTTGCCATCTCGAGGGCGCCGCCGATGTAACTGGATTTGCGCCTGTCGAGAAAAAGATCAGTCGCCGGCGTGTTGGAGTAGCTCCCATCCGACCTGTGCAGGAAGCCCAAGGCCACCAGTGCGTCGAGGTAATCGCGAGCCGATCGGCGATGAAGGCCCAGCCTGCCTGCCAATGCGCTGAACTCCTCAGGTCCTCTTGCCAGCTCCGTAAATACGCCCATTTCGACCGCGCTGAGTAGCACCTTCGACGCCCAGAACCCCAAACCAATCTGCAGGATGTGGTCCGGTGTCGGATCCGCCTGTGAATTCACTTCTCCTCCTTGGAAAAGTGTTTATTATACTTCCGGCAACAGCCTACTTACGAGCCTGGCAGCCATGCGGTGCTTGGCCAACACCGGCGAGAAGTCGCCAAGCCGCCGGAGATGAGCCCGTGCTTTCTCAGCGTGGCGAAGATTCAAGACCTGTTGCGTGCCGGGCGATTACTTACCGGTGAGCGGATGCGTTACCGCAGCCTCTTGCGCTACGCCTCGAATCTCCGCAGCCGGGTAGACGTTGCGCGGGTTCCAAAGCAGCCAGCCATCGGCGCCGAAATCGTGAGCGGCTTTGATCTGCGCCTGAATTTCTCTCTCACCGAATTGGCGCTTGTCAAAGGCATAATCTGCGAATGCCTGTAACCACGGACGGAATCGTACCGGGTCGATCTTTGTTCTTTGACCTCCCCGATCGAGTGTCAGGCGAACAATTTCATAAGGATGCATCACAGGATTCCGGTAGTTCGGAATGCCAAAGCTGAAACCGGATGGATAGAGCATTGGCGAAATGTAATCGAGAATATCCGCTACATCGTTGATCCTCTGACCGATTCCCGTGTCGCCCGTATTCCAGCAGATGTAGCCAAATACGTCAGCCGAAAGAAAAACGTTATACGGAATCAGCTTCTGCCGTGCTTCCGTTAAGAAAGCGCTGATAGTTTTGGGACGCGATTCATCCGTGCTCGCCTCCGAGAACTCAACCCCTTTCGCGTCCGGGAAACGAACGTAATCAAACTCGATCTCATCGAAGCCGGCCTTGGCCGCGGCGACAGCGAGATCGGTGTTGTAGTTGCGAACCTCGGAAAGAAACGGATCGCACCAGGTCAACCCTTCTCGATCTTTGAAGGTCTTTCCGTCGCGGCGAACAGCCAGGGCAGGCCGCGCAGTGCAGAGCATATTATCTTTGAACGTGACGATCCGGGCAATTGCGTAGATGCCTTGCTTGTGCAGCCGCTCGAGCAGCCCCTGGACATCGGGAATTGTGGTGATTTTTTGTGCGCCAATCTCACTCGCCACCGGTACGTGCGTCTGAAACGAGAGATACCCGAGATCTCCCTTGACATCGATGACCACCGCATTGATCAGCCCCTGTTCGGCCAGCTTCATAATTGGCTCGCGCACGGAGGCCGTTCCAACGCCCCAAAAGGAAAGATAGACGGCCCGCGGAGTGACGGCCGAGAGTTTTAACTGTAACGACGTCGCATTCTGCGGAGTTCCCAGGATCTGCGATCGCCCATACCCATAGGCCCGGGCATTAACCGTGGGTCCGTTTCCTTCAATGTGGAATTGGCCGTTTACGTCAGCGCGGGCGACCTTCGTTCCGACGGTAACGATGGCATTCGGAATGGGCTTGCCGGATTGGGCATCCCTGACCGAACCCGAGAAGGTAGCGCCCGAGGCAAACGCAACGGCTACCGCAATGCAACTGCCGGCACGAAACAATACGTTCAGCACATACGAAGTCGTGCCGTAAAGCCTCAGCCATTCTCAGATGCTAATCACACTTCGTGCAACACTCCTGCAGGTCGACCTGCTCATCACTGGCCGTACTTCGACGGCCTTCTTCAGCGGAAGCGCACGGAAGCGATCTCTACGGTAAACTAGCTTTCGGCGCGAGGCGCAGTCGGCTTCATCCCTCAACCATCCGAACATTTGGACGATTTACGACATCGACGAATGCGATGTCTGTATTACCCGGAGCGAACACCTGAAGTGAATATGAATTCAAGCGATACAGAAAACCCCCGGCGCGCGGGCAGACGCGAGTTCTTGAGGAGCGCAAGCATGGGCTTGGCGGGAAGCGTCGTCGCGATGGCGGATACGGATCAACAGGGTCCCGAGGCAATAGATCATGCCGGAGCCGCGCGCCCCCTTAACGAAAAGGAAAAGCTCGCCCGCATCGCCTCCAACACTTGGCCCATCCGTTACATCTTTAAGAGCCGCTCGGATTGGGGAGACGGTAAGTCTGCCGCCATGAAACAAAAGTATGGCGAAATCACCATGCTTGATTTCCCGGACTTCACCAAGAAAACCTTTCCCGGCGTTTACCAGATGGATTTGTTCTCTGGCCTGTTCGGCGATGCCGGGGACGACAGCATGTTTGTCGAAAGTGCGGTAGTAGTCGATGGCGCCAGGCGAACCATGCACGAATTCGACCCCTCCAGTGTGTCCGGCAAGAAGTGGCTGGAGAAACTTGCCAACAAGATGATCGTCACCGGCACGAAATGCCACCATATTTCGAATAACGCTCCGCGCGATATCTGCGATCTGGATCCCGAAAGGCGGAAGGCCGGGATCGAAGTCGCAAAGAAGTGGCTCGATGGCGCGGCCGTATTGGGAACGAAATCGATGCGCGTAAACAGCGGAGGTCCGCGGATCGCGCCCACTCCTGTCGCCGATCCCAGTTCCTATCCGAAGAATGGAGCTCTCGCGACATATCTGACAAACTGTATCGAGTCTTTCAAGGAGATGGCCGATTACGGCGGCAAGCTTGGGGTCAAGGTCACCCTCGAAAATCATTGGGGCCTCACCGCCAATCCGATCAATATCCGGATCATCGTCGAGGAGGTCAATCATCCTTTCTGTGAAGCATCACCCGATTTCTGCAACTGGGAGCACGAGTACCTCTTATTTCACGGCCTGCAGGACCTCGCGCCCTATGCCCACACGAATGTTCACGCCAAATATTGGGATCGTTGGAAGGATCCAGACGTGCAACGCAACGTCAGAATCATGCTAAATGCGAATTACACGGGCATCTTCGCCTTGGAGTATGAGGATGGTCCTTGGGACGGAGTCGAAGGTGCCCAGTACCTGTATCGAGAAGTATTAGCAGCACTCTGATTCCGAAAGCGCTGACGGCGTGTATCCCTGTCCCCTTTCGCTCTTCGGACAGGCCGCGTCTTTGCTCTAGGTTACTGTCGGGAGCGCTTTTCTGGCCTCCCGGTCCGGGTCATTCTTCGCCACACAGGTGTCGTCGAAGATCATGGTTTCACCGTTGCCCGCTGAATACTTGGGCCAGTGGGGAAGCCCCGGACCATTTGGATCGCCCGTTTTCATGAAGTGCAATAAGGCACCGGCCATTTTGGTCGACAGCGCTCTTGGTCTCCGACCGCCGCCGGTATGGGTAAGCATCAGATCCGTGTTGTAGAACCAGAAACAGATATCGACGCAGTGGAACGCGCGCATGCGGTTGTCGAACAGAGGAGGTTGCCAGGTGAACCAGTTGACATACACCGGGGCGGGCTGTTTCGACTTCACGTCCGCCAACGCCACCACGCTTTGCCGGTTGCTGCTGGCGAGCGACCAGATCTCAACCGGCTTCCTGCCTGGAAAGGCTTTCGCGTACGAGTCGACCACCTCCTGTGCTCTGTCGCCGAAGCCTGCACCGAACCCTGCCCTTGTTTTGAGCTTCTCGACCACCTGATCGAGAGTGATCGATTCTAAGGAGGAATCTGCCCAACTGGGCGACTGCTCGTTCTCAACTGAACTGATGATCATTGGCACATCGGCCGCCGTGGGCGCTGCCTCGGGATCATAAGGGTGCTGAGGCAAAATCTTCCCATCGACCACCGGGTTAAATCCACGCTGCATTCCGCCACCCGGCCCAGCCTTCCTGGCCATCGCCCGCTGTGCCCGAGTGGCAATGGCATAGAAATCTTTCCAAGGCATGGCTTGCAGCTTAGCCAAATCGTTGGGCGTCAGACCCGCTTCTTTGACCACCGCTGAACCCAGGTCCTCGGAGAACGTCTTGTCTCCGGATTTGCGCGCGGCCCCGCTCAGCACGACGGCTTTGTGAAACAACCCCTTCGCGCACGGCATGGCGGTGAGAATGCAGACTTTCGCGCCGCCGCCTGACTGACCCATGATGGTGACGTTCCCTGGATCGCCGCCGAAGTTGGCGATATTGTCCCGAACCCACTCGAGGGCAGCCACAATATCGAGCATGCCTGCGTTCCCAGAGCCTGCGAATTTTTCTCCGCCCACGCCGGCAAGGTTGCAGAACCCCAGAGGGCCTAAACGGTGATTGATGGAACAAAAGACCACGTCTCCGAACCGCGCAAAATTCTCGCCGTTGTATCCATCCTGTTCAATCGCGTTGCCATTCACGAATCCGCCACCGTGGATCCAGAAGAGCACAGGTCTTTTTTTGCCGTCATGGACTAGCAGGCGTCAAGACGTTGATACGGAGACAGTCCTCGCTTACATCGCCGTAGTTCCAATGATCACGGAACGCAGCGAATTTGTTTGCATACCGGTTGTCCATATTTTGAGGCGCCGAATCGCCCCACCAGAGCGCAGGGTACACGTTTGCCCAGGGCTCAGGTTTCTGAGGTGGCAGGAAGCGGTTCGCTCCGGAGGTGTCTGCGCCATAGGGCATGCCGAGGAAGTAATTGATGCCGCGGAGCACGTATCCTCTCACCTTGCCGTATTGCGTATCTGTTGCGGCGATGTTATCGCCGACAAGCAGGACTTGATTATCGTGTTCTCTCCCAGTCGCTTCTGTTGGAGTGGCGGAGAGTGTTGAGCCAAATGCGATTCCGGCTGAACTCGTCCCAAGTGTCTGCACGAACTGGCTTCTGTTGGATTTCATCGCTTTCAGATCCTTTTTCGACTGCTAACTCGGAACCCCCGGGTGTTGGGCTATTCCGGATGCAATTAGTGTATCTCCGGATTCCTTGGCCGATCGTGCGCGAGTTCGGGTCGCTTTACCATCGGAAATAATGACGGCTCAACCGGCACTGCCATCGTTGCTTTGGAATGTCCTGAGTGGGTTAGAGCAGGCGTATACAGTACAGGGTGCTGGCCACCGTGGACTGCCGTCCCTTGATCTCTGGGCGAATCTTCTTCGGGCAATTAACGCGCAAGGAACTGATCTTCGTGAAATACCGACGCTCGTTCGCTTGTCCAAGCGAGCTGTGAGGACGAGGATCGCGACCGCCATTAGAGGTGGATGGGTCCAGCAGTTCCAACCCGGGCGGAGCCAAGCCACCGTACAGCTCACATTGCCTGGAGCGGATGTCGCGACTCGTTGGAAGTCACTGCGCATCGCGGCTGAAGAACAGTGGTGCGCACAGGTCGGTACCGAACCAGCCTTCGTGCTCCGCAAGGCGCTGGAGAATATCGTTGCCGCGCTGCCGTTGGAACACCCGCATTACCCAGCGAGCTATGGGGCAGCAGACGCGCGCATCACCGGCGGCAACGGACAGGAGTGGAAAGCGGTCCCGCGTGGGCAGCAAGAGATCGTTTCGGATCTGCCGTTATCCGCGCTGGTTTCACAAACACTCGTTGCCTTTGCCATCGACTACGAGGAGTTGTCGCCCGTTGCGCTCTCTCTGAGCACATCTGTAATCAAGGGCATCCCTCCGGAAGGACGGTCGCTGGGCGGGCTCGGCGACTCGGTTGGCATCTCGGCACTCGTCCGTCACGGCTTTCTTTATGCAAGTGGCAAGCCCGGGCACGAAACAGTACACCTTACGCATAAGGGCGCGGCGGTGAGCGAAACGCTTGATCAGAGAATTCAGGCGGTCGAAACCCGATGGTATAACCAATTCGGTCATAAGCCGATCGTGGCATTGCGCCGAGCTTTGGAAGCGGTGGCAGAAACGGCTGGCGCCGGCACTCATGGAGCCGAGATTTAGGACCCGGAACTCCGCTTCACGTCTTCGGTTACATGATTGTTTGCGGCATGCCGGGCGCCTGCGCGGGGATGGCGATAATTGCTACTATTCCTCATGGCCGATTCCGTTTGGCTTCCGAGTTCCGGATCGGCCGTGCCGTCCGCGACCGGGAGATCCGCTAGGATTCGGGCGCGGCACTCTGCCGGCGTGCGGATCACGCACTGGATCACAACGGTGTGCTTCCTGGCGCTGCTGGTGACGGGCGTGGAAATTCTCATCGCGCATCCGCGCTTTTATTGGGGCGAAACCGGCAACATACTGACGCAACCGCTGTTTACGATTCCGATTCCGTCCTCGCGAGGAACGGTTCCCACCGGATACGGCTACGTGCTTCGGGATCAGAACGGCTGGAGCCGCTATCTTCACTTTCAGGCTGCATGGGTTGCAGTGCTGACCGGGTTGTTTTATGTATTTTCCGGACTGCTCGCAGGGCATTTTCGGCGGAACCTGCTACCCGCGCGCGGCGATCTTTCGCTGCGAGCGCTTTGGGCGGCCATGAGGAAGCATGTTGGCGTGGGGCGAGCGGCATCCGAGGAAGCTTGGTCTTACAACGTGCTGCAGCGGCTTTCGTACCTGGCGGTGATCTTTGTGTTATTCCCCCTGGTCATCTGGACGGGTCTCGCGATGTCGCCCGCGATCGCATCCGCATTTCCGGGCGCGGTGAGCATTTTGGGCGGCCAGCAATCGGCCCGCACACTTCATTTGTTCGTTTCTATCTTGCTGGTGGTTTTCTTGCTGGTTCATATAACGATGGTTTGCATCGCGGGCTTCCGGAACCGCATGCGAGCGATGATCACGGGGCGCGGCGCTGACCGCAGGGAGCTGGAATGAGCGATATTTCACGACGGAAACTCATCGCGACGGGTTTAGCGGCGGCCGCGGGCGCATCGGGGCTGGCTTTGGCCGCGAAACTTGCCGAGCGTTATGGGCTCGTGCCGCCGGATGGCAGCGGTCTTTATGGCCCGGGTGAAACCCTCACCTATGCGGCGCAGCGGATTCTGACCCGCCACTCGCTGGCTCGGGAATTTTCGCGCAGCCAGATGTCGAAAAAACCGTTTGCGAACGCAGTGGCTCCACTGGGCCATGTATTTAAGGGGCTCCAGGCGGGCGGCTTCGTCGAGTGGCGTCTTGCTGTGGACGGCATGGTGGCGCGGCCAGCCTCGTTTTCCGTCGCTGAAATCAAAAGCTTTCGGTCCAGCAGCCAGATTACTCATCTGGCATGCGAAGAGGGCTGGTCCTACATTGCTGAATGGATCGGCGTGCCGTTGCATGACGTACTCCACCGCGTGGGGACTTTGCCCCAAGCACGCTACGTTGTCTATCGATCTTTTCAACGGCATTGGTGGGATAGTATCGACATGGCGGACGCGCTGCATCCGCAGACACTGATCACGTTCGGCATGAATGGCGGCGACCTTCCGGTTCGATTTGGCGGGCCGCTGCGGCTCCGCGTTCCGCGGCAGCTCGGTTACAAGAGAGTCAAGTACATCACCCGGCTCACGCTGACGGACAGCCTTAAGCGGTTCGGCAAGGGCCTGGGTTCCGCGTCTCCGGAGGCCGGTTACGCCTGGTATGCGGGGATCTGAAAAGCAGTAGGACCGTCGATCCATTCCCCAGAGCAGCGCCGACAGGCCGCAGATTACTCTCCCCATTCCGCCAAGTTACCGTGACGGTCCAAGTCGGCCCGTGCCATCATTTCTGCAAACATGGAATCCGAAATAAAGGCAGATCAAGATCGAATTTCGCGGCGCGACCTCCTCCGCACATCCGCCGCGCTTGCACCGGCTGCTATTGCCGCTGCCGCACAACCCGGATCGGTCCCGAACAAACGCCCGAATCTCGTGCTGATCATCGCCGATCAGGTTCGCTGGGATGCCATTGGCGCGTACGGCCGGAACCCGATGAATCTCACTCCCAACCTGGACGCCATGGCTCGCCGGGGAACACTGTACCGGAACATGTTCACCAATCAGCCGGTATGCAGTCCCTCGCGCTCTGCTCTGTTCACCGGCCAGATCCCGCGCGAAGCGGCGTCTGGCGGAATGCGGGAAACGGAGTTGGTCTCCCGCCCGGCGCGATCACGATTGCGACCGAGTGCCGGAAGACTGGCTATTCGGCCAACTACATCGGGAAGTGGCATTTGGCCGATGGCCCCACCGGACCGGTATCGCCAGATCGCCGAGGCGGCTTCTTGAATCTTTGGCAAGCCGCGAACATGCTGGAGCTGACCTCCCATCCTTATGAAGGCGACATCTGGGATAGCGACGGCAGGCCCATTCATTTCGCCAATGAATATCGCGCGAATTTTCTGACCGGGTTAACAAAGCGCTTCCTATCCACCGTTAGCAAGACATCGCCGTTTCTGTTGGTGGTGTCGTATTTGGAGCCGCATCAACAGAACGACCTGAAGAGGATGGTCGCCCCGCAAGGGTATGCCGAGCGGTATCGAAATCCGTTCGTGCCCGAAGACTTGCGGCCATTTCCCGGAGATTGGCAGCAGCAACTCCCCGACTATTACGGCTGCATCAAGCGAATTGACGAGTGCATAGGAGAGATTCGCGAAAGCCTGGGCGAAAACGGGCTGGACCAGAACACCATTGTGGCGTTTGTCAGCGATCACGGATGCCATTTCATGACCCGCAACACCGAGTACAAGCGCAGCGGCCATGACGCCTCGCTTCACATTCCGCTAATAGTGGATGGCCCGGGATTTCAAACCAGCCAGGAGATCCCGCAGTTGGTCGGAATGGTCGATTTTGCGCCGACTCTTCTGGAAGCCGCAGGAATCCCAATTCCTACCTCGATGCAGGGCAGAAGCACGCTTCCCCTCGCGTCGGGCAAGCCAATGGAGTGGCGAAACGAGGTCTTTTTTCAAATGTCGGAATATTGGGTCGGCCGTGGCTTGCGGACACCGCAATGGACGTTTGTTTCGGTGGCTCCGCGCGACGACGAGAAATTCAAACCCGCTCCCCACGCCGCCGCGTACAGCACCTTCCAGCTCTATGACAACGAGGCGGACCCGCATCAGCTTGTAATCTGGCGGG
>CAVXKZ010000015.1:0-73851 GCA_963762495.1 uncultured Acidobacteriaceae bacterium
GGCCGGCTGCGCTATGCCGGCGAGCGCACACCGGAGATGCTCGAAGACTCAGGCCATCTTTACCGTGTCCACACGGAGCAATGAGGACCATCGCCCAGGCGTTCTCTGTCGCCCGCAAAGATCTTGCGATTGAATTCCGCACCAAGGAGTCTTTGAACGCAGCAGGAGCCTTCGCGATCTCCATTCTGCTGCTCTTCAGCTTTGCTTTCGATGTTTCATCAGAGGAAACGCGCCAGATTGCCGGGGGGTTGCTTTGGTTAGTGTTTGCCTTCGCCGGAGCGCTCGTCTTCAACCGCGGCTTCGCGCGGGAGCTACCCAACGAATGTCTGGATGCGCTGCTTGCATCCCCACTCTCGTCGCCCAGCCTGTTGGTGGGAAAGGCGGCTGCCAATTTTGTCATGCTTCTGCTGGTAGAGATTGTCTCGCTCTTTGTTTTTGGAATCTTTTACAACATCCGCTGGTGGCTCCATCCGCTCGAGTTGGCAGCAGTATTCCTGCTTGCTACCTGGGGCATCTCCATTCTCGGCGCGGTATTTGGCGCGCTCACTGTCAACCTGCGGCTTCGCGAATTGATGCTGCCGGTAATCATCTATCCGATTCTGATTCCGCTTCTGATCGCGGCGATCGAATTGACGGACGCCCTCTTCTCTAGTCAGCCGCTTGGTCCCGACCAGCTCTTGTGGGGACGCCTGCTCGTGGTCTTCGACATCGTGTTTACCAGTTTGGCATTGGCGCTCGCGGACACAATTCTCGTCAGTTAATGCGCCGCCATCATGGCTTTACATCCTTCAGAAATTGAGACTGACTTCCCGGCCGCGTATAGAACATATGTCCGCCCGGGTATTCATGGACAGCGACGCGCTTCGGATCGCCCATGACCGGCATTTCATCCACCGTCAAAACAGAGCCCATGAACGGACAGCTAAGGTCATCCCATCCATGCGCAATCAGCACTCGTAACTTCGGGTCCGCTGCCACCGCCTCACGCAAGTCCGACGTCGACCCGCGCTCGAGTGCCCGATCCCGATTCCACTGCTCTGGCTCACTTCGTACGAAAGTGCGTTGTACCGTGCCATCGTCTTCCATCCCACAACGCGCGTTACCCAGTCCACCATCGCCGTTGTTGTTGGAGCAATAATCGCTTCGAGAACGGGATTGCTCGAAACCTGATTCCGGCGAAAATGGAAACGGATCTGGCGCAGTCACATTCGAGTCGTACATTGACCCGATCTCGCCTTTTTCGCGGTGTATCTCGCGAAGATACTCGCTCGGGTCTCGATGCGTCCCCCCGAATACTTCACAAAAGCGGGATCGAGGCCGGTCAGCTCCGTCACTTTCTTGACGATCCGCGGCGTCGCCTGGGGATCCCAGCCGCCCGCCAGCAGGTCTGTCACATACTGGCCCCGCGTGTACGCAATGACGTCTGCCATCCGCTCCGTAGTGAGTTGGTTTCCTGCTCGAGATGCGCCGCCGTAATGGACGGCAGCGTCATCATCCAGGGCAGCGGCGAAATCTCGCCATTGCCTTCGATCCACGGATTGAGATACGGCGAAACCAGGACCACACCATTCATCGCTACACCAAGCTGGGATTGCAGGTAGTGCGTCACGCGTGGTCCGCGGTACCCACCGTAACTCTCGCCAATCAGATATTTGCGGGATCGCAGCCGGCCGTTCTTTACCAGCCAGTCATAGATCACGCGCGAAAGGTATTCGATATCCGGTGTCGTCGAGTAGAAGAACTTCTTCGTATCTGCCACCGAGACCAGCGAGCGCGAGAAGCCTGTCCCAATGGGATCAATGAACACCAGGTCGGAAAACGGTAGCCAGGTTCCGGGGGTTATCCGTCAGTCGCGCCGGATCGGAAGGACTGTTCCCTTGATCCGCAAACTGGACGTGCTTCGGGCCGATCGCGCCGAAGTTGAGATAAACGGAAGCGGCGCCAGGACCGCCATTCATCGCAAAAGTAACCGGGCGATCTGCTTTGTCGCTCACCCCATCCAGCGCATACGAAGTGACGACGACTTCGCCCGTCTTCATCTCCGGACTGTTTGGATCCGAGCGGTTATACACCGGAATCGTGCCAACTCTCGCCGTGTAATGCAGCGTCTTGCCGTTAAATCGTTACCGTCTGTGCGACCGATGCGTCGGACGGCAGCGGCGGCAAAGGCTCAGGTTTCGCATCCGGCCGGGAAGAACCCGGCTTTGCCGTATGAGCTGGGTTCCTGGGGATCTTGCGCACGGTGCTCCTGCCCATACGCCAAGGACAAAGACAAAATGAATACGGCGCCAAACCGGCGGATAGTACACGAAAAGTCCATTTGTCGAAGATAGCAAGATGATCGAGAACCGAACCGCGCTCATTTGTCCTTCTCCTGCAAGCCGCCCAGCGCTAGACCTCGCCTGGTGGGTGGAACAGGATCGGGCCCAAGCGCTCCGTATCATTCGCTTGATTCGAGAAGCGCAGCGGGAACCCTTTGCGGGCCTCGGCAAACTACGCCGCCAGAGCCAAATTCAGGTTTTCGATCGCCTCGTCAATTTCTGTCGTGTTCTTGTAGCCAACTGTTACGCTCTCGACACCCGCGTTCCGGAACGCGAACCGCATCGCCGCTTGGCGATCCTCTCGGGCCGTGAATGTACCCTCGCCCACCAGTTTCGTACTGATGATCCCCAGGCCGTTCTCCCGGGCCTGTTTAACGCGCGTGACGACTTCGCTCACATTTCCCAGTCCGTGCGTCGCATAATCTTCCGCATCCATGGAGGCGCCTTTTTGATTCATCCGGATCATCGCGATTTCGAGCCACTTGTTCCCCGGAACCTGACGCAACGCCGGAAGCCCGTGTACCGACGCGCCGTGCGCGACCACAGCCTTTCGCGACTGCGCTTCAAGAATCCCGTCCTGCCACCGCATGCTGTCGGTTGGCCACGACGCCACGTGCTGCCAGTGCAGCAGCAGCACATCGAAGTATTCAGTGTTCGCAAGCCTGCGCAACTCGTCGATCTTTTGCTGTGGATCCGCTCCCTCGCGCGTGGTCACCTTCGACATCAGCCGGTAACTATCGCGCGGAATGCCCTTGAGCGCCACACCGAGCATCTTGTGCATCTCGCTGTAAGACTCAGCGGTCTCAAAAAAACGAATCCCGCGATCATAGGCATAGCGGACCAGCTTTGTGAATTGGTCCTGCCCTAGGTCGCGCTGGACTTTGCCGCTAAGGGTTCCCGTGCCAAACGCGAGCCGGGTGACTTTGACGTCGGACTTTCCGAGTGT
The DNA here is from genome assembly GCA_963762495.1 of uncultured Acidobacteriaceae bacterium. Lineage (GTDB taxonomy): Bacteria > Acidobacteriota > Terriglobia > Bryobacterales > Bryobacteraceae > Bog-105. The sequence continues at coordinate 3,268 of CAVXKZ010000015.1, forward strand.
CACCCAATCCGTAGCAGTCTCGCGCGCCGCAGCGGTCGCGAGCAGGCCGCCGGTACCGGCAAGCGCCCCGGCCGCAAGTCCCGTCTTGAGGAATTCTCGTCTGGAGCAGTGAGCCATTGAGTTGCCTCCAAAGCGCCGAATGTATCACAGATCATCGCTCGGATCGTAGAAAAAACACAGCAAATCTCCGAGTTCGTAGAAGGGAGCACCGACTTTGGTGATCCCTTATCAATGACGAGCCGTTCGAAAACAACACTTCCTTATAATCCAAATAATCCAAAAACAGGGGTTGGGCCGCCGGTTCATTCGCCTTGCTTCCTGAGGCGGATCCGAAATGCGCATACATCGGAAGATCAAAGTTGGAGCGCGAGAAATCTGGCGCCCGGAATGGGATTAAACACGTAGGGTTCGATCGGCTCGAAGCCCAGATCCGTGTACAGCCTTATTGCCTTAGCCATCGTTGGCAGCGTATCGAGACAGATTCGAGAGTACTCGGCAGCACGCGCTTCCTTACAGATGCGCTCAGCCAATCGGCGCCCAAGCCCCGTGCCGCGTAGCTCCGGCTGAACATAGAGGCGCTTCATTTCACAGGTTTCAGGGTCGAGTGGACGGAATGCGACGCAGCCGACAGCCTCGTTGTTGCTCCAGGCAAGCAACAGTTGACCGTTCGGCGGCTCGTATTTATCCGGCAGCGCGGCAACCTCGGATTCGAAGTTTTGGAATTCCAGGCCCATGCTCAGACTAGCGGCGTACTCAAGGAAGAGTTTGCGTACGTCGTTGAGGTCTCGGGGCATTTCGGCGAGTCGTATTTCCGTCATCGCCCCTAAAGGAAGAGTCTCGTCAGCCGTCGGCGTACCCTAGCGTGTATTTAACCGGATTCCTACTGGCCTTGCGCCTGCTTGCGGGCGAAGGCGCCAATAAGTGGGATTTCCCATTCCTTCCCGCCGGAAGCTTTGATGAGGGCTATCAGCCATAAGACAAAGAAGGCCAGCAGGACGAATGGCTCAAGAATCCAGCCGATCACTGGTATGAATGACAGCACGGTGGTGAGAATTATGCAAGCAACCCCCAAAAAGATCGACTGAAAGGCGTGGAAACGGATAAATGGCCGTCGATTGTACTCGGCCAGGACCAAGAAAATGATCGCGGGAATGAGAGTGACATAGGCCAAGGCACCGGCCGCGTTGTCGGAGAGTCCGGGCACTGTTGTTATCGAAGCGGCGGCCGCTCCGGGTCCGGCGGCCGGGTTACAGCGCCCACACACACCCGAGACGGCATCGAGTTGACTTCCACAAGAATTGCAAAACATCTGAATCGTCCTTTCCGGTCCGTACTAGGAAGATTGTAGTGAGGAGTGATTACTCGCGCAACAATCGGGGTACCAGCAGGTTCAGTACTTGACCGCATCTCGCGTGGGCGCTGGCGGTAGCGAGAGCGCGAAACTGCCGTCATAACGTAAACTACTCATATCGGAAGACTGCTTGGCGACACAACCTAAGATGCTGCCTGGGGTTGGCCCAGGCGCGGCGGAGATACGCCGGATCGCGAATCTGGCAGAGCAGCCAGCTCTATTTCATGCGCAGCGGTGGTTTAACCGGGAACGCGCCTGGATCAACGAACAGCACCTGCAACTTTGCCGGATTCCGGCGCCGACCTTTTTCGAACAACAGCGCGCAGAGTGGTTTCGCCAGCAACTGGAATCGCTGGGATGGATGGCCAGGCTGGACCGCGCGGGGAACGTTCTGGCGCGATTCGAGGGAAGCCACGCGCCGGGTATTGTCGTTTCCGCTCATCTTGATACAGTGTTCGCGCCCAATCGCCCGGAAGAGATCTCGGTTGCGCCGGATGGCCGGCTGGTGGGACCAGGTGTTTCAGACAATGGCTCAGGGCTGATCGGGCTGCTGGCGCTGGCCCGAGTACTTGCGGAGACTTCAGACCTGCACGAGCTAGCCCGATCCTTGCTGCTGGTCGCAAATGTCGGCGAAGAAGGCGAAGGAAATTTGAGCGGCATGCGCTATCTCTGCCGCCAGAGCGCACGCAACTTGAGTGATGAGGTCGATATCGCTCAAAGGACGGCCTTTGTGGTATTGGATGGCCCTTCCACTGATCACGTGACTGCGCAGGCGCTGGCCAGCCGCCGCTTCGAGATCTTGTTCGCGGGCGCCGGCGGACACAGTTGGAACGATTACGGAACGCCGAATCCAGTGCATGCGATGGCGCAGATGATCTCGGCCTTCATAGAATTAGCCGAACGGCGGTTACAGGAAGATAAGGCCCGCTCCTCTTACAATTTCGGCATTGTGGAAGGGGGCACCAGCATCAATTCGATTCCAGGCTCGGCGAGAGCGAAACTGGACCTTCGTTCAGAAGAGTCTGGTTTGTTGGATGACTTAGCCGGTCTGCTGACAAGCGCCGTAGAACGCAGCCTGGAGCGCGAGAATCGTGCCGTGCGCGTGAGCAGACTGACCGCGAAAATTAAGGAACTCGGTTCGCGGCCCGGTGGCAGACTGCCTGCGGACTCGCCCCTATTGCGAACGATTCAGGCGGTCGACGGCTATTTGAAAATTCGTTCGCGAGTGGACTGCGCGTCCACGGATGCCAATGTGCCGCTTTCGCTTGGCTTACCGGCAGTGTCGATCGGGGTGGGCGGACAAGGCGGCGGAGCGCACACGAGACAGGAGTGGTATCAGCCTGACGGCCGCGAAACGGGACTGCGGCGGATTCTGCTGGTGCTGGCCGCGCTTGCCGAATCGAACGGTGTCGCCGCCCTCGCGGATTTCGGCGGTACGAAAGAACGCGAGCCATCAACGGGCGAATGATCGCCCACAAGAGAGCGCCTGCACGCTGGCAGGCTGATCTCGCCCTGGCATTAGTGGCGCTGGTTTGGGGAACGACATTTGTCGTCGTCAAGAGCGCGCTCCCCCATATTTCGACCATGTACTTTCTGGCGGCGCGCTTCGCGCTGGCCGCCGTGTGCATGCTGGCGATGTTTCTGCCGGCATTTCGGAAAACAAGTTCGGGCGCGCTGTGGCGGGGGTTACGCGGTGGGACCGTGGCAGGCCTGTTCCTTTGGCTGGGATACGTGTTGCAGACCGCCGGGTTGAAATACACGACTGCCGGCAATTCGGGGTTCCTGACCGGCCTTTACATTGTGCTGGTCCCGCTGATCGGGGCGGCCGTTTATCGCCGCTGGCCACAAGCCCGCGAACTGGCGGGTATCGCCGTCGCGACAACCGGAATGGTGATTATGACGCTGCCCTTTGTCGATGCCCGCTTCCGGATGAATAAGGGCGATTTGCTTACGCTTGCCTGCGCGGTGGCGTTCGCATTTCATCTGCTGGTCCTGGGTTACTACTCACAGCGCGAAAAATTCCAGCCAGTGGCGCTTGGGCAGATTTTCTGCGCCGCGGCGCTATCGAGCCTTTCTCTATCGTTTGAACCGCCGCGTGCAATCTGGAGCACTGGGGTAATTGCGGCGGTGGTGGTGACGGCGATATTCGCCACGGCACTCGCTTTCGCTTTGCAAACCTGGGGCCAGCAGTACACTACGCCTACACGAACCGCCCTGATCTTCGCGTTGGAGCCCGTTTTCGCCTTGGCGACAGCGGTGGCGGTTGGCGGAGAGCGTCTGACCGTTTCCTCGCTCGCCGGAGGCGGATTGATCTTAACCGGCATTCTGGCGGTAGAACTGAAACCCACGCTGCGGGCACAACATCGGATTGAGCAGCGACAATATTGAGAGTTTGGAGGCCCTCGGCTTCCTTATACTAGAGTTACCGCTGCGAAAGGCCTTTTCTCCGCAATGCCGTTGTTCCAAAAGATGAAGCAGCAGAAGCTACTCAGTTTCGCGCTGCTACTTACCACACTTGTCGTAGGGATCGTGATCGGGATGGCGACCAATACCGGCGTGAAGGCCGATCGCCAAGTCTCCTCGATTGCGCCCGATGCCAGTCCCCTGAATATTCCGAAGGCGGACCCGATCGCGAACGAATTCACAAAACTGACGAAAAAAGTAGAGCCGTCGGTGGTTTACATCGAGTCGGATTACCTGCCTAAACCGGGCAAACGTGGCATACGCCCCAAAGACGATTCAGAGGACGAAGATAACAGCGGAGGGGCCGATCAACAAAATCCGTCCGACATGTTCAAGCACTTTTTCGGCGGACCACAGCAGCGCTCGTTCCGGACGGAGGGTTCCGGTACAGGATTCGTGGTCGACAGAAATGGTTACATCATCACGAATCATCACGTAATCGAGAATGCGGATCGAATTAAGGTGCGGCTGGCGGGAGATGATACCGATTACCGCGCGCGCGTCATCGGCTTCGATCAGGAGACGGATGTAGCGGTTCTGAAGATCGATGCAAGACAAGCGCTCGTGCCCGTGCAGATTGGCAATTCCGACAGCGTGCAGGTGGGCGATTGGGTAATTGCGATCGGTTCTCCTTTCGGGCTGCAAGCTACGGTGACCGCCGGGATCATCAGCGCCGAGCGCACCAGCCGCGATCTGCCGGGAGCCAACCAATTCCAAAATTTTCTGCAGACCGATGCTGCGATCAACCCGGGTAATAGCGGAGGGCCGCTGCTGAACACGCGGGGAGAGGTGATCGGCGTGAATACGATGATCGCGACCCGCAGCGGGTCTTATGAAGGGATCGGTTTCGCTCTACCTTCCAACATGGCCGTAAAGGTATACAACGACATCATTCGCGAAGGGCGGGTGGTGCGCGGTTCCATTGGCATTCGTTTCCCCGCTGGCGGCAACCAGGCCGACATGATGGAGGCTTTCGGTCTGAATCATGGAGTACTGGTTGAAATCGTCGCTCAGAATGGCCCGGCTGGAAAAGCCGGAATGAAACCGGATGACATCATCGTCACGATGAACGACCGTCCGGTGAAGGATGGAGACGAGTTGGTGAACAAAGTCGCCGACATGGCGATCGGCTCGGTGGCGGATTTCACGGTGGACCGAAACGGCAAGAAACTCGATTTCAAGGTGCCGATTGAAGAGCGTTCCGTGGTCTGGAAAGATGAGATTCAGAGCTCCGAGAACCGTCCCGCTGAACCGCAAACGGCGACCCTCAAGCCCACCGGTTCGGCCAAATTCGGCATAACGATCATGCGCCTGACCGAGAAAGAACGCAACGATTTGAAGATCGCAGATGGCGCTGGAGTGAAGGTGGTAGCTATCGATCCGGGATCGTTCGCGGAAGATATCGGAATGCGCGAAGGCGATACGATTCTGTCCATTAATCGCCAGACGGTGGAATCGCCCGATGACGTGATGAAGGTGCAAGCGAATTTCAAACCCGGACAGGCCATCGCGGTTCACGTTGTGCGGACCGCGGAAGTGGGCGGCGATCGAGCGCAGCCCCAGCGATATTACTTTTCGGGCCGCTTGCCCCAACCGTAGGGTAGAAATGGCGAAAGATCCGCTTGCTGACGCGCGCGGTTCCGTTACGTACTATTAGTTCAATAACTGCGCGGCTCGCTTGGCGAAGTAAGTCAGGATGAAATCCGCCCCGGCCCGGCGAATGCTGGTCAGGGATTCCAGAATGGTTCTGTCGAGCTCGAGCCAGCCCTTTTCCGCGGCGGCCATGATCATACTGAACTCGCCGCTCACCTGGTAAGCACCAAGCGGCACCTCAAAGGCGTCGCGAGTTTCGCGGATGACATCAAGATACGGCAGCGCCGGTTTGACCATGATCATGTCCGCGCCTTCTTCCAGGTCTAGCGATATCTCGCGCATTGCTTCCCGGCGGTTCGCGGGATCCATTTGATAGCTGCGGCGATCGCCAAATTGCGGAGCGGATTCAGCCGCCTCGCGGAACGGACCATAGAAGGCCGAAGCATATTTCGCCGCGTAAGACAGAATCGGCGTGTTTCCTTGGCCGGCGGCATCCAGGGTCTTGCGGATGGCACCGATACGGCCATCCATCATGTCGCTTGGCGCAACGATATCCGCGCCCGCTTCAGCATGCGATAGAGCGGTCTTGGCAAGCCACTCAAGGGTTCTGTCGTTGTCAACCTCGCCATCTTTGATGAATCCGCAATGGCCGTGGCTGGTGTACTCGCAATTACAGACGTCGGTGATTACCACCAGTCCGGAGATTTCTTGTTTGATTGCCCGGACAGCGCGCTGCGTAATGCCGTTCGCATCATAAGCGCCCGACGCCACTTCGTCCTTCGTTTCAGGAATACCGAACAGAATGATGCCGCCGAGGCCGATCGACCTGCACGTCTCCACTTCCCGTACAAGCTCATCGACCGAGAGCTGCGCGTTGCCCGGCATGGAGCCGATCTCTTTGCGAACCCCTTCACCGGGGCAGACAAACAGGGGAAGAATGAATTGCGAAGGCGCAAGGTGCGTCTCGCGTACCAGGCGGCGGAGTGGTTCCGAAGAACGCAAACGCCGCAGGCGCTGTACCGGAAATGCCATGAGGTTCTAGCTTCAGTGTGGCAAACGGTGTTGCTAAAACTGCTATCGCAGAATGGCGGTATGGGGCGCGTGGTGGCAAAGCGATGGTTCATCGGCGGGCGCGTGCAGGGCGTCGGATTCCGGTATTTCGTGCAGGAGAGGGCGGCGGCTCTGGGTCTTAAAGGATATGCGCGTAATCTCGGGGACGGGCGCGTGGAGGTGTATGCCGTTGGGCCAGCGAATCGGCTAAGCGACCTTGCCGGGGCGCTGCATTCCGGGCCGCGCATGGCGGAGGTACGGAGCGTGGAAGAGAAGGAAGACGCAATCGAGGAAATTTCGAGTTTCCAGATTCGATGAGTGGATAAACGGGGGAACCGACTCGCGAATTATTACGTAGCTTAGGTACAGGGTTGCCATGCCACTCTGGAATAATTTTCGCTTCGCCGGCCGCCAGCTTCGAAAAGCCCCGGTATTCACGCTGACTGTACTCGCTACGCTGGGCCTTTGCATTGGCGCCAATACTGCCATCTACTCGTTGGTCGACACGCTCTTTTTCAAAGCGCTTCCCTACCCCGATCCCGCGCGTCTCGTGATGGCCGAGACGGTCCAGACGCGAAATGGCGCCTCGGGTATTCAGGAGGACATGGACGGACGCGAATGGGAAGCAATCCGGGATCACGCCACGTTTCTCGATAGTGCAGTAAGTGGGGGTACCGATGGCGTGAATCTCTTCGCCGGCGGCCACGTCGAGTATGTCCAGCAGCAACGAGTAAGCGCCAACTTTTTCCACGTGTTCGGAATCGCGCCCTTCATTGGCCGCGAGTTCGCCCGTCAGGAGGATGTCCCCGGCGGTCCGGCGCTGACGATTCTCAGCTATGGCCTGTGGCAGCACCTCTTTCGCGGTGATCCCACCGTGGTCGGCCGGACGATCGACCTGCGCGGCGCGCCTTTCACGGTGGTCGGCATCATGCCGCGAGGATTCCGCTCCGATTCACCCGTTGACCTCTGGACACCCTTGCAGCCATCGACGAATGGCGAGGGCGGCGGTACCAATTACTCGGTTGTCGGGCGTCTGAAAGCCGGTGTCACCCTTGCTCAAGCGAGTGGTCAGCTCAATGCTGTTTTGCAGCCCATTTATAAAGACATGCACCCGCCCTCCGATCTTTCCATGTCGGCTGCGGCGGTACCACTGCAAACCGCTTCGACAGCGGATATGCGCTCCCGGGTCGAGATCATGTGGGGTGCGGTCGCTCTGGTGCTTTTGATTGGTTGCGTGAACATTGCCGGCATCCTGCTGGCACGCTCCGGAACCCGCGCTCGAGAGATTGCGACTCGCATGGCGGTGGGAGCGAACCGGAGCAGCATCGTCGGGCAGCTACTCTGCGAAGCAATTTTGCTGGCAGTAGGCGGCGGGATCCTTGGGCTGGTAATCGGCAACTTCGCTTTGACGGCCCTGACACGGCTCAATCCAGCGCAGTTCGAATTCTGGGGACCCGTTCATCTGGATGCGCGAGTCTCCGCGATCATATTTGCGATCGCGCTCGCTACCAGCATTCTCTTCGGCCTGTTTCCTGCATTCGAAGCAACATCGGTTGACCTCCGCTCCGCCCTTTCGGAAGCTGGACGCGGCTCAAGCGGCAGTTTGCGGCAATGGAAGCGGCAAGCGCTTGTGTTCGCCGAAGTGGCCCTGGGAGTCGTCCTGGTCGTCAGCGCCGGTTTGCTGATTCGCACCTTCTCCACTTTGATGAACCGTGCTCCGGGATTCAATCCGGATCACGTAATGACGGCCGAACTCTCACTGCAGGACGCCCGATACAAGACCACCGCGTCGGGTGTCCGTCTTTTTCGCGAAACGCTGGATCGCATTCGGCAGATTCCTGGCGTAGAGTCGGCCGCGGTTGCGCTTCGGCTGCCGTATCAACGCGACCTGAACTTGAATATCGAGGATATCTCGGGACGCGATATCAGCCACACGGATCGGATCACCAATTTTACGTATGTAACTCCGGGCTTTTTTGAGACCTTCGAAATTCCGCTTCTTCGCGGACGCGTATTTACGGATGCCGATGACGCCAATGCCGCCAAAGTGGCCGTCGTGAATCAAGCCTTTTTGCACATGTATCTGCCGGATGCCGCTCAACCAATCGGCACACGCTTGCGGTTCATGGGCGTTAATTACCAGATCGCCGGTGTAATCGGCAACGTGCAGGAGAAGCGGCCCGGGTGGGGAGACGACAACGCCCCCATTGTCAGCGTGCCGCATGTCTACGTTCCGGCGGCTCAGTTTCCGGAGGCTCTGTTTCCATTAGTTCACGTGTGGTTCTCTCCCCGTTGGATTGTGCGTACACACGGAGACATCGCGAGTTTGCCGCAGGCGATGCGTAGGGCCTTGCAGGCCGTTGACCCGCAACTTCCCTTTTCCACTTTCAAAAGCATGGCCGAAGTGCGCGGCGCCTCCTTGCAGGATCAGCGTTATCAGGCGACTTTGTTCTCGGCGTTGGCCGCTCTCGCGCTGATTCTGGCGGCGCTCGGGGTGTATGGGCTTGGTGGCTCAATCGGTCGTGCAGCGGACGCGCGAGATGGGTATTCGTCTTGCGCTCGGCGCCAGCGTAGGTAACGTACTGCGCGCTGCAGCCGCTCCCGGCATCATCCTATCGCTCGCTGGAATTGCAACGGGACTCGTTCTCGCCCTCTTCGCCACTCGCCTACTGAAAAGTATGATCTGGGGCATTACCGCAACCGATCCTGTCACGTTCCTGGGAGTCGCCGCGCTGCTTGTCTGTGTGGCCGCGCTGGCCAGCATAGTACCGGCCCTGCGCCTAACGCGACTCGATCCGGCGCAGACGTTGCGGCAGGAATAGAAGCAAGCCCGCACAGTAAGGATTACAACTCGCGCTCGCGATGCTGCTCGTTCAAGCTGCCGATCACTCTACGCCGCGGCCGTCAGCTCTACTTCTCCCCCGCCGCGATGCGCACGCCCTCCCAGCGCGCCACCACTGCCGTTGCCGCGCAGTTGCCGAGCAGGTTTACAGACGTCCGGCACATGTCCATCAGCGCATCGACTCCAAGCAGGAGCGAGATGCCCTCCATCGGCAGATGGAAGGTGCCGATAGTGCCCGCCAAAATCACCAGCGCGGCTCGCGGTACCGCAGCTACGCCTTTGCTGGTCAACATGAGCGTAAGCATCATTGTGATCTGAGTCGACAGAGACATATGGGCCCGCGCGGCTTGGGCCACGAACACGGAGGCGAGCGACAGATACAGCGCCGATCCAACCAGATTGAAGCTGTAGCCCGTCGGCAACACAAACCCAACAATGTGCTTCGGTATGCCGAGCAGTTCCATATTTTCAAGTGCCAGGGGCAAGGCGGCTTCGCTCGAGGCCGTCGAAAAGGCCAGTGCCCACGGCTGACGGGCGGCGCGGACGAATCGCCTTATCGGCACGCCTGCGATCAGTAAACTCGAGCCAAGCACCAAGACGACCACCAGCGCCTGAGCGAGATAAAGCGTCCCGATCAACTTGCCCAAGCTCAGGAGCACGCCCGCGCCTTTCGAGCCAATAGTAACGGCAATCGCCGCGCCTACTCCGAACGGAGCCGTGTACATGACGTACTTGGTGTAGCGGAACATCACCTGCGCAACGGACTCGGCAAAATTGACAACCGGTTGCGCTTTCGCCCCCATGGCCGAGCAAGCCGCGCCGAACAGAAAGAAGAAAACGACCATCTGGAGGACGTCATTTTGCGCAAGGGCTTCGAAGATATTACTGGGAACGGCGTGTTCCAGCGTTCCGATGAGCGATACAGGTTTTGCCAGAGCCGCCGCAGCGCCGCGATCGGGAACGAGCGTCAGGCCCACGCCTGGTTGAAAAAAGTTGACCATCGCAAGGCCGATTGTCAGCGCCAGCGTTGTCGCGATCTCAAAATACACGATCGCCTTGAGCGCGATTCGGCCCATGGTCTTCAACTCGCCCGCCGAGGCGATTCCGGAAACCAGCGTGCCGAACAGGAGCGGTCCGATGATCGACTTGATAAGCCGCAGAAAGATGTCGCTAATCGGGGCGAGGCTTTTGGCAAAACCTGGAAAGAAGACGCCTAGAAGAATTCCGATGACAAGCGAGATGAAGATCCACGCCGTCAGGGAAATTCTTCTCAACGCTCTCCCCATTTCAGCTTTTCGCGAAGCACATCGAAGAAAAGCATTTTCGGCGGACGAATCAACTGAATAGTCTTAGGCGACGATCGGCAGACGATACGATCGCCTTTGGACAACGGTTCGCCAACCTGCCCGTCGATGGTAAGAAATGTTCCGGCCTCGCCATGATTCAAAATGTGGATCACGCTGGAGTCCGGCACGATCACCGGGCGGTTTGTCAGCATGTGCGGGCAAATCGGCGTAATGCAAAACGCCGCCACCGAGGGGAAGATCACGGGTCCTCCAGCTGAGAGCGAATAGGCCGTCGATCCGGTCGGCGTCGAAATAATCAGTCCGTCGGCCTTGTAAGCCGCGACAAAATGATTGTCTACATGGGTGTCGAGATCGATCATTCGCGCCAGCTCAGATTTCGTTATCACGACGTCGTTTAACGCGGAGTACGCGCCAATCGTTTTCCCGTCCCGGACCAGCTCGCAATCCACCATGCGGCGCCGCGCGACGCGATGCTCGCCGCGCAAGGCACGCTCCAATTCCGGATAGAGATCCTCAACGCGGATGGCTGTCAGAAATCCGAGATGGCCGAGATTTACGGCGAATAAGGGTATGTCGCGGCCGGCGATAACACGTGCAGCGGAGAGCAGCGTGCCATCGCCGCCCAGCACCATCACCAGGTCGGTTGTTTCGGGAAGTTCCTCGCGAGTGAAGAACTCGCCAGTATGCGCGTACTCGGCGGTCTGTTGGTCAAGGCGATAGCCAATGCCACGCGCATTGAACCACGCGAGCAGCCCGCAAACGATATCGGCGGCTTGCGCCATTTTCGGTTTCGAGATGATGCCAACTGTGGTGACTTTCCGCATCCGATACCCGGATCTCCATAGTTTCAGAGATCCGATACCCGGATCTCCATGCTGCAAAGCTACTCTTGACTATACTGTCGCCGGGCGTGTAACAGGAACTCGCGGTTCCCTTCCGCGCCGAAGATCGGGCTTTCTATCGTTTTTGTCGAGAAGCCCGCTTGCTGCATGACCGTGGCCACTATAAGGCACGCCATCTGCTGTGCCGCCAATTCGCGGACAATTCCCCCTTTGCCCACAAGTTCCCGGCCCACTTCGAACTGCGGTTTCACCAGAATGATGCAATCGCCATCGGGCTTCAGCAGCGGTACAAGTGCCGGAATCAGGAAAGTAACGGAGATGAAGCTCACGTCACAGGTAATAAGATCCAGCAGTTCGCCGATCTGTTCGAATCGCAAATACCGGGCGTTGACACGCTCATGCAGGATTACACGGGAATTGGTGCGCAGTTTCCAGTCGATCTGCCCCGCCCCGGTATCGACTGCGTGAACGCGGGCTGCGCCATGCTGAAGAAGACAATCTGTAAAGCCGCCGGTGGAAGTACCGACATCCATGGCGACGCGTCCTTCCACCGGAATTGCGAAGACGCGAAGGGCCGCTTCCAGCTTCACGCCTCCGCGGCTCACATACCGGAGTGGCTCCTCAACTTCGATGTGCACGGCGTCGGAGATACTCCGGCCCGGCTTGTCGGCTCTTTGGCCGTCAACCTTCACCTTTCCAGCGAGAATCAGCGCTTGCGCCTTTTCGCGCGAATCGACGAGCTGCCGGTCCACGAGTGCGATATCCAGCCGTTTCTTCGCCCCGCTGAACTGCTTGCTCACGCTTTCCGTTGGACGATAAAGTCGGCGATCTGCCGCAGCCGCTCGGCGCGATCGTCGAACATTCGCAGTGCAAGGTGGGATGCCAGTCGCTCTTCTTCAGCCATCTCGCGCGACCGCTCCAATCCGTAAACAGCCGGGAACGTGATCTTCTGCTGTGCTTCATCCTTTCCGGCGGTCTTGCCGAGCGATTCCGAAGATTCCTCCACATCCAAGACATCGTCGATGATCTGAAACGCGAGGCCCACATGCTCGCCGTATTCGGAAAGCGCCTGCAGTTCCGCGGCGGAGGCACCCCCATAAACACCGCCCATCCGCACGCTCGCGCGGAGGATCGCACCCGTTTTTGCGCGATGGATGGATTCGAGAAGCTGCGGCGTGGGTTGCTTCCGCTCGCCTTCCACGTCGTTTACCTGGCCGCCTATCATCCCGCCCACCGTCCCCGCCGCTCGCGACAGTTCTTCGACCAGCCGGATCTTCCGTTCCGCGTCGATGTGCCGGAGCCGGCTCAGCACTTCGAAGGCGAGAGTCAACAGGGCATCCCCGGCTAAAATCGCCATCGCGTCGCCAAAGACTTTATGGCACGTTGGGCGGCCGCGGCGCAGATCGTCGTTGTCGAGAGCGGGCAGATCATCGTGGATCAGCGAATAGGTATGGATCAGCTCTAAAGTTGCGGCCGCGTTCTCCACACCTTCGGGAGAATCGGAAACGGCGCGCGCCGCGGCAATCGCTAGAACGGGACGGATGCGCTTTCCGCCCGCAAACAGGCTATACCGCATCGCCTTATGGATAATCGCCGGATCAACGCTTTCGTGCGGAACCCATTCGTCCAGGACAGCTTCCACGCTCTGGACCTGCTCGGCCAAGTATTCCTGCAAACCGATCTGTTCCGCTTTGATCATTTCGCCGGTTTTTCGGGATTGAACGGCACCGGCACCATTTCCGATCCCTTCCTGGTGAGTATCTCCACGCGCGATTCGGCTTCCTCAAGCTGCCGCTTGCATTCAGCGCTCAGCCGCATACCCGTCTCAAATAACGTTAAGCTCTGTTCGAGCGGCAGATCGCCCTTCTCCAGTTCCTTCACAATTCGTTCCAGCTCCTGCAGACTCGACTCGAAGCTGGACGGGGACGATTTCTCCTCCGGCATCGCCTTATTGTAACGGTGCGACGGGTTTCATCAGCGGCTAGCTTGAGCCCTGGAACTGAACAGGGGTCATTGCATTTCGACGGAAGTGTTCAACTGCGGTGCGCGTGCGTCCGTGGGCGCTAGAAGCGGCTCTGTCTTCCAAATCATCTGGGTTCCCGCGGGCAGTTCCGCCGACCTGCTGAGGAAACTAATTTTCGCAACGCCCGGAATTTCAGGATCGGCCAACATGGCGGAATCAGCAGACTTCCGTGCCGGCGGGTTCGCTCCTCTTCTCGTGTCTTCCCTATCAGTGCGCGCCTGGGGGATGTTTGAGGCAAGAGAAACCAGATGGGCGTAAAAGGGCGCCCAGCCGGAGAGCGTCTGCACTCGATCTAATTCAATAACCACAGCGTTCTCTCCACGGCGTAGCCGCACGTGCCCCTCGACCATCGCTCCCCGTGCGATGATTTCATGGCCGTTCGACAAAACAGGCTGCGCAACGGTAGCTCTTACCACGTCGTTGGCGGCCGCAACCGCCAAACTCAATGGTGAGCCGAGCAAAACAGCGACATTCAGATCAGGTGGTATCCCGGGTCTTTGGGACTGTCGATTGTTCTGAGCATGCCCGGCATCGGCATCGAAAGAAAGAGCCGACTCCGACCCAAATACACGGCAATGATCAAAAAAGATTCTGCTCACACGGTGTATCCCGGACTTCTCTTCAACACTGACCTGGGCGACGTCGGGAAGCAGCACACGGCGGCCGGCAATCGTCACCGGTTCATAATCGATTACCGTGCGCAGGTTTTTTAGCTTTAGTTCGCGGGGGATATCGATCGCCTGAACCACAACTCTGCGCAGAATCAGGCTTTCGCTAGCCACTAAGAACCATCCTTCTTCTCCGGCTTCCCCCGACTCTTTTCCGTACTGAATGGACCAGCCCTTAGCGCCCGGCAAGATATGGAAGTTGTAACGAAAAACGGATTCGCCGTTCAAGACCTCCTTCCCGGCAGGTTCGATCGCTATATCATTCCCCGCAATCAGCGCGCGCGCGATAGAACTGAACAGCCCGGTGGTGCTGAACGTGTAGCCGAGCATATCGGCCAGTCCTTCGTTTGTGAAGCGCTTGCCGCCTGCCTGGGTGTAGATCTCCTTGCCGCCTGCTATGGCAATTTCGACGCGAACCGTCTCCGCCCCATGAAGCTGGCCGCGCGTATCAAGTCGCGCTCGCGAAATACTTTCGAGGCAAGTGTGATCGGGAGTTTTCACCAATAGCGCGGCATTACGATCTTGCAGCAAACGACTCACCGCCCCTGGCTGGCTCGGCAAACCGGATCTGTTCGGCTGGGCACTTTCACCTTCCGAGGACGTGATTAACGCCGGGGCGGCGGCAGGCTCCGCCGGCATTTGCGCCAGTTGTTTTCGCGCAACAACAGCATTGGCTCCGTCTGGCGACTGTTCCACATACGCTTTCAGGTGCTTCGTTGCCCCCTCAAAATCATTTTTGCTGTACAGCACCACTCCCAGCGCGTATTCCAACTCGGGATACTGGTGGTCCGTGTCGAGCTTGAGTCCTTCTCGGGCGCTTCTCTCCGCGGCGGCGGCATTTTGAAGACTTACGTTTGCCATTGCGTTCAATGCATAGGCATTCGGAAAAGCCGCCGGATTCAGGTCAATTGCCTTTTGCGAGTGATCGAGTGTGGCTCGCCAATCACCTTGTGTGGCCTCGAGCGCTGCTGCCCGAATCAGAGGCAGAGCGAACTTCGGATCTGCCCGAGCCGACTCCAAGAATGATTTCTCCGCGTCGGCGAGATAGCCTCGGCTTTGCTGCAAAATGCCCAAGGTTAGCCAGGCGGAACTATATTCCGGGTAAGCCGACGTCACCTTTTTCAGCAGCGCGATTGCGGTCGACCAATGCTGCTCGGCTGCCTCATCAAGAGCTTTCTCGCACATCTTTCTCTGCGCCTTGCTCACTTGTCGGTCGGCGCTACTGGTTAAGCTCGCCGTATCCGATGATAAGGGCTGCAGAACGATCGTCCCGAGTTTTGCCTCCGACTTAGGCTTTATATCCGTTAAGGTCTTCGTTGCAGACCGGTACCCGTCGAGCGAGGCGTGCCACGAACACCCCTGAGTCTTGCTTGTGTCGCCCAAAACATTCAGGTTGAAGCTAACCCGTCCTTTTGAATCGGCGACAGCAATAAAGTTCTGAACGCCCTGGCAGCCGCCGTAGATCTCGACAAGCTCGTCCGGCGCAGAGCCGTCAGCGAGCACGACCAAGCCGCGAGCCCTCGCGTCAGTGGTTGAGGACGATTCATCTCTCTTCAGATTGCCGCTGGAATCCCTGGTGGCAGATTCCGGGGTTGGGCGAACCATAGTGCCCTGAGCCAAGGCCTGAGGCGCCGCGCCGGCAGTAACGAGGCTAGCCAGGAGAACAAAAGGGATGATCCGGTCTCTGGCATTCATCTTCAATAGCGTAACGCCTGGAAGAGGAGTTGAGT
Source organism: uncultured Acidobacteriaceae bacterium (assembly GCA_963762495.1). Classification (GTDB taxonomy): domain Bacteria; phylum Acidobacteriota; class Terriglobia; order Bryobacterales; family Bryobacteraceae; genus Bog-105. The sequence goes on from CAVXKZ010000015.1 coordinate 19,137, forward strand.
CGCAATTTATGCCTGTTTGCCGCGAAATGCGCTTGCGACCGATAATTCGGCTCTCGCGAGAGTTATCCCCGCTGAAGCCACTCTTCGATTAGACTAAAAGTATGGCGATTCCTGCCAGCGTGCGTCCCTCCCTTTTCGGCTCAGACTAACTGCGCGATCCGCGCGGCCCTCCCTGTCTGTTTTCAAATTTCAACCGAGGTTTTAAATCATGCTGACGCAGACGGCTTCACTGCTGCCGAATCTTATTACGTCGTTGCCCGGTCCCAAGGCGAAGGGAATCATCGAACGTGACCGCGCCGTCCTTTCCACTTCTTATACACGCTGCTATCCGCTGGTAGTGAAGCGTGGCGAGGGCGCCCTCATCGAAGACGTGGATGGGAATCAATTTCTCGATTTCTCCGCCGGCATCGCAGTGGTGGCGACAGGTCATGCGCATCCCCGGGTGGTCAAGGCCATCCAGAAGCAGGCCTCCGAGTTCCTGCATATGTCGGGAACAGACTTCTATTACGAAGGCATGGTGCGGTTGGCCGAGAAGCTCGCGGCTCTAGCACCCGGAGATGTGCCGCATCGTGTGTATTTCGGCAATTCGGGAGCGGAAGCGATTGAAGCGGCTATTAAGCTGGCGCGCTATCACACGGGCAGAGATAAATTCATCGCGTTTCTCGGCGGCTTTCATGGCCGCACCATGGGCGCGCTTTCACTGACTGGAAGCAAGGTTGTTCAAAGGCGCGGCTTTCATCCGTCACTCCCCGTTACGCACATTCCGTATGCCGACTGTTATCGCTGTCCCTACGGCAAAGAGCCATCTACCTGCGCTGTCGAATGCGTCAAAGTCTTAGAGGATCGGCTCTTCCAGACCATCCTTCCCGCCGAAGAAGTGGCCGCGATCGTTGTAGAGCCGGTTCAGGGCGAAGGCGGGTACCTTGTGCCCCCAGCCAAGTTCCACCAGGAACTGCGGCGGATCGCCGATAAATACGGCATCCTGCTGATTCACGACGAAGTGCAGAGTGGGATGGGCCGGACCGGCCGCATGTTTGCCTCCGAGCACTTTGACGTAACGCCGGATATCGTTACGCTCGCCAAAGGGATTGCCAGTGGCATGCCGCTCGCCGCGACGGTTGCCCGGGCCGACGTGATGAACTGGCCTCCCGGCGCACATGCTTCGACGTTCGGCGGGAACCCGGTATCGATTGCCGCCGCGCTCACCACCATCGAGCTGCTGGAAGAGAGTCTGATCAAGAATGCGGCCGAAATAGGCGCGTACATGATGGATCGGATGCGCACCTGGCCGGGCAAGTTCCGTCATGTCGGCGATGTGCGCGGTCTTGGGCTGATGATCGGTGTTGAATTAGTTGAAGATCAGAAGACCAAGGAGCGCGCGCCCGAGTTTCGCAATCAGCTGGAAACCATGGCATTCGAACGTGGTCTGCTGGTGCTCGGCGCCGGACCGAACAGCATTCGCTTGTGTCCACCGCTGGTGATCAATCGCGATCAGGCGGATTTCGCCATGGATACACTAGAGCAGTGTTTGCAGGCTCTGGAGGCCTAGAATCGCTGCCGGTACTCGATGTCGGGTGCGGCATTAACAAGTATCCGGGCGCTATTGGCCTCGATCGCAACTCGAACACGCGCGCCGATGTTATCGCCGATCTCGATCAATTTCCATTCCCGTTACACGACAGTTCGTTCCGGGAAATCCGCGCGATTCACGTCATCGAGCATGTTATTGACGTAATCCGGCTCATGGAAGAATTCCACCGGTTACTCGCACCCGGCGGTCAGGCGTTCATCGTCACGCCGCACTACACCGATTACAGCTCATTCTGCGACCCGACTCATCGCTGGCACCTGAACAGTTTTTCACTGCGCTACTTCGGCGAGGATCACGGCGGGTTCGGATATTACTCGAAGGCGCGTTTTCGTGAGATTTCTACGCACGTCCGGCTACTTGCTCTGTGGAGATATCTCGGTTTTGAATTCCTGGTCAACCGGGCGCGCTGGTTTCGCCGGTTTTGGGAATTTTACCTCTGCTATCTCATACGAGGCAAAGTCATCGAGTGGCGAGTAGAAGCAGTGAAGGACAACGCGGCTGGAGCATCCAGCCCGCCCAGCTCCTCTGGAAGTTAAGCGACGGAGCGCGCCAGTTCCGGCAGCGCCAGACGATGAACCCGAACGCGGCGCTCGGCCGGAGAGGCGAGGATATCGCCCATCGGTATCTTCAGAAATCCGGAATGACGGTAGTCGCGCGCAACTACAAACCTGGCGAGGATTCGGAAATCGACATCGTGGCCCGGCAAGGCGATACAGTGATTTTTGTCGAGGTTAAGTCACGTGCGTCGGCGGAGTTCGGGAATCCCGACCGTGCCATCGACCAAGAGAAGCAGAAACACATTGTCCGCGCCGCCCGCGCTTACGTGCGCCGCGCAGGGATCAATTGGGATCAGGTGCGTTTCGACGTGGTCTCGGTGATCTTCTCTGACCCGCCGGCAGTCCAGCACCAACGCGACGCATTCTTTCCCGTGCGCTAAGCCGTTTATCCGACGCTTTTCTCAGATCACACCGAAAGCTCTTGGCCGCCTATGAGCGCATACACCAGGCGAACACGGTCCCTCATCGTGAGGTCGTAGAGATAGTGGAGCGATTGCTCTTGTGGACCGCGGACACTCGCTTTTCGGCTATAGCTACCGAATTTGGCGTCGCGTTTGAAGCAGTAGGTTCGTGAAGCAGTAGGTTCGGTGGGAACCATTTTCTGATGCCGATCGAGCCGCTTACACCGGCTTGAAGCAAGCCTTCACCCGTGCCCTAGACCGGTAACCGGCTGCTTCCGGCCAGGAACTTATCAATGTGGTGAGCCGCCTGACGGCCTTCCGCGATCGCCCACACGACCAGCGACTGTCCACGGCGCGCATCACCGGCCGTGAAGACGCCCGGCACCGAAGTCATAAAGCCCGCGTCTGCCTGCACGTTCCCGCGAGCATCGAGCGCTAGGGGAAGCTGCTCCAGCAATCCGCTGCGCACCGGACCGGAAAATCCCACCGCAATCAGCACCAGATCCGCATCCAGATAAAACTCGCTGTTCGGAATCCGTTCGAGCGCGGGCTTTGGGCCGACACGCACGCAATGGAGTTTCTTCACATTTCCGTGCGCATCGCCACTGAAATGCGTAGTGAGAACGCTCCACTCACGGAACCCGCCCTCTTCGTGCGCCGCTTCCACTCGCAACTGGAGCGGCCATAGCGGCCAGGGTGTGTTCGGATGGCGCTCGTCCGGAGGCATGGGATGGATTTGCAATTGATGGACAGAGGCGGCCCGTTGACGGTGTGCTGTTCCGAGGCAATCGGCACCGGTATCTCCACCTCCAAGGATGACGACGCGCTTGCCGGCAGCCGTGATCTCCTCATCGCGCACAAAGCGGTCTCCCGCGCAGCGTTTATTCTGCTGCGTCAGGTAATCCATTGCATAGTGAATGCCTTTCAGATCGCGACCGGGAATCGGAACGTCGCGATGCTGTTCCGCTCCAACGGCCAGCAGCGTGGCATCGTAGCTGCGCAGGAGATCGTCGCCTTTGATGTCGCGCCCAATGTGAGTGTTCGGGCGAAACTCGACGCCTTCTTCGCGAAGCTGCTCCAACCGGCGGTCGACCACACTCTTCTCCATCTTGAAATCGGGAATGCCGTAACGGAGTAGTCCGCCGATGCGGTCATGCTTTTCGAGCACAGTAACTGTGTGACCGGCACGATTGAGCTGCTGGGCGGCAGCCAATCCGGCCGGCCCGGAACCGACGATAGCGACCTTCTTACCGGTTCTTCGGCGCGGCGGCTCCGCTTGTACCCAACCTTCTTGAAATGCGTGGTCGATGATCTTCTGCTCGACTACTTTGATGGTGACCGGCTTGTCGTTAATCCCGAGGACGCAGGCGGCTTCGCACGGCGCGGGGCAGATCCGTCCCGTGAATTCGGGAAAGTTGTTGGTCGCGTGAAGAGCGCGAACGGCTTCGTGCCAGCGGTTTCGGTACACAAGATCGTTCCAGTCCGGAATCAAATTGCCGACCGGGCATCCGGTGTGGCAGAACGGCACTCCGCAATCCATGCAACGCGCCGCTTGGCTTTGCAGCTTCTGCGCCGGCAAGTCCTGATAGACCTCGAACCAGTCGTTGACACGTTCGAGAACGGGCCGCCGCTCCGGGGTTTCGCGCGTGTATTCGAGAAAGCCTGTTATCTTTGCCATATTCTTGGCGGCTATTCCGTCATCTCGCTCGATCGCCGATGCTAGCGGCGTGAGCGGTTACGGCAATCGGCATCGTGACTTTCTGATCGGAGAGCTTTGTCCTGCCGAGAACACGCTTGTACTCATGCGGGAACACCTTCACGAAATCGCGCACGCTGTCCGGCCAGTTAGCTAGGAAGCGTTGACCCAGCGCGCTGCCTGTGTACTCCACATGCTTGCGAATCAGGCTCTCGAGTAGGCGAACGTCATCCGGTTCAAATAGCGGTTCGAGGTCGACGCCGCCTGGATTGCAGCGGACACGGACGAAGTCGCCGTGCGGATCGTGCACGTAGGCAATACCGCCGCTCATCCCTGCTCCAAAGTTGCGGCCGGTCGAGCCCAGAACGACTACTGCGCCGTTGGTCATATATTCGCAGGCATGATCGCCTACGCCTTCGACGACCGCGGTCGCGCCGGAATTCCGAACGGCAAAGCGTTCGCCTGCCACGCCATTGAAATACGCTTCGCCGCTGGTGGCGCCGTAAAGAACGGTGTTGCCGACCAGAATGTTATGCTCTGGCGCAAAGGTCGAGTTCTTCGGCGGAAATACGATAATCTTCCCTCCCGAAAGGCCTTTGCCGACGTAATCGTTCGCATCGCCTTCCAGCACGAGCGTGATGCCGGGAGCGAGAAACGCGCCGAAGCTTTGGCCCGCGGAGCCGGTCATACGAACGCGAATGGTATTGTCCGGCAAGCCCTTTGAGCCGTGACGCCGTGTGATCTCGCCGCTGAGCATTGCCCCCACAGTGCGGTGAACGTTACGAACGGGCATTTCGAAATGGGCGGGCGCGGCCTCCTCGATGGCGGCTTTCGCCTCCGTCATCAGGCTGTGATCGAGCGCGGTTTCCAACCCATGATCCTGTCCCGTGAGACAGCGGCGGCCAACGCGTCCGGGGACCTGCGGGTTATAGAGAATGTTCGAGAAATCGAGCCCGCGCGCCTTCCAGTGGTCTATAGCCGGGCGCGCTTCCAGCATATCGACTCGACCGATCATCTCGCTCATCGTGCGGAAGCCCATTTTCGCCATCCACTCACGGACTTCTTCGGCAATGAAGAAGAAGAAATTAATGACGTTCTCCGGCGTGCCTTCGAACTTCTTTCGGAGCACCGGATTCTGCGTGGCAATTCCCACCGGGCAGGTATTCAAATGGCACTTGCGCATCATGACGCAGCCCAGGGCGACCAGCGGGGCGGTGGAGAACCCAAACTCTTCCGCACCCAGCAACGCGGCCAGGACGACATCGCGACCGGTTTGCAATTTGCCGTCCACCTGCACGCGAATGCGGCTGCGCAGGTCATTCATGACCAGAACCTGTTGTGTTTCGGCCAGGCCAAGCTCCCACGGGATACCGGCGTGTTTGATGGAGCTCAGAGGCGAAGCGCCGGTGCCGCCGTCGTGACCACTGATCAAAACCAGATCGGCGTGCGCTTTGGCAACCCCCGCCGCAACCGTCCCGACGCCGACTTCGGCAACCAGCTTTACCGAGATGCGTGCCGCCGGGTTGACGTTCTTCAGATCGTAAATGAGCTGCGCCAGATCCTCAATCGAATAGATGTCGTGATGCGGAGGCGGTGAAATCAATCCCACACCCGGGATGGAATGCCGGACACGCGCGATCTCCGAGTCCACTTTGTGGCCCGGTAACTGGCCACCCTCGCCGGGCTTCGCGCCTTGTGCGATCTTGATTTGCAGTTCTTCGGCGTTGATCAGGTAATTCGTTGTCACGCCAAACCGGCCGGAAGCGACTTGTTTAATAGCGCTTCGGCGTGAATCGCCATTGGGCAGAGGAACGAAACGCGCTTCGTCTTCCCCGCCCTCGCCAGTGTTCGAACGGCCGCCGATCCGATTCATGGCGATGGCGAGCGTCTGGTGCGCTTCGGCGCTGATGGAGCCGAACGACATAGCGCCGGTTGCGAAGTGCTTCACAATTTCAGTAGCCGGTTCGACTTCTTCGATGGGAATCGCGCGCGGGATAGTTTTGAACTGCATCAGCCCGCGCAGTGTATAAAGGCGTTCGTTCTGCTCGTCGATCAACTTCGTGTATTCCTGGAACGTCGCATAACTCTGCTGCCGTACGGAATGCTGCAGCTTGCTGACGGTGAGGGGGTTCAGAAGATGCTGTTCGCCGTTGATGCGGTACTGGTAATTGCCGCCGATGGCCAGTTCGGGTTCGAACTCAGAGACGGGCTGGAACGCGAAGTCGTGTTTCGCGATCGCCTCTTTCGCCAGCACGTCAAGACCAATGCCCTCAATGCGCGAGGCCGTGCCGGTGAAATAGCGGTCAATCAATTCTTTGTTTAGGCCGATAGCTTCGAACACCTGCGCGCCGCGATAGCTCTGCAGGGTCGAAATGCCCATCTTCGAAAAGACTTTGAGAAGCCCTTTATTGACGGCCTTCGTGTAGTTCTTGACGGCGATTTCGGGCGTGATGCCGTGCGGCAGATCGCCGGAGACCGCCAGCTCTTCGATGGTTTCGATCGCGAGATACGGATTGATAGCGCTCGCGCCGTAGCCGATGAGCAGAGCGTAGTGCATCACTTCGCGCGGCTCACCCGATTCGATGATCAGGGCGACACCGGTACGAGTGCCTTCGCGGACGAGATGGTTGTGGACCGCCGTGAGCGCCAGCAAAGAAGGGATCGGCGCGTACTCTTCGTCCACGCCGCGATCGGAAAGAATCAGCAGCGTGTAACCCGCCTTGATGGCAAGCGAGGCGCGCCGGCACAGAGCGTCGAGCGCCCGTTTCAATCCATTCTCGCCTTCCAGCACGCTGAAGATGGTTGACAGAGTGGAAGCCAGCAGGTCGCCGCGAGAGACGCGCCGGAGCTTCTCGAGATCGCGGTTGGTCAGAACCGGATGCGGCATCTTAAGCGTGTGGCAGTTCTCCGGAGTTTCGTTCAGGATGTTGCGCTCCGTACCGATATAGCTGGTCAGCGACATCACCAGTTCTTCGCGAATCGGATCGACTGGTGGATTCGTAACTTGCGCGAAGAGCTGCTTAAAGTAGTGAAAGAGTAATTGCGGCTTATCTGATAGACACGCCAGGGGAGTATCGGTTCCCATCGAGCCCACTGCCTCTTGCGCTTCGGAAGCCATGGGCGAGATCAGCAGGCGCAGATCTTCGTCCGTAAAGCCGAAACAGCGCTGCCGCATAAGCACGGTCTGGTGATCGGAGCCTTGCACGCGGTGCGGCTCGGGAAGCGCTTCCAGCGTGATCTGATTTTGTTTTAACCATTCCCCGTATGGCTGTCGAGTGGCGAGTTGGTGCTTGATCTCCTCATCGGGAACAATCCGGCCTTCTTCCAGATCGACCAGCAGCATTTTGCCTGGTTGGAGACGACCTTTGAATTCGATCTCTTCCGGCGCGAACGACAGAACGCCGGTTTCTGAGGCCATGACGAGCAGGCCGTCTTTGGTGATCAGATAGCGGGCCGGACGCAGACCGTTGCGGTCCAGAGTGGCGCCGATCATCTTGCCGTCTGTGAAGGCGACGGCGGCAGGACCGTCCCAGGGCTCCATCAAGGATGCGTGGTACTCGTAAAACGCGCGTTTCTCGGCCGAAATCGTCGCATCGGCGTCCCAAGCTTCCGGAATGAGCATCGCCATTACATGTGGAAGCGATCGCCCCGCCATGGTAAGGAGCTCGACCGCATTGTCGAGAGCCGCGGAGTCGCTGACTCCGGGCTGAATAATGGGCAGCAGCTTTTTGAAATCGTCGAAATGGGGCGACGACATCACGGACTGGCGAGCGTTCATCCAGTTCACGTTGCCCCGAACCGTATTGATTTCACCGTTGTGGCACAGATATCGAAAGGGATGGGCGAGCTGCCACGTCGGAAAAGTATTGGTAGAGAAGCGCTGGTGAACCAGGCAGAGAGCGCTTTTTGCCGCGGGATCCAGCAGCTCGTTATAGAACTCGCCGATCTGGTTCGCCAGCAGCAGACCTTTATAAATAATGGTGCGCGATGAGAACGACGGAATATAGAAGAAGCTCCTGTCGCGAATGTCGGACGCGGCGACCAGCGCTTCCACTCGTTTGCGGACGACGTAGAGCTTGCGCTCGAACTGATCGGCAGTGAGGTTCACCGGGCGGCCCACGAAAAACTGCTCGATATAGGGCTGGGAAGCGCGTGCGACCCGGCCGATAGCGTCCACTTGAACCGGCGTATCCCGCCAGCCGAGCACAGTTAGGCCTTCTTCACGCGACACCTTTTCGAACAATCCTTCGCAGGCCAGGCGCTGCTGACGCTCGACAGGCAAAAAACACATTGCGATGCCGTAATCGCCGGGTTTCGGCAGACCGAATCCCAAACTGGCCGTTTCGCGCGCGAAGAACTCATGCGGGATCTGGATAAGGATTCCCGCGCCGTCTCCAGTCTCTGAATCGCAGCCGCACGCGCCGCGATGCTGCAGGTTGACCAGAATTTCCAGGCCCTTCCGCACGATATCGTGCGAGGCCACGCCTTTAATGTTGACGACAAAGCCAATTCCACACGCGTCGTGTTCGTTGGCGGGATGGTAGAGACCCTGTGCGGCAGGTAGTTGGTTGGCGGAATCGACTGGGTACACCTCAACTCCTCTGCTAAATCGGGGGAGGAATACGAACAGTGTAGCGGGAAATTCAATATTCGTCAAATCGAATTTGCAAGATTGCAGTATCGAATATTCTTATGATACAGTAGCTTTGTTGTGACGCTCTCTAACCTGCGTCTGGTGCGCGATGTAGCCCACAATCACAGTGTCAGTAAAGCGGCACGGCTCAATGAGATGAGCCAGTCAGCCGCCAGCCAGGCCGTGCAAGAAATCGAGCGCGAGCTGGGGGTCGAGTTATTCGATCGCAGCACCCGTCCGCTAACGGTCACGCCAGCAGGCAGGCTGTACCTCGAATACTGCCGGGACATGCTCCGGCGGCACGATGAGTTACGGGCGGAGTTGGACGTGCTGAAACGGAAAGCGAACGGAGTGGCGCGGCTAGCCGCCATCTATTCGGTCGGGCTTTCGGAGATGTCGCAGATTGAGGCGCGCTTCGCAGCTCGTTACCCCGAGGGCGAACTGCAGGTTTCGTATCTCAGGCCGGAGCGCGTATGGCAGGCGATCGCCGAGGATCAGGCCGATTTGGGACTGATGAGTTATGCCGAATCATCGCGCGATATCATTGCGCTGCCCTGGCGCGATGAACAGATGGTGGTCGCCGTTGCTCCTACGCATCCGCTTGCCGTGCGAGATTCTGTTCCCGCGTCGGCACTGGAGGGCGAGACGTTTGTCGGGTTCGATGACGATCTCCCGATTCAGAATCACATCGAGCGCTATTTCCGCGAGCACCGGGTCACCGTCGATATGGCCCTCCATTTCGACAATCTACAGATGATCAAGGAAGCGGTCGCGCACGGCGCCGGAGTCAGCATCATGCCGGAACGAGTGATGCGCGAGGAAATGGAACACGGACGCATGGTGGCTTTGCCGTTGAAGCCGGCCGAACTGTTCCGGCCGGTGCGGATTGTCCATAGGCGCCGCAAGGTCTTCAATGAAGTGACAGCCGGGCTGCTGGGATTGCTGCGGGAAGAAAATCGATCGAACGCGGCTTGAGCGGCGATATACTCGCAGTTTGCACACCATCCTGATCGCAACATCCACGCAATGCCAGAACGGCTGACCGGACGCCGCGAAAGCCGGCGCGGCGGCTGCATTGCTCTCATCGTCGCCGCCGTTATCATTCTGCTCTGCTCGCGGTGGATTGCGTCCACGCTGATCGATTACTCCTGGTGGTCGGAAATGCGCCAGGTGGACACGTGGCTCAGCCTGCTGTTATATGGAACCGGGCCGATTGTGGTCGCGCTGATTCTATTTTTCCTGGCGTTCTGGATTTCCTTTCGCGCCGGGCTGCACAAGATGGGCGAGGCGATTCTGTTTGGCTTCCTGAAGCGGCGCTACATTCTGCTGGCTGGGCTCGCTGTCAGCATAGTGCTTGCGATCATCGTCGCCAATGCAACGGTGGATAGCTGGACGGTGGTGCGCTACTTCGGCGGATTGCGGCTGCCCCCCGGTCATGGAGATTATGTAGATCCGATTTTCGGAGAGCCGCTTCACTTCTACTTCTTCAGCCTGCCCTTTTACAACCTTCTGCTGCGGGTGGTACTGACGGGAGCAGTCCTCTCGCTTCTTATTTACTGGCTGACCTCGAACGCGGAGAAGTTAAGCAAGCGGCTGCCAACGACTTATCCGCCGATGGAAGGCTACCGGTTCGAAGGTTTCGATATGCGCGAGGCATTCGATGCGGGTTTTGTCCGGCTGGTGATTGCGATACTGCTGATCGGAATCGCCGTCAAGATCTACTTCGACCGTTATGCGCTGCTGATGGTCGATCATGGGCAGTACTTGGTCGGCGTCGATTGGGTGGCCGATCATATTGTGCTGCCGCTGCAGTGGGCCGAAATCGTATGCGCGGTGCTCGGCGCGATTCTGCTGTTGGCTCGGAAGGGCCGCCTGGCGTTGCTGTTGCTGCTGATTCTGCCGGTACGCTTCTTTCTGCCGTCGATCATTGCGGGGCTTTATGTTCGACCAAACGAACTGGCCCTGGAGAAACCATATATTCAGCACCACATAGATGCCACTCGCTCGGCTTACGGCTTAAATCAGCGGATGCGCGAAGGTTCGCTCGAAGCGGCGCCGGAGATACCGATCGATTACGCGCAGCACAAGCCGCTGCTCGATAATGTGCGGCTCTGGGATTGGCGCGCGTTTCACGACACGATTTCACAGATTCAACCGCTGCGGCCGTATGTGTACGTCGACACCGATGTCGATCGGTACATGATCGACGGGCGTTTGCGCCAGGTTCTCATTTCTCCGCGCGAGCTGGAGATTAGCCAATTGGGCGAGGCGGGTAACCGCTGGATCAATCCGCACCTGATTTACACGCACGGCTACGGCGTTGTCATGGCGGAGGCGAACCGAATCACGACCGGACGGGCTCCCGGTCCTGTTCATTAAGGATGCGCCACCGGTGGTCACCAGCAAGACTCTCAAGTTCACCGAGCCCGAGCTTTATTACAGCGAACAGAGTCATGAGCCGGTTTATGTGGACACGGCCCAGCAGGAGTTCAATTATCCTTCGGGCTCCGAATCCGTATATACGCGCTACGCCGGGACAGGCGGGTTCCCGATCTCGTCGATGTTGACGAAGTTCGCGGCGGCCATTCAGTACGGCGACGCCAACGTTCTGCTGACCGATTATCTGACTGGCCATAGCCGGATGATGATTCACCGGAGCATTCTGGAGCGCGTGGCGGCGCTGGCGGGTTTCGTGAGCTGGGACCAGGACCCGTACATCGTGCTGACGGACTCGGGGCACCTGGTCTGGATCGCCGATGGATACATGTCGTCGAACGCGCATCCCTATTCGCGCGAGCTCGATCTGGCCAACGGCGGAACCGTGAACTATATCCGCAATTCGGTGAAGGCGACCATCGATGCCTACACGGGCGAAGTGAACCTGTATGTCTTCGCTCCTGACGATGTTCTGATTCAGGCCTATGAGCGGCTGTTCCCCAAGCTATTCAAACCGGCGGAGGCCATGTCTGCGGACTTGCGGGCGCACGTGCGCTACCCGGAGATGCTGTTCGATGCGCAAGCCGAAATTTACCGGACATTTCACATGCGGGATCCTGAGGCATTTTATAACCGGGCGGACTTATGGGATTTGGCGAAGACTTCTTCCGGGCAGGGCGGCAGCGCGACTCCGGTAACTCCGACTTACGTAGTGGCGACGCTGCCCGACAGCAACGTGCCGGAGTTTATGCTGCTGACCACCTTCACGCCGGCAAACAAGTCGAACTTGATCGGCGTGATGTATGCGCGGTGCGATGGGCCGCATCTAGGCGAGCTGGTCTTTGAGCAGTTATCGAAGCAGAACATCATCTACGGGCCGATGCAGATCGATGCGCGGATCAATCAGGACCAGAATATTTCGAAGGACCTGACGTTATGGAATCAGCAGGGTTCGCAGGTTTTGCGAGGACAGACTCTGGTGCTGCCGATCGACAACAGTTTTTTATACGTCGAGCCAATTTACATCCAGGCCTCGCAGGCCAGTATGCCGCAATTGAAGAAAGTCGCGCTGGCAATGGGAAATACGCTCGCTTATGCGGATACGTATGAGCAGGCGCTCAGCCAGCTCACCCAGCAAGTGGGCGGGAGCGGACCAGCGGTACAGCCGGCGAATGCGCCCGCTGCAACGAATGCGCAAAACGTTCCCGCTGTAACTGCTCAGGCAAGCGCGGCGGCTGCTCAGGCGCAAAGCGCCCAAGCTGTCCAGACCTTACAGCAGATACGGGATCATCTCGGACGCTATCGCGACTTGAGCGCGCAGGGCAAATGGGCGGACGCCGGAAAAGAGCTGGACGAGATACAGAAACTGTTGCAGAAGCAGCAGCACTAATGGATCTCCGGCTCGGCCGTGGGCGCCTGCCGATTCAGAAAGTCGAAATCGCAGCCTTGGTGCGCTTGGGTGACGCGCTCGAGATACAGCGCGCCGTAGCCGCGTTGATATTTCGGCGCTGGCTTAGTCCATTGCGCGCGGCGGCGCGCCAGTTCCTCACTGGAGACCAGCAGATCGAGACTGCGATTTTCGGCATCGAGACAAATCCGATCGCCATCCTCGACCAACGCTAACGGGCCGCCGACGTAACTCTCCGGCGACACATGCAGTACGCAGGTGCCATAGGCAGTCCCGCTCATACGCGCGTCCGAGATGCGCAGCATGTCGCGTACACCTTTCGCAAGCAGCTTGTTAGGAATCGGGAGCATTCCCCATTCCGGCATGCCGGGGCCGCCCAGCGGACCGGCGCTTTGAAGAACGAGCACAGACTCTTCGGTCACAGGCAGATCGTCATCGTTCAGGCGAGCCTCCAGATCGTCGTAGTTCTTGAAGACGATAGCGGGACCAGTGTGGCGCAAGAAGCGCGGATCGGCGGCGGAGGTCTTCAGCACCGCGCCATTCGGAGCGAGACTGCCGTAAAGAATCGCGGTTCCGCCGGTGGATTGCAGCGGATGCTCGCGATCGCGTATCACTTCGGGATTGATGCGGTCCGCGCTTTCGAGATTGTCTCCCAAGCTTTTGCCGTTGACGGTGAGGCAGTCCAAATGCAGCAAGTCTTTGATCTCCGCCATCAGCGCGCGGAGGCCGCCGGCGTAATAAAAGTCTTCCATGAGGAACGCGCCCGAAGGACGGATGTTCGCCAATACGGGAACGCGGCGCGAGATGCGATCGAAAACGCGCAGATCGACATCGATACCGCGGCGCCCGGCCAGAGCGACCAGGTGAATGATGGCATTGGTAGAACCGGCGATGGCCATGTCAACCGTGATGGCGTTTTCGAAGGCGTCGCGGGTAAAGATATCGGAGGGCTTCAGATCTTCCCAAACCATTTCGACAATACGCTCGCCGCTGTTCATCGCGAGGCGAGTGTGATTGGAATCGACGGCGGGAATAGAAGATGCGCCGGGGAGCGTCATCCCAAGCGCTTCGGACAACGCTGTCATGGTGGACGCGGTGCCCATGGTCATGCAAAAACCGGGCGAGCGGGCGATACCCGCTTCCATTGAATTCCAATCTTCCTCGCTGATGGTTCCGGCGCAACGCTCAGTCCAGAATTTGCGCAGATCGGTGCCGCTGCCGAGCGGCTGGCCTCGCCAGTTACCGCGCAGCATGGGGCCGGCGGGTAAGTAAATCGCCGGGATATCCATGCTGATAGCGCCCATCAGCAGTCCCGGAGTGGTCTTATCGCAGCCGCCCATCAAGACCGCGCCATCGATAGGAAGGCTGCGAAGCGCTTCCTCAGTGTCCATCGCCAGCAGATTGCGATAGAGCATCGGGCTGGGCTTCATATACGTTTCGGTGATGGTGAAGGCGGGAATCTCAACCGGAAATCCGCCCGCCTGCCAAACACCGCGCTTGACCGATTCCGCCCGCTCCCGCAAGTGCGTATGACACGGATTGATTTCGCTCCAGGTGTTAATGATGCCGATAACGGGTTTGCCCACGAAATCTTCCTGCCGATAGCCACTTTGCTTCATCCGCGAACGGTGGCTAAAGCCGGTGAGATTCGTCGCGCCAAACCAACGGTAACTGCGGAGCTTCTCGGGCTCAATGCGCTTGTTCATTCTGCAGCCATTACATCACTGGCCCGGCTGACCGGAGGGATGCGAGTAGCCAGGAGGCCCGCAAACAGAGTACAGGCAGAGAGGAAGCAGAGGCCTGCTTGGAACTTGCCAGTGCGTGTTGTGAGAAAGCCAAAGACGTAGGGGCCGAAGAAGCCCCCGAGATTGCCAAACGAATTGATCAAGCCTACGGCGGTGGCGGCGGCGAACTGGCCGAGGAAGGCGGCCGGCAAGGTCCAGAAGACAGGCAGATATGCTTGCGAGGCTATACCGGCTAGACAAAAGAACGCGATTACCAGACGCGAGCCGATCACCCGATAGCACGGCGAGCACGAGCGCGCTGCCGCTGATCAGCATCGGCCCAGCGGTATGCCAGCGCTTTTCGCCAGTGCGACTCGCCCAAAATCCGTTCAGCAGGATTCCGCAGATGCTGAAAAGGTAGGGGAGCGTTGTAACGAGGGTTCGCGCAGAGATCGACATGCTCTTCATCTCATTCGTGATGGATGGAAGAAAGAAGAGGAGGCCTTGATTGCCGGTCACCACCAGAAAGTAAATGGCGATGAGCAACAGCGTGTAGGGCTGGCGGAAGGCATCGGAGATGCGGACACGGCCGGCGACGATGCGGGCGCGGCGCTCGGCTTCGAGACCGGAGATCAGCCAGGCCTTCTCGTCTTCGGGCAGCCAGGTTGCTTGCGCCGGATGATCGGTGAGATAGCGCGCGCAGACGATGCCGAGCAAGATGCATGGCAGCCCTTCGAGGAGGAACACCCAGCGCCACCCCGCGAGGCCATGCCAGTGGACCGTTTCGAGAATCCAACGGGAGACCGGTAAGCCGATCACCACCGAGAGCGGTTGCGTGACCATAAACCAAGCTTTCGCGCGAGCCCGATGTTCGGAGCGGAACCAGTGCGATAGGTACACGATGACGCCGGGGAAAAAGCCCGCTTCGGCTGCGCCGAGCAGGAATCGCGCCGCGAAGAATTGGTGCGCTACGGTCGAGTGGCCGAAGACAGGCATGCCGATGAAACCGGTAGCAGAGGCCACAATGCCCCAGGTGATCATAATTCGCGCCAGCCATTTGCGCGCGCTCCAACGTTCGACGATCAACGTGCTCGGCACTTCCAGAAGAAAGTAGCCGAAGAAGAAAACGCCGGCGCCGAAACCAATCATGGCGTCGGTCAGCTTCAGGTCGCCCTGCATCTGCAGCTTGGCAATACCGACGTTCGCCCGATCGATAAAGGCGAACAGATAGAGGAGCATCAGGAACGGGAGCAGACGCCGCGTGACGCGTCGGCGAGTGCGATTCGCGAGGGCGGTTTCAGGAGTGACCGGCGGCGGATCGATAGAAGGAGCGGCCATGTTAATAGGCGAAGAAACGGCGCATTTTACGAAACAGAATGGCTGGGTGGCCGAAGCTGGGATCGAGTTGATATAGGTTCTCCCGTAATCCACGAAAGTACAACGCCGGGTGTTCTTTGCGCGCCACCCGATCCATGTAAGGCGCTGTGGGCGTGGGGGAAAAAATTTTGAGCCGGCGTGACTGAGTTATTTTCGGCTTATTCCTGTTTTACGGGAAACGACACGGAAAAGCGCGTTCCTTGGGTTCGATCCAACTCCAGCGTGCCCTCCAGTTGCTCCGTCAAAAGGTTGACCAACTCGAGTCCCATAGAGGTTGTTTGGTGGAAATCCAACTCCGGCGGCAGTCCCACGCCGTTGTCCGCAACCGAAAGAACGAAGCGGTCGCCGGACTGTTCCAAAGCCACCTGGATCAATCCAGGGCGGCCATCGCGAAAGGCATATTTCAGGCTGTTGGTTAACAGCTCATTCGCGATCAATCCGCAGGGCACCGCCTGAGAGATGTCCAAACGGACTCCGCCAATATCGGTACGCAGCCGTATTTTATCCGCGTCCACGTTGTACAAGGCGAACAGGTCTTGCGCGACTTTTTGCAGATAGACGCCGAAATCCACCGTAGAAAGATCATTGGAAGCGTAGAGGATTTCATGGATGGTGGCGATGGATCGGACGCGATTGTGCATCTCTTCCACCAGCGCCCCCAGTTGTTCATCACGGATGAAATCGGATTGCAAGCGCAGCAAGCTGGCGATCACCTGCAGATTGTTTTTCACGCGGTGATGGATTTCCTTCAGAAGAGTTTCTTTCTCCCGAAGCGAGGCGCGGATCTGTTCCTCGTCCTTCTTGCGCCCGGTAATGTCGCGGATATTGAGCTGAATCACTTCGCGATTGCCGGGTGTATATCGATTACCAATAAGGTCGATATCGATTCGGGCGCCATAGCGGGATCTTAAGACAGCTTCTTCAAAACGAGCAGTTTCGGCTTGCTTGATCTCGCTCAGGAAACGGGCCGCCAGATTCCCGGTCTGGAACGGAGGGATTTCGCCCAACGGCTTACCGATACACTCTTCGCGGGTACATCCGGTGAGCTCCAGAAAACAGGGATTGACATCAGTGACTGTGTGGCTTTCGGCGTCGAGCACAACAATGCCGTCCTTCGCCGCTTCAAATAACCGGCGGTAGCGAACTTCGGCTTCCTGTCGAGTTTTGGTCACGTCGTGAAAGGCCACCAACACGGTGGGACGATTGCTGGAATGCCGCGGAATGCGGCAGGCGTCCAGGCGAAAGGCGCGGCGGCCAATGTGCGGAAATTCGCGATCGATCTCGTACTCGTGAAATGGTTTGTCGTTGAATAGCGCCTCGCCCAGCAACTCGCGCAGCCGGGGCTGGCTCCATTGACCACTTCCCAGGTCGTAGATAAACCTGCCTATGGTTTCACGCCGCGACACTTCGAAGGTTTCGAAGAAGGAGGAAGTGGCGCGCTGAACGCGCAAGTCAGCGTCGAGCACCAACAGCGGTTCGCGCACGGTTTCGATGAGGCCTTCGGCATAATCCCGGGCCTCTTCCGCCGCCTTGAGGCTTTTTTTCAGAGCGTCAACGTCGACGACCACCAGCACCGCGCCGTCAATGTGATCGTCGCTAGTGCGATAGGGGCGAACCGTCACTGAATTCCAGCAGCCCTCGCGGTCCTGTATTTCCTGCTGCTGGACTGCGAGCGTATCCAGCGTATGACGAATCATCCGCTCCAACTCCGGTATTTCGATGGAGCCCCGGAGGTGTGCAACCGGGCGCCCGACGTCGACAGGCGTGAGCTCAAACAGCTTTTCCGCTGCCGAATTGAAGCGCCGCACGCGCAGTCTGCCGTCCACCATCACGATGGCGATATTAACCGCGCTCAGCAGGTTCGTGAAATCGTTGTTTACCGAATTCAATTCCCGATTTCGAGTCTGCATCTCCTCATTGACGGTGGTGAGCTCTTCATTGGCGCTCTGTACTTCCTCTTTGGTTGTGCTCAGCTCCTCATTGGTGCTTTGCAGCTCTTCGTTAGCGCTTCGCACTTCTTCGTTGACAGCGCGCAACTCCTCTTCATGCGCTTCATGCTCCTCGGTCAGGTCTCGTACGTATTCGCGGGCTTCAGCCAGTTGACGCCGCAGCTCGTGAATCTCCCTCTGAAAAGCCGAATGTTCGACTGTAATCCCCTCCTCTTCGGGGCGAGCGATGCCAGGCACGGGGCTCACTGAAAGCGGCGCCTCTTCAAACACGACCAGGTAATACCGTTCGGCGGGGGAGAGCCCGGTAATGGGAGTTACTTCGAGATTGATCTCGCGTTCTTCATCGCCGAATGCAATGCGCACACCCGTTTCTCGAACCGAGACATTCTGTTGACGCGCGGCGTCCAGAGCTTTGCGCAGCGGCAGAAGGAATGCTTCACGCGCCATACGCAGAAGGTTCAGGCTGGCTTGACCGGGGGTGGGATCCAGGTAAGGATTGGAGTGACCTTTAAACTGGACGATTTGCAGATCGGCATCCACGACTACGGCGGGAGGCGCATATTTGTTTTGGAGGATGCGATCGGCTTTCTTCTGAAGCTCGAGGGCACTGATGACGGCCGGAACACTCGCCGGCTCGGATTTGTCGGGCAAGCGTTCTTTGCCCGCGGACAAATCGAGCGTAAGCCGGATGGGAACGGCTTTGCGGCCATAAATACGGTGTGCCTTATCGATTTCGGTGAAAAGATCGGAGGCCGCGGCAACGGTTTCGGCGGTACCCAATAGCAGCAGGCCCTCAGGATTGAGGCTGTAATGAAGCGTCGGCAGGATGCGCCGCTGCAAAGCCGAATCCATATAGATCAGAACATTGCGGCAGCTAATCAGGTCAACGTGCGCAAACGGGGGGTCTTTGGTGACGTCCTGGCGCGCAAAAATACAGGTTTCGCGGATGTGCTTACTTATTTGATAGGAGCCATCGACACGCGTAAAGAAACGGCGCAAGCGCTCGGGCGAGACATCCTCTTTGATGGCCTCGGGGTACAGGCCTAAGCGCGCGCGGGACAGCGCCAACTCGCTGATGTCGGTTCCGAACAACTGAATCGGCGTGGATAGCCGCAAGTCCTCCACCAGTTCCTGAATGCTGATCGCAAGGGAATACGCCTCTTCGCCGGTGGCGCAGCCCGTCACCCAGATCCGAATCGCTTCCTCGGCCGAGTCCCGCTGCGGGAGACGCTGCTTCAGCAGGACGGACAATATCTCGAACACATCCGGATCGCGAAAGAAGCTGGTAACGCTGATGAGGAAATCGCGGTAGAGCTCGCGAATTTCAGCCGGGTGATCGGTCAGGAATTTCGAATAGTCAATTAAGGTTCTCGTCTTACAGACGATCATGCGTCGTCCAATGCGCCGGCGGATCGTGTTCTGTTTGTAGTGACTGAAGTCGACATTAGTTCGGTTCTGGAGCAGCTTAAGGATCTTCCTCAGCTCTCCATCACCCTCGGGAAGGACCTCTGCCTCGGGGCGGTCGGCTTTGGGGACCCGGATATAGGGGTGGCGGCCGACGTTGGCCAATTCCGTGGCAATGGCGGCCGGGGGCAAGATGAAATCGACGGCTCCGGTCGCGATCGCGCTCCGCGGCATTCCGCCGTGCGCCGCCGATCGCTCATCCTGGGCAAAGGTCAAGCCGCACTCGGCCTTAATGGCCCGGATTCCTTGGCTTCCATCGGACGCGTTGCCGGAGAGGACGATACCGATGGCTCTGCCGCCCTGCACCTCAGCCAAAGATTGAAAGAAGGCGTCGATGGGGAGGTGAATGCCGGGGTTGCGACGTCCCAGCCGCAACGTGCCGTTTTCCAGCGCCATGGTCGTATTTTCGGGAATGACGTAGACGTTGTTCGGGTCCACACGCATCCCGTCCCGGACCGTGTGGACGGGCATGGGTGTCGAAGGCGCCAACAGCTCGGTCAATTGGCTCGGATAATGCGGATCCAGATGTTGCACCAGCACAAACGCCATGCCGGTCTCCGGGGGTAGATGCTCGAGCAGTTGTTTGAAAGCTTCAAGACCGCCCGCGGAGGCTCCGATGCCTACGATCGGAAACGACTGGCCGCGTGGCGGACTGATGTCGTCGTCGGTTATGTGCGGATGAGTATCGCCGTGCTCGATGGATCCGAGAGGCTCCGCGTTTTCCGAAGCGGCGGATGGCTGGGAGCGGGGATCGTCTTGAGAATCCATAGAGTCCCTGTGAGAAGGTTAACAGGGTTGCGTCAGGAGACTGTCAACGCCACATAGACTTTCTGAGGCTACTTAGTTTTCGAATCTGGAATTGAGAAGTAGAAAGTAGAGCCCTCGCCGGCTGAGGATTCCGCCCAGATCCGGCCGCCGGTTCGCTCCACGATTTTCTTGCAGATCGCAAGACCAATGCCGGTGCCGGGGTACTCTTTTCCGTGCAGGCGTCTGAAGACGCCAAACACCTTCTCGGCGTGCCTTGGATCGAAACCGATTCCATTATCGCGGACTGAGAACACCCACTCCGCGCGTTCTCGTTGCGCCGCGACATGAATGTGCGGCGGCTCATCGGGTTTACGGTACTTCAAAGCATTGCCGATCAGATTCTGAAAGAGCTGAAGGAACTGCATCCGATCGATTCTGACGGTTGGCAAATGATCATTGGTTACAATCGCGCTACTCTCCGCAATGGCCATCTGGAGATTCATCACCGTCGAGGCCAGCACCGCCTCGGCATCGACAAATTCCGGTCGAATGTCGAGACTATTCACTTGTGAAAAGGCCAGCAGATCTCTTATCAGCTCGCCCATGCGCTCCGCGCCGGACTGCAGGTATTCCAGAAACTTGCGCCCTTCCTCGTCGAGCACGGGCTCATACTTCCTCACAACCAACTGCGCAAAGCTGCGAACGGTTCGGAGAGGCTCCTGCAAATCGTGCGAGGCGGCATACGCGAACTGCTGCAAATCTTCATTCGACCGCCGCACGTCATCCTCCGCTCGCTTGCGCTCGGTGATATCTCGAATGTTGCATTGGATGACCTCTTCGCCGGCCACCATATAGCGAGTGGCTATCATCTCGGCATCGAGGCGCTTGCCGTCGCGCGCCACCACTCCAATATTCTCAACCCGCACTACTTCCTTGTTTCGCAATTCCGTCATCATGTCCCGAAGCCGTCCGGTCAGTTCAAACAGGCCAGCTTCCCAGAGCCTTTTCCCGATCACATCCGTTCGCGGACAAATGCACATTTCGAGAAAATGGGGATTGGCGTCGAGGATCTCAAGGCTCCGCGCGTCAAGGACCAGGATGCCGTCGGCGGCCGTTTCAAACAGGCGGCGATAACGGATTTCGGCGGCTTGCCGGCGGTCCGTCACATCATCAATCGCCAACAAAATCAGCTCTTCACCCTGAAGATCGTGGCGAATACGCCGGGCATTCAACAACATGCTTCGCTGGCCAATGCGCGGAAACGAGTGTTCTACTTCGAAGTTCTGAAAGCTTGAATTGCGAGGAAGAATATTCTCGAGCAGTAAGCGGAGTCTCGGAATATTCCATTGTCCGTTTCCGAGGTCGTAAAAGAGCACTCCTTCGGTTTCCTCCGGCAAAGCCTGGAATGCGCGGTAAAAGCCGGGAGCGGCGCGTTGTACTCGCAAATCCTTGTCTAAGATGACTAGCGGCTCCCAAATGGTATCGACGATTGCTTGCGCGTATTCGCGCGCGCGCCGCGCATCTTCCAGACTGAGCTTCAGAGAATCGATATCGGTAAAGGTAATCACCGCGCCGTCAATGCGGTTATCAGTTGTGCGATACGGCCGGCAGGAAATTGAATACCAGCGCTTGTTTGCAGCCTGAATTTCTAAATGTGTTATCGCAAGATCATCGATCGCCTTGCGAAGGATGCCTGTCAGATTTGGAACTTCAATGATTCCGCGCAGGTCGGTTACCAGCCTGCCGATATCCGCCGGAATTACATTGAGCAGCGACTCCGCCGCGGGAGTAAATCGCCGGATGCGCAGGTCGTTACTCACGATGATGGTGGGAAGGTTGGTTGCGCTAAAGAGGTTCTTCAGGTCGTCATTAGCCAAGCCCAAATCCGCATTTTTGGCGCCCAATTCCTCATTTATGGTAGTCAGTTCCTCGTTAACCGATTGCAGCTCTTCCTTGGCTGTCCCGAGCTCTTCATTGGTGCTTTGGAGCTCTTCATTGGCAGACCGGATCTCTTCATTACTGGCCCGCAGTTCCTCGACGGTCGCTTCGTGCTCCTCGGCCATCCTTCGAAGATGGACTCCTGCTTCCCTCAGTTCTTGCTCACGTTCCTCGAGCTTCTGCCGAACCGTCTCGTAATCGAGCGCTTTCTCCGGGACGGCTACCGCGGACTCCGCCTCAACAGTAGACGGCGCTTTGGGTTTTGAGGGCTCCTTGGCTTTGTGTTGAATGGCTTGATTCACGGGTACCTGAAAATCGACGCCGCCCCCGGCGGGTGTGGAGACCTGGGCAGCGCTTCTCTCCGGAACCAAATTAAGGCTAAAGCCCGACGCGACGGGGTTCTTTTGATAGATCTTGTATTCCTTATTAATGACGGCGAACAGATCCGACATGGATGGGACTGCCTCAGCGCTGCCTAGCATCAAAAGGCCGGTCGGCTTGAGGCCGTAGTGGAACGTCCGCAGGATCCGCTGTTGCAGCGCTGATCCCATATAAATCAGCACATTACGGCAGATGATGAGATCGAGGCGGGAAAATGGAGGATCGTTCGCCAAATCATGGCGCGCGAAAACACAGGCTTCGCGGATGGACTTGATCACCTGATATCCGCTGTCTGTTTTTACGAAGTACCAGCCAAGCAGTTCGGGCGATACGTCAGATGTAATCGTCTCCGGGTAAACTCCTGTCCGCGCGCGCTGCAAAGCTTTCTCGCTGATATCGGTACCGAAGAGCTGTAATTGCGTTCTTCTCCCCGTGCCGCCCAGCAGTTCATCGAGGCAAATTGCGATGGAGTAGACCTCTTCGCCGCTGGCACAGCCAGCCACCCACACCCGGAACGGCTCATGGTGCTTACGATGCTTCAACTGGGCGCCGACATGCTCCCTCAAGGCCTGGTAGCTCGCCGGTTCGCGGAAAAACGACGTGACATGGATCAGGATGTCTTTATAGAGCTCATTCACCTCATTCGGGTGGGCGTCAAGATACTGGGCATAATCCGCCAAAGTGTCGATCCGGTGGACGATCATGCGGCGGGCCAGGCGGCGTTTGACGGTGCTTCGCTTATAGTCGTTAAAATCCACTTTGGTGGCGTTCTGGAGGAGAGCAAAGATATTTTTGAGAGCGTTATCCTCTTCGGCCGCGGCCGGTAACTCCACGCCGGCCCGCAGAGCGGATGGGTGCCGGCCGATTCGCGCGAGCTCCGCGGCGATCTCCTGCGGAGGCAGAATGAAATCGACCGCTCCCGTCGAGATCGCGCTTAGGGGCATGCCGGTATACTTTGCCGTGTCTTCCGACTGAGCAAAGGTGATTCCACAGGCGGCCTTTACGGCCTTGAGCCCCTCTGCGCCATCGGAACCCGTACCCGAGAGGATCACAGCGACGGCCTGGCTACCGAGATCTTCGGCCAAAGAGCACAGAAAACGATCAATGGGAAAGTGGGGAGCACGGTCATTCCCGCGAGGCTCTATATTCAGAACGCCTGCCGCGATCTTCAGAGCCGCGTTCGAGGGAATGACATAAAACCTGTTCGCTTCGACCGGCATTCCATCCTGTATCTGAACCACCGGCATGGGAGCGCCCTTCGTCAGAAGTTCAGCGAGCTGGCTCTCGTGAGCC
The DNA here is from genome assembly GCA_963762495.1 of uncultured Acidobacteriaceae bacterium. GTDB lineage: Bacteria > Acidobacteriota > Terriglobia > Bryobacterales > Bryobacteraceae > Bog-105. The sequence continues at coordinate 42,732 of CAVXKZ010000015.1, forward strand.
GGATCGAGATGTTGGACGAAAACAAAGGCCATGCCGGTATCGCCGGGTAAGGCTCGCAGCAACTGCAATACGGCGTCCAGGCCCCCAGCCGAAGCGCCGATGCCGACGACTGGAATGCGATCTTGGCCCGGTCCTGCCTGGTCGGGGCTGGGCCTGTTTTCGCGGGCGATGTTGGCGCTCAAGGCCGGATCGTCATTGCGTAACCGGGGCAGATCCGAACAATGTACCACTATGCTGCCGAGAAATCCCCTTATCGCACGCTCAGCGCCGATTGCTTCGTGTTATTCGCGATGAATGGGACCCTGGACTCGCAAGGATGCGAATTAGGGTCCATACTTGAAACAACATACTTGAGAAACCATGGCGCTGCGTGACATCGTTGTGATCGGAACATCAGCGGGCGGTGTTCATGCTCTCCAGAGCCTTGTTCGACGCTTGCCGGGGGATTTACCGGCAGCATTGTTCGTGGTTCTGCACACATCTCCGGGAGGCAAGAGCATATTGCCGGAGATCCTGAGCCGTGCTGGAGCGCTTCCCGCTGTCGCCGCTCAGGACGGTTCCGAGATTGAGAACGGGCGGATTTGTGTGGCGCTAAACGACAGGCACCTTTTGGTCGAAAAGGGCAGAGTACGAGTGGTGTTCGGCCCGCGAGAGAATCTATTTCGGCCCGCCATCGATCCTCTGTTCCGCTCGGCGAGTCGTGCTTACGGTTCCCGTGTAATTGGGATTCTGCTGAGCGGTACGCTCGACGACGGTTGCGCGGGGCTCGCGGAAATCAGGGAAAAGGGGGGCCTAGCAGTAGTTCAGGAGCCCTCCGACGCCGAGTTCCCCCAATTGCCTCTCAATGCAATTCATAGAGTGAATGTCGATCGCGTGCTTCCGGTGGCGGAGATTGCGGCGCTACTGATACGTGAGGTGACCAGACCTGTCGCCGAGGAGGAAATTTCCGTGACCACTAATAAACAGGACCGCCACTTTACTGGACTTACCTGTCCCGATTGTCAGGGTCCGATTTATGAGCAGCACGGCAGCGGTTTGCAATTCCGTTGTATCGCGGGGCATTCGTACTCGCCAGAGACGATGCGCATCGGAGCACGCGAAGAGGCTCGAAAATGCGCTCTGGTCCGCGATCGTAAATTTCGAGGAGCATGCAACCATCTTGCGCAGGCTTGCTCAGGATATAGACGGAGAGGGCGCGCAGGATGAGATTAGAGATCTGGAAGACGAAGCGCTGCTGCAGGAAGAACACGCCGCCGAACTGCGCGCTTTTATCGAGAAGACAAATGGAGCCGCAGTCGCCTCTTATTGAGCAGCCCGTAGCTTTTGCGTGGCTGCCTGATTGTCGTCGCGAGCACTCAGTTCTGTAATCGCATCAATCAAGCCGGGCCAGCCGCTCCAATCCATGGGTTTGGCGCAGCACAAGTCGGCTCCGAGGTCCTTCGCTCGCCGGGCGTTTGGGGCGCGTGGCTCAACGAAAACCAGCACCGGAACGTGCCGCCAGCGTACGTCAGCCTTGAAAGCGCTCAGCACGGTCAGGCCATCCACGGCTTCAAGGTTCAGATCCAAAATAATGAGATCGGGAACGGCAGAATTCAATCGAACCAAGTCCAGCGCCTGCTGTCCGTCCTTCAATACGGTTACAGAAAATGGCGAGCCTTGTGTTCTAAGGGCTTCCTTGAGCAGGTCGGCATCGGCAGGATTATCTTCCACGTAGAAGATATTGAGCGATGGACGCACTTCTGTGCCTTGCAAGGTTGAACACCTTTCCCAAAGAGTCGGAGCTGAGGTTTAAGTATACTCCGATTCAGCGGGCAGTGGGATCTAGAACGCCTTCGCGGTTGTCTCGGGGATGGGGACACACACCTTAATTTGGGTTCCGACGCCAGGCTCCGAGTGGATAGCAAATGTGCCGTGAATTAACTCGGCGCGCTGCCTCATGCTGATCAGGCCGAGTCCGCTGCTTTTCCGGGCCGCACGCGGATCGAATCCGCGCCCGACGTCCCGAATGCTTAAGTAGAGATCGCCCGCCGCGCCAACCAGAGCGATGTCGACGGATTTGGCGTCCGCATGTTTGGCAACGTTGTGTAACGCTTCCTGAGCGATTCTGTACAGCGTAACGCCGGCTTCACCCGCGGTCCCTGGCCGAACATCGCGAGCCGAGAAGCGAGTGCGGATTGAGTAGCGCTGCTCGAAATCCTGCGCGAGCTGCCGCAGAGCGGGAATCAATCCCAGGTGTTCCAAGACAGCCGGGTGCAAATTGTGGGACAGAGTGCGTATTTCCTCGCAGAGTCCGTCAATCTGTGAAGTGATGACATCGAAGCGCGCCGCGACGTCTTTCAAAACCACAGGCGACAACTTCTCAGCCAAGGTTCCAATCTCGATTTGCAAGAGCGCGAGCCGCTGGCCCACATCGTCATGCAACTCGCGCGCGATACGCTGGCGTTCTTCCTCCTGAGCGGATACGAGCTTAGCGGACAAGGCATAAAGCTCTTCCTTGGTGCGTTCGATGGTGCTCAGATTATCTTCGGTCTGACGCTCTCTCTCTTCGAGCAGCTTTCTTTGCTGCAGCGCGATCTCGATGGTGGCGCGCAGCTCTTCCTCGCCGAATGGCTTGATGAGATAACCGTAAGGCTCCACCAGCCGCGCTCGCGTCATGGTCTCGGAGTCGGCGTAAGCGGTCAGGAAAACAGTGGGGATACCCCAGCGCTTACGGACCTGCGCCGCGACTTCAATGCCGTCCAGAAGCCCCTTCAATCCGACGTCGGCAAGCAGCAGATCGGGACGCTTGCGCTCGGCATCCTGAATGGCCGCATGCCCGGTAGTTGCCAGCCCTACGACGTCGTATCCGAACCGGACGAGTGTCTGGCGGATGTGTTGGGCGGTGATCCTTTCATCTTCGACTAGAAGAATCTTCGGATACGGAGTCGGGGAGACGGACTTCGCCGGCATCTACTGTTCAATGATGCCAGAGTCGTGCGAGGGCGGAGGCCTCAGGCGGTCGATCCCAGTTTCACCCGTCACTTCCGGGACAGGGTGGATTTTACCGCTTCAATGAAGAGCTCCAAGCTGCTGGGTTTCGTGACAAAGTCCTCCGCTCCCAAGGCAAGAGAGGTATCTTTGTCGGCCGCCAAAGAAGATGAGCTGAACACGATGACGGGAATGGAGCGTAGCGTCGGGCTGACCTTGATTTCGCTCAAGACCTCGAACCCATTTTTCCTGGGGGTGTTCAAATCCAGAAGGATCAACTCTGGACGCGGCGCGTCGCGATACGGCCCCGTTCTTCGCAGGAAAGCAAGCGCCTTTTCGCCATCCGAGGCGCGGTAAAGCTCAACCGGCAAGCCTACTTCTCGGATTGTAATCTCAACCAGCAGAAAGGCGGCATCATCGTCTTCGACATACAAAACAGCGCGCTCCTGCATAGCCGGGCCTCTACCTATGAGACGCGCACTAAGATTTTGGGTGTCCTCCCCAGTACCAGAGGGTACAAACTGGGGTCCTTGCTACTGGTCGAAACCGCATTTTGGCGGTAAAATTAACATTCAAGAGTAATGAATAAGCGACGACTCCTGATTGTCGAAGACGAGGCGATTATCGCCGCCGATCTCCAGAGACAGCTTCAGCGACTCGGGTATCGGATTGACGGTTGCGCCAGATCGGGCGAGGAGGCGGTTCGGCTAGCGCGACAGATGTCCCCCCACCTGGTTCTTATGGACATTCGCTTAGCGGGAATGATGAACGGGTTGGAAGCGGCGCGGCAGATATACGAGGAGCTTTCCATTCCGATCGTCTACACCACCGCGTTTGCCAACCTGCTCATCCAGAATCCTTACGAGATGCAGCCGCCCCATTTGTGCGTGGCCAAGCCCTTTCACATCCAGGATCTGCGGAGCGTCATTAATATCGCGCTGGCTGGATAACTTGGTTCGCCGGCCGGGTTCTGCTCGCCAGGTCATCAGGGCCGACCGGGAGCGCGTGAGTTACTCCTCTTCTTTGTGTCACGTCGTTTGTGTTATCGTGCGAAGAGAACTGGCCAGCACTGGCGCGGTAGCCAAGTGGTAAGGCAGAGGTCTGCAAAACCTTTATTCGGCGGTTCGATCCCGCCCCGCGCCTCCAACGAATTTCCAACAACTTCCTGCGCCTCAGCAGTTTACGTCATCACTATCGATCATTCTCGTTTTTGCTAAATCTCCCCAAATCGCCGAATTTTTGGCACGATCTTGGACAAAATTTGGACAAAGAAAAAGCCCCGTCGAAGCGAGGCTTGAGTTGCATTTTCAAGATCTTAGAGGCTCAGCTTAGTTTGGACGGTCCATGCGGGAGGCGTTCTCGGCAGTTCTTTGTCGCCGCTGATCCTGTTCGAACTCTTTCTCGATGCGCAAGCGTTCCGCTTCAAACTTCTCCATCGCCCGAAGCTGATGTTCTTTCGTCACATGCACATACCGCATGGTCGTGCGGATATCCTTGTGGCCCATGATGTCCCTCAGCGTAGGCAAATCAATGCCTGCTTCGATCATCCTCGTTGCGAAGGTGTGCCTAAGGTCGTAGAGAACAAAGTTCATCCCGAGCTTTGTGAGCGCACGGTCGTGAGGACAGTTGAGCTTCGTGATGTGCTGACCTGGTCGGCGTGTGCTTGGAAAAATCCACTTGCTGTCGCTACCCATTCGACGCGCTAAAATCTGCCAGCTCTCGACTGTGAGCTTCACACGGCGAAGACCCTTCTTGGTCTTGGATTTCGTCACACGCACCATTCGATCATCGAGATCCACGGCAGCTTTCTCAAGCGCCATCGCCTCATCGGGACGGAAACCCTGATTGACCATCAGACGGCCCACATCGTAAAGATTCCCGTTCTCGCTGACGCTGTGGTTTTGTAAGAATCCGAAATAGCGCCGTTCCTCCTGGACGCTCAAGATGTACATGCGTTCGGTCTCATCCTCGGGGGGCTTCTTTACGCTTTCGATCAGATTGACTCGCGCGTAATTGACCTGCTGTGCCCATTGGAGGAAAAGCGAAAAATTATCGAGATCGTGTCGCACGGTGATCGGTTTGACAGGAGCGATTTCGCCGCCGCCGTTCAATCGCCAAACCTTATATTTCTCGATGTCTGCATGCGTGATAAGGTAAACCGTTTTTTTTCCGAAAAAGGTTTTCAGAGATGCAGCACTCGTCTTGATACGAAGCCAGGTGTTCTCTTTCCCTTTGCGCGCGAGCTTTTCATGCTCGATGAATTCATCTATGGCGTCACAGAATGGTCGCGCTTCGATCCTTTGGATCCCGAGCGCTCCCTCTCGTAACCGGCGCCTGTGCGCTGCTTCCATTTCCGCTGCGAGCTTCCGATTTTGTGCGGTGTCCTCCAAGCCGGTTGCTTGGGAGACGTCCTGACCGCGGAACGTAAATCGGTACTCCAAACGCCCGTTTCGGTTCCTCACGCCCATGCCGTTGCGCCTTCTTCCAAGTTTCCAAATCCCCTCGCAAATAGACTATCGTGCGCCCGAACTTGTGATACGCCGGACCTTTCCCTTGCACTCGCCAATTGGCAAGCGTAGCGGGCCGCAGAAATAGCTCCTCCGCTGCTCGCTCGGGCAACACCCATTCCTCTAGCTCACTTTCTTCTTCGAAGCGAGTCGCAGCCGGCATTATCTGATCTATGCCCTTGCTACCGCACGGTCGGACGCTCGCCCTACTTCTTCGAGACGCGACCGTTCCTGGAAGCGCCTGTCGAGCGAATCCAGGCGATCTAAAGCGTCGAGTAACTGCAGTGACGCTTCTCTGAGATGTTCGGCCTCAAACCGAGGCTGATCCGTCAGTCTAATGACGAACCGAATTCGCTCACTCGCAATTTTTGCTTGATATGCCATTTCGAATTCGACTGGTGATGGCCTCGATTCAAGATGCGCTTCGACGGTCGACAACACCCGTTGCAGAAATTTCGTATCCATTGACACTCTCCAGTAAAAAACGGAGGGGAAGCTGTTCCCGCGGGCATCGCAGAGTTGGCGATTGTATCTGTCCAGATTAGGTCCGGCTGTTCCCCTCAATTACAGCGAGGGGAATTCGCGGGCAAATCCGACAGAGAATGTGAAAAAAGTCGGGCGAGTATTAATGGCCCGTTGCCGAGCTTGCCAACGCCGGTGCGGGAGCGTCTTGACCTTTCGAGGTCAGAACGCTTATGGCTGCTGCAATTTGTCGATCGGTTCCTTGGTTTAGTTCGCCGGGATCAAGCTCTATGGGCAGATCCGGGATGATGCCGCTTCCCTCAACACAGTTGCCCTGAGCCGTGTACCAGCCAAACACCGGCAGACGCAGCCAGTAGTCGCCGCCGACTTTCACGTTTACGGCGCCAAGCACATTACCTGCCGTTTTGACTCCGATGATTGTTGCCAACCGCTCCTCTTTGGCGAAGCTCGCAACCATCTCGGCCGCACTGTTCGTCCACTCATTCACCAGAATTGCGATATGCCCGTGGAACGGTTGTGGGCCTAATCCCTGCGTCAATAAGAAAATCGACTTGTCTCGAACAGCGAAGCGGGTCAATGTTGTCGCGAAGCCGAATCTGCTGTCCGGATAGACAACACGCTCGAATTCTTCAGGTTTATAGCCTTTACGTTGACGTTTTGGAGTCACGCTGTAGCCGATCGGCACCTTATCAGCGCACAAATAGCTCGCCAGGCGAGCGAAACCCAATCCACCCCCAATGTTGCCTCGCAGATCGATAATTAGGCGATCACAGCCCTGCTGCTTCAGCCTTCTGATCGCGTCATCGAGCGATTTCGAAAAGCCCAGGCCCATTGAACCTGGGAACCACGTAATCCGTAGCAGGCCGACGCCCGGCGCGATCACTGAACTCGAAATGCTCTTCGGGGGCAGAATCGGGGGTAGATTCTTGTTTCCCTTTTGTGCGGGAACCTCGATTGACATCTCCCGGCTTTCGCTTACGTTGGCTGAGCGAATCGAAAGGAGGTGCTTGACCCCCGTCTTAAACGGCGGCATATTCGGCGGCGCATACTGGATTCCGTCAACTTGGCACAGTATGTCTCCGGGTCGGATTCCCGCGCGGTCTGCCGGACCTCCTTCGAACACGTCGAGAAAAACCCACTCTTCGGTTTCGCCTTGGTGAAAATTGTGGAGAGTCGCGTTTATCGTGTGTTGCGGCAGCAACCTACTCGGGCGCTCATGATAAAAACCCGTGTGACTGCTATGCAGCTCTTTCAGGAGATCCTGAATACTCTTTTCGAAATCATCCACTTCCGTGTTAAGCAGCTCTGGCGAGCGGCTGTCCCACAACTTTGCCCAGCCCTCGTAATTCACTCTGGCCACATTGAAATGGCTCTTCAGAATGCGTTTTTTGACAGCATTGAGAATTTTCCTACGCTGTTTTGAGGTCAATCTCATTTTTTTGTTATGGATGTAATCCTGATCCGGGAACACCTTCAAACGTGAAGCCGGCCCAGAAGTACGGCACTGCTCTATTTCCAAAACTCTTCAACATCTCTCGCTTGGCATTGGTAAGAGCAAGCTCTGGAGAGTCGCCCGCCGCAATTCGTGAATAGAATCGCTTCATCAAGAATAGGGACGAGGTATCTTCGACCGGCCACAAGGTTGAAACTACAGATTTCGCGCCGGCGAGCAGAAATGAATTCGATAAAGTTGAAATGCCCTCCTCCCCCTCAATAGGACCCACACCTGTATCGCAGGAAGACAACACAACGAGTTGGGCATTAAGGTGCATCATTGCGATCTCTGACGCATGGAGCAGGCCATCTTCATCAGCTTGTGGATCTGGAAGCAATGCGAGAGAAGCCTGATCAGGGTCTGGATCATTCGCGAATCCATGGACAGCAAGGTGAATCGTTCCGAATCGTCCACTTGCAGCATGCTTGAACGCGGATTCCGTTGCATCCTCGCCAATCAGCAATACGTTCGTGCCACCGATTGCAGCGTTGGCGTCCAGCACTTCCTGTTTGGAATAAGGGAGATTGGCAAGCGCCGGCTTACTCAGACCCTGCATTAAACTGACTGGCCGCAGGGCAGCTTGCGAATAAGAAATTCCACCTACTGCTAGAAAGGGCTGCAACGACATTTTACTGCGAGCGGCCTCATGGCTCAACAGATAAAAGCTGGTTACAGAAGGCGCATACGCGATCATATGCGATTGGATGACGTACGTTCCTGATAGGTTCTCCAACGCGCCAAATGGCAGCCGATGAAGTTGTCCGTCCGGAATCACTATGAGGTTCTGCTTGTGCTGCGTTTCTGAGACCGGAAATAGGAGGTCATTGAACAGTTCACGGGCTTCAGGATGTGCTGGCAGCTTTTCCCGAACGCCCTTTAAATATGCAGTCACCGATTGGTTTAATTGAGATTCCCCCGTTAAGGAGACTATCCGAAAAGAGTCATGAGTGATGACAAGGCAATAAGACTGAGGCTCAGCGACAACATACTCTAGGATTGCCGTTGAAGAATCAAGGCTTCGCTCCACTCGCTCGACTGGAACCGTCTCCTGCACGCTCCGCTTCAGAATGCTAATGCCAGGCGAAACCCAACGTGCTTCTTCTGCACTGAAGATCTGATTGTGGAACCGGTTCACGTCCGCAACTGATTTGGCAGACATCATTTGAAGCTGAAGGGTGGAGATCGTATGCTCGATGTGCTTTGCGCGTGGAGAATTCAGAGAGCCAGACATGAGAAGATCGGCGGTGACACGACCTCTAACCTGTTCCACAATTGCGTAAGCCTTCGCGGGATTCTTAAGACGCGAAGCGAGCAGACCAAAATGCTCGGGATACAGAGTTCCCGACGATTTGATCAATGAAGTCTTTTCCAAAACGCTGGACGAATTAGCTAATCCTGAATCGATGAACGCACTTGCCTTGTCATAAGTTCGATCCGCATCGACGTACTTGCCCTGGGCAACCTGCAACTGGGCAAGCGCCTGCAGGCGTTCAGGTATCGACCACTTGTTTCCGCTGGCTTGCGTGTCGGCGGCAGCTTGAGCTGCAAAATATTCGGCTCGTGACAGATTTCCTTCTTTTCGAAAGATCTCAGCAAGCATAGCTTCTGGTTCAGCCTGCGTCTGCTGATATCCTTCGGCCTTACAGATCGAAATGGATTTTTCCAGCTCTTCTATCGCCCGCTGAACATCACCGCGTCCAATCGCTATTCGAGCTGCGAAAGGAAGAAGTTCCGCCTGTGGACCCGTCCTGTACTTGGCGCTAATCTGTTTCAGCATGTCGTCTGCGAGGCGCTGTGCATCGTCATACCGCTGTAGCCCAATCAAGGCTTCGAGCTGCGCCTCATATGTGAAGAACGGATAGCCGGAGTCGGGCGCATCCTTTGTAAGTTCGAGAGCCTTATCAAAGTAAGGCAGTGCTCGATCATACATCTTGGCTTGTACGAGCCCCATGCCAAGTACAGTGGTGAATCTGATTTGCGCGCCGATGTCATGGATCTTGGCGGCAACGGCGGCGGCCGTTGCAACATTTTTGCTTGCCGTTTCGAGGTCCCGATCGTAGAAAGCCGCAATACCTATCTGGCCCATGGCCCGATTTCGCCAATGCGCATCCCCAAACCGCTGCGCAAGCATCTCCACCTGCTGCCAATCCAAGCGTGCAGCCCGAGTGTCGATTTCCTGGTCAATATCGCCTTTGACGATCAAGCAGAACATCCGAAGCTGTTTGTCCGAAGCAAGGAGCGGGTTTCGTTCTAGTTCACTACTGAGTTCGGCAGAAGTGCGCGGCAAGTTGTGCTGTTCGATGCTCGCGCGAATCAGTCCTAAATGTGCATAGAGCACATCTCGCGTGTCGCCTATCGCTGCGAACTCTTTCTCGGCGGCGGCGAAATCGGAACGAGCGTCTGGCCAGTTGTAGAGATCTGCGAAATGCAATCCGTGTTGCAGAAGAGCTTGGGGAGAAGGCGGCGTGGCCGTAAAGGAAAACGCGGGAACGGTCAGAAAAACCAGTACTGCTCGAACAAACATCCGACTGCCAACTACTTCGCCCAGTATAGCGGTGCGACTCTGTTGTTTTCGCTATGTCGACATTTGAGCGATATTGGCTATGGGCACAATGAATTACCGACCTGAACGGCGTTTATCAGGACTAATCCACTCTGCTGCGGCGTACCGGTCTTCAAAGGGCCGACGACTTTGTAATGAACGGGCAGACCGGAATTCTACAGGCCATCGCGAAAGGTTTATTTCGGGGAATTTCAGTTGCCCCTGTTACCGCCGCGTTGAGGCGCTTCTTCGTGCTACATAATTGAAGAATCTGGGGAGAGATGCTGATGCGCATCGCCAGCATAGGGCATGTATTTCTCGCGATCACGGTGCTCTGTCTCGGAATCGTGGGCGTGCTCTATCCCGGTTTCGTGCCAATCTGGACTCCCATTCCGGTGACCGTCCCTGCGCATCGCCTACTCCTTTATGTGGGTCCAGCTCTTTCCCTCGTCTCTGGCATCGGCGTGCTCATTCAGCGAACAGCAACCACCGCGGCTCGCATGCTATTCGCCGCTCTCTTTCTTTGGTTGCTGCTGTTTCGGTTGCCTAACTTTCTTCGGGCGCCGCTTTTCGACGCCTGCTGGTCTGCGTTTCCGCTCGCGGTTATGTTAGCTGCAGCCTGGGTACTGTATGTCTGGTTCGCTGCTGCTTGGGACCACAAGCACCTACGCTTCATCAGCGGCAACGGCGGTCTCCGCATCGCACGCCTTGTGTATGGCGTCTCGCTCGTCTTCTTCGGCCTGGCACATTTCATCGATGTAAAGGACACGCTCTCGCTCATTCCCATCTGGATACCAGGCCATCTGTTCTGGGCGTACTTCACGGGGACTGCCTTTGTAGTGGCCGGCCTTGCCGTGGTCTTCGGGCTCTGCGCACGACTGGCAGTTGCACTCTCCACCTTGCAGCTTGGACTGTTTCTGCTTCTTGTGTGGATACCAATCCTAGCTGCAGGCTCTAAGGTTCCATTCCAGTGGAGCGAGACCATTCTGACCGGGGCACTGTTGGCTGCTGCCTGGACGATCGCTGATTCCTATCGGGGCACGCCCTGGCTCGCCGCCAGCAATCCATTGCACTCGTAACCGAGGGTGCCCCGGCTGCGCGGCATGAAGTGCCTGTTTCCACGAGAAATGCGGACGTTGCTGTCGAGAGTTTCTGCAGGGTCCGCTTGGGTTGCCTGATTCTGACCGAGTGACGACAATCCGGCTTCAGCTTCCAGTTTGCCGACAATCTAGCAGTTAACCAAACCAACGGCGTTTCCCGGTACGAATTCCAACCGGCTTAAATGGGTGCTACGTATGCACCGCTAACCTATGCTGCGCACCTGCGCCCAACGGGCTGGACTCGGCTCCGAAGTCCGCAACAAACTCACCAAAGTAGACAATACGATAACCGGGGGTCAGCGGATCACGATCCAGAGCCAGACGACTTCCGAAGCCATCCGCACGTGTAGTCATTTCTGCCTAGAAAGCGATTGAGTGTACGGTCATCTTCGAGACAGGAAAGACCGCTATGTCAGCCCTGAGAGGAGGTGTCCCATCTTCTGCTGCTTCGTCCGCAGGTACGGGCGCGATCCTTCCGTGGCAGGGATCTCTAGCGGTTCGCGGCTGACCGTGATGCCGAATGCTTCGAGACCGCCGATCTTGCGCGGGTTGTTCGTGAGCAGGCGGACTGCCGTGAGGTCGAAGTATTTGAGGACCGTGCCAACCCTGTCGTAGCGGCGTGGATCTTGCTCCAGTCCGAGCGCGCGGTATGCATCGGAGGTGTCGAGCCCCTGCGTTCGTCCGAGATCTAGCCCGAGAATTTTCTTGTAGAGCCCCGCGCCCCGCCCGTCGCAGAGCATGTATATGAGCAGACCGCCTTCGTGTGCGATTCGCCTAAGGCTCTCATCGAGCTGTTCGTGGCAGTCACAGTCCGTGCTCCTGAAGATCTCGGCGGTGTAGCATGCGCTCTGCACGCGCACGAGCGGGTTCTCTCCATGCGCCGGGTTGCGGGCGCACAGGACGTTATCTTCCTCGTGTGAGCTCCAACTGAAGCAGGAGAACTCGAAGGAACCGTAAATCGTTTCTAGTACGGTCTGGCTGACCTTGTAGTCATTTTCCATGGAATGCTATTTGACTGAGGGCAGGGTTGTGGCTTCTGCCGAGACTTTCAAGTGGTCGGGGTTGGGAACCATAGGTACCCATTGGTTGTGAGCGCTGAGCGCTATCGCGGCGACCTTCGTGGCTAGCAGCTTGTCTGGGTTTGGATCGGTTTCGTACTCCGCAATCAAGTACTTCCTTTTGGTCTCGTGGTCTTCCAGCTCGCGTTGTGCGCCTCGGTAGAGGCTCCAGAGCTGCTGTGGCTTGCGGAGTTGCAGCCATGCGGTAGCAATTGCGGCAAACGTGGAGAGGGTGGCAGGCACGGCCTTGCCCCACCAAAAGCCCTCGCCGAGCGTGATAAAGAGCGGGACGACGCCGGTGCAGAAAACGATCGCCATAAAGCACACTTGTGATTCCCGCTTGTTGTGCGCGGCCTTAGCAGCGAATCCCTGGATGGTCTTGCGACAGAACGCCTGCGCGTCTTCCACCGCGTTCGGCAGCCGGGTTGGAACAGCGTGGTTCTCGGACATTAGTGCGCTCCGTTATTTCTTCTTGCGAGGCCGCCGTTCTTTGGGCGATGGTGGTTCAGTGGCTTCGCGTCCTACTAGTAGTCCAAAAAACTCTTCGTACATGTTGTTACTTCTCCAGTTCATGTTCTAGCGTCCTATCCCTTCCCTCTGACTTCCAGTTCTACCGCTAACAGCTCGATCTTCGTCTGCTCGATGATGGCGGTCGTGCACTCCACGCAGAAGATAGGGTGACCGGTGAACCCGTTCTTGAACTTCGGGATCTTGAAGCAACGCTCGCCCTTCACGACCGTGTCATCGCAACGGTCGCATTCCGTCGCCTTTCCGCACGTGTGCAATTCCGGCGCGCCCGTCCATATGGCGAGGAGTGACGGCGTTTTACCCTTTGGTTTTGCCACTAATCAACCCCTTGTACCGGCGCGTAAGGACGTTGAGGATGTCTTCCAAGCCGGCCGTTGCCGCCTCGAATTCCCCTGTATTCCATTCCGTCCGGCGCTTCGGGTTCCTGTTCTTTAGCTCTTTGTTAATCAGGGTGACGCACCCCACGAAGTTGTTCGTCGCCGCAACACCGAGGGTGATCAACTCGCGGCCGGCACGGTTGATCCCGAGACGGTTGGCGAGCAGGTTGGCGGCACGGTTAACCTGCTCGTTCAACCCCTTCTTTCTCGTCTCCCACTCCCGTTGCGGGAGCACCTGGTAGGGCTGCGCGGCCTTAGAGACCGCCTTTTCAGTCTCCTTCGCGAGCACGATCGCCTCCGCTTGCTCGGGATCTAGGCCGAGGAGTTCGAGCTTTTCCCGGAGCTCCTTGATGATGTCCTCCTGCTCGGCGGAGGTGAATTGCTCCTCGATCATGGAGTCAACGATCTCGTAGTTCACCACCGCCTGTTCTGCGAGTCGCATGCGTGTCGCGCCGCTCGCGACCTCAGCGGGTGGCTCGGGTTCCTTCCCGCCGATTACTTCCTCCCAGAACTTCTGGTCGTCGCTCTCGAACATCTTGAACTCGCGCAAACGCTCGTCCAGGTTCATGCCAGCGTGCGTGACAATGTGCCCGTAGTTGTCTGGGTGGCCGGGGCTGTTCTGGACGATCACCCGGAGAATGCGCCCGACGAACTGAATATACGGCGCAAGCGTCCGAAAGGGACGGAAGATGGCAGCGACGCTCAGCTTCGGGTGGTCGAAACCCTCCCCGAGCATCTGCACCTGCACTATGCAGTCGAGCTCCCCGCTCGTGAGGCGTCGTTTCACCTCGACCTTCTTGTTCTCATCCATTTCGCCGTAGATGAGGTCCGCCTTGAAGCCGCGCGCCTCGTACAGTCCCACGATCGTGCGAGCGTGATTCACGGTGCATGCGACCGCGATGAGCTGATGGGCGGTACCGGTCTCGCGGAGTTGTTCAAGCCGCTGGAGGCTGTTGTCCACGATCGTCTGGTTGCACGGCGCGGAGAGTGCGATGCCGCGGCTGAACCAGTCCTTCTCCTTCATCGCGAGGACCTCATTTAGCGTGTAAAGCTTGGTCTCTCCCTTCGCGGTGAACTCCAGTTCGCTCGGCGCGGCATAAGACGCAGTCACCCGTTTGATATAGCCTTTGAACGTCGCCTTCTTGAACGGGTAGCGGTAGACGAGGTCACCCTCGATCTCCTGGGCGTCACCACGGAATGGCGTCGCCGTCATATTGATCAGCCGCGCGTCACCGAAGTGCTCCACGACCTTCTTCCAACTGTCCGCAGGTGAGTGGTGGGCTTCATCCACGATGATCAGCTCGAAGAAGTCGCGCGGGAATTTCTTGAGCCATTTCTCCGGGTTCGTGGAAAGTTGCTGCACGTTTGAGACGACGATGTGCGACTTCTCGCAGACGGATATATTGCCGGTATCGAGGGTGGTCGCGAACGGCCCGCCGATCATCGCCTCCTCCGTGAGGATGTTCCGTTTGCGCCAGAAGCATTTCTGGCGGTTCGTCACGTCTAAGGACTCGAACAATCCTTCCTTGATCGTGAGGTTCGGTGCGACTATTAGCACGCGACCCTTCGCAATACCGAAGGGTGCGATCGCCGCGATCCCGGACTTTCCGCAACCCACTGGAATCTGGATGATCGCCGTCTTGTTGCCCGCCTTGAAGTAGTCGTACAACGCTTTATACGCCTCGACCTGCGGCTCGCGAAGCTGCAAGTTCTCCTCAATGTGCGCCGGCGTCTTGAGGAAGAACTGATCGAGAGGGATATTCGAGCGGACCCACGCGTCAAGATCCCGCTTGCTGAACAGCCACTTGCTCCCGACCTTACTCGACGGAAGCGTGCCCTCCCTTGCGAGGTCATAAAGTGCTGTCTTGCCCAACTGCAGATAACGTGCAGTTTCCTCGATCGTCATCCATTCTTCTTGACTCAACACATACCCCCGCTGCCATTTTATATCAGCTGATATCGGGCGATGAAATCCAATGGTGTTAATTTAGAATGAAAGGTGCGAGTATGCCTCCCGGACCCGCTCAGCGTACGTTAACGATCTACCTGATCGCGCAAGGGGTCAAAGATGATGCGGTCGTGCGCCCTAGCGCTGATCACCACTCCATCACGCTCGAGGGCAAAGCGTTTGGTGACTTGTACCTCAAGGTGGGTGTGCCGCATCGGCCTCCATGGGTAACGTTGTTCGCCGAGACCGCGCTTGACCTCTCTGGCGTGCGCGGCATTAGCACGAGCGCAGTCCTCGTCGTGCGTGCGAGCAAGCGTCTCTTTGCGATCACGTTCGGCTTTGGAAGACAGCTGTTACAACCAGGCGTGGTCGATAATCGGTTCGGCTTGCGTGTCACACTGAACGCGGTGGATCACCAGCAGATTCGTAGTATCGACCGCCTGACGCTGGATAGTCCGGCACCACACAGCCAAATCCAAGCAAGCAGAGCAGCGAAGATCGGCGAATTTGGCCTGAACATTGACCAAGACCTTCTGCGTGCCGTGACGGGCAATCCACGCGACAACACCCTTGGGAAGCGACTCACCGGCAAAGACGCGCTGCGCACAACAGGGCCGTTTCTCCTCAAAGACCTCCCCGCACTCCTGCGGCGCTTCCTGGCAGAAAGCAGAAAAACAGATTATCGCGATTACTTCCCCTGGGTAGACAACATCCAAGAAGTAAAGAGTCCCACGCTGCGCGATGAACTCGACGAGCAAATCCAACAGCGACTCCAGCGAGGGCGACTCGACGCTATGTGGCTCGCAGTACCTGAGCGCATCGACTGGCAGACCGTCGAAGCATTCACGTACAGCCCCGTGCCGAGCGCCGAACGACACGCCGACATCCATTTGCGAGCATTCCTCGACGCGCTCCGAGACCCGACGAACATCACCATTGAGCGAATTAAGCAGAAGCGCGTGTATGCCATCAGCAGCGAGACTGAAAACGTGCTCGAGGAATGGCCCGTTTACCAGTGCCTGTACGCAGAGATCCAGCACAACGGCGCACAATACTTGCTCAACGGAGGTACTTGGTACAATATTGACGGCACCTTCCGCGACCGCATCGAAACAGCGTTCACGAGGCTCCCGCGACGAAAACCCGACCTCCCGGCAGCGAAGCCGAAAGAAGACGAAGGGGACTACAACAAGCGCGCCGCCAAAACTGATGGATTCGCACTCATGGATCAGCGATTCATCAGATATCCCGACACTCGAACCCCGATCGAACTCTGCGATCTTTACACCAAAGATAGGGAACTCATTCACGTTAAGCACTACGCAGGCAGCAGTACGCTTAGCCATCTCTTCGCGCAAGGAGTTACCAGCAGCACACTTCTGGCGCAAGACCCAGGATTCCGCAGTGCCGCCAACACCAAGCTCCCCACCACACACCAGATCAACAAACCTAGGGATCCGCTGCCACCTCGAACGTACACGGTCACGTACGCGATTATCAGCGCAAGCGATAAGCCCCTGAACATCCCTTTTTTTAGCAAGGTCACTCTCAGCCACGCCACCAAAGTACTCAAAGGATTGGGCTACAATACCCAGCTTGCGAAGATCGGTGTCGCCTAAACACCGAGGCCTCCTAGCCAAGAATCAGCACTGCTGATAAGTGGGTTCCGGATTAGGAACGATAAGTCGCTAGCGTTCATCGGGAGTGCCTCGGTGAAGACAGTTGGGGGAAACGCAGCAAAGTGGATGCCGAGGCACTTTCGATAACGAGACTTCTATGAGAAGTGCCGATTCGTCAACCTCTTCTTTGAAAGGTTTTGTTTTCATCTGTGATTATGAAGGCCATTGTTCTCCACCTACTTTCTATTCGCAGTCGAAAAGAGCTTTTACGCTCGCTGCACCTGGAGGTTCTCTTTGGAGAATCGATGCTGCCATTTGAAGGTCGGCCTCGAAGGCCAAGTCTCGACCGCAGTCATCGAAGAGACGGTGTGATCACAATCACAGTTCAAAGAAGCGGCTCGGTTACGCAGCGGCTTCGTAAAACGGAATGTACCGCGATTGTGTAATCCATAAACGATGAAGAAGGATGGCGAGCTTTCGAGCAACCGCCACGATGGCCCGTTTCCGAGCATTTTTGCCGCCTTTGCCCGCCAGCTGTAATCCCCACCGGCGAAGACTGCTGTCCCTTCCATGCGGGCCGAGAATGAAATTTGCACATTCGACGAGTAGCTTGCGCAGATATACATTGCCAGCTTTTGTGATGCCAAGTTGCGGATCGCGCCCGCCGGACTGATCGCGACGGGGCCGGAGTCCAAGGTAGCAACCGACATCCCGACTTCGTTCAAACCGATGCGGATCATCAAGGGTTAACACATAGGTGAGGGCTGTTATCGGGCCCACTCCGTGCACTGTTTGGAGTGCTTGCGTTTCTGGGTGACCCACGCGCGACATCTCGAGGATCGTCCGGTCATACTGCTTGATCTGTTCGCTGAGCTGCTCGATCTGCTCTAAGATTGGACTCAAGGTCCGTAGAAGCGCCCCTGAGAGAATCGCGCGACAGCGTTTACCGAAGCAGCTGGTGGATGAGGAAGGGAGACGTACTCCACACGGCTTGACCAGGCCACGCACTGCATTCACAGCGGCCGTACGCAGCCGAACAAGCACGTCTCGAGCCCGAATAACTGTTAAGTCCTGCTGTGCTTTCACACCGCGATGAGTGATGGGTCGTAGGATACGGGGATCAAGCCTGGCGTAACGCGCCAACTTCTCCGCATCGACCTGATCGCTTTTCCGAATATTGCGCACGATCGCATGCAGTTCGGTAACGTTGGCAACGATTACTTCATGTCCGTACCGGGCCAGCTGCTCGCTGATCCAAATGGAGTGTGTTCCTGCCTCGATCGCGATCCGTGCTGCCGGCACGTCCTGGAAGTGTTTACCGATCGAAGTGGCGGTCGTACGGAAACGTCCTTCTTCGACCACCTCTCCTTCTTCGTCGAGAATGCAGTAATGACTCCAACGATCGCCAATGTCAATCCCGATTGTGAAATTACGGGTTGTGGCTTCTTTGGTGTGTCTTTTTGTGAGATTGTGATTTGTCTGCCCATAGTTCAGTGTGCCCGCTGAGCACTTCTCATCCCATTTGAAGGAAGCCGCTGGCGGGGCGGGCCGAGTATGGAGCTACTAGCGTGGGTTGGTACGAACTCGAAGCGTGGAGCAGCGGTCAAAGCGACTCGACAGCTTAGGAACGAGAAGCGGAAGAGCCCGAATGTAGCTGCTGAACCGGCTGTGGGCGGGATGCAAACAAGGCAGGCCCGATAGATAGCTCAAAGAGCGCACACGTAGGCGAAGGCGTGCGTTGGCACGTCGTTGCGTCGAGTTGTGATAGCGAGTTATTAAGAGGTGTCGATGAATGTGCACCGACCTTGCAGTTGAAGGGCTGAAAGCTTCTCCTGGATGTGCATGGGAGCGCCACAATGGGGGCACTTCCAGACGACCTCGGTTGGGAGTTCCGTAGATGATGCGCGAACGTCTTGGGTGAAGGCGAGTAGCTGACGGCTTACGGCGATGAGTGTACTCCGACAGCCGTTAGCCAGGAACCCAAACTGCCGGATGCGAACGAAACCGCGCGGAAGTATATGCTGCACGAAGCGCCGCAGAAACTCTTCGGCACTGAGAGTCATGAGCCGTTGCTTGTTGCCGCGAGCGTAATCTCTCCAGCGAAAGGTGACTTGGTCACCTTCGCGGGCGACGATCCGATGGTTGCTGATGGCAACGCGATGAGTGTAACGGCCGAGATAGCGGAGGACTGCCCCCGGGCCGCCGAAGGCAGCTTTGGCGTAAACCACCCAGTCCTGGCGACGCAGTTTTTGCACAAACGCCGCAAACTGCTTTGGTGCGGCCAGGGCGTCCGAACCGCTGAAGTTGAGTTTCTTCAGCCGGAAAGCCCGGCGAAGTCCTCGGATGAACTTGCGCCGGCAGACCCGGCCGAGAACTTTGACCGGTAGGAAGAAAGCATACTTCGGGTGAATCCAGCGCTGGTGGTCCGGTGCTAGCCCTCCAGCGGGGACCAGACAGTGAACGTGCGGATGAAGGAGCAAGTTCTGACCCCAGGTATGCAGAATGGATAGGAAGCCAATCTCGGCTCCCAAGTGTTTCGGGTCCGCAGCGAGTTCGAGCATGGCGGCGGCGCTCGAACGAAACAGCAGATTATAAAGCAACGCCTGGTTCCGCTGGCAAAGCGGATTCAGTTCATGCGGCACAGTGAACACAACGTGGAAATAAGGCACGCCGAGCACTTCCTGCTCACGAGCAGTGAGCCATCGTTGGCGCGCTTGCGTCTGACACTTCGGGCAATGCCGGTTACGACAGGAGTTATAGGAGATGGCCTGATGGCCGCATCGGGAGCAGGAATCGAGATGGCCGCCCAAGGCCGCCGTGCGGCAACGGGCGATCGCTCGCAGCACTGTCAGTTGCTGGAAGCTTAGCCAAGATCGATTCTTGTCCAGAAAGCGGGCCTCGTGCGCGCGAAGGATATCGGCCACCTCCACGGCGGGGCGGCTCATTCGGGTTTATGCAGCCTCCGCGACCGTTGCAGCTGTGTGGTACTGGAAACCCGAACATGGTCGAGTGGATTCGGCGCGGCCTGCAAGTGCTTCTGTGAAAGATGCAGATAGACCGTCGTGTGCGTGAGATCGGCATGACCGAGCAGCATCTGAATCGTGCGAATGTCGGCGCCAGCTTCGAGCAGATGAGTCGCGTAGCTATGGCGAAGCGTGTGCGGCGTGACGTGCTTCTGAATGCCGGCGCGTTGGGCGGCTTGCTGAACGGCTTCCCAAATGACCTTCGGGGTGATCGGCTTATCGGCGCGCCAGCCGTTTTGCGTGCCTGGAAACAGATAGGTCTTGGGCCGCATCCAGCGCCAATACTCGCGCAGTGTCTCGAGTAACTTCGCACTCAAGGGAACATCGCGATCCACGCCGTTCTTGCTTCGCTCGATCCGCAGCATCATGCGCTGACTATCGATGTTGCTGACTTTCAGTCGGCACAGTTCGCTGCGCCTGAGTCCGGCTGCGTACATCGTCAGGAGCATCGCTCGATGGAAAAGGTTCCGGGCACAGTCGATCAGCCGGGAAACTTCCTCCTGGCTGAGGACGACCGGCAGCCGCTTGAGGCGCTTTGGGTAGGGCAGATCCTCCTTCATATCCCGGCGCTTTAGCACCTTGATGTAGAAGAATCGAAGCGCGGAAATGTGAATGACGACGGTGCCGTTCGCCAGCTTCCTGTCTTCGAGCAGATACACCTGATAGCGGCGAAGATCATCAGGTCCTAGATGATCGAGCCGCTTCTGCATGTGTTGGCGGAACGCTTCCACCGCATGCAGATAAGAACGGATCGTCGTTTCCGAGTAAGTGCGGCGCACGAGTTCCTCGCGCATCCGCTGTACAAGTATGGTCACAGAGAACTCCTTTCTCTGCAACCAACGCTACGTCTTCAATCGTCCGAAACGCTCGTCCGGCCGCCGCGCCAGCGGCTTCGTTCTAGTCGGCTTGCGTGGGCTGATCTGATCCATAAACGGTGACTGCGATGCGTTTAACTCTAGCTCCGTTATGTCGATAACCTGGGAATTGAATCTGCAAAGTAGCTGAACCCTTGGACAAAGACGGCGGGCGATCAGAAAGACCGCGCTATTCAACTGTGATCGGGTTGAAAGCCCAATCCAGGGGCGGTTGACGAACGCCAAGCAAATAGTTTCCGGGCGGCAGAGATGAAGTATTTACTGAAACTTTCAATGTGGTGATCCCATCGACGATTGCGGCCGGGCCCGATCCTCCGACAAGAGGCTTGTCCACGTCCTTGAGGATCTGAACCTCGTACGTACCCTCTTCGCTTCCGACGGGCAACAGGATCGAGAGCCTCAGTTGTCCTTTGGGAATCCGAATTGGTTCACTCGGTTGCGATGACGTGGGAGCACCTCGCGTGATCGAGCGATTCTGCAGGTCAATCTGGGCCATGATCGGTGCAGAACGCAGATTGCCGGACGCCCAGATCCCTTTTAGAATGCCGGTCGCCCAAAGCGCGACACCGATCACCAAAACGGCAGCGGCAATGCCGAGAGTCGCCCATATCTTATTCCGCTGCGGGTTGGTAGCCGCCTTCATCTCGGTCAGCTCGCGAAAACAGGGCGAGCAATGCACTACGTGATCAAGCCGGGAATCGGTGAGCGGAATGGATTTCCGGTTAAAGGCGAGAGTGCGGAGGAATTCTCTGCCGGGACAGCCGACCCGCTCGGGGTTTGGATAGTCATTTAGAGCCGATTTTGCTAGAAGATCGAGAAAGTGACGCTCTTCTCCCGAGGAGTCCCATGTGTCCGCCATTCCGAACCGTTATTGTCTCTCAGCCCCAAGGCGGAGCATCCGAGCGGCTTGCCGTAACCCGCGCCTCATTCGGGTTGACAGGCAGTCGGCGGTGACGTTGAGTTCTGCCGCGATCTCCTGGACTTCGTACCCGAGAACGCGGCGCTCCCACGCCAAACGGTCTTGAACGTCCATAGCATTCAAAATCTGGTCACAAACGATCCGGCGTTCAATGCTCTGCGGCCCGGATTCAGACGCAAGGGGCAATTGATCGATTTCCTCGGGAGCTTGCTGGTCCACGAATCGCTCTCTGGCGATCCGTTCATCAACGAGTCGAGCAAATGCTGCCATCAGGTATCTCTTTGGATCACGAACTGGCTCGTTCCGGTTGGCACGCGATGCAGCGTAAACCGCTTTTTCTACCAGGTCTGCTCTGATGGCTTCATCGGGCAGTTCGCGGGCGCGATACGCGCGCAAATCACGTGCTCTCTTATGTGCAGCTTCTACGAACCGTTTGTCTACTTCAAATCCGTCCTCATCAACCGGACGAATCCAGAAGAAGACTTGATCGTTAGCTTGGCTGGTGTCGAGGTATTCGGATCGAGCTGTCGACGACATGGAAGAGCACCGCTAGGATGTCGCGCAATCAGCATAGCACTGCAACAAACAATTTTTGACCAAAAAAATTGAAAAATTTCTTGTCGGATTTCCCTGCCTGAAACCCTCGCTGAAAGTAGAGCCCAGCAGATCCCTGAGAGGGGTGAAGAGCTCAGATTGGAGTTTTCATGACAAGAGTTTCTCACGTAATTCGCATATGCGCTCCGCATGCCGGTCGTTGGTTCCTAGTCTTTGGTGCGACAGCAGCCATTGCTTTCGCGCAATCGAGTTCCTTTGGGCAGGCGGCTCAGGGCATTGCCACTGAGATGATCGCCATCGCCAAGTGGCTTGGCATCATTCTCTGCATTATTTGCGGAATCGGCTTGATGGCTGGTGGGCCAGGCACGATTGCGAAGGTGTCTGGCCTTTTTCTGGGGCTGATCTTCGCGCTTTTCGCATCGCCAATCATCACTTGGGTTCAAGGGCTGTAGGTTCAGATGCCTCTAGTGCGACCGGCAGCAAGAGCCTTGAACAAACCGCTACTCATCATCGGCGTGGACCGCAAGCTCGCGGGTTTGGCATTCATCTTGTCTGTCATCATCGGCGCGAATGGTTCCAAAATCGCTGCGTTAATTCTGTTTTGTGTGTTCTGCACGATAGGGCGCCGCCTGACGCGGCGGGACCCAAATATCTTCATGGTGCTGAACCAGGTCCGAAAACAGAAGGCGCTCTATGACCCCATGAAACGTGAATGGTTCCGGGCATCCTTCGAGCAAAGGACAGAGCGGGCATGGTAAACCTTCGCAAATTCTTAAAACCGTACAAAGACGCCGGCGCGATCCATTCGCTTCTGGCTCCGCACCGGTTCATCGACGAGCGCGTGTTTCTGACCAAGACTAATCAGATTGGGATTGCGCTCGGGGTGCAAGGTATCGATTACGAGTGCTTGACGGACTCCATGTTGGAGACATACACACGTCGCGCAGCGGCGGCGTGGCGGTCTTTTGACGAGCGATTCCGGTTATACCAATACGTCATTAAGCGGGACCGGGCGGCTATCGAACAGCGCACGGACTATGCAAATTCGGCCGTTCAGAAAACAGTCCAAAGTCGGCAAGAACATTTGCAGTCCAAGGCTGCGGGGTTATACACGATTCAACTTGTTTACGTACTTCTGTTGGAGCCCCCGACTATCGCTGCGGCCGCAATCAATAGAGCATTCTCCACCAAGAGAGTTCTGCGGGTTCTCACGAGTGAACTGGAGCGCAATCGCACCCTTCTGCTCGGCCAGGCTCAATCGTTTCAGCGGAATATCGGAGACCTACTCGGAATCAGATTGCTCGACAAGTACGAGACGTTCGGCTTCTTTCGCCTTCTGACGAACTTAGACCCTGAAATTGCGGCAGCAGAGCGACTGAAGCACGACGGCCACATCGACTACTACATGGCCAGTTCGCCGCTCACATGCACCCATGACGGGCTTTCTATTGGGACTGCGCAGCTTCAAGTGCTTTCGCTCAAAGAGCCACCGCACAATACGTTCCCAAACGTGCTTCGTGATCTTCTTGGACTACAGACCAACTTCATCCTGTGCTCTGAATTCAAGCGCGTCCTGAACGAAAAGGCTGTGACAACGATTCGGGCGGCGCAATCGCACTTTCACTGGTCGCAATGGGTTGCCGATATTCCTTCCATCATCAGCATGGTCGTAAATCGGGGAAACCGGCAGAACGTCATTGCAGACAAATCCGCCCTGAATGATGTCGAGGATCTCGATAAAACTTTGGCGCGGATCAATAACGGCGGCGAATATCTAGGCGAATTCTCCTTCACGATCGTACTCTACGGCTGGAACGCAAAAGCCAGCCTGCAAAGGGCAGCAGCAGATGTGGTCAAGATCTTTGGCAATTACGAAGGCGGGTTAATTCACGAGACGTATAACGCCTTAAATGCTTATTTGTCCATCATTCCGGGAAACCAGGCATTCAACTTGCGCCGAAGCTGGCTTCTGAGCGCCAATTACGCCGATCTCTCGTTCCTCTATGCGCCGCATTCGGGCGATAAGTTGAACGGCCATCTTCGCGGAGAGCACCTGGTTGTGCTCGAAACGAACGATCAAACGCCCTACTATTTCAACCTTCACGACGGTGACAAGTTGGGTGTGCTGATTTTCGGAGCGCCGGGTTCCGGCAAATCAGTGCTGACAAACCTATTCATTGATCATTCGCAGAAGCACGAACCGCACACATTCATTCTCGATATTGGCGGCAGCTATCGGCAAATCACAGCTAAGCATGACGGCTCATATGTTCACATGCAGTTTGGGGACGGTCTTCAGTCGTTCCGAATCAACCCGTTTGTGCTACCGGGCACGGCTGAGAATCTACAGTTCCTGTTCACATTCGTTGAATTGCTGCTTAGCAGTAGCGGATACGAGCAGAGTGCTGACGTGAGCCGAGAGCTGTTCGAGGCGCTTGAAGGAATGTATGTTCTGGATGCCGAGCATCGCACGTTGAGCAATTTAGCACTCGGCCTACCACCGCAAATGAGGCCGTACATCCAGCCGTGGATCGGTCGTGGTCAGTACGGATCGGTTTTTGACAATCCTGAAGACACACTCACGTTCTCACACTTTCAGACATTCGACTTTCAAGGCATGGACGAGATCTACCCCCGAGTGCTAGAGCCGTTGCTGTTCTACATTTTTCAACGCATCAATCAGGTAGTAACCGATCCGGCCACGCTGAACGTTTACAAACAATTGTGGGCCGATGAGGTTTGGCGTTTTCTGGCCAATGAGACCGCCCGGCTCTATCTTGTCGGCGCTGGTAAGACTTGGCGGAAACACAACGGTGGTATCGGCCTGATCACCCAATCGGCGGCTGACCTGCGAAAAGCGGGCATTCTCGAGTTGGTGAATGAGATTTGCCCGACGAAAATTCTGCTCGCCAACGCCGGAGCCGATTACGCCTCCTATCAGGAGATGTTTCACCTGAACGAAAGAGAGGTCCAGCTATTTTCCACGCTCATTCCCAAACGTCAATTTCTGGTGAAAACAGAACAACGCTCAAAACTTCTCAACGTCGATTTGGAGCCCTGGGCTTATTGGCAGTACACGAATTCGCCTCATGACAACACACGGCGGCAAGTAGCTTTTTCCGAGCACGGGATTGAAGAAGGTTTAAAAGTTTTGGCCGAGCAGGCCAGTTATTTGGAGGCTTAACAGAGATGCAGCTATTGAAATTAACATTCGTTTTCGCAGTCGCGTGCCTGGGGTCGGCCCTTGCTGCCGATCAGACGATACTTGCTGGAGATCCGAACACAACCAGTCGGACGGTCTCGTACCACAACACTGATATTGTGCCAATCGCCACAGAAATTCGCTTCACCACCATGATCGAGTTGTCTAAAGAAGAATCGATTGTCGAGGTCACGTGCGGAGACAAAGATTATTGGCCGGTCAACTGGACGGGCAACCTCGCTTATGTAAAGCCAGCGAAGACCGGTGGACGCACGAATATTAATCTGATCACCGCGAGTGGGAACGTCTACAGTTTCCTGGCGACAGAGGTTTCGGGCGTCGCGAATGCTCATGCCGATCTAAAGGTGTTTGTGAACCCGGCAGACCAGAGCGCGATTGTCGCCATGAAGGATAAACCACGATTTGTGAGTGCAGACGCAGTTGAGGAGTACAAGAACGCGGCGAATCAAGCTGAGCAGCAGCTTCAACACCAGCAAGCCGCTCTGCAGAAGGAGCTAGAGCGGGAACGAGCCGAATTGCAAGCTTCCTATCCAGCGACGATCAAGCACGATTACAAATTCGACGGCGGCGGGAAAGGGCCATTCAACGTAACGGCGATTTACCACGATGATCGCTTTACATATATCGAGGCGAACCCACAGGAAGCGCCCTCGATCTATGAAATGAAAGACGGCAAGCCTTCCCTTATCCAATACGAATTCAAAGACGGACGTTACACGATCCCGAAAATCCTGGATGACGGCTATCTTCGCGTTGGGAAAAGCCAGCTCAAGTTTCATCGCGAGAACGCGGGCTGATTCTGATTGAAGGAGGACCAGCACTAATGGCCGAAGCGAACACACCTCCACAGAACAATACTCAACCGCCACCCATGCCAAATCCGCAGAATCTTCAGCCAAGCGGGTTGAGCAACAGGCATAAGCGCTATATCTACTTCGGCGTGGCCGCCATCATCCTTCTACTTATACTGGCGAACTTGATCGGATCGAATCAGGGCAGCTTGCCAAAGTCATCTGCTATCCGGAGCTCAGCAGCCCAACAGCAGAATCCGAGCCCCTCGCAAATTCGAGATTGGGAGAACAACCTGAAGCAGACCGAGGCGCAGCTCCAGGAAGAGACACGACAGCGCGAGCAGCAACTGAATGCGATGCGTGAAGCTCAACAAGGAGTTCCGCCGCAAGCGCCACCGACGGCTGAGGACTTACAGCGTGCCGCGGCGCTTCAAGATGCGGCGCTTGCTCGCCAGCAGTTCCAGGGCGCTTACGGCGCTGGCTCGGCTACAGAAGGGCAGCAGCAAAAATCGCAGGTCCAAACCGAAAAGGAACAGCAGGCATACAAATCTCTCTTTTCGGACAACATCGTACGCCAAGATTCACCGAATCCTCCCGGTCCGGCGCAAGTGTCGGGCGAGCAATCTGCCCCGCACTCGGCAACAGCAATCTCTGCACATACCGAGCCGGAGATGCAATCTGTGGAGGAGAAACCACGCAAGGCGCTGGATTTCCGTCCTTCCGGGCAGCCAATCTTTTGGTTACCAGAAGGAACAGTGATGGAAGCCGTGCTTACCAATCGGCTGGATGGCGATGCTCCGGGTCCGGTCAATTGCATGATTACTACCGACGTTTATCTGCCAGGGACGCGAATGCTGGTCATTCCCCAAGGAGCACGTGCTCTCGGGGAAGCCAGCAAAGTTTCGTCCTTCGGGCAGCAGCGGCTAGCAGTGTCATTTCACCGCATCCTTGTGCCCGGTTTGCGCCCGTATTCAATTCCTCTTGATAAAGAGCCCTCGGCCCTGGGACAAACCGGAGAAGTGGGGCTGCATGACAAAGTAAACAGTCACTACTTTTCTATCTTTGGGGCAAGCCTGGCGGTCGGCGCAATTGGGGGCTTAGCTCAAATCGGCAACGGCTACAGCGGGTTCGGCTATGACCCGTCAGTTGCATTTCGAAATGGTGTATCCCAGAGCATGGCGGAATCGTCAGACCGCGTGCTTGATCGATTTCTAAATCGCATGCCCAGTATCACCGTTCGTGAGGGTACGCGCGTCAAGATCATTCTTACCGACGATCTTGAGTTGCCGTCCTACGAATCCATGCACAAAGGAGGTGCATAAATGGACCCCGAAACAGAGCGACTCATCCGCCGCGATATCCGTGCGCGATGGGCGCCAATTTTCATTCTTTTTTGGATTTTCATCGGCACCGTCGTCGGACTGGCGCTGATTGGAGGTTTAGGATTTCTCGACAGGTTTGTCCGAAGTCATGGATTTCTGCAGTAGGAGGTATTCGATCATGTACAAACGCCGTCTTCAGATTTCGACTAGCATTCTCGCAACACTGTGTCTCGTTTACGTGCTTTCGCCGGCGCAAGCGCCTGCTCAGTTTGGTTTCAGCATCGTCTCCGATCCGGCTCAGGAGTCACACTCGTTGCAGCAGCTTCTAAACGATATCCAGAAATTACAGAAGTTGGACCATGAGATCCAGCTTGCCGTCTCTGTTTACAACCAAATGCAGACGAACGCACGGTTCTTTTCGAACAAGACGGCCTGGCAGGGCCTTACGAATCAAATCGTGCGGAACTGGTCACCAAACTCCTACGGTGCAACGGCAATGTGGAGTCCGATGGTGATGTACGGTATGGGCTCACCCAGCGGCGCATGGGGCAACGTGACTCTGACGATGCACACCAACCCTTACCTGGCCGCCATCGCTGGTTCGATTCTCGCCGGCGGCGCTGGATACAACCCGTACGCCCGCAATCTTGCTAATGCCGCGACGGTTGAGACCTTCGACGGCGCTGGCCCAACCGCAATCCAGACATTGGGAAATGCCCGCCAGCAACAGATTCAAATGAATCTCGCGATAGGCCGCTTGCAGGCTTCCGTAGCTGATGGATCGGACGGTATGAACTCCGAAGTCCAACAGCTTAATCTTCTTGCGGCCGGAGCCGTTCAAAATCTTCAAATGCAGGAGACTACAAACAACGTAATAACTTCGCTCCTAGAGCAGCAAACGATCGCCAACAAAGTCCAGCGCGACACGCTCGCGGATCACATGAACTTCATCACGCAAGCAAATCAGTACATGGTGACCGAGGGTCCGATGTGGGGTGGAGCGGCAAGCGCTCTTAGTTCTCATTAGAGGTTTCTATGCTCAATGCGGTGAACACGAAAATTCTGATAGCGATTCTCGTCCTTGTGGCCGCAATCGCTTCTTATTTCGCTTATGAAAGGCATCAGCAGCAGGTCGAACAGAAGAAGGTCGAAGATGCGTTCCGGCGAATGAAGACAGAGGGCAAGCAATCGATGCCATCCGGCTGGGGCAAAGCCCTGAACGACAAGAACAAGAAATAACCTATGTACAAAGTTTCGCTTCTGGCTGTCCTGCTTGGGACGGCGCAGGTGATCTACGCTCAGAGCGGCCCAATTCCCGTTAATAGTGGGACCGTCGATTACATAACGACGATCACGAACGCAATCGACAATCTGGTCACTTCGGGAGGCGGTCTATTTCTCACGACGGGCAATCAGATCCTAACCTCAATCGGGATCATCATGCTCGTGCTTTACGGGTTGAAATTAGCCGCGGAAAGCGCTTCGAGACACCACGGTGAGTTCAACTTTCCAGCTCTGATCCATTTCTTCGCGCTGTTCCTAATCGCAGAGGCGCTGATGCGCTATTACAACTCTCCCTTGCCGTGGACCTCTGTCAGTGTCTCGAAGATCCTTCCGGATACGGCCCGGTTCTTCGCCGGGACGATTGACCTGTCGGTTTTGGACACGCTTCTGGGCAAGATGAGCGACCTTGTATCCGGATCAGAAATGCCGTCAATTGCCAACCCACTCATGATCGGCGTTTACTACCTGATCCTTGTTGACATGACGCTCATTCAGGGCGTTCTTTTTGCCGTCAACATCCTCGCATTTGTCTTTATCGGAATCGGTTCACTGCTCGGTCCCATATTCATTCCGTGGTTGGTGGTTCCCCGCCTCAGTTGGCTTTTCTGGAACTGGCTTCAATTCATGCTCCAGTACAGCTTCTATCGCGTTGTCGCCAGTGCACTCACTTACGTATGGGCAAGCGTCCTGGTGAACTTTATTGACCACTCCATTCACGGGGATTACAGCCTGGCACATTTCCTCATCATGCTTGTTCCATTGGGTGTGTTGAACATCGGCCTGATGGTGAGCGTTTTCAAGATCAGTGGAGTCGTCAGCGATCTCTTCAAAGGAGCCGCAGCAGCCGGAAGCAATTTCGTCGGCAGTGTGGCCGTTGCAATCTCAGGAGCCTTTCGCTAATGCCAGATCAATTCATTGCTGCCGCTCTTCCTCCCATTGAACAGGCCGCACAGCAGGAATACGAGTACTACGGCTCGACTTTGACTACCAACACAGCATTGCGAGTCATAGTCATAATTCTTTCCGGTGTCATTGCTGTTTTGGGCGTGGCCCTTTTTCAAACAGCCAAAACCGCGGCGCATGTGAAGCCGTTGGTGATTAGAGTGAGCGAAGTGGGGCGTGCGGATGCCGTCGCCTATTCGGATTTTGCTTATAAGCCACAGGCTCCGGAGATCCGCTATTTTCTCAGTCAATTCGTGGTTGATTACTACTCCCGGAATCATAAGACCGTTGCCCAGCAGTACGTAAACAGTCTTTACTTCCTGGACCGATCCCTGTTCAACGTCATTGATGGTCGAGATCGTAAGACACAGTGGCTCCCAAAGTTTCTTGCGAGCGCCGAAGACGATATCGATGTGACGGTGAATAACGTCATCATCGAAGATCTCCAGAACCAGCCCTATCGAGCCCGAGTTGAGTTCACCAAAATCTTCACCGCCGCGTCCGGTGCGGAGAGCAAACGCGAGAGCTGGGCAGCCGAATTTGTTTTCCGTATCAACCCTGATATTCCCAACCAGCTCATTCCACATAATCCCCTCGGTCTCGCCATAACTTATTTCCGGGAAGACCAAGCATTCAACTGATCGAAAGGAAGACATGCCAGCACCTCTAATTGAACCTGAAGATAAGCAGCCTGACGAACAAGTCACGATTCGGCTCCGGCCTGAAACAGCACGAGAACTCAGGGCCTACGGACAATATGCGAGCGACAGTTCCGCCAGTCATGTTGTCTCGTCTGCCTTAAAGCGGCTCTTTGCCGCCGATAAAGGTTTTCAAAGTTTCAAGCAAGATCATCCGAGCGCTGGTGATTCGGCGATCCGTTCCAATGGCAGATCGCGGCGCAAGTCTGAGGCGAAGTCATAGGCAGTTCCGATGCAGAACCGTCATCAGTTTCGAGTCAGAATGCGCATCAAGAATCAAGCAAGGTATCGCTTCGCGAATTGGCAGTTGTGGCCTCTGGCGGTAACGGTGCTGCGCACCGGCTTAATTTTCACGAAAGGCCACCCCTTCCAGGGATACAGCGGGATACCATCCATGAACATTGACGTTTTTGCGTTCGGGTATCCAGCGGGATACCGTCAGTTTTCGTCGCAAGGAGGAGAGATTTGCACAGCGCCAAACGCCTCAAGACCCTGACCGGAAGCGCGACTGCCAAGCTCACGCGCGACGAAGAGGAACTCGTCAAGAAGCAAGCCGAGCAGGCAGGTTTGACCAAGAGCGAATGGTGCCGACAGGTGCTCTTGAACGCGCTGAATTCGCCCCCTGAGACACACATCATGCTGTCGGAATTTCTGGCTCTCCGTACTGTCGTTTTGGCGCTCCATACCGACCTGCTAAAGGGGCAACGGCTCACTGACCAGCGCATCGCGGCAGTGATCCAGCAGGCTGACGGAAAGAAGCACGCGATGGCGGAAAACCGCATCAAAGCCTTCCAATCTCGGACCTGCAAAACCGATGGCGAGGAGACCACAGCTAATGACTGAAGAAGTTCATCCAACATGGCC
>CAVXKZ010000016.1:0-39644 GCA_963762495.1 uncultured Acidobacteriaceae bacterium
GGTGATCCGCGCATATGCGCAAGAGGCGGCGGAGATTGGCCAGTTTGAGCATCTGAACAGGGACTATATTCGCGAAAACATTGGCCTCGCAAAAATTCAGGGCATGTTCATGCCGCTGCTTCAGGCGCTGATCGGAATGACCTTCCTGATCGTGCTTTGGGCCGGCGGCCGGCAGTTGTTGGAGGGACGGATCACTATCGGCAGCTTTGTTATGTTCAACACCTATATGGGAATGTTGATCTGGCCCATGATTGCGTTTGGGTGGGTGATCAAACTGATGCAGCGCGGGACTGCATCGCTGAACCGAATCAACGACATCCTACACGAGCGGCCGGCTATTCATGCGCCAAAGGCGGCGGTTGCGAATCCGAGTGAATTCGAAGCGAGGATCCGCTTCGAAAATGTCAGCGTTTTTTTCGGAGACAGGCAAGCGGTCATTGGAGTGGATCTAAACATCGCGGCGGGCGAGACAATCGCGATTGTGGGGCATACAGGAAGTGGAAAAACCACGCTGGTGAGTCTGATCCCGCGCCTGTTCGATCCGACCGAAGGCATGATCAGGTTTGGCGGCATGGATCTAAAGCGTTTCGATCCGGAGGAATTACGGCGTCAGATCGGTTTCGTGCCGCAGGAGACCTTTCTTTTCAGCGCGACGCTCGCGGAGAATATCGCCTGGGGCATCCCACATGCCACGCGAGCGCAAATTGAATGGGCGGCGGAGATCGCGGGGCTCTCGGCTGATCTCGCCCGCTTCCCAAACGGACTTGATACCATCATCGGCGAGCGCGGCCTGACGCTTTCGGGAGGGCAAAAGCAACGGACCGCCATTGCCAGAGCGATCTTGCGAAACCCGCGCATACTGATTCTCGATGATGCGCTGTCGAGCGTAGATACCGTGACTGAAGCGAAAATCCTGGGCGGACTGGCCGCTGTCATGCGCGATCGGACCACTGTCCTGATCTCGCATCGCGTTTCAACGGTTCAGAATGCGGATCGGATTGTAGTGCTGAGCCATGGGTCCATCGTGGAGATGGGCACGCACGAACAGCTTCAATCGCGGGGTGGCTATTATTCGGAGCTCTACCAGAAACAACTGCTCGAGGAAGAGTTGGAGACTATCTGATTTATGTTGAACGAAACAGTCAGCAGACGCCATGTGTTGCAGTTAATTCCCGCGGCGATCGGCATGAGCGCGGCGGGGGCGAGTCTCGTGCAAGCGCAGCAGTACCGCATTGGGGGCGCGGATCTAAAGCTGGGAATCGCATCGTACTCGTTCCGGAAATTCAAGCGCGAACAAGCGATTCAGATGACGAAGCAATTAGGGACGCCTTATCTGAATATCAAGCCCGATGCGCATCTTCCGCTCAATAGCACACCCGAAGAGATTGCGTCGGCCAAGAAGGAGTTCGATGAGGCGGGAATCGTGTTAGTCGGTTGCGGGACCGTCTACTTCCTGAAAGACGACGAGGCGGACATGCGAAGCAAATTCGAGTATGCGAAGCGCGCGGGATTCCCGCTGATTGTAGCTGGCCCGACGCAGGTTACGCTGCCCAAGCTCGAAAAGTTTGTCAAAGAATTCGATATCAAAGTTGCGGTCCACAATCATGGACCGGAAGACAAATATTTTCCGACGCCGCAGAGCGTTCTAAGGATCGTTAAAGACCTGGACCCGCGCATCGGCTGCTGCATCGATGTCGGGCACACTGCGCGTACCGGGGTAAACGTGGTCGATTCCATTGCCGAGGCCGGACCGCGGCTGCTGGATATGCACATGAAGGATCTGGAAAATCCGAGCGCGAAGGAGAGCCAGGTACCGGTTGGAGAAGGCAAACTGCCGATTCCGCAGATCTTCATCCAGCTTATTAAGATGAAGTACGATCACAGCGTAAACCTGGAATACGAGATCGATGCGGACAATCCGATGCCGGGCATGCAGAAGAGCTTTTCCTATATGCGCGGTGTGCTGGCGGGTTTGCAGGCAGCGGGGTATTCGGGGTAGCCGCTTGGGACTTCGGCTCGCGCGTACCGCGTGGCTCGCGACGCTGTTGGCTGCGATGCTGGCCGCACAACAGACTCAGCCGAGGGGCAGCGATTTTCAAACGGCGCGGGTTCGGTTGAAGGTCGAGTTCTAAATACAGTGACGGGGCACTCGCTCTCCGGAGTGGAGGTGCTGCTGGTTCCCCTCAATGGCGAACGGAATTCGACACTGATCACACGAGCGAAATCCGATTCGGATGGGAGCCTATCCAAGTCCGATCGCCCAGGTGTCGGGTTCACTTGTCGGGCCAGGGAATATGGCGGGAGTGGCTAGCGGCTACCGCGAACGTGGAAATCTTTTGTCTCTTCAGCATCATAGAGGTTGCACCCGCCCCAGTGAGTGCTGTTCCCCTCGACATCAAGGCGACTGGGTCTGCGTTTGCCACGGATAGCAACGGGGGCGCTGAGGGGGGTGCGGAGGTCTCCATATATGACCCGGTGTCGGACACCCAGCTTCTCAAGCAGGAGTCCAACATTACATGTTCTGCCCCGGCCGTCACAGTGTGTACCTTGACGACTCCAAGGCGTGCCACGCCCTTCGGGCCGGCCGTTATCAGCGCAGAGGTCGGTGGCACTTATGAAGTAGATATTGATGCGTTTGGCGATGCGGCCGAAGGAGGCCAGCCCTCGAACAACACCTTTTCAGGCGACCGCTGATCCGACGATCACCATCGACCCGAGCTTCGCCTATACGGCCGATTTCGCTCTGGAACTCAGCCCCAACATACCGGCTGCGGTTCCCGAGCCGGGCACTACCAGGCTCATGCTGATCGGGGTAGCGCTGTTGGGGTTGGTGATGCGAAAGCGTATTGCCCAGGGCGGCCATCATGAGGCCAGTTGAACGGATCGCTCACCATCGCATCCCGCACACCACTTAGCTAAGGAAAGCCCTTCACTGGCAGGGGTCGGCGGGTGACCGCTGCCCGTATGCCGATCTGACGCGCCGCCCGGATGCGGAGGCGGGCTTTTGTCGATTGTCGAGTTGCCGGATTGTGATGCTTGCCATTGCGAATCAATGATAGCGTTGAAATCGTTGATTGATATCGTTTTCACCGGCAGAATTAGCATCTCAATCATGAGCACGCTTGCGCTCCTCTCCAGCCTGGCGACGCTAGCTTCTTCTCAATCAATGGAGTTCATCTCAGAGAAGATGCCGACGTCCTCCTGCCACGCTTCTACCATCGTCGAGCTCTCTACTGGCGATTTGCTCACCGCTTGGTTCGGCGGCACGAAGGAAGGCGCGCCGGACGTAGCCATCTGGATGTCGCGGCACACCTCCAGCGGCTGGTCGAGGCCTCGCGAGGCGGCCCGGGAGCCGCGGGTCGCCACCT
Source organism: uncultured Acidobacteriaceae bacterium (assembly GCA_963762495.1). Lineage (GTDB taxonomy): Bacteria > Acidobacteriota > Terriglobia > Bryobacterales > Bryobacteraceae > Bog-105. The sequence goes on from CAVXKZ010000016.1 coordinate 3,369, forward strand.
ATAATCCGGTCCTGTTCCACTCTGCCGACCGTGTTCTCTGGTTCTATTACAAATTCGGCAAATCGCCCGAGACATGGTCGGCGGCGCGAGAGTACAGCCACGATGAAGGCGCCACCTGGAGCACCGTGGAACATTTGCCGGCCGGCCTCTATGGTCCTATCCGCGCCAAGCCGCTGGTGCTCGGCAACGGAACCATCCTCAGCGGCAGCTCGGTCGAGAGCTATGGGACGTGGGCGTGTTGGATCGAGCGCAGTACAGACAATGGCCGCACGTGGACCCGCATCGGACCAATCGCGGCACCGCTCTCGATCGCCACGAGTTCAACGCAACCCGGCCAACCGTACGGCATCATCCAGCCTTCGCTGGTCGACTTGGGCGGCAACCACATCCGGTTATACGCGCGATCCACAAACAACATCGGCAGGATCTGCCAATCGGACTCGCTCGATGATGGCCTCACTTGGAGCAAGGTTAAATCCACCGCTTTGCCCAATCCCAATTCGGGCATCGACGCCGTCCGCCTTCGCGATGGTCGGCTGATCATGGTTTACAACAACACCACCATCGGCCGCACGCCTCTGAACCTTGCGGTCAGCGCCACCGGCGACCAGTGGCACAAATTTTACGATTTGGAAACGAACCCCGGCGAGTATTCGTATCCAGCGCTGATTCAAGCGCGCAATGGCGATCTGCTAATCACCTATACCTGGAACCGCGTGAAGATCCGTTTTGTGCATTTTCCCCTAGAAAAAGTCCCCTGATTTGCTGATAACGTCTGTAGACTACGTGAGAGGCGCTAGCGCGTTTGAGCGTGAAGTATGTAGTGTCCGAAAGCGCTCTCCCGTCGATTAAGGATTGTTGTGGCTTATTTCGGGGCTATTAGCAACATCGGGCATACCCATGCAAAGATAATGACCCGGTTCGGCCGCGAATTGGTCCGGCGCGGTCATCGCTTCACGATGTTTCACACTTCTTCCGTGGAACCTTTGGTGTCCAAAGCTGGATTATCATCCTGTCCTATTTCCGGCGAGGAAGAGGCCATTGCCCATCTGATGGAGCGGATGGATTGCGAAGCAGGAGTTTCATTTCGTACTTATCCCGAGTACATGCGAATCAATTCCCTCCTCCTCTGCAAGCGGGCGCCTGACGCCCTACGCGCTTCGGGGATAGATTATCTCCTCGTAGATCAGGAGGAACCGGGCGGCTCTACGGCCGCGGATATAGCCGGAATCCCTTTTATATCTATTTGTTGTTCATTACCCCTGAACCAAGAACCGGGGATACCGCCAGGATTTCTCCCATGGCCCTATCGACAGCAGTGGTGGGCGACAGCGCGAAACACAGCCGCTTACAAGATTCGAGATTTGGTCATAAGACCTGTTTTCAAAGCAGTCAACGCACAGCGCAAGCTACAGGGCCTGAAAGCGTACACAAAGCCGGACGATTCGTTCTCTGAAGTGGCACAGATTTCACAACTGATTCCCGAGTTTGACTTCCCCCGCAAGTCTTTGCCCGGCTGTTTCCATTACGTGGGTCCTTTCTTGCGCGATGCTGAGGAACCGGAATTGCAGTTTCCGTTTGAGCGTCTGGATGGACGCCCGCTCATTTACGTTTACGTCGGTGGCGCGAGCGGGCTTAGAAAGAAAATTATTCAGCAGATTGCAACTGCTTGTGCCTCGCTGGATTGCCAAGTAGTGATTGCGCTAGGCGAGACAGGGGAACTCACCGGGCTTGCGGGTCAGCCAATCGTCGTGAATTTCGCACCGCAACGCCGGCTGTTGACGATGGCAACGCTGGTGATTTCGCACGGAGGGTTCAGCACAGCCATGGAGGCGCTCGCGGCGGGCGTGCCTGTCGTAGCGATCCCATTCAGCGGCGATCAGCCAGGCGTGGGGGCGCGTGTAACCTACGCCAAAGTGGGAGAGACTCTGGCGTTCGCCGATTGCCAGCCAGAAGCGCTTCGCGCCGCGATCATTCGGGTGCTTACGTGTCCCGAGTACAGACTGCGCACTCGGGCGATGCAATCCAGGATTGCCGACACGGGTGGCATTCCAGGTGCGATCGATTTGATCGAACAACGCGCGGGGCTGGTCAAGAGCAGGGCCGCATCCCGTGAACGCGAATCCCAGCCTCTCTGAGCACGATTCCCGCGAATGTGCTCGTCAACTCTTCTTTAGAGTTCGGCGAGCCGCAAGCGGCGAAAAAGCCAGTCGCATCGTTCCATCCTTCTACGACATATTTTCCCAAGGCAGATACAGAAGTCTCCGACTGGCCGCCTATGTAGGCTCCGGAGTTTTGCCTGGTCTTCGTCACGGTTCGCGGCATCTACGTTCGCCAACCCAGTCGAGGGCGTCGCCAGCGGCGTCTGAATTCTGCGCTCCGACATCTCCGCGGGACCATTCCTTTGCGGTCCGAAGCAGTACATCTGTGCCCCCGCTGACGCCTGCATCGTCTTCCCGAGCTGGGAACAAAAATTGGCCTTACTCGCGCGTCTCGCCTAGCTTTCGCCGAAGCGGGTACCAAGACCAAACTCACAGGTTCATGTTGGGAGACTGATATCCTGATAGTTCAGCAGGTTTCTGCTGAAAAACTCCCTCTCTCGAACTTGATATCCTGGTATTTCAGCGGCTTTGCGCTGGAAGACTCCCCTCTCGATATGATTTGACCCCTTTGAAGATTGGATTTGTAAGCCTGGGCTGCCCGAAGAACCTCGTCGATACGGAGGTGATGATGGGCCAGTTGGTGGCGGATGGGCATGAGCTGACCCCGCAGCCGGCCGAGGCCGATGTGCTGGTGGTGAATACGTGCAGCTTCATCGATCCCGCGAAGCAGGAATCGGTGGACACCATTCTGGAAATGGCCGAATACAAAAAGACCGGCAAAGCGCAGCGATTAGTGGTCGCGGGTTGCCTCGTCGAGCGGTACCGCGCGGACATCCAGAAGAACATTCCGGAAGTGGACGCGGTGCTGGGGACGAATGAGCTGGCCCGGATCACAGCCCTGTGCGAAGGCCTGGAGCCGAAGCAGCTTGCCCCGGAGCCATACCTTTATCACGATCTGACCGCGCGCGTGTTTACGACACCGCGGCATTCCGCCTACATCAAGATTGCGGAGGGATGCGATCATCCCTGTTCTTTCTGCGTGATTCCGCAGTTTCGGGGGAAGTTTCGCAGCCGGCGCTTTGAGAGCGTTGTCGCCGAAGCCACGCGAATGTTTGCAATGGGCGTGCGCGAGATCAACCTGATCGGGCAGGACACGACCTGCTACGGCGAAGATTTCGGGCTAAAGAACGGGCTTGCCGATTTGCTGGCGCGACTGGCCGAGATCCCCACCGAACTTCCGAAGTGGGTCCGGTTCCTCTATGCCTATCCAAACAAAATCACGCAGAAGCTGCTGGATACCATCGCCGCGCACCAGGCGCTCGTGAAGTACATCGACATGCCCCTGCAGCATGCCAGCGCCGCAGTGCTGAAGCGGATGAAGCGGGGCGCGAATGGGGACATTTTTCTCAAACTGCTGGAGCGAATTCGGGCAACCATTCCGGGCGTGGCGATCCGCACCAGCATGATCGTCGGCTTTCCCGGGGAAACCGATGCGGAGTTCGAAGAACTCTGCCAATTCCTAGGAGCCGCGCGCTTCGACCGTTTGGGCGTGTTCTCTTACAGCGACGAAGAGACGAGCGGAAGTTTTCACCTGGACGCCAAAGTGGAAAGCCGCACGATTCAGCAACGCAAGCGGAAGCTGATGGCGCTTCAACGCAAGATCTCACTGCGGCGTAATAAAGGCGCTAGTAGGACAGGAATTGCCAGTGCTGGTGGAAGGGCCGTCGAAGGAAACGGAGCTGCTCTGGGAAGCGCGGCTGGCGACGCAAGCGCCTGAAATTGATGGCGTCTGCTACATCAACGATTTCGCGGCGGGCGAGGCGCGGCCGGGCGAGATGCGTCTGCTGCGAGTAACCGAGGCCCACGATTACGACCTGGTCGGCGAACTGATCGATGCGCCGGAAAAAGAAATTGTGGCGCGGAAAGACGCCGCGAATCCGTTTCCGATTCTGGCGGCCAAACCTGTTTCGAGCGCCCTACCGGCCCGGTAACGCCGTAAGGGGAGATTTTTTCATGCCGGCTGTCGTACGCTGCCCGATTTGCAAAAAAGAAGTCGCCTTCGACGATCCGAACATGCCTTTTTGTAGCGACCGCTGCCGGATCATCGATCTCGGAAACTGGGCTGCCGAGAAGTACGTCATCTCCAGACCGACAGGCGGCAACGAACTGGAAGAGGCTGCCGCCGAAAATCCCGATATAGAAACTCCTGAAGGCCCTGTGCAGTGAACCGCGCGGCGACGGCGCTTGCAACGGCACTAGCGACGTGGTTCGGGTGCGGATATGTTCCAGTGGGGCCGGGAACAGCCGGGTCGCTGGCGGCCGTTCTGATCGCGGCGCTGCTGCACTTCTCTCTGGGCGCGGGACGGCTGACATTGCTTTGCCTGGTCCTTGTGTTGGTAGTTCCCGGAATTCTCGCTTCAACGCGAACCGAGCGCTTGCTGGGCCAAAAAGATCCGGGGCTAGTAGTGGTGGACGAAGTGTTGGGCCAATGGGTGACCTTACTGGGAGCGGCGAATCTGAATTGGAAGGCGCTGCTGGCGGGCTTTATTTTTTTTCGCATTTTCGATATCTGGAAACCCTGGCCGGTTCGTAAACTAGAACGATTGCCGGAAGGAAGCGGGATTGTAGCGGACGATCTGGCGGCGGGTGTATACGGGGCGCTTATCTTGTATATAGGCGGGAGATTTGGATTTTACTGAGTATGCCGAGCAAACAACAGGCGGTTGAGCAGAACACGCGGCCGTCGATTTCGAGCGTCGAGCCGTCGGCGGCCATTACCGGCGGGGAGATCCGAATTCGTGGACGTCACCTCGCTTCAGGGCAGCGGCCCACGGTAAGGCTGGGTAGCCAGAGCGCGCAACTGGTCGTGGCGGGCGATTCCTATATCGTCGCGCGCGTGCCGGAAGGGGCGACGGTCGGGGAATTGGTGGTTGCCAACGGGAAACTGGAAAGCGAGGTCCGCGAAACTCATCTGGGCATTCAGGTGGCGGACAGCCTGCATCCGGTGGCGAATCCGGCGGTGGACCGGGAAGGAAATGTCTATAGCACCTTCAGCGGGCCGCGCGGGCAAAAGTCGCCGGTATCGATTTACAAAATCGACACCAATTACAATTCGAAGCCATTCGTGACGGATCTGATGAATCCAACCGGACTGGCGTTCGATAAGGATGGCCTGCTGTACGTTTCCAGCCGCTATGACGGCATCGTGTACCAGATCACTCCAACGGGCAACATGACGGTTTATGTAGAGGGGATGGGCGTGGCGACCGGGATGGCGTTCGACCGCGAGGAGAACCTGTACGTAGGCGATCGGAGCGGGACGATTTTTAAGATCAGCCGTTCGCGTCAGATTTACGTATTTGCGACCTTGGAGCCATCGATCGCCGCGTATCATCTGGCGTTCGGGCCGGAGGATTACCTGTACGTGACGGGTCCCACGACATCGAGCTACGATTCGTTGTTCCGAATTTCCAAGGCGGGAGAAGTAGAGGTGTTTTTCCGCGGATTGGGGCGGCCGCAGGGATTGGCTTTCGACGTACAAGGGCGGCTGTACGTGGCAGCTTCGGTAGCGGGACGGCGCGGGATTGTTCGCATGGATTCAGCGGGGAAAGCGGAGCAGTTCCTCTCCGGGCCCGGAATCGTCGGAATCGCGTTTACGCCCTCGAAATCGTTGGTGGTGGCGACACATAACGCGCTTTTCCGGGTGGATGTCGAAATCGCCGGGCGGACTCTAACTTAAGCCGGAGCAGTTAATGCCTAAAGACGCGGAGATCATCGCCGTCGGGAGCGAGTTGCTGACCCCCCAGCGAATGGATACGAATTCGCTGATCGTCACCGAGCATTTAAACCTGCTGGGAGTGGAAGTCGTGACCAAGCAGGTTATCGGCGACGATCTGCGAGCGATTAACAGCGGCCATTCGGACGGCGGTGAAGCGTTCGGCGATTGTGGTTGTGATCGGCGGATTAGGGCCGACTGAGGACGATCTGACCCGCGAGGCGGCTGCCGCGGCCCTGGAGCGGAAGCTGGTGCTCTCACTCGAGCAGGAATCGATTCTTATCACCCGTTTTCGCCAAGTCAACCGGCCGATGGCGAAGAACAACCTCAAACAGGCTTACCTGATCGAGGGCGCGGAGGCGCTGCCGAACCCGCACGGGACAGCTCCGGGACAGTTTATCTCGACGGACAGCGGCGCGGTCGCGTTGCTGCCGGGTCCGCCGCGCGAGTTGAAGCCGATGGTAGAGGACGAACTCATCCAGAAGCTGAGGCCGGTTCTGCCGCCGCGCACGATTCGAGTGCGAACGTTCCGGATCACAGGTATTGGCGAATCCGACCTGGACACGCTGATCGCGCCGGTTTACACGAAGTACAAAAACCCAGTGACGACCGTGCTCTCTTCGCCGGGCGATTTGTCTGTCCATTTGCGAGCGTGGGCAGAGACGGTGGCTCAGGCGGATGCGCTCTTACGGGAAGTGGGGAATCCGATTGCGGAGTTGCTAGGCGATCGCGTGTACAGCGAGGACGCGGACGAATCGCTCGAGATGGTAATCGGCTGCCTATTGCGGAAGCGGCATGCAACGGTTTCAACAGCCGAGAGCTGCACCGGCGGAATGATCGCGGCGAGATTGACGGATCGCGGCGGAAGTTCCGATTTCTTCACGGCCGGATATGTCACCTACACGAACCGCGAAAAGCAGGAATTGCTCGGCGTACCAAAAGAGCTGATCGAGACGCATACGGCGGTGAGTGAACCGGTAGCGGCGGCGATGGCGGAAGGGGCGAGACGGCGAAGCGGGACAACGTACGCGCTGTCGACAACAGGATACGCGGGCCCCGATGGGGGAACGGATTTCGATCCAGTGGGAACGGTATACCTGGGAATTTCCGGCCCGACGGGAACGCGCGTTGTGCGCGTGCGCTACACGCCGGGACCGTGATCGGATACGATTGCTTGCCACGCAGGGGTCGCTGGATCTCCTGCGCAAAACGCTGCTGAAGAGCTAATAAGCTCGCACGTATTTCAACCGGTGAAGACCACTAACGCGCGCATTCCGTTGTTGCTGTGTCGATTCGGCTGAAACGTCTAAACACTGCGGAGTACTAACTCATTTGAAAGTTCCGCGCTGGCGGGCGTTCACAACTCGTCCACGAGAATCACCGATGCCCTAACTTTAGCTGAAATCCAAACTTTCAACACATGTCTCAGCAACACGAATCCCCTATTCGTAGGAGCGCGCGCCAAGTGCTCCTTCCGCTGGTCACGCCGGCCCTCGTTCTGGCGATGATCTCCTATCCAGCGTTCTGCCAAACCCAGTCGACGTTCGAGCCGGTCCAACCTCTGAATGGATCGGTTCAAGCCCTCAATCTCGCCGGGGTCAGTTTCTCCCCTGCGAATACTTTAGAACCTCCGGCCTTTGATCCCGGAGCCCCTGGCGAATCCGAAGAACACGGGCTGGTCCGCCGCGGCGTCGCACGGTGTTTGCGGGATCAAAAGGAGCTTTACAGCGCTCCCTTTAAGCGCTCTAACATCAAATGGGATGTGCTGGTGCTGGCAGGAACCGGAGCGCTCATCGCTACCGATCGGCACATCGAGAGACATCTGCCTGGGGGCAATGTTGATTTCTACACAAACGGGTCGAATATCGCTCTGGGCGGCACTTCCGCCGCTATCGCGCTTGCCTGGGGTTATGGAATGAAGACCCACAACCAGCATTTGAAGGAGCTGGGATCAATCGAGATCGAAGCTCTGGTGGACACTTTCCTGATTTATACGCCAATGCAGGTAATCGCGGGACGCCAGCGCCCGGGGGAGGGCAATGGCTATGGTGATTTCGCGCGGCACCACAACGTAGACACTTCGTTCCCCGCCGGTCATCCGATGTTTACTATGGCAATGGCTTCCGTTGTCGCCCATGAGTATCCCAAGCCCTGGGTTGAAGTGCTGTCATATGGTGCGGTGGCGACGGTAATGACCGGACGCCTTCTCGGCCGCGATCACTGGACTTCGGACGTATTCGTCGGTGCAGCGCTCGGTTACTTCATCAGCTCGCACATCTTCCATTCCCATTGCGATCCAAGCTTTAGCAAGGCTTGCCCCAGGCGCTGAGCGCAACGCTGTGTCGGCCTAGCGTCCATCACCGAAGTAGGTTCCTGGATAGTACCCGGTTGTCCCAGCGCTCCTGCTCCCGCCATTCATTCGCGGAATATGTCGACCCGACCGCTTCTGTCTCCTCGCTCTATCAGCTCACTGGCCGCCGCCTGAGAACGGGAACTCGCCACCGTTGGCTTGCGTCGCTTTTGCGGAAGCGGCCATGTCGATATTCGAGAGCGGGATTTTGCGAGTAGTCGCGTTAGTGAAATCCCAGAAAGTCTGGTCCACGACCGCATAGCTCTGGACCTGGAGATGCTGACCGTCCCGAAGAATGAGGGTGAGTGGAGGCGTTTGCTGCTCCGTCGGCTGCGAAGCCGAACCAGCATCGGGATACGCGGGCGGCTGCCCATTTGCCTGCTGCTGTTGGCTGCGGAGCTGATCTACTTCCGCGCTGAGCTGCTGGATCTGTTCACCAAGCATATTCTCGTTCACGAGCGCCGATTGCGATGCTGGATCCATGCCGTTGTCGGTGGGCGGGTATGCGTCGTAACCAGTGTCGCTGTAATCGAGAAGCGGGTAGTAAGCCGGGAAGAACGGGTAACCGCCGTATGCAAATTGGTTGTACCCGCGATGGCGATAATTGCCGCGGCCGAAGTACCCCCCTCGCCTGAGCGCGCCTGGATCAATGCCGGTGTAGCCGGCGGCAGGCGCACGGAGACCGAGCGGAGGAGGACCAAAGCCACGGACAACGGGAAAGTTGTGGCCACCGCCGATAGGCTGGGTGCCGCGCGCGGCTGGAGCGGAAAAATGTGCGCCTCCAGAGTAATGGGCCCCTCCAACGGCTCCGCGCTGACCCAAACAAGTAGCCGCGGTAAAAGTAGCAACGGAGGTAAAGGTCAGGAGTGTGTGGGCGAACAATCGCATAATTCCTCCCCTCGCTTTAGGGTAGCGCCGATGAGAGTAGCGCGTAGACTGCGGGTATGAGAAAACTACACTTCAGCTTGGTCAAGAGAAACAGGGCGGCGCTAGGCGCAGCCTCGGCAGGTGCGCTCGCGCTGGGCGCTTTTTCGCTGGGGGCGTTCGCAGTCGGTGCGTGCGCTATCGGCGCATTGGCTATCGGCAAACTGGCGGTGCGGAGATCGCGGGTCGATTCGCTCGAGATCACGGATTTGAAAGTAGGCCGGTTAGTAGTGGACGAGCTGGTTGTAAAGAACACCGAACCGGGGCGCCGACCGGTTTGAGCCCTTAGCGGCAGCGCGCCAGGAGAGCGCCGATACAATGAATTTTCATGCGGATTGCGCTGGGGCAGATCGACAACACCGTGGGTGATCTGGCGGCGAACGCTGCAAAGATTCTCGATTATGCGAAACGCGCGAAGCAGGCGGGAGCGGACCTAATTGCGTTTCCAGAGCTGGCCTTAACTGGCTATCCGCCGCGAGACTTGGTAGAGAAACACTCGTTTCTAAATCGCACAGCCGAGGCGCTGGAAGGTATTGCGCGCGATTCGGCGAACTTCGACATCGCGATGATTGTCGGCTATGTCGGACGGTCACCTGAGAACTCGGCCATTCGGGCCCAGAATGCGGCGGCCGTAATTGATGGCGGCAAAGTGGTTTTCCGGCAGTGCAAGATGTTGTTGCCGAATTACGATGTATTCGACGAGGCGCGCTATTTTCAACCCGGCGGCTCGCAGGACATTTGCACGATACGGGGGACCCGGATTGCGCTCGCGATCTGCGAAGACGCCTGGAACGACAAACAATTTTGGGAGCGCCGGCGCTATTCGCGCGATCCGGTGGAGGAGCTGGTGCAAAGAGGCGCTGAAGTAATTGTTTCCATTAACGCATCCCCCTGGAACATCGGGAAACGAAAGTTGCGCGAAGACATTTTCCGGGCCATTGCGCACCGGTTCAACCTGCCGGTGCTGTACGTCCACATGGTGGGAGGAAACGATCAGCTTGTGTTTGACGGGTCCAGCTTCGCGATGACGGCCGACCGGCGAGCTCGCCGCGCAAGCGAAGTCATTCGAGGAAGATCTGATCTTGTTTGACACGCAGACGGGGGTGGGTGATCACCATGCAAATCATTTGACCGGCGACGAGGCGGCCTTCGAGGCGCTGGTGATTGGGACGCGCGATTACATCCGGAAGTGCGGGTTCCGCAGCGTGTTGGTAGGGCTCAGCGGCGGCATCGATTCCGCGCTGGTGGCGGCAATTGCGGTGGAAGCGGTCGGAAAAGAGAACGTGATGGGGATCGGCATGCCGGGGCCGTATTCGTCGGAGCACAGCCTCGCCGATGCGCACGCGCTCGCCAAGAGTCTGGGTGTGAGGTTCGAGGTAGTGCCGATCAAACTCGGGTACGAAGCAATGATTGACACCGTGGAACCGCTTTTTGCCGGGTATAACCCTGACACTACTGAAGAGAATTTGCAATCGCGGCTGCGCGGAATGGTGTTGATGGCGTTTTCGAACAAGTTTGGGTCGCTGGTGCTGACCACGGGAAACAAAAGCGAAATCGCGGTGGGATACTGCACCCTGTACGGAGATATGTGTGGTGGCCTCGCGGTGATCAGCGATGTTCCGAAGACGATGGTGTATCGGCTGGCGCGGGTCGCGAACTGCCGCTATGAGCGCAAAGGACTGCCCGGCCCGATTCCTGAAAACACCTTTACGAAACCCCCCTCGGCGGAGCTTCGTCCGGATCAGAAAGATACCGACAGCCTGCCTGAATATGAAGTGCTGGACGCGGTCCTCGCGGGATATATCGAGCGGTATGAGTCAGTACCAGAGATTGCCGCGAAGGTGAACGTTCCGGAGGAGTTGGTACGTGACATCGTGCGCAAGGTCGACCGGAACGAATATAAACGGCAGCAGGCCGCGCCTGGGCTGCGAATCACATCGAAAGCATTCGGCGTTGGACGCCGGTTCCCGATAGCTCACAGGTTTACTGAATGAAACAATTTTTCTTTACTGCGGCAGTGGCCGTTGCGGTATTGGCCACTGCGGCTAACGCCCAGGATGCTTCCAAGCAAGATAGGCCCCAGCAACGGGTGGGCCCTCTGCCGGGCGGCGGTTTCCTGCTTAACAGCGGATGGACGATACGGCCGGCGGGAGAGCAAGTGGCGGTGGACACATTTCCGATGAGTACGGCGGTGTCACGCGACGGCCGCTACCTCTTGGTGTTGAACGGAGGATACAATCCACCATCGATCAGCGTAATCGACATTGCCGCGAAAAAGGAGATCGGACGCACGGAGCTGCCGGATGCGTGGCTGGGACTGATAGTTGCTCCCGCGAAGGACTTGATCTATGTGGGCGGCGGGACGACCGGAAAAGTGTTCGAGTTGGCGCTCGACGCAGCCACGGGAGCGTTGACGCGCAGCCGCGAGTTCGCCGCGGTGAAAGACCTCAACAATAAGGGCAATGCGCTGATAGGAGATGTTGAGCTTTCGCCAGACGGAGCGATTCTCTATGCGGCGGACCTATACGGCGATAGCGTTGCGGTAATCAATGTTCACACGGGCAAAATGATCGACCGCTGGAAAACGGGACGGCGTCCGTACCGGCTTCTGCTCAGTCCGGGTGGCAAGCAGGTGTTGGTGAGCGCGTGGGGCGACGGCTCCGTGTATCAGCACAACGCGATGAATGGAACCCAGTTGAGCAGGACGCGGATCGGACCGCATCCGACGGACATGCTGTGGATCAACAGGCCCGCGCCGAGCGCGGAAGGAGGGTCGAGCTACCGCGCCAGACTATTTGTCGCGGCGGGGAATACCAATAACGTGTATTCGCTCGGCGTAACGGAAGATGGGCAGTTAACGGCGCTCGAGACAATAAACGTTTCCATGACGCCGATGCACCCGCTGGGGATGACGCCATCGGCGCTGGCAACAGATGAGCGCGGCTCGCGGCTGTACGTGGTGTGCTCGGATGCGAATGCCGTGGCGGTTGCTGATATCGCATCGGCGCGGACGAAGGTCCTCGGATTCATTCCGACGGGCTGGTATCCGACTGCGGTACGCAGCCTCGGAAACGAGCAGCTTGTAATTGTGAACGGGAAGGGCCTGGGAAGCCGGCCGAATCCGCATGGGCCGAATCCGACGCTGCGCCCTGAAACCGTGCATAAAGGACCAATTGCCCCGCCGACCGTTGAGTATGTGGCCCACATACAAACGGGAACCGTCGGGTTTGTTCCCCTACCGAGCGCTGAGGAAGCTTTCGCAATACACGCGGACGGTGCTCGATAATTCTCCTTATCGCGATGAAATGGTTTACGGTCCGATAACGGACGAGCAGGAGGGATACTTTTCGCGAACCCAAGGACACGAATCGCCGATCAAGCACGTGATTTACATCATCAAGGAGAACCGGACCTATGATCAGGTGCTCGGGGATATGCAGAAAGGGAACGGCGACAAGTCGCTGACTCTGTTTGGGGAGAAGGTAACGCCTAACTTACATGAGCTCGCGCGCGAATTCGTGCTGTACGACAATTTTTACGAGAACGCCGATGTAAGCGCGGAAGGTCATAACTGGGCATCCGCGGCAATCGCTCCGGACTATACGGTGAAATTGTGGCCCAACAATTATGGTCATCGCAGCAAGGTTTACGATTTCGAAGGCGGCGAGCCTGCCAACACGCCTCCGGCCGGATACCTGTGGGACAACGCACTGGAAGGTGGATTGACGGTGCGCGATTACGGCGAGTGGGTCACGGATCTTCCTCTGAAAGAAGTTACCGGTGAACGGCAGATTAGAGAAGCAAGAGATCCCCTGTTGGCGCAGAACACGGACATGGATTTTCGCGGGTTCGACCTGGAGTACCGGGATGTGGATCGCTCGAAAGAGTTTATTCGCGAGTGGAAGCAGTTTGATGAGCGAGGGCAAGCGCCGCAATTGATTATCTTGCGGCTGGGAACCGACCACACGGAGGGCACGAGAGTCGGGGCCTGGACACCGTTCGCGTATGTCGCGGATAACGATTACGCGGTAGGCATGGTGGTAGACGCGGTGTCGCACAGCAAACTCTGGGGATCGACGGCGATTTTCGCGATTGAGGATGACGCGCAGAATGGACCCGATCACGTGGACTCGCATCGAGCGCCAGTTTGGGTGATTTCGCCCTACACGCGTCGCGGCGCAGTGGATTCCACAATGTACAACCAAGCCAGCGTGCTGCGCACCATAGAGGGGATTCTTGGTCTGCATCCGATGACGCACTTCGACGCTGCGGCGCGCCCGATGTTCGGCAGCTTCAGGAGGGATGCGGATACGCAGGCGTACACCGCAATCGCTCCGAAGGTTTCATTGAATGACAGGAATTCGGCTAACACGCCGGGCGCGGAAGAATCGGGGAAGATGGATTTTTCGGATGCGGACTTGGTGGATGACGACGATCTGAACGCGGTGCTGTGGCGCGCCATCAAGCACAGCACGCCTCCCGCGCCGGTGCGAAGCGCATTCGCAAAGTAGTCCTATTCCCCATATTTCGGTGATGTCATGTCCCGCTTATCTGCTGCTGTTATTCCCGCTGGCGCTGGCAGCCCAGACGGCCGTGCAGCAAGGGGTGCCGGGAACAATAGAGGGACGCGTCACGAATTCTATTACTGGAGAACCGATCAGTGGAGCAACGCTCCATCTGTATGCGGTGAATGGGCGCGGACTGCCGCCTGTCGGACCACAGACAGGATCTTCTCAGGGCGACGGACTCTTTCATTTTGATTCGGTGCCTGAGGGAAGCTATCTCATTGTGGCTCAAGCGAGCGGATTCACCGATATGCGTGGATTCGGGCCACGGCAGCGGCTCACAGTCAGCGGCGGACAACAGATCACGGGAATCGTCATCGCACTCAGCCCGCAGGGCAGCATCAGCGGAAAGGTTGTGGATGAGGATGGGAAACCGGTCGCCGCACGCGAGAGTGCAGGCTTACTCGTCATACGCGATGCGCGGAAAGTTGCAGCTTAGGAGGGACCGGTCGACGGCGACAAACGAAGCCGGTGAGTACACGCTCAAAAAGCTGAATCCAGGACGGTATTTCTTATCGGCCGAGGATGAGAGCGCAGCAAAGGAGAAGCAAACAACGGAATCGGAAGGATCACAAGAGGGGAATGCGCCTGTCGTAGTGCGCACGTTTTTCCCGAAGAGCCTCGATTTCGATTCGGCAACGGCCATACAGGCGAACCCGGGTCAGGATGCCGCGGATACGAATATTCAGTTGAGACGGGTGGCAACGTATCAAGTCCGCGGAAAAGTTCCCGAGGCGAATGCGGGAGGTCCACAGAAGGGCGCTACGGTTCTGCTTTCGCCGGCGGACACGCTCGATTCGGATGTGCTGGGCCAAGGAACGCGGGTGAACGACGATGGAAGCTTCGAGTTCCGCAAAGTTCTGCCGGGCAGCTATACGCTCTGGCTCACGGGTAGGTACGCCCAGAATGTCATGCCGCTATAACGGCCGCGGCACGCGATTGTTGGGTCGGCAACAGATCGATGTCGGGGCAAGCGATGTAAGCGGTATCGCGCTAGGTCTCACACCTCCCATCAATCTGACGGGCCGCGTGACAGGGGATAACGTCGATCCACAGAAGTTCGGAAGCCTGCGAGTGAACCTTGGACCGGGAGGCGCTGTGGCGTTCGGCATTTTTCAAAGCGTTGCAGTTGCAGCGGATGGCAGCTTCAGCATTCAAAACCTAATGCCGGGCGATTATTTCGTACATGTGTCGAACACGCCGCCAGGCACATACGTCAAGCAGGTTTCCTTGAACCGGCAAGATATCTCATTGACGGGAATGGACGTTTCGCAAGGCGGGGCGGGAGAGATCGAGATCGTATTAAGCGCGGGGGCAGGGGAAGTGGACGGAACCGTGCAGGCGAACGGTTCGGCCGGACTCACCTCGCTGACGATGGCTGTTCTTGTGCCGCAGGATTTACCGGCCGATGCCTCGGGAGTGCTCGTCACATCCGCGCCGAACGGAACATTCACGTTCCGGAACGTCCCGCCCGGACATTACTACATATTTGCGGCGGAACGCTGGACAAGCTTATGGCAGAACGCGGAGTTCTTGCGCGAAATGCAGCGGGAGAGCACGCCGGTAGATCTGGAAGAGAACGGGCGGGCTCAGGTGCAGTTAGCAATCGTGCCGTCGGAGAATATTGAGAGCACGGCAGAGCGCCTGGGGTTGAGTTTTCAGTAATGCCAAAAGCAGGGGAACTTCGAGGGACACCGGAACGTAATCTTGTTTGAGGATTGTTATGTATTGCAGCGGCTGCGGCATCGATATTTCAGACTCCGATCGTTACTGCCGGCAATGTGGAACGGCGACGAGAAGGGCCGGATTCACCTCGGATACGGGAAGACCGGGACGGACGATGAGCCGACCGCGTGAGGAGAGGAAAATTGCCGGCGTGTGTTCCGGGATTGCTCGCTATATAGGCATCGATGTGACCCTGGTTCGCATCCTGTTCCTGGTGTTCGCGGTATGGCCGCCGACAGCCGGTCTGATCGTCTACATTGTCTGCTGGATCGTGATGCCTCAGGATCCGCTTCTGCTGCCGCCCGCACGGGCAAATGCGCAGCAGGATGCAACCGCGGCTACATAGCCTGCTAGCGTTCGGCGACTAGCACAATTTCGTACGCCAACAGACCGGGCGCAAGGGACGTTAACAGGCGCAGAACGCGGTCCATCACACGGAGAATCGGGTTTTCGGGCCGCATAGGGAGCAGGCGTTCGATCGGGATGATAGTGAAGTGGCGGCCGGTGATGCGGAAGCCGTGCTTCTCGATGAGACTGCGGATTGTTTTCGCGGTGAAAAAGCGCAAATGATGCCAATCCAGAATGCCGCGATCCTGGTAATTGAAACGGCCGAAAAGTACCATGAGTCTCACCGTGATATTCACGGCGTTGGGAACCGAAAGAATTATTTTCCCGCGCGGGGCGAGGAGCCGGCGTGCATCTTCGAGCAGCGGCGTAGCGTTGCGAAGGTGTTCGAGGGTGTCGAACAGCAGAATGCGGTCAAATGGACGATCGGAGTAGCGGGCAAGCTCGCCCAAGCCTCTTTCAAAGTCGGCAGAAACGACTGCTTCATAGCCCGCCTGAGATGAGACCCGCGGTTCGCAAACCACGCCGGTAACTCTGTTTCCGGCACGCCCGAGCTCGCCGCCGAACGCGCCGTCTTTGCAGGCGATCTCGAGTACACGCTGGCCCGTCCCCACCAGTTGCGAAGCGTAATAATGCGCCGAATACAGGCCGCGCTTGATGGCGTAGGGAACAAAATATTCTTCGTATTCGGGAAAGGAGCGGACCGCGCGCGACGTTTGGGTATACCGATGCACCGCGCGAACAATCGCCCGGGCGTACTTCAGACCGTTCACTCGGCAGATTTCATTGCCGTAAAAAGTCGGTATGGGAACTTCCAGAATGCGGAAGTTCTGGTGGTGCAACTTGATGATGATTTCGGTGTCGAAGTGAAAATCGTCGGTCAGGTTGTCAAGCTTGATTTCGGCGAGGGCGTGTAGATTGTAAGCTCGATAGCCGCTGTGGAATTCGGTTAGATGCAACCCTAGCGCGCGGTTCTCGAAGGCTGTCAGAACACGATTGCCGGCGTATTTATAAAGCGGCATGCCGCCTTTGAGGGGTCCACCGAAATCCTTCATCATGCGGGATCCGAATACGGCATCGGCTTCTCCGCGTACGAGCGGCTCGTACATGTGGGACAGCAGCTCAGGCGCGTATTGACCGTCGCCGTGCAGGAGGACCACTATATCGAAACCTTGCTCGATGAAGTAGCGGTAGCCCGCCTTCTGATTGCCGCCGTATCCAAGATTCCGGGCGTGTTTTAGTACGCGCAGCTTCGGAACATTCGTCATGGCCTGGATACCAACGGCCAATTCGTAGGTGGCATCCTGGCTAGCGTCGTCGAACACAACTACCTGTTCGACGTTGCGCCAGACTTCCGGAGTAATGCGCCGCAAGACTTTGCTGAGCGTGGTGAGCGCGTTGTAAGCAACGATGAAGATTCCGATGCGCTTGCCGCGATTCCCGGCGCGTTCCGGAGAGTCTTGCAGAGCCGTTTGGCGAAATTGGGGGAGCGGCTCGAACGGCAAGCTCAGCCGGTCAGAGGTCTCGAGCGAGGGCGTAGAAGGAGTGGAAACGTTCATTCCTACGAGTGCCTAGCTGAAATCGCAACTTCATGCTAGCACTCGAGTGCTCTATATAAGGTTAAGCCGAAATTAAGGCAATTTCAGGACGCGAGCTGGGTGTAGATGAAAACGCAGGATAAAAGGATCATCGTGACCGTGGTAGCCCACGCGATGGTGTTCTGCCAGCTTTTGTTCTTAAAGCTGCCCATCAGGCGAGGCCGATTGATCAGCAGCAGCATATAGACCAGCACGAACGGCAGCAGCATACCGTTCGCCACCTGCGAATAGAGGATGAATTTGAACTGCAGACGATCCGGGATGAGCAGGACGCACGCCGCCGCTCCGCCGATCAGGAGACTATACAGCCAGTAAAAGATAGGGGCTTCGGAAAAGCGGCGGTCCACGCCGGATTCGAAACCGAGTCCTTCGCAGATGTTGTAGGACGTGGCCAGCGGAAGGATGGCGGCTGAGAGGAGCGCCGCATTGATCAAGCCGATGGCAAAGAGGAGAGCCGCAAAGCGACCGGCAAGAGGTTGTAACGCCATGGCCGCCTCGGCGGCGGTGGAGATTTCGGCGTGGCCGTGGCGAAAGATCGTAGCGCCGCAAGCCACTACGATGAAGAATGCAATCACATCCGTGACAATGCAGCCAGCGATGACGTCCACGCGGCAGAGGCCGTAATGACGTGTATCGACGCCTTTTTCGACGACGGACGCCTGGAGATAGAACTGCATCCATGGGGTGATGGTAGTTCCGATCAATCCCACAAGCACGGTAAGATACGCGGGGTTGGCGCTCAGCGTCGGGATGAAGGTCTGTTTTAGGGCCAGATCCCAATCCGGTTTTGCGAAAAACGCGGAGACCGGGTACGCAAAGTAGATGAGGGAGGCGAGTATTAGGATGCGCTCGACCGGCCGGTAGCGGCCGCGAACGATGAGTCCCCAGACAACGAAAGCCCCCAAGGGAACAACGACAAATTTACTAACGCCGAAGAGACTCATGCCGGAAGCAAGACCCGCAAACTCGGCGATGATGTTGCCGAAGTCGGCAAGGCCAAGCACGACCATTGTGAAAAAGGTAGCGCGCAGACCAAACTCTTCGCGAATCAGGTCGGAGAGACCTTTACCTGTGACCGCCCCCATACGCGCAGCCATTTCCTGAACGACGATCAGGGCGATGGTAATGGGAATCAGAGTCCAAAGCAGCGTATAACCGAACTGGGCGCCGGCCTGAGAATAGGTAAGGATGCCGCCGGGGTCGTTATCGACGTTGGCGGTAATGAAACCAGGACCAAGAACGGCGAGGAAGGCGAACAACCGCGCGCTGAGGAGGTTGAAAGGCGTTCTTCTTCTGGCGACGGCCTGGATCATGATCGGGGAAAGTTAAACCTTCATTGTTGACTACGCGAATTTCGGGAGAATTAATAGAGCCGTAATGCTTTCAGAAAGATTCCGATCTATCCTTTGACAAGTGCCCAGAATTAATTTGTGTTTTCTCTGGCATATGCATCAGCCGTTCTACAAGGACTTGGTGAGCGGCGAATACAAGCTGCCGTGGGTGCGCTTGCATGCATTGAAAGACTACTACGGCATGGTGAAAGTGTTGGAAGAATTTCCAACTGTGCACCAGACGTTCAATCTGGTGCCCTCCCTGCTGGTGCAGATTGAGGATTATGCACGGGCCGAAGCATCCGATCCGTTCTTTCGGATGGCCGTGAAGCCAGCCGCGCAATTGAGCTCATCCGAGAAGGAGTTTATCGTCCGCTACTTCTTTCAAGCGAATGAGGAGCGGGTGATCGGCCGGTATCCGCGCTACGCGGAGCTATATCGCATTCTGCAGCAATGCGAGTACAACGCGGAGCGGGCGTGCGCCAAGTTTGACGAGCAGATGCTGCGAGACCTGCAAGTGCTTTCTCAACTGGCTTGGTTCGACGAAGAGTATCTGCAGAACGACCCGCAGGTGAAGGCGCTGGTGACAAAAGGACGAGGCTTCACGGTTCTCGAGCAGCTCACCGTTATCCAGAAAGAGCTGCAGGCGATGCCGAACGTAATCGAGGTGTACCGCGAGTTTGCGAGGCGCGGGCAAATTGAGCTATCCGCTTCCGCCTTCTACCACCCGATACTGCCTCTGTTGTGCGATACGAACATCGCGAATGTGTCTCATCCCTACGTTTCGCTGCCTTCGCAGTTTGCGCATCCGGAGGACACGGAGGAACAATTGCGCCGGTCTTGCCGGTATTTTGAAGAAGTATTTGGACAGCGTCCGACGGGGTTCTGGCCTTCGGAAGGCGCGGTTTCGGATGAAACGTTGCGGATTGCGGCGAAGATTGGGCTTCGATGGACCGCAACGGACAATGGGGTGCTCGGGCGAACGATTGGAACGGAAGTAACGCCAGAAAACACTTACCGGCCCTATGTCTGGCGGCAGAACGGCGAAGAAATGCGGGTTGTGTTTCGCGATCATCGGCTGAGCGACCTGATTGGGTTTTCCTATCACGCCATGGACGCGGACGAAGCGGCCGAACACTTCTTAGGTGAGATACACAAAAATTGCAAACCGATTCTACGCGACGGGAAGGACGCGCTGGTTCCGATTATTCTGGATGGCGAAAATGCCTGGGAATCGTATGTCGAGAACGGAAGGCCATTTCTGCGCGAGTTATACCGGAGAATCGCGGACGACGAGCGCATCGCGGCTCTGACCATAAGCGAGGCGCTGGGCCAGATGCACGCGGAGGAGATTACGCGCATTCATCCGGGCTCGTGGATAGACGAAAACTTCGACATCTGGATCGGCGCGGAAGAGGACAATCGCGCCTGGGAACAACTGCTCGCCGCGCGCAACAGATATGAGGAGGCAATACGTTCGCCGCGCGCCAATACGATTCCAGAGGCGAACAGGCGGACGGCTTGGGAAGAATTGCTCATCGGCGAAGGGAGTGACTGGTGCTGGTGGTACGGTCCAGAGCATTCGTCCGCGAACAGGCCGGAATTCGATCAACTGTATCGCGCGCATCTGGCGAACGTGTACAGGCTGATCGGCGAGGATCCGCCGGCCGCCCTGGATGAATCGATTCTGCGGCGGAAGGAGGCACCCCCACATGAACTGCCCAGCGGCATGATACAGCCGCAAATCGACGGGCTGCTGACATCTCCTAGCGAGTGGCAGAATGCGGGACGATACCGGCTGGGGTACCGCTCCGGGGCGATGCACAGTCAGAGATCGCCGATCCGAGAATTGCGCTACGGCACCGACGGGCAGAACATTTTTCTTGCCGTAGAGATGGCCGAGAATACGAAACTTAACCCGGCTTACGAATTTCGAGTGCGACTCCGGAACGAGCATGGCGATGAATTTAGGATCAGGATCTCAGTGACCGATTCCGGCACGACGCTCGTTGATTCCACTCTGACAGAAGGAGCTTTCGATGCGGTGATCGCCGAGGTATTGGAAATCCGGGTCTCAATGAGCGCACTTCGCGTGCGGCGCGGCGATTCCGTGTTCCTGCGGCTCACCCTGTTTCGCGACAGTCTGCCGCTTACGGCGTTTCCGGAGAGCGGTGAATTCGAGGTGCGATCCAGCCCGATGGCGGCTTTCGCGTTTTAGGGAACGGCGCCGGAGATGGATGCGGCCGCACTGAGCGGTTTCGTGTACTGATTCAGCCAATCGATCACCGCGCCGTACCAGAACTGGCTGTTCTGCGGCTTCATTATCCAGTGCCCTTCATCTGGGAATTGGATGAGCTTCGATGGAATTTTCATTTCCTGGAGCGCAGTAAATAGCTGCTGGCCCTGGCCGATGGGCACGCGGAAATCCATCTCGCCATGGCTAACGAGAGTTGGAGTTTTGAAATTTTTCACGTACATGCTGGGCGACCATTTCTCATAGAGATCGGGATTCTCCCAAGGCAAGCCTTGGAACTCCCACTTCGGAAACCAGAGCTCTTCCGTGGTGAGCGCCTCACTGCGAAGGTCGAACACCCCGGCGTGGACGACGAGCGCTTTGAAGCGATCTGTATGGCCAAGAATCCAATCGATCATGTAGCCGCCATAAGATGCACCGGCCGCGACCATGCGGTTCTTATCCACATATGGAAGGTTGCCGACGTAATCCGCAGTCGCCATCAGATCGTCGTACGCGCGGCCACCCCAATCCCCATTTACCGCGTCAGTAAAACTTTGGCCGTAGCCGATGGAGCCGTGGGGGTTCGGCAGAATGACCACGTAACCGGCGGCGGCGAAGACCTGCGCGTTCCAGCGGTAACTCCAGGATTCACCCCAATCGCCTTCCGGTCCGCCGTGAATGGCGATGAGCACGGGATATTTGTTCGCCGCATTGAAATCGGGCGGTTTGACGACGAAGCTCTCAATTTGCGCGCCGTCCGCGCCAGCCACTGAAATCTTTTCCAGAGGAGTGAGCTGATACTCGTTGAGCAGCGCATCGTTCAAATGAGTCATAGCCATCGCGGCGCCACCCTTCGACAGCGCTTTCTTGATCTCAGCCGGTTGAGAGCCGCTCTGCTCCGCGTAGATCATGGTTTTGTCATCGGGCGTGAACTGCACGGAGCTAATCGAAGTGGGACCTTGCGCAATCGTGCGGATGGCTCCGCCACCGGCGGCATCAATCATGAGCAGCGGAGAGCTACCGTGATCGTCGATAGTAAAAAAAATGCGTTTGGAATCGGGAGACCAGGTATAGAACTCAACCCAGCGATCGAGCGAATCGGTAAGCGTATTCATCCTGCCGCTCTGTAGATCCAGCACAGCGAGACGCCACTGATCGCTTTCGTAGCCGCCGCGAGTTTGCGTGCGATAAGCGAGATACTTTCCGTCGGGGGAATAGACAGGACCCTCATCCGCTCCCGGATTGTTAGTCAGCCGCTGCGCCGGTCCGCCAGCGACGGGCACGGTATAGATATCCGAATTGGTGCTGCTGGCTGGCTCGGGATCGGTATTTGAGACGTACGCGATTTGGGTACTATCAGGCGAAAAAGTGTACTGTTCGGGACCTTCAAGAGTAAAAGGTGGCGTGTTCAAGTTACCGGGCGTAAGATCGCGAGGCCTACCATCGGCGGATTGCATGAGAAGGTGCTTGCGGCGATTGCCTTCGTACTGCGTCCAATGCCGATAAAGGAGCGTATCGTAGACGCGGGCGTGCATTTTGCCGGCGGCTTCCGCATCGAGCTTGGATTTATTACAAGCAGCGTCGTATTCAACACCAGGGGCCGCATTTGGCGGAGCACAGGACGGGTACACGCTACTCGTGAAGAGTAGGACCTTGCCATCGGGCGAGACGAGGACGCCATCCGCTTCGGTGGGGAGGTTGGTGGCGGCGTAGGGATTGGAGCCATCGGCGTTCATCGACCAGACTTGCGAGCCGTTGCTGCGATTCGAAATGAAGAAAATGCGCTTGGAATCAGGACTCCAGCGAGGGCGGGTATTCACAGTGCCATCTCTGGTGAGTTGCTGGGGAATGCCGTTCTCGACCGGAACGACATAGATCTGCGATGGCTTCGAGTTGTTCGCCATGTCGACGGTTTGGACGGTGAAGGCGACCAGCTTTCCGTCAGGGGAGAGCTGCGGATCGTCCACGCGAGCGATTCGCATCATGGCGTCGAACGTGAACGGCGCTTTCGCTGCGGAGCCAATGGCGCCGAGCATAGTAAGCAACAGCCCGCACAGGGCGGTTTTGCGCATTACTCATTTTATCGGCGGATGGGGCTAAGATCTGATATGCCGAACCGCAGAGTGGAAGAGCAGCTCGAGGCGCTGAAGGCGCTGCGCGGCGCCGGCCTGAACGACACGAACACCGAGGCGCTAAGAAAAGCGCTTCGGAATCGAGTGAATGTGGTGGCGGCTAAAGCGGCTGCGATCGCGGCGGAGATTCAGGCGGGCTCGCTGATTCCCGATCTCGTGGAGGCGTTTGCGCGACTTTTGGAGAAGCCTAAAGATACGGATCCGCAATGCTGGGGAAAAAATTCGGTCGCACAAGCGCTAAAGGACCTGGGTCATGCGGAATCGAGCGTTTTCTTGAGGGGCATGCGGCACGTTCAGATGGAACCGGTTTGGGGTGGACAGGCAGACACGGCAATTACCCTGCGCGGCATCTGCACACTGGCCCTGGTGCAGTGTACGGATCTGCCGCGGCTACAAATTCTGCGGTATTTGGTGGACGCCCTGACGGACTGGGAAGCGCGGGTCAGAGTGGAGGCGGCACGAGCACTCGAGCAGATGGATGGCGAGGAGGCGGCGTTGTTGCTTCGGCTCAAAGCGCGCGCAGGCGATAACGAGACGGCGGTCACGGGTCAAGTACTGGAGTCCTTCTTAAGGCTGCAGGGCGAGCAGGGGGTTCCATTTGTCGCGGAGTTTTTGCGTGCCGGCAGCGAAGAAGTTCGCGATGAGGCCGCCCTGGCCCTTGGCGCATCGAGATTGCCGAGCGCAGTTGAGGCGCTGATCGAGACCTGGAGGAAACAAGGAAAGCCGGGTGTTGGCTCGGGCGTGCTGCGCGGGTTGAGCGCCTCCCGCCAGGAACGGGCGATTGAGTTCCTATTGCAAATTCTGCGGAACGGGCGCGAGTGGGAGGCAACAGAGGCACTGGCCGCACTGGAACTGCACCGGGCGACTGAAGAGATTTGGATGCGGGTAAGGGAAGCGGCTTCCCGGCGCAACATTCCTTGCGATTGAAGCACTCGGACGATACCGTGAGAAGAGATGAATCACGGTCCTATTTCGAGTTTCGTCAAGCACCACTTCCGGCATTTCAATGCGGCGACGCTGGTGGAGGCTGCCGAGGCCTATAAACAACATCTGAGCAAGGGCGGCAAAATGTTTCTGACTTTGGCGGGCGCAATGAGCACAGCCGAACTGGGGATTTCTCTCGCCGAAATGATTCGCCAGGACAAGATCCATGGCATTTGCTGCACGGGGGCGAACCTGGAGGAAGATGTCTTCAACCTGGTGGCCCACGATTTTTACGAGCGCGTTCCACAATGGCGGGATCTGAAGCCGGAAGACGAGCAGGCGCTTCTGGATCGTCAGATGAACCGCGTCACCGACACATGCATTCCTGAAGAAGAGGCGATGCGGCGGATTGAAGGCGTGATCTTGAAGGAGTGGGTGGCGGCGGACCAGAAGAACGAGCATCGGTTTCCGCACGAGTTTTTTTACCGCATTCTGCAGTCTCCAGATCTGCGGAAGAGTTTTCAAATTGACGTGAAAGACAGCTGGCTCTACGCCGCGATGGAATGCAGTCTACCTCTGTTTGTGCCCGGATGGGAAGATTCAACACTCGGGAACATGTATGCGGGGCATTGCATTTCAGGAGATGTGATGCACGTTCACACCGTGCGGACGGGCATTGAATACATGATGGCGCTGGCCGAATGGTATACGAACACGGCGGCGGATGCGTCCATCGGATTTTTTCAGATCGGCGGTGGAATCGCGGGTGATTTTCCGATCTGCGTCGTTCCGATGCTGCGACAGGATTTGAAGCGGGAGGACACCCCGCTCTGGGGTTATTTCTGCCAGATCAGCGATTCAACGACAAGCTACGGGTCGTATTCCGGGGCGATTCCGAACGAGAAGATTACCTGGGAAAAACTGAGTATCCACACGCCGAAATACGTGATTGAATCCGATGCCTCGATCGTCGCCCCGCTGATGTTCGCGTACGTGCTGGACTCTTAACGTTTGCGGCGCCGCCACGCGAACGCGGTTAGTCCCGCGCCGAGCAAGAGCCACGAAGCCGGCTCGGGCGTCGGAGTTGCGGTGCCCGTAAAGGTGTAGCTCGCAATTTGGAATACGTCTCGAGGCGGCACACCAAGACCGGAAAGGTCGAGGGTCCCCGTACCGGAAACCGCGAAGCTCCAGAGAGGTCCGGTCTGAACGCACTCGAAGGTGCAATTCAGCGCGTACCCAGTGATATTCCCGGTCAGAGCCACGGGGGCGGTAAACGAAACGGGTGCGCCGCTCGCCGCGGTAGGGATAAAAACGGATCCGGTAAAGGTCAGACCTCCGTCAAGGAGATCCGCCGTTGCACCATTCAGCGATCCCGAACTGTAAGCCGGCACGGGGCCCATGTAATTAAGAGATGCCGGCACGCGGAGAGTCACGTCGCAGGTGCTATTTTGGTTGCAAACCAGTACCGTGCTGGGCCAATCGATTGTGGCCGATTGAGCGGATAAACGCGATCCGTTGAACTGAAACTGTGCGTCGATCCCTCCCGCGAGCGCAGCGGTGCCAGAGATCGCAACCGGCGCGGCGGAAGCGCTAAACGCCACGGCCGCCGTGCAGGTACCAAACAGGGCGATCGAGAAACGAAGTGCCGCTTTCGAGCTCATTCAGATCCTCCAGATCCTCGGTACGTGACGATCGCAGGAGACGCCTTAAATGTTAGAGTAGATGTCGCGGAAGTGCACTTCATTTCAGATGTACTCTCCGGCGGTGTTTATGTTGCTATAGTGCCCGGTTTCGGTGAGGTGCGAGAGTGGTTGAATCGGGCGGTCTCGAAAACCGTTGAACCTTCACGGGTTCCGTGGGTTCGAATCCCACCCTCACCGCCAAAATAGAATCAGTGAATTGCAGACAATTGCCGATTTTGGTGGGCAATAGATGCTATGATCCTGCCGAAACGCCCTGCCTCTGAACCTCTATCGTCGGCACTTTCGAACTGAAGGAAAATGTGTCGACGACCACGCCCCGGACTCGCGGAACTATGAGCCCGAAGAACTCCGCCGGGGGTGAAGAAATGTCACTGCCCAATCTACGTGTGCGGCACTCTAGGCGGTAAATTCCAACGCAAGAACACCAAGAAGACAACCTGGCCAGAGGCGAAGGCTCTCGTTCCTGTGCGGGAATCCGCAGGGAACTGGGAGCCTGCCGAAGCTTCCGAGGCAGCATCGGAGCTCGACTCTGTGAATGAGGCCGAGCCATCAAAAGTCCTGCCGAATGTCGGGCGCGCAATCACGATCAGGATCGTCGGGGCAAATGCTGGCCCGTGCCAGTAAGCCAACTCTCGAATCCAACGGAAGGAAGGGTGGATGTGTCAATCAGACGCGGCAACTGTAGTCGGGCACTCTCACGCGATGCGATTCCGGGCTTGCACGTCGTGGCGCTAAGTATTTTTTCGGCTTCGAGCCAGCCGAAGAATTTGGGCTGGTAACGTCCGTTCGGGTAACAAAAATGGTTCAGTTCACTTGGATGTGCTGCTGTGCGCGCAATCGCCTGCCGATTGTCGTCAATCTCGCGGCGACAAAGCGCCTCATCGTCGGGCATCCGGTGACGGTGCGTGTGTAATTGAATCGTTACGTTGAATTGCGAGAGTTCCGAAACCTCCGATGGACTCATGAGGTGCAGGATACCCTGTTCGCAGATGCGATCGTAATCAACCCCAATCCTGCGCGCCAATTCCCTGGCAAGTGCATCTTGTTGTTGGTTGTTGAGTGACTCCTTGGCTATTTGATCCAAGATACGCCCACGAAGCGCTAAACGTTCGCGTTCAGTCGCGAGCGAAACCTCACCTTGCCCGGGTACAAGGTCAGCCAAATCGACAGTTTTTTGCCGGCCCTTCCACAGCAGATATGGAAATAGAATATTAAAAATTGGATAGCGATGCTCGACGTAATACGTGGTCAGGTACACGGTCGCCGGGAACCCGAAATCGGCCAAAAGGGGGCACGCCCGAGTACGGAAATCGTGAAAACCATCGTCGAAGGTTAAACTAACGGCGCGCGGTGGGAGATCTCCTGCATACAGCCGATCGAGTGCTTCCTCCAACGGCAACACCGCGTACGAATCGTTTTTCAGAATTTTCAGGCGCTCCAAAAGTAAGTTTTGCGGCATGAACAGGGCGGAGTCCCATTGATGCTCGTCATCGATAGAGATGCCGTGATATCCCAAAATGAGTAGTCTCTGGGACCTCCACCGACTGTCGCGTACTTTCTGAAATACGCCACAACGCTTCGCTGCCCTCAGTACGAGGTGCTTGGTGAACCTCAGAGCCGAAGTCATCCGATCAGTGGCCTTTCGCGGGATGCGTCGCCTGTTTTAAGCCAACGCGTTTATTGCTGTTGGAGGCGCTTGCGTAAAAAGACTCTCCGGTGCCCGAACGGAAAATTCTCCAGCGTCCCGAAGGTCTCATATCCATTCGCCTCATAAAACCCGGGTGCCTGAAAGCTGAAACTATCCAGTTGGGAGGAATGGCAGCCCCGGGAAATCGCCTCTCCCTCCGCCGCGTGCAGCAGCTTTTTGCCTAAACCTTTGTGCCGCCAGGATTCTTGGATCCAGAAAAACCCGATTGACAACCAGCCCCAGTACGTATTGCCCAACAGACCGCCAATCAACTGGCCGGAACTATCTCGTGCGAAAACGTTCAACACGCGCCAATCGGTCGGTCCCGCCTGTTGGATGTTGAACCTGACGAGCGAATTCTCGATAAACCGCGCATCCGTGGGGTCATAGCCGACCTGAATGGCGGTGTCCAGCTTTGCATCCGCTCGTTGAACCATCGCGTTTGATTCCGTCTTTCCGCGGCCGAGCAATTTTCGAAAGCGGCCCAGGGTCTTGCTGCCCGGCGCCATCAAACTTCGGCCTTGCTACGCTCGGCCATCATAGAATTTAAAAGTGCGTCTACTTCTTCATCGCTTAGATCTTTAAGACGAGCAATCAGCTTGTTGCGAACAGGGCTCGTTCGAGGTTTGGCGATCAGAGGGGTCCGGAGAACCGCGCCCGACGCTTTCGCCTTTTCAACAGCAACCGCCAACTCGGCAATAGTGGGTTCTTCGAAGAGGGCGCGCAAGGGAATTTCCACCTGAAAACTGCGGCGCAGACGTGAGATCACCTGCGCGCCCAGCAGAGAGTGCCCGCCAAGCTCGAAGAAGTGGTCGTAAGCTCCTACCCTGTCAACATGGAGAACTTCCGACCATATATCTGCAATGGTCTGCTCAGTTTGGTCTCGCGGCGCCACAAAGGGCCGGCCAACCTCAGCCTTCACCTGGTCGGACGCCAAAGCGGCACGATCCACTTTGCCATTGGGAGTGAGCGGGATGGATGCGAGGAGCACAAAACTAGCCGGAACCATATATTCGGGCAACTTATCTCGCATCCATCTCTGTAACTCTGATGTAAGAAGGGTCTGACCGGAGGAGGGAACAACGAAAGCGACCAAACGCTCACGTCCCGGCTCCCCGCGGACTACCACGACGCTCTGCCGAATTGCCTGGTGCTGAGATAGAACGAATTCGATCTCCTCGGGCTCGATTCTTATTCCGCGGATTTTCACCTGGCGGTCGGATCGGCCAAGGTATTCGATCTCGCCGTCTTCCCGAAAGCGCCCGAGATCGCCCGTTCGAAAAGCGCGGCTGCCGCTATTCCGGAACGGATCAGCGATAAAACGCGAGGCGGTCAGATCCTCCCGATTCAGATACCCGCGGGCGACACAATCGCCTCCGACAAGCAACTCGCCGGGCACGCCGATCGGAACGAGTTTCAGCCGCTGGTCGACTATGTAAACATGCGTGTTTGCAATGGGCCTGCCAATCGGAACGGAACCGAGCGCCTGTGCTTCCAGGGGATCGAAACAGGTCACGTCCCCGGCCAGTTCTGAAGAACCGTAGAGGTTCACCAGGCGGACAAGCGGCAGTTCTCGGCGGCAGCGTTCGAACAACTCCAAAGGCAGCGGTTCGCCGCTGCTGAAGATGAACCGCAGGCTCCGCAGATCCGAAAC
Organism: uncultured Acidobacteriaceae bacterium; assembly: GCA_963762495.1. GTDB lineage: Bacteria > Acidobacteriota > Terriglobia > Bryobacterales > Bryobacteraceae > Bog-105. Next base: position 32,420 of record CAVXKZ010000016.1, read on the forward strand.
CGGATCGGATGAAATGTCAAGAATGGATCTCAGCTGGGATGGAACGATCACCAGTCGGCTGATCCGCGCCGCTTTCAACGCGCGTATCAGGAGATCGGTATCTTTCGCTTCTTCATCCGCAATAATGTGGAGCGAGACGCCCGCTCCCAGCGGCCCAAACGTCTCCCAAATGGAATCGACAAAACTCAGGCTGGTTTTCTGAGCGCACGTTTCGCCTGGCTCAAAAGGATACTTGTCGTACATCCAGGTGAAGCGATTTAGGGTTGCCTTGTGCGTTCCCATGACGCCCTTCGGCGTGCCTGTCGAGCCCGAGGTGTAAATGACGTAAGCGGCCTGATCCGAATCCACGTGAACGCTCGGCCGGGCGCTGGAACAGCCCGATATCGCCTCCGAGTCGCGATCCAACACAGCTAGATCGACTGAGAAGTTGCCCCTGCGGTCTAGTACCGCTTGTTCCGTGATGAGAATCCGCGCTCCGCAATCATGAAGCATGAACCGCACGCGATCTTCGGGATAATGCGGGTCAATTGGCACGTAAGCAGCGCCGTTCTTGAGAACCGCAAGCGCCGCCACTACCGTCTGAGCAGAGCGCTCCATGCAAACGGCGATCCGATCGCCCGCTTTCGCGCCGAGGTCCGCAAGATAATGCGCAACGCGATTCGAGGCGGCCTCAAGCTGCGCAAAAGTGAGCGGGCCGCCTCCTCCTAAGAGCGCGATTGCGTCTGGAGTACGGTCCACCTGCCTTTCAAGGAGAGTGTGTAAAGTGGCGCTATCCGGATAGGGCTGCTGAGGACCCGACCACTCATGGAGCAGCGTATGCCGTTCGCGTGCGGATAGAAGGTCCAGTCCGGAAATCCGCCGGTCCGGATTTTGCAGGCAACTACGCAGCAAAGTTTCGAAATGCGCCGCGAGCCGCTCGATGCGCGGGCGGTCGAAAATGTCCGAGTTGTACTCCAACCTGCAGTAGAGAATTTCGCCATCAAACACCTCAAAGGTAAGGTCGAATTTCGCGAGGCCGCTATCGAAGGCCAGCGCTTCCAGTTCCAATCCGGCCAGAGTGAGCTTACGGCCGGGCATGTTCTGCACGATGAACATGACTTGAAAAACGGGCGTGTTATCCATGCTGCGCGCCGGATGTAGTTCCTGTACGACAGCTTCGAAGGGTATGTCTTGATACGCGAGAGTGTCAAACGTGCCAAGCCGCACTCGCTCCAACAGCTCGGAAAAGGTAGGATCATCGGCGACCTTCGTCCGCAGAACGACGGTGTTCACGAAAAGCCCAATGAGCGGTTCCAGTTCCACTTCGGTCCGGCCGGCGGTAGCAGTGCCGACGACAATATCGCTCGCGCCCGTGTACCGCCAAAGCAGAGCGTCAAACGCAGCCAGCAGAGCCATGAACAACGTAACCCCACGCTCCCGGCACATTTGTCTTACGGCGCCAGCCAATTCCGCATCAAGCCTGAAAAAGACATTCTGGCCCTTATGAGTTTGAACGGCCGGGCGGGGGCGATCCGCGGGCAATTCCAAAACGGGCGGGGCATCCTTCAGAGTCTCTTTCCAGAACTGCAGCCCGCGGTCCAGAGCCCCCCCGGAAAGTCGCTCGTGCTCGGCACGGACATAGTCGCTGTATTGCACGGGCAACGGCGGCAGGTCCGGTTCTTTTCCTACAACTAAGGCTTCGTACAAAGTCGCGAGGTCTCGAAAAAATACTCCTATCGACCAGCCGTCACTCACAATGTGGTGCATCGTGGTCACGAGAATATGTTCCTGCTCATCCAATCGAAACAGCTTGAAGCGGACGATAGGGCCGGTTTCCAGATGGAATGACCGCGCCGCTTCCTCGGCCGCAAGCTCGCGTGCCCTCTGCTGCCGCAGTTCGCAGGGGACAGATGAAACATCCACGACGGGCAGTTCCACGGAGACGTCCCGCTGGATGCCTTGGACAGGCTCACCTTCAACGTTGCTAAAGATAGCCCGGAGCGGCGCATGCCGCTGAAGCACCATACCCAGAGATTGCCGGAGCGCCTCAATCTCCAATTCGCCGCGCATGCGTAGAATCACGGGCAGATTATAGGCTGGCGCGCCGGGGTCTAGTTGATCTAACAGCCAGAGCCGCCTTTGGGCGTGAGACAGTGGCAACCATTCACTTTGCATGCGTAACTAGCCTTTCACGACGATGAACCGAGTGCAAGTCCGAAGCGGGATCTGAATGGTAGAGTTCAGGAGCGCAGTACAAGTTTCAAGCCCCTGAGTACGGGTTGACCTACCTTGTGCAGAACCATTCAGCTACGAATTTTTGCTGGCGGGAGGCGCTGTTCCGGAAGGCCGTGTGCGGCGTCTAAAGCTTGGATTCGCCGGTCGGGCCTCTGCGACTAAGACCCGGCGCGCTTAGGGATATTTACGCGGGCGGGGCGTCGTTAATTGATGACGGCTTTCTAGCCAGCGCCGCGTCAGACAAGCGGCGCTGCCGACTGCAACCGGTCGCATGCCAACGCGGAGATCGCACCCATGCCTCAGCCCTCAATTGAGCCATCTCAATCGTCCACGACGGAAGAAAAAACGGGAACTCCTTCGCCAATTCCTGGCGGAGGCCGAAGCAGAGGAAAGGGAATACCCGCTATCGTACGCCCAGAGAGGGGTCTGGTTTATGGAGCAACTCCAACCTGGTACGGGCGTACACAACCTTACCTCGGGGATGAAGCTATCAGGCGATCTAAACATTCCAGCCCTTGAGCGTGCGCTAACAAGAGTTGTCGAGCACCAAACCGCGCTCCGTTCTGTTTTCCTAACCGGCGCCGATGGCGAACCGCGGCAACGGGTATTGGCGGCGCAAGAACAGCGGATCCCGATGGTGGATCTTACTGGGATTCCGGATGAATCGCTTAAAAACAAAGCCTACCGAATTGCATGGCTCGAAGCCAGAGCTCCCTTCGACCTGCTCAATGGCCCGCCCATTCGGGTTCGGCTGTTGAAGCTTCGCGAAACGGACCACATTCTGCTGTTCACGATGCATCACATTATCAGCGACGGGATATCGATGGGCCTGTTCGCGGACGAGTTGGCCGCGTTCTACGAGCAGGAGCTTAACGGGAGCCGTGCCGAACCGCCGGAAACCACGATTGAATACGGCGAGTACGTGGAATGGCAGTTAACGGCGGTCGGATCCGACCAATTGCAAGCCCAGATCGACTTCTGGCGCAAGCGGCTGGCCGGCGCACCCCAACTCCTAGAACTGCCGAGCGACCGCCCGCGTCCTCGCGAGCAATCGCTGGCAGGCGGATCGATACCCGGCCTTTTGCCAGCCAATCTAATGAAAGCAGTTCGCCAGGCGTGCCAGCGAGAGGGAGTGTCACCGTTTTGCTTTCTGCTGGCTAGCTTCGTTGCTCTTCTTCACCGGTACAGCGGAGCGGAGGACATCTGTGTAGCCGTTCCCGTTGCTGGACGAAAACACGTCGAAGTCGAGAAGCTCATTGGCTTGTTTGTCAGCCTGCAGGTGGCACGGATAGACCTCTCTGGCAACCCGCAATTTCGAGACCTGCTGTCGCGAGTTCAGAGCGCGCTATTAGACGCCGAGGCGAACCAGGACGTGCCTTTCGAAATATTAGTGGAGAAGCTCCAGCCGCAGCGGAGCATGGCGTATCACCCCCTCGTGCAGGTTGTGGCGACCGGCTTGCAGAAACATCTGAAGAGCGGCCGTTTTGGCCCCCTCTCAGCAACACCGTACGCGGTCGGTACCGGTGCGTCGCGATTCGATCTGTCCAGTTTCTTTACCGAGGGCACGGGCGACGAGTACTGGTGGCAAACGGATTACAGCACGGCCCTTTTCGATGACTCCCGTATCGAACGCATGCGCGGCCATTTCGAACGAATGGCTCTTGCCGCGGCGGAAAATCCTGAAAGGGAGATCGGCAACTTACCTCTGCTTACCTCGGCGGAAGTGGAGCAATTCGGCCGATGGAACGATACCCGAGCGAGTTTTCCGGCCGCCTGCGTACATGAACTTGTCGAGCAGCAGGCTCGAAAGACGCCGCAGCGCTCCGCTGTCGAATTTGAGGGCCGTGTTCTGACCTATAGCGATCTCGACAGCCAAGCGGATCGGTTGGCTTCGAGATTGGCTACGGCCGGGGCCGGGCCGGGCAAACTGGTTGCCATCTGTCTTGAGCGCTCAGCCGAGATGGTGATAGGTCTTCTGGCCATTCTTAAGACCGGAGCTGGCTACGTACCGATGGATCCCGCGTATCCGCTGGAACGGCTGTCATTCATGATGCGGGATGCTTCCATACGGACTCTGTTGACTAGTCGGGGCCTCCGCCGCGAACTGGAAACCTTGGCGGAAGAGCCTGTATACGTCGGCGAGGACCAGCAGCAGCCGCTGCTTCCCCGACCTTCGCGAACAGAGCAGGATCCGGACAGCGTTGCGTATGTGATCTACACCTCCGGCTCGACCGGTCAACCGAAAGGTGTCTGTGTCCCGCACCGCGCTGTAGTCAACCTGCTTTGCTCAATAGGTCGTGAGCCTGGACTCGAAGCTGACGATCGCCTGCTGGCCGTTGCGACTATTTCGTTTGATATTGCCGGCGTCGAAGTCTTTCTGCCGCTGATAACGGGGGCAACGGTGGTAGTGGCCGGGGCGGAAACAACCGCCGACGGAGTGAAGCTTCTCGATACGATAAGCCGGCGGGCAATTACGGTAATGCAGGCCACGCCCGTCACCTGGCGGCTGCTGATTGAAGCCGGCTGGACGCGCGAACGCGCCCGGTTCAAAGTGAGGTCCACCGGGGAGGCTCTACCCCCGGAGCTTGCTGCTCAATTAGTGGACCGGAGCGATTCCGTTTGGAACCTCTATGGGCCGACGGAAACGACCATCTATTCGACCGTCTGCCGAATAGAACGCGACCAACCGGTACTGATCGGCACGCCCATCCAAAATACGCAGTGCCATGTCCTTGACCGGCGTATGCAGCCGGTTCCAGTTGGGGTCTCCGGGGAACTGTTCATCGGCGGTGTCGGCGTCGCGAAAGGCTACTTGAACCGGATTGAGCTCACGAACGAGCGCTTTGTGCCCGATATATTCAGCGCCGGAAAGGGCGCAATTATGTACCGAACGGGCGATGAGGTTCGGCGTCACGCAAATGGTGAGCTGGAGTACTTGCGGCGTTTGGATTCCCAAGTTAAACTTCGCGGCTTCCGCATCGAGCTCGGCGAAATCGAAACGGCTTTGACCAAACAAGGCGCCGTTCAGCAGGCCGTGGTCACAGTGCGCGAGGACAAGCCCGGCGATAAGCGGCTGGTTGGCTACATCGTGCCCCGGCTGGGCGTGCAAGTCCGTCCGGCGGAGCTGCAAGCAGCATTAAAAGCGACGCTGCCCGAGTACATGATTCCCTTCATTGTCGTGGTAGACGCATTCCCACTCACCCCGAACGGCAAAGTAGACCGTAAGCGCCTGCCAGCACCGGGATCGCTGGCGGACAATGACGGCGAGCGCGTGTTTCCGCGCGACGAAATAGAGCGTAAGGTCGCGGAGATTTGGGAAGACGTACTGAGCGTCCGTCCCATCGCTATTCGCGACAACTTTTTCGATCTCGGCGGACACTCGCTGCTGGGAGCGCAGGTAATCTCCCGTCTGCGTCGCACTTTCCAAGTGGAAGTTCCCTTGCGCGCCCTGTTTGAAGAACCCACTGTTGCCGAGTTGGCCGTCGCTGTGGGTAAGGCGAAAGCGTCGGGCGCGCTTCTCCAGACTCCGCTTGTCGCCAAACCTCGAACGAGCCCAGTCCACGACAAGCTGTTTACTCGTCTGAAAGATCTTCTGCACTGAATAATCGAGGTGACTCCAATCCACCATGATTGCGTAGGCAGGCCATTAAGTCGAAGCAATCTGCAGTGCGGGCATCTAAGGCCCGATTCGCGGCGTCTTTCCGCGACTGCTACGGGAACGGGTTTATAATTGATGACGAGTTTATAGCCAGCGCCGCGTCAAACCACCGGCACTGACGACTGCAAGTCCGGTTGCATGCCAACGTGGACATCGCAATCCCATGCTTCAGCCCTCAATTGAGCCATCTCAATCGTCCACGACGGAGCAGAAACGGGAACTTCTTCTCCAACTCCTGGCTCAGGCCGAACCGGAGGAAAGAGAATACCGGCTGTCATACGCGCAGAGACGGATCTGGTTTCTAGAGCAACTCGGACCCGGCACGGGCGTGCACAACCTTTCCTCGGGGATGAGGGTATGCGGTGATCTCAACGTTCCCGTACTGGAGCGCGCTTTAACACGACTTGTCCAGCACCAAAGCGTGCTCCGCTCTGTTTTCATGACCGTCAATGGCGAACCGCGGGGGCGTATAGCGCCGGCGCACCAGCAGCGAATACCGATCAAGGATCTTACGCGTTTCCCGGAGCAGTCGCGTGAAGTCGAAGCGTACGGGATCGCATCGCTCGAAGCCAAACCGCCCTTTGACCTCTTAACGGGGCCACTGATCCGGGTTCGCCTTTGAAGCTTGGCGAAAGGGACCATATTCTCCTGTTCACGATGCACCACATCGTGAGCGACGGAAAATCAATGGGACTGTTTACGGACGAGTTGGCGGCGTTCTATGAGCAGGAACTGAGCGGGACACCAAGCGAGGTACTCAAAATTCCCGTCACTTATGGCGAGTACGCAGAATGGCAGTTGGCCGCGGTCGAGTCCGAGGGATTGCAGGCTCAAATCGATTTCTGGTGCGGTGAGCTGGCCGGTGCACCTCAACTTTTAGAGTTGCCGACCGACCGTCCGCGTCCGCGTGAGCAGTTAGTCGCAGGCGCATCAACCGCTGTCCCCCTGGCGGACGATTTCACGAAAGCGGTGCGCGATGCAGCCCGGCGGGAGGGAGTGACAGTATTTTGCTTTCTGCTCGCCAGCTGGGTTGTTCCTCTGCATCGGTACAGCGGGGCGGAGGACATCTGCATTGCCGTTCCGGTTGCTGGACGAAATCAGGTCGAAATCGAGAAGCTTATTGGATTATTTGTCAGCCTGCTCGTTCTACGGGTGGATCTTTCGGGCAACCCGCGTTTCACCGACGTGCTGTCGCGAGTTCAGCGCGCGTTATTAGACGCTCAGGCGAACCAGGACTTGCCCTTTGAGGGATTAGTAGAAAGCTCCAGCCACAACGAAGCCTGGCAATCATCCCTTAGTGCAGGTGATGGTGACCGCCTTTCAAGCGCCACTGAAGTCCCGTAATTTTGGCCC
>CAVXKZ010000017.1:0-663722 GCA_963762495.1 uncultured Acidobacteriaceae bacterium
ATTAACGGAATAGCGGGAAGGTCGGAGTTCCACGTATCGACGATACATCTCCAGCTACCGTCTGTCTGCTTTTTCCAGATCTCGAGAATTTTCCGACATCTCTTGTCCGTCTGTCGACGGATTCATTAAAGCTGTATTCTTCACACTCGCGAGTCGCTCTATTTCCCTTCAACGTGGGAGCAATGGTTCGAGGCGATCTTCCACTCGCCTGACTGGCTGATCCAAGTGTCGCTGCAAATCACCGTACGCGCGCGATGCGTCCCGTTGAGCGTCCCATCGTAGGTGAATTTGTAGTGTGCGACCGCGGTGTGGGGACCGAAAGTCGCCACCTTCATGTCGCTGAGCTCGGCTTTGTTGAATTTGATGGACTTGTCCTGCATTTGCTTGATGGCCTCTTCTTTGGTCGCCCAGTCACCCCAGCTATAACCCTCGACATAGCCGTCGGCCAGATGCTGCTCATACCAACTGGCATCGCTATTCATCTGCGCGTGGTGCATTTCTTTTTCCAGTTGCTCCACCTTGGAGGATGCGTCTCCGCCTTCCTGCGCGACCAGCGTGATTCCCAGCGCAAAGCAACACACCGCTACCGATGGCACGGTAATTTTGCGATTCATCCCAGTTCCTCTCTTTCTTTGTTTCGACATTCTTGTTCTCGGGTTGGAGTAATACTTACTTACATTTTGCTTCGCGACTGATGACTCGCAACACACTGCCATTTCCCACCCGGCACCTTCACCCACGTATCGGTCCAACGCTCGTTCTCGTCAAGAGCCTGACCCGACGCATCGGTCCCCTTCCACTTCTCGGTGCCGGTCGCTATGGCTGTGTTGCCAAAGACCATGACTTTCACGTCGCTGTTTTCAGCACTGCTCCATTTGATGGATTTCTGTTCTGCTAAGAACTCGGCTTTGCTCATAACTTTGCCGTCGCTCGACGTGTCCACGAATTTGTCGGCCAGCAGTGGAGCCACCAAATCAGGATTGTTTGTTTTTTGGGACTGAAGCCATTGTTCTTCTAGAGCAGCTACGGCCTTCTCAGTCCCGCTGGTCGTTTGGGCTTCCGACCGTACGGCACTCACCAGTGAAACCAAACCAATCAAACAAAACATTACGGTTCTCTTCATAAGAATGTCTCCTTGACCATCCGATGCGGGCTACTTCTTGAGTTCAATTACGACTACTTCGTATGGCGTGTCGCCGACATTCTCCGGCAGGTGTTTTCCGGCATCCGCCCACATCGCGTCGTGGGCCTTGAAGTTGCTATCCTGCGTGGTGCCGTCCGGCAGGGTGAACTTGCCCTGGCCGTCGGTCATAAACACCGCGACGGAGGCTGGATGTTCGTGCATCACCGATTTCTCGTGCGGCCCGTACCTGGCCCGCAGCACGCGAACCTGGTCATTATCGAGGACCACTTTGTAGTGTTTGGGATCCAATTTGACGGGGTCTAGGGTTGTGTTCGCCGCGACGCCCGTGCCCGGCTCCTTTAACTCCACCATGACGGATTCCGAAGTCGCGCCGGCAAGCTCCTCGGAAGCGTGGGTCACAGGTTTGGAGTACGTCACTTCGCCCGCTTTCGTACGTTCGTCGCTGGTTTTTCCGTCAGGGAACGTGTACCTGGAATAATCATTCGTGAATCCCACCGCGACATAGGCGGGATGCGAATGCATGGCAAGCTTACTGTGTGCCGGCTCAGTGAAACGAAGCACGCGCACGCGATCGTTCTCGAAGACCACTTTCACTCGATCGGGCGCCAACTGAACCACGTCCTGCGCGAAAGCAGGGGCTGCGGTGAGGGCCACCGCGACAGCGAACATGAGACGCATAATTTATTTGCTCCTTCCAGAGCGCGCATTTTTTCGAGGGTGCGTATGAGTATATACGGTTGGCGCGTGGCCTGCATGCGAAATGCGTACTAGTACGGTTGCCCAGTACGGCTGGGCGGAGAAACAGGGCTCGAAGAAGTATATACTGAGGTTCCTCTAGAGCGTCATCGAAAAGGCATCGCAGTGACGGTAACGGACTCTGGTACACTCTTTCGAATTAACTGAACAATCCTAATTGAATGCGGGCACAGCTTCTTGCAGTCATTGCAATCTCCGCAATCCTGATCACGGAGACCGGACAAGCCACGCTGGTCGAGCCCAGGGGGCACGCGCACCTACTACGTTGCTGACGACGAGGTGAATTGGGATTATGCGCCATCCGGCCGTGATGAAGCGATGGGATGTGACTTCGACGACTTGCAAAAGGCTTACACCGAACCGGGACCGCATCGCATCGGCCGCGTATACAAGAAAGCAATCTACCGCGAATATACCGACAGTTCGTTCTCAAAGCTGAAAGAGCGCGCTCCCGACGACAAATATCTGGGGCTCCTGGGACCGGTTCTGCGTGGAGAAGTGGGCGACACTATTGAGGTTATCTTTAAGAACCACGGCGTTTAGGAGTCCAGGCTAGCGGCAATCAGCTCTCGCTTCCCCGATGGCCGCGATCTCCGCGCGGCGGGCCTGCCTTAGGCCCGCCGTTTAGGGGTTGTTTCTATTTCGAATTTCCTCGGTTTTCTACGGCAAAACGAAGTGATACCGTTGCGCTAATTCTCGCCGGGCCAGTTCTCGGCCCTGATCGGACGGGAACCCGGTCTGGGCGTCGGGATCACGTCATCGATCATCTGCATCGTCATCCGTCGGGATCGCTAGAAAGCCGTGAACCTCGCCTGTGCTTGTCGCGGCCAAACCTACGATCCTTCCGCTGGAATTGATAGCCCATGCCAACTGCAGAGTCAAGCTCGCCGGGTTGGAAACAACGAGGTTCTTGAGATCCAGCGGCATGCCGTTCTTCCAAAGAACCGCGCGCGAGTTAAAGTTTGCGTCGAGTGACACCCCAACCACCTCGCCTCGGTCGTTAATCCGAATGGCCACGCTGTAGGTATCCCCGGGAAGCGTTCCAAGGTCCTGGATTCCCGTCTCTCTGGTCCACAGGAAGGCGTGAAATGTTGTGTTGTCGGGCAGGAGGGAATGACCAACCACCTGGCCCTGGTTATTGATCCCTATGGCGGAATTTCCCACCGGGCCGACCCCACCGGCCCCGCCGAGGTTGCCCAGGTCGCGGTACGAACCATCTCTCTCCCAAAGTAATGCGTGGAGATCCGCGTAGTAGAACCCGCTAGCCGGGTTGAAGGGTGCGCACGCCCCGGAACCGCCCACCACCTGACCCTTGTCGTTGATCCAGACCGGGATTCCAACCGAGTCGCCAGGGTATGTAGGGAGTTCGTGAATATGGCCTCTTTCCCAGACGACCGGCTTGAATTCAGATACTGCGCAGTCCGGGTTCGGGTCCGCGTAGGTCGTCTCCGCAAATCCGGCCACTTCGCCTTCGTTATTGATCGCCAGCGCCTGCCCGTTGGCACCGCCGAGCGTCGGGAGCGCGAACATCTGGCCGAATTGCCATACGAACGGGACGCATGCAGTGGATGAGGGAAATCCGTAGGCGTTGAAGCCGCAAAAGTCTTCCTGATTTGTAGTTGAAGTCTCGGCTGTACCCACGGCCTGGCCAAGTTCGTTAACGCCGAACCCTGCGCTGTTGGGTCCTCCGAGTCCATGTGCGCCGATGTCGATCTTCAGCGTGTTGTACCAAAGGACAGCATGCATTACCGTGTCAGAGGCGGCCGCCGCTCCAACCACCAAGCCATTGTTGGTGATGCCGTACGGCTGGCCAGGCGAACTGCCTACGACACCCAGATCGACAACTCTGTAGCGAGTGGGTCGTGAGCGTTCGTAAGTCGGCGAGGATTGTTGAGCGATGGTTTCGACGGGCAGTGTGAGGACGGCGAAAAGGGCCGTCGCGGCAATGCCAATTCCTGTTGAGGATTTCATGTTGTCTCCTTCCATGGCCGCCCGGTCGAGCGGGTCGAGCATTCTTTCTCGTGCTAAAGGCGCAAATCGTGGCCGGAAATTATCACCGAGACGCAAAAAATCGGCGTTATAATTGGTTCCCAAACACGGTATGGGAGGGCAAGACGCCAGTGCGTCGGTTTCGGCGGACGTATCGCAACTGCTTCGCGCCTGGCGCGAAGGGGACAAATCCGCCCTCGACAGGCTGACGCCCCTCGTTTACCAGGATTTGCGCCGTTTGGCACGCCGGCATCTACTCGCCGAGCGCGCGGGCCACAGTTTACAGCCGACTGCGTTGGTTAATGAAGCGTATATGCGTCTGGTTGATTACAGGCGAATGCAGTGGCAGGACCGAGCACATTTCTTTGCTGTATGCGCGCAGCTCATGCGACGCATTCTGGTTGAACACGCACGGCGGCGCAACCAAAAGCGCGGCGGTGCAATTCGGCACGTGACGTTAGAGCACGCCCCCGGGCTTGGATCTGCCGCCTCGAAAGATGTTCTCGCGCTGGATGAAGCGTTGAGTGAGCTGGCGCGGATGGCCCCACGCAAGGCGCAGGTGGTGGAACTGCGATACTTCGGCGGTCTGAGCGTCCCAGAAACGGCAGAGGCGCTGAGCGTTTCGGTTCCGACGGTGATGCGCGACTGGAGCATCGCAAAAGCGTGGCTTTATCGCGAGCTGACTGGTGGCAGCAAGAGTGGATCGTGAGCGATTCGAAAAAGTCGATGAGTTGCTCCAGCGCGCCTTGCAGGTGCAAGAGGACGACCGCGAACAGTTCGTTCGCCAGGCCTGCAACGGCGATCTAGAGCTCGAAGGGGAACTATGTTCTCTGCTCGCTTCGCACGAGGCAGCCGGAAGCTTCCTCGAAAATCAGTCCTTACAGAACACCTGGGCCCTGGTCAGCATTGATGACGTTGAAGAGCAGCTGATCGGAAGCACGGTTTCTCATTACCGCATCACCGAGAAGCTGGGCGGCGGCGGCATGGGCGTTGTCTTTAAAGCCGAGGATGTCCGCCTGCACCGTTCCGTAGCGCTCAAATTTTTGCCGGAGGAGCTGAGTCGCGATTCCCTGGCTCTTGCTCGTTTTGAACGAGAAGCACGAACTGCTTCCTCGCTGAATCACCCGAACATCTGCACCGTCTACGACATCGATCAGCAGGACAGCCGTGCCTTCATCGTCATGGAGTATCTCCAAGGCCAAACGCTGAAGCACCGGATCGCGAACAGGCCGATGGAACTCCAGATGCTGATCGCGTTTGCGCTTGAAATTTGCGATGGGCTCGAGGCGGCGCATGCGGCAGGCATTGTGCATCGCGATATCAAGCCGGCGAACATCTTTGTTACTGAGCGAGGACACGCCAAGATTCTCGACTTTGGGCTAGCGAAGATAACCAGCGCTGATCCTGTGGAGCCGCAAACGCGCGAGCTCCATGCGAAGGCTCGGGATCCACAGCAGATTACCGACACCGGTGCGGCGCTGGGGACGGTGGACTATATGTCGCCCGAGCAAGTGCAGGGTGAGCCGTTGGATTCGCGAAGCGATCTGTTCTCCTTCGGAGCTGTGCTGTATGAGATGGCGACGGGAGTGCTTCCTTTTGCCGGGAAAAACTCTGCCGAAATCTTCGAGGCGATTCTTCAAAAAAATCCGACGCCAGTCAAAAACCTGAATCGCAGCGTGCCCGAGGGACTGGAGCGAGTGATAGGGAGGTGTTTACAAAAAGACCGCAGCCTGCGATATCAGCGGGCGTCGGAGATTCGGGCCGATCTTGAAGGGCTGAGGCGCAAACAGGAATTGCTCGGCCGTATCAGGCGGGCACTTCCTTTTCTTTTGCCAGCGGCCGGGTTGATCTGCGTTGCCGTTGCGAGTTACGTCCTCATGCGCCCCCTGCCGTCACCGCATGTGTCGGGCTATGTCCGAATCAGCGACGACGGCCAGCCCAAAACCGGTGGAATGCTGGGCGCGATGGTTACGGACGGCTCGCGCCTCTACCTTGCCGAAGGGTCCCAGACTGGGCAGCGGCTGGCATATATTTCGAGCGAAGGCGGTGAAACATCAATTGTATCGACGCCCTTGGGTCAGCTTGAAATCCAGGGAATTTCGCCAAACCGTTCTGAACTGCTGGTCACTGACTTTGCCCATCACCTTGCATGGCCTTTGTGGAGGTTATCCCTTCCGAAGGGAACACCTCATCGCGTCGGAGATGTGGTGGCAAGCGCTGCAACTTGGTCGCCCGATGGCAGGGAGATCGCCTATATAAAGGAACGGGAACTCTATCGGGCTAATGCTGACGGTACTGCGGCCAGGAAGATCGCCACACTGCCGGGTGGGGCGTTCTGGTTGCGCTGGTCGCCCGACGGAAGCAGGCTGCGCTTCACTGTCGGCAACGTGATCAATCGCGTCGGCGCTCTTTCGCTTTGGGAGATTTTGCCGAACGGAACCGGACTCCGGCCCTTGCTTCCCGATTGGAACAAGCCTCCCGCCGAGTGCTGCGGGAATTGGAGTCCGGACGGCAAGTATTTCGTTTTTCAATCCACACGCGATAACAAAACGGAAATCTGGGCGATTCGCGAACGCAACGCGCTGACTAGCGCAAAGGGCGCGGATGCGCGCCGAGATACAGCAAAGCAACTCCGCCGTCCTTGGCTCGGTGCGCTTCACCCCGCGCCCGTCTTGCGCGACTTGCTTAGAACCTGGTTGGGAAGCTCAAAGCCGGAACCGGTGCAACTCACCAGTGGACAATTGAACTCTCTCGCCCCTGTATTTAGCCCCGACGGAAAGAAGCTGTATGTCATCGGTCAACAACAGCGCGGTGAGTTGCAACGGTACGATTCAAAATCGCGCGAATCGGTGCCTTACCTGTCAGGCATATCGGCGGAGTTTGTGGAATTCTCGCGCGACAAACAGTGGATCGCTTACGTTATATTTCCCGAAGGCACTCTGTGGCGCAGCCGGCCCGATGGCAGCGATCGCCTGCAACTTACGCGCCCGCCGATGCAGGCCGTCGTCCCCTCCTGGTCGCCCGATGGCAGACAGATTGTGTTCACGGCCCTGTCCGCTGGCATGCCTTCGAGAGCCTACACAGTGTCCTCGTCCGGAGGCATAGTTCAGCCGGTTCTTCCAGAGCCGCACAATCAGGCCATTGCAAGCTGGTCGGCGGATGGGACAAGCATCCTCATAAGTTACATTTACTATCTGGAAACCACGCCGCCCGAACTGGCCATCGTGCATCTCGCAACGCATAACGTGGAGCGGGTGCCCGGTACCGAGGATCTTTGGCAAGCTCAATTGTCACGTGACGGACGATACATTGCAGCCAAAACGGACGACGGTCACGCAGTCATGTTGTTCGATTCGCGTACCCAAAAATGGGCCGAACTGGCCAGGAGTGACGTCGCTTACCTGCGATGGTCGCCCGATGGGCGATACATTTATTTCAGACGTCTCGGCAGGCAAGTTGCATTCATGCGGGTGCGCGTGGCCGATCACAAGCTGGAAGAGGTCGTAAGCCTGAAAGACCTCAAAAACACTGGATATTCGGGCGGCTTCTGGGTCGGCCTTACTCCAGAAAACGAAACTCTGTATCTGCGTGACACCGGCACCCAGGAGATTTACGCATTGGCCTGGAAGGCACAGTAGCCCCCGCAACAACTGGCGCCAGCTTCCGACGCCGGAGCGTGGCGCCTGTTTGCGATTCCGGTACTTGGTTTGGTGGTCATCTCTTGACAATCAGGTGTAGCGGCCGGTATTCTGTAGTCACTTCCAGATGAGCAACACCAACACGGACGTGATTCAGGGGACGCTGGACATGCTGATCCTGAAGACACTGAGCCTGGAACCTATGCACGGTTTCGGCATTGCCCGACGGATCGAGCAGGTCACACAAAACGTTTTTAAGGTGAACGCCGGCTCGCTGTTGACCGCACTGCAGCGTCTGGAGCGAAATGGCTGGCTGGATGCAGGTTGGCAGGTAACAGAGAACTCGCGGCGGGCAAAGGTTTATCGGCTTACGCAGAAGGGCAAAAAACAATTGCAAAAGGAGACGGAAGGCTGGCAGCGCCGGTCGGCCGCGATTTCGCGCTTGCTGAAGGCGCAGGTTTAGAGTTGTGTCGATTGCGCGGCAGCTGGTGCGTGGGCTTCGAAATCTGCTGCGGCGGGAACGCGCGGATGGAGAGATTGCCGAGGAGGTCGACAGTTTCTTTGCCGAAGCAAAGGCCGATATGGAGGCGCGCGGGTTAACGGCGCACGATGCTGCTCGCGCAACCCGGATGGCGCTCGGAAGCACGACGGCACTGCGCGAACAAGTGCGGTCTTATGGCTGGGAAAACATGGTTGACGGCATACTTCAGGATCTGAGATATACGCTGCGCCGATTGCGAGCTGCCCCGGGTTTCACACTGGTAAGCATCGGAACTCTCGCACTGGGACTGGGAGCGACGAGCGCCATATTCAGCGTGATCAACGGGGTGCTGCTGAAACCGTTGCCTTATGTCCATCCCGAGCAGCTGGTCGCCGTATGGATGACAGCGCCGGGGGTGAAGATAACCCATCTAAACATGGCGCCATCGGTGTATTTCACCATGTGCGATGAAGAGCGTGCCTTCCAGGCCGTGAGCACCTTCGCAACCGGCAGGACAACAGTTGCCGGCAAAACTCACCCGGAAGAGGTGCAGGCTTTGTTCGCCACGCACGAGTTGCTTCCCATTCTCGGCGTGAAACCTCAACTAGGCCGCTTATTCGCCGCGGCTGACGATGATCCGAAAGGTGCACGCACGGTGATGCTCTCCGACGGCTATTGGCGATCCCACTTCGGGGGCGATCGTTCGGTGCTCAGCCGTCAGCTTTTGATTGAGGGTAATACGGTTTCCATAATCGGTGTCCTGCCGCCTTCGTTTTATTTTATGGATCGAAAGGCCGACCTGCTCATTCCAATGCGGTTCGACCGCGCCAAAACAAATCTCGGGGTGTTCGCTTATTCGGGCGTCGGAAGGCTCAAGCCCGGCGTAACGCTAAAGCAAGCGGACGCGGATCTCGCCCGCATGCTGCCTTTGGTATTGCAGCGGTTTCCGCCGCCTGCGGGTTACACAGCCAAGATGTTTGAAGATGCGCGCATCGGGCCCAATTTGAGGCTGCTCAAAGACGACCTGGTGGGCGACATCGGCAACATGCTCTGGGTAGTAATGGCGACGGTCGGCATTGTTTTGTTGATCGCGTGTGCAAACGTTGCGAATCTTCTGCTGGTCCGAACCGAAGGGCGGCAACAGGAGCTTGCCGTACGAGCCGCGCTTGGCGCCGCCGCAACGCGAATCGCCAGGGAGCTCTTGTTTGAAAGCATCATGCTGGGCGCCATCGGAGGGGTGGTGGGACTCGCTTTGTGCCGCGCCGCGCTGAAACTGCTCTCCGCATCGGATCTGGTGCACCTGCCGCGTTCCGCCAACATCAGAATCGACGGTTGGGTGTTGTTGTTCACGTTTGTCGCGTCAATCGGTTTCAGCGCGTTATTCAGCCTCATTCCTGTTTTGCGGTACGCACGGCCGCGGCTTTCGAACGCGCTTCGCAGCGGAGGTCGATCCATGAGCCACGGTAAGAATCGCCAGCAGGTGCGAGGCTTTCTGGTTGTTTTTCAGGTCGCGCTTGCTCTGCTCCTGCTGGTCACTTCAGGGCTCATGATCCGCACGTTCCGCAATCTGCACAATGTGGATCCCGGATTCAGGAACGCGCAGGAGATTGAGACGGTAAGGATTGGGATACCGGATGAACAGGTGAACGAACCGGAGCGCGTGATGCGGATGGAGCAGGCAATGCTCGACAAGGTCTCGCGCGTCAACGGCGTGGTCTCGGCTTCCATAGGCTCGTCTGTTCCCATGGGCGGCGAGGAATCAAACGATCCGGTGTACGCGGCGGATAAGAGTTACCGCGAAGGAACGCTGGCTCCGCTGCGCCGCTACAAATCAATTGCGCCGGGATATTTTGCAACCATGGGGCAGCGAATGCTCGTGGGCCGTGACCTTACCTGGACCGACATCTATAACGGCGGCGCCGTCGCGATTGTTTCCGAGAATACGGCTCGGGATATCTGGGGAGCGCCGGAAGCTGCTCTCGGCAAACGCATCCGTTCAAACAAGAAAGACGACTGGCGCGAAGTCATCGGAGTGGTTGCCGATGAGCACTCAGACGGCGTTGACAAGCCCGCGCCCACGATCGTCTATTGGCCGCTGCTTGCCAAGAACTTTGAAGGCGCGGCGCTGAAAGTACAACGCTACGTTTCATTTGTTATTCGCACACGACGCGCCGGTTCTATATCTCTGCGGAACGAAATTCAGAACGCGCTTTGGAGTGTGGATTCGGAGCTTCCGCTTGCAAAGATGGACGTGCTGCAAACGTTCTATGACCGCTCGCTCGCGCGTACATCTTTTACCTTGTCGCTACTGGCGATTGCCGGCAGCATGGCTCTGGTTTTGGGGCTGGTAGGCATATACGGCGTAGTTTCGTATTCGGTTTCGCAACGCACGCGGGAAATCGGCATCCGGCTTGCTCTCGGTGCGCCGATTGCACAGGTCACAACTGCTTTCATCCGAAGCGGGTTGATTCTGTCGGCGATCGGCTGCGGGTGCGGGCTTGCCGCGGCGCTTGTGCTGGCGCCGTTGATGAAATCTTTGCTGTTTTCTGTCAGTCCTGCCGATCCGCTGACCTACGCTGCCATGTCGGCAAGCTTGATTTTGGCCGCAGCTCTTGCCAGTTATCTTCCGGCAAGGAAAGCGACTAAGGTCGACCCGGTCGAAGCGTTACGGGCAGAGTAAAAGGCTGCTCACTATAGAACACATGAGGCTGCAGCGCCGAGCCGGACGAACGGACTGGATTCGCAAAGGTCCGGGTTAACGAGGCGCGCTGCGCCGTAAAGACAAGCACTGCTGCTCAGAGCGGTTGGTCGGCCATCCGGAAATTGGGATGACTTGCTGCCTCTGGTTTGTCCTGGATTACCTCCTGTAACGGTTTGCGAACCGGTATGGCGAGGCGTGCCTCGCGGCGGGTGGGGATACATCGGTAGTGGGGTGATTGTTGTGGCTTTGGTGGCGCAAGAGTTTGATAGATTCAGCACAAGCGGACTCGTCGATGTGAAATACGACAGCCCGGACATAGGTTCTCAAGTACAGGTTGTAGCCGCCGCGCGGGACGAATCCGTCGTTGTGGCAAATCTGTTTCAGCTGTACGCGCACGATTTCAGCGAGTTTCACGACGTCGAGATCGGAGATAACGGTCGATTTGGCTATGAGAAGCTTCCCCTTTACTGGTCTGAGCCCAACCGGCACGCGTTCCTACTCAGATGCGGGCAAAGGTTAGCTGGGTTCGCATTACTGAAGAAGGGCTCGGAAATTACCAAGCGCGAGAATGTCTGGGACATGGCGGAATTCTTTGTGCTTCGCCGCTACCGCCGGTATGGCGTAGGCACGGAAGCAGCCCGGCAAATCTGGACCCGCTTCCCCGGGCAATGGGAGATTCGAGTGATGGCAAGCAACAAGGCCGCGTACAAATTCTGGGCTCACGCGATAAGCACTGTGCTTGGTGAAGTAATCTCTCCGATTCGTGTCGAGATTGGCGATCGAAATTGGTATGTCTTTTCGTTCAACGCCGCGCAAGCTCGCTGAGAGAGGACCGAATCCGTTCACTCGATTTAGAAAACAGCCCATCCTGTCAATGCACAACGGCCCCAGTTGGCAACCCGATCCGCCGTTCCAACTCGACGAAGCGTGGATTGACTCGAAGAGCATCGAAGTTCGGTTCCACCGCGAGTTCGGTCATCTGTGTTTCGCGGTCCTGGTAAGCCCGTTCGAGATTGGCGAGTGCTTCGTCTGCCTGGCCCAAGTGCGCGTAAACCATGGCGCGCCCATATGGAAGCGAATAGCCTTCGGGCGGCTGCCGCGGCTGCTCGGATAACTGAAGTTCCGCTGACCAATAGCCATGAGCGCCATGCGCGGCAACCGCCTGCCGGACGCGATTCATTTCGGCGACCACAGCGGCGGGTTCCTCTCCGCTCAGCACACGTGCCTTCGTCTCCTCGGCGGCGGCGTCTTCGAATTTTCCCAACAGCGCATACAAGCATGCAAGCCGCTCGTGGTTCAGGGCAAAATTCGCGTCTAACCGATTTGCCACTTGATACTGCGCGAGTGCTTCCTGGTAGCGCCGCGCCCACAAAAAGGTCTTGCCTGCAAAGGACTGAATACTGCGCGAGAGCGGGTCGAGTTCCATTGCTCTTCTCATTTCCGCGATCGCCTCATCGTGGCGCCCAAAAGGTGACAAATAGCTGTTGGAGTAGAAGAAGTGGGTATACGGGTCATTCGATCCCATTTCCACTCCCAGCTCGAATTCGCCTTTCGCAACCGGCCAATCGTACAGGTAGTGCCCCTTGACAAAACCGATAGCGCTATGCGCGTCCGCCAATCCGGTATCCAGGCTGACGGCACGGTTTGCAGCGGCCAATGACTTCGGCGCGGCTTCACTCGCCGGTATGTCAGCAAAAATCGGGGCGAGCGAGTACACTCGCGCAAGTCCGGCGAATGCAGGCGCATAATTTGGATCAAGTTCGGTAGCGCGCCTGAAGCTTGCGATCGCGTCCAAGAAGCCATCTCGCGTACGCTGGTTCCAACCCTGTAACCCGCGCAGGTACGCGTCGTAAGCGTCTGGGTTGACCCGCGCAGTTGTCGCCAAGCGCTCATTCGCATAGTGCGAGAGCGTCAGCCGGACCTGTCTCGCAACCAGACTGGCAATCTCCCTCTGAACGTTCAGCACGTCGCTGAGTTCGCGGTCATAGCTCCGGGCCCAGAGGTGAGTTTGATCATGGGCCTGAATTAATTGCGCGGTGATTCGGACATTGTGTCCTGAGCGCCGGATGCTGCCTTCCAGCAGGTAAGATACGCCGAGCTCGCCAGAGATTTGTGCCATGGTCTTCGGGCTGCGCTTATAGTGCATCGCCGAGGTACGCGCAACCACTCCCAAATGCTCGGGATCGAGATTGCCCAACTCGGTCGTAATTTCTTCCGTGACTCCGTCGGCCAAATACTCTTGCTGCGGGTCGCCGCTCATGTTTTCTAAGGGAAGGACAACCAGTTTGATTCTGGCGGGGGCGGATTTCTGCCGCGCGTGGGGGATCAGGAGCAACAATGCAACGGCCGCCAGGCACAGGAATGACGCATAAAGCCAATACTTCTTCCACCGCACTGGTTGTGCTGCTACGGGGTCGTGTTCAGGTTTAGAAGGGCCAAGCGATTCCGGAAGAGCTTCCTCGACCGGCGCAATGAAGCGGTATCCCTTGCGTGAAACCGTCTGGATGAAGCGCGGCTCGCCGGTGTCGTCCTCCAACGCGCGGCGAATCTTCCGGACCGCCGTATAGAGCGAAGAATCTGGCTCGATGAACACGTCTTTGCCCCAAATGTGATTCACGGCCTCGTCCCGGGTTACCAGCTTGCCGGCCCGCTCGACCAGAAAGAAGAGAAGCTCTAACGGCGCTCGGTCCATCTTCACTGCTTCGCCATTTTTCCGCAGTTCGAATTTGTCGGCGTCCAGTTCGAAAGGTCCGAATTTGGCAGTTTGGGCCATCGATTCAAGAGCAAGTGCTGTGTGACGCGGGCTTTGGGTCAGTGTACCTCCTCAACCCCGGCTCAAAATGGCGCCATTCAGGTGTTTTTTAGATCACGTTCAGGATTGGTGATTGTGATTTCAGAGTTTTTCAGACCAGGTTTAGGACTTGGCGGCGTTCGATTTCCTAGGATCCTATCGTTGCAGACCCATTCTGCACGGAAAGAGGATATCGAAAATGATCAATCGCTTACATTTGGTGCACATCGCAGTGGCTGCGGGTGCTTTACTGATTCCGGGCGTCACATTTGGCCAGGCTAGTGACCACGATGGTTGCAGCAACGAGACACTTAGAGGGGATTACGGCTTCCGGATTTCGGGTAACATCCTTAACTCGGCGGGCACACCGGTAGTGAATCGCGAAGGAGTGGCAATGACGCATTTCGACGGAAAAGGTGGCCTGACCCAGGTCGATTTCATCATGGCGAATGGCATTCCGCAGCTCGGGCCGGCGGATCCCGTCAGCGGATTCCACATCGACGAGTGGGGGACTTACACAGTCAACTCCGATTGCACGGGTTCGGCGATCATTCATTTTCCGGTACCCCCAAATGGTACTTCCGGGGCTGAAATAGACCTCATGTTTGTGCTCAGTCAAGGCGGGCGCACGATCCATACGATCGTCACAAAGCTAATCCCACCAAACACAACGACACCCGTACCGGTTTCTATTCACAGCGATGCGGAGCAAGTTCAACCGGTCCGGTAGGGCCTCTGGCAATGCGAGGAGGGCACAGATGTTGAGACTGCACGCAGTGTGGATGGTGTTGGCGGCAATGGGCGTCTCATACGGACAATCGATTGGGAAAGACACCGAAACACGCCGATTTGGGAATGATCAGGATGAGGCGGCGATTCGAGCCGTTATTGCCGATGGCTTTGAAACGAGCTGGAACAATCATCGGATGGCCGATGCGCTCACACCAGATAAGTGTGTTGACGACGCCGTTTTTATGAATACAACTGGCGGCTGGGTGAAAGGTCGGGAGAACTTTATAGGACTGATCACCCGGCTGCATGCGCCGGGAGGTCCGTTTCACGAGCAGACGAGACGTCACACCGTAGAAGAGCTTCGGTTCATCCGGCCCGATGTTGCATTCGCAGTCGTTAAGACTTTCGATGTCAAGCTCGCAGGTGTGCCCCAACCCGGCTGGGAGACTCGGGGGCTGATTATCCTGAGCAAGGAAGATGGGCATTGGAAGGTGAACGCGCTTGAGAACACCAGAATTCAAGCGACACCGACAGGCAATCGTTAAGATCAGCGGGCTTTCCTTGACGCGGTGCTTCGCCTTCGGCGGGCGATCGCCTTTGGGGATCTTCGCTAACGAGTTAGCCCTTCCGTACTCGCTTCCGCCGAATGTCATACGCCTCGAAGCAGGCGAATATGGTGGATGCATCGGCGTCCCTCGCCCGTACGTGAAAATGGAAAACGCCGCAGCGGCAACAACGGCGGTGCGGCGTTTTCAAGAATACTGTAGCGTGGCGTGTCGAGTGTTTTCAGCGTGCGAGGCCCGTAAACATTGAGTTTTTGGCTTGTGACTGAGTTTTTTGGGAGAGACTTTTTTGGGTTTTTGGGGCTGGGGCGCGCATAGCTGTTTCCGATAAGGCCTGCTCATAGAAGTAATCAGGCTCATTTTGATGAGCGAAGTTTAGGCTTACGAAATCGCATGCGGTGAGAGGATCCGGGCCTCGGCGATGCCGGTGGAGGCGGCGCGGCGAGTAGGGATATCGGTAGTCAGGTGATTGTTTCGGGGTAGCGCGTGATCCGCCCGGAATTCTGAAGGATGGTTCTCTGGTGTCCTGGTGTGCTGAGTGAGTGACTCGGCGAATTCAATCAGCGACGAATGCCCCGTTCAGCACAAATCATTTATTGGGCGATGAATGCCTTGGCACTGTTCACAGTTTGCATCAATGTCGGAAGAATGATTTTCGCCATGATGGTGTTTGGCGGAGTTGACTCTGCGTTGTAGCTGCCACCCGTGAACACTGCAACCAGCTTGTACTGGGGCACGATATAGATCTTCTGCCCACCATTGCCCTGGGCGGCAACAACGTCAACGTGCTGGAAACCGCTGGGAGTTGTCACATTTAGCCAGGGACGCCACCAGAAATAGCCGTAGCTGACTTTGTCGACATGACTCTGTTCCGCAAGCGAGGCACGAACCCACGCGGACGAGATCACTTGCTTTTCATGCCAGCGACCATCCTGTGCGAAGAGGACTCCTAGTTTCAGCATGTCGCGCGGCCGCAGATGAATCTGCGAATACTCTTTGTCGGCGTTGGTCAGGTCGTAGTTCCACGCCCAAGATGTGTGCGCAATCTCCAAGGGGCCGAAGAGGTATTTCTGCGCGAACTCCGGCAGCCGCATATGGACTGCATTCTCCGTCATTCGACCCACGACCGCAACGCCACCGGAACAGTAGTATCCCACGATTCCAGGGTCGTTAATCATGGGAAGATCGAGCGTGGCCTTCACCCAATCGGGCGAATCATCCAGTACAATTTCCCTGCCTGGCGAAGTTGAGCTATGGTCGTTACAGTCCAGCCCTGAACTCATGGAGAGGAAGTCGCCAATCGTGATCGCGGCTTTGCGCGGGTCGGGATTGGCATAGCTTGAGTAGCCCATTTGCGGCAATACTCTTTCCTTGACTCCTGAGATGGCACCTTGATCGATCGCGATCCCTGTGAGCGCGCTGACAACGGACTTGGTTGCAGAACGGAGTTGATGTGTACGCTGCGCATTGTAACCATAGAAGTACTCCTCCATGACGAGTTTTCCATTCTGGTAGAGAAGGACGCTGTGTACGTCCTTATAAGTGCCGTCCAGGATTGCACGCACAATCTTCTCTGCTGTCGCTACTCCGAGGTCCGAGCGCGCAATGTCTCCAACGTCAATACCGTCATGCATATCTGGAGGCGGACTGTACCGATAATCTGAGGGGGAGTTCTGCCCTTCGGGGCGCGGCCAAGCCAGTGCGGCGCATTCTGGTGTGACGGCCCGCGAAATTCGCGGATGGAACTTTCCCGTTTGTTCGTAACCCGTGATGGTCCCATCAGCTCCACGTTTGAACGTGAGCTTTGGTCCGTACATGGTCGAGAATGCATCCACACTCTTCGGTATAAGCCGATACATGGCCTCGTCCTGGACCGCGAAGAACTCGTCTCCGTTGAGGATCTCCACTGGATGGCCCGGTGTATCAGCGTAGGTTCCTACATAGTCCCCCAAGTGGGGAGCGGTGGTCTCCTGAGCGTTTATAATACCCCCTAGAATTGTCAGAACGACAGAAAACACCACCAGACGCAAAGAACGCACACAGCGATCACGTATTGGCACCTTGAGGCCTCGTCTTTCTTGGGTTATGGAGGGGGTTAGCAAGCCCAGTTTACCTGACCTGCCTCTTTGCAACTCAACCTTGAACGAGTGATCGATGAACGCTTCGGTAGTTTGGCGATTCCGGATGGTCAGCAAGCCAGGAATGTTTCTCATCAGTTGCATACAGCATTAGCACTCATTTGAGGCCCGATATTGGTTGCTTCTTCTGCGTTCCGGGTGTGTAGTTTTACGTGCGACCGCGTCAGGTATGCAGTTGTCGATTGCACGAGCTTACAAGTAGCTGCAGCGCAATTTCAGGCAGACGACACAAGGCGATCGTCTGCCCCACCCAGGGAAACCGTCCGAACAAAACAGAGCGTTATCTTTGTGGACGTAATGCTCATCCTGGCCTCAGCCTCACCTCGCCGCCACGAACTTCTTCTCGCCGCGGGCATCGATCACGTGGTCCAGCCCACTCACATTCCCGAACAGCGGCTCGCCCAGGAAACGCCGCTTGAATTCGTGCAGCGTCTGGCCGAGCAAAAGGCGAAAGCCGCTTTTCGCCCGGATCATACCATCCTGGCGGCCGATACCGAGGTCTGTGTCGAAGGCGAGGTATTGGGAAGCCAAAAGACGATCGGGACGCTGCCCGCATGCTCCAACTGCTCTCCGGGCGCGATCACTGGGTCCACACGGGTATCTGCATTCTTTCCGGCGAGAGGCGAATCGTGGATGTCGCTAGTACCCGAGTCTCCTTCGTCCATCTCACGGAGGACGAGATTCAGGAGTACACTCGGAGCGGGGAGCCACGAGACAAGGCGGGAGCCTACGCTATCCAGGGCCGGGCGTCCCGATACGTCCGGTCTATCATGGGTTGCTATCACAACGTCGTAGGTTTACCTGTTTCCCTCGTCTATTCGCATTTGAAATCTATATGAAGCAGTTGTTGTTTGCGGCCACGTTTGCCGTCTTCATTTCCGTCTCTGCAAACGGGCAAACGCCAAACCAGGATGGCAAAAACCAGGATGGCAAAAAAAAAAACCAGGATTGGAAGAATGAGGGCGTTCTTTATCTCGATCATTCCCTTAACGCCCGCCTTCATCCCGTGCCCGTTCAAGCAGTTCACCTCGGAGATGGTTTCTGGGCGGGACGCCGCAAGGTTACTACCGAGCGCAGCCTTCCCACTATGCTCGACCTGCTCGAAGAGCACGGCGTGGTCGATAATTTCCGTCGCTTATCGAGCGGCAAGAATGTGCCCCGGAAGGGTCCCGTCTACACCGATTCCGACCTATATAAGTGGATTGAAGCGGCGTCTTGGGCCATCGCCTCAAACGAGACCGCGGATGCGGATAAGCGGAAGCTGCGCAGCGAGATCGAATCTTTGGTCCCGATATCGTTGGCGCCCAGGAGCCAAGCGGCTATCTGAACACTTATTACGTAGGCGACAAGGCGCATCTGCGCTTCACGGAACTGACACGCTCGCATGAGGACTATTGTTTGGGGCATCTGCTGCAGGCCGGCATCGCCTACTACCGCGCCACCGGCACTCGCACGCTGATGGATGCGGGAATTCGCTTTGCCGATTACCTGGTGGACAATTTCGGACCGACCAAGCGGCCCTTTCGTGACCGGCCATCCCGAACTCGAAATGGCTCTGGTGGAACTCTACCGAACTACGGGCGACTCGAAATATCTGGAATTTGCCCGCTACCTCTTCAGCGGTGTGGAACGGGATCGTCTAAAGCTGAAAGATACCGAGGTCCGCTATATGTTTAGCGGGAAGCCCTTTACTTCGCGCACTGAGTTTGAGGGTCATGCCGTGCGGGCTCTTTATGCGGCATCGGGCGCAACGGACTACTTCGCCGAGACGGGCGATCCCGCCTTTAAGCGAACGCTCGATCTTCTGTGGACCGATCTGACAACTCGCAAGATGTACATTACCGGAGGCGTCGGGTCGCGCTCGGCGGGAGAGAGCTTTGGCGATCCTTACGAATTGCCTAGCGAACAGGCATACGCCGAGACCTGCGCGGCGGTCGCCAACGTGATGTGGAACTTTCGCATGTTGGCTTTGACGGGAGACTCCCGGTACGCCGACGTCCTCGAACGCGCTCTCTACAACGGGGTGAATTCCGGAATGTCGCTTTCCGGGACGCTGTATTGCTACCGAAACCCACTCGCTTCGAATGGCGAGAAGCTGCGGAACCCCTGGTATGACACCACCTGCTGTCCGCCGAACATGGAGCGTTTATTCGAATCGCTGCCGGGCTATTTCTATGCCATGAGTCGCGACGGCGTTTACGTGAACCTTTATCACAATTCGGAGTTGGATTGGCATTTAGAGGACGGAACCGGACTCAAGATCACGCAAAGCACGAACTACCCTTGGACCGGCGATATTAAGCTGACGGTCGATCCGGAGCGAGCTTCAGATTTCACGGTTTATGTGCGCTGGCCGGCTTGGGCGCCATCCGCCGACGTACAGGTGAATGGCCAGCCGTGGACCCTTTCCAACCCGGGCCACCCCTCGTTTCATCCCCATCTCACGGAACTGGAAGCCGGGCGATACCGTACTGATCAGTCTGCCGATGCAGCCGACACCTATGGTTTCAAACCCTCGTGTTGCCGACACGTACGGCCGTCTGGCCATGCAGCGCGGTCCGCTCGTCTATGCTCTGGAGCAGATCGACCAGAACGGGGTATCTTTAGGTGATATTTTTGTGCGTTCTACGGGTACTAGTACCGCAGAACCACGAAAAGACCTGCTGGGCGGGGTTACGGTCCTAAAGGTTGCGGGCAATGCAGCCGAAAAATCATTAGGGGAGGAACCTCTGTACCAGCCGCTAGCCGTTGCCGTGAACCGTCCTAAGCGCCCCTTAACCCTAACTTTTATCCCATACTACGCAATGGGGAATCGGGAGCCGACCCCGATGGAGGTTTGGGTGCCAATCTCTAGATTCGATGGGGCTTCCGGAGCGGCGCCGGTTGTCAACGTCGAACGGCGCGCGGATATGAAGTAGCTATTTTCTGAAGTCCAGAGAACCTCAACAGCGTGTAAAATCATGGATGTAGAGCCTAAACGCCACCCATTAACGATGAGTTCAATCTTTTCAGGCCAAAACCTAGCCTTTGCAGTAAGTTGCCTTTTTATTTGCCTTTGTGTCTCTGCCGTCGCGCAGCAGAATCAGCCGCCCACTTCGCCTCCGCCAATGCCTGGAGTTCAAAATCAGCCGAATCAGGCGAAGCCGGCACAGCCCGCCGCGCCTACAGCGGGAGGCGCTCCCGTCGATTCCAGCAAGTATAAGATTGGACCGGCGGACGTATTGCTCGTCCGTGTCTGGAACGAGCCTCAATTCTCTGGTCCGGTTGCGGTTCACGAGGACGGCAAAATCACATTGCTCCTGGTCGGGGATTTGGACGCGGGCGGAAAAACTCCTCTGGAAGTGCAGGACATCATCACGCAAGGCGTTAACGAAATTTGTCGTAAAGCCGCTGGTGACGGTTACGGTCCAGGAGGTCGGCAGCAAGAGGTACTATTTGGACGGTTACGCCGCTCGTCCCGGCGAATATCCGCTGGTGGTTCCCACAACCATTCTTGAGGCAATCAGCAAGGCGGGCGGAGTCCAGGACTTCGCGAACAGAAAGAAGATCTATGTGCTTCGGGGAGACAAACGAATCCCTTTCAACCTCAACGACGTCATGAAGGGCAAGCACATGGAACAAAATATCCTCCTCCAATCGGGTGACCACATTGTTGTTCCCTAAAGAAAGTTAATCGAGACCCTTATGTTGGATAGCCTCACCGTACCGCGCCGCCCCTACGACTTCGAAGATTACGTCGATATTTTGCGGCGGAATCTGCGCTGGATCATTGCGCCCACTTTTGCCGGTCTGGTCATTTCGACCGTGGTGGCTTTCTTCATGCCGGATGTCTTCTTCTCGATGGCCACTGATTCGAGTAACGCCGCAGCAGATCTCGCCGGAGTTAATCCAGAGCGTCACCAGCCAGGATGTCGCCGATCGGATCAACAGCATGGCCCAGACCATTCTGAGCCGCAACACGCTGACCAACATCATCAACCAATACGGGCTTTACAAGAAAGAACTCAAGAGCGAGCCGATGGACGATGTGATCGATCTGATGCATAATTCCATCTACATTCAGCCGAGCGGCGGTGTCGCGGCAGGCAACAAATTCCTGCCCGCAATGCAATATTGGGTTTTTCTATTCCGACAAATACGTCGCTCAAAGTGTGTGCGCCGATCTGGTTTCGCGCTTTATGAATCTGAGCAGTCAGGACGCCGCGCAGAGCCAGCAGGACGCAGGAGATTTTTTCAAAGACGAATTCGATTCTGCGAAGCGCGACCTGGATGCCATCGATCAGAAGTTGAGCGCGTTCCGCGCCCAACATGCGGGCAGCCTTCCTGAAGAAATGCAGATGAACATGCAGGAGATGAATGCTCTGGATAGCCGGCTGGGTAGTCTCAGCGAGGCTGCCAGCAGAAACAACGAGCAGCGCATGATGCTCGGATCGGAACTGCACATCGCGAAGGACCGCTTGGCTTCCATCCACTCCCCGCAAGCCCAGGCGCAGAACGAAAAATTAGCAGCACTGGACCGGCAGATCGAAACAACAGAAAACAATATCGCGGAAATGAAGGAGCGGTACACCGATGATTATCCCGATCTGCAGTCGGCGAAAGATCAACTGAATTTCCTGAAGCGCCAGCGCGATACGGTTGCAAAGGAGAAGCCTTCGAAAGTAGACGCGCCGGTCGATAGTCCGGCTGTCATACGCGAGCGCATGGACGCGCAGGCCGTGATTGAGCAACTGCAGACGCAGATGAAGGCGAACGCCATGGAGGCGCAGCAGATCAATAAGGAGATGGCGAACACAAATGCCGCTATCAAGACCTACCAGGGCCGCCTGGAAGGCGTTCCGGCCGGCGAGAAAGAATATTCGGATCTTCTGCGGGATCGGGAACTTGCGAAATCGAGATACGTAGAGCTGGAACTGAAGCGAGAAAAATCCGCAACATCGATCCATATGGAACAGCGGAAAGAGGGAGAGACGCTCGAATTGATCGATGCGGCCTCTTTGCCAGCGAGTCCGTATGCGCCAAAGCGCCGCGCTATCGTTCCGGTTGGGGCCGTGATCGGGCTGGTAGTTGGCCTGTTGCTGGTAGCCGTTCGAGAAGTCAAAGACACATCGTTGAAGAATTTGAAGGATGCTCGGATGTACACGCAGCTTTCCATTCTGGGAAGCGTTCCACTGCTTGAAAATGATGTGGTGGTGCAGCGCCGCAGGCAGGTGATGTGGGTAGGTTGGGCAACCGCGACTATCGCGGGGTTGGCCATTATGGCAGGTTCCGTGGCCCGCTATTACATGAGTAGGTAAGGACCAAATGAGCCGTGTTCACGACGCGCTGCGGAAGGCGCAACAAAGTTCCGAGACCAAAAGGCCCGCCCCTCCGCGCCGGGAGCCGCCACCGCCGACTGTTCCTCAACCAGAGGTTCGCTCGGAATTTCCCTCCGCGGCAGGCGAACTGCGAGCCTATCGAGCCCGTCGCTGGAGCGCCTGCGGCGGTCTTGATCGACGTTGCCGCGGATATTGACGATCTGGAAGAAGTAATCCGCAAGGCCCGGCAGGTTCCGTACACTCCGATCAAGGAAGCCCTCCTGATCCATCCAACGAATCCGCGAGAAGCTCCCGCCGAGGAGTTTCGCACGTTGCGAACGCGCCTGAATCATCTGCAGACGTCTGCAGCCGCTTCACACGCTCGTCGTGACCAGCGCCTCTCCGGCTGAAGGAAAATCGTTTACGGCGATGAACCTGGCCATTACTCAGGCTCAGCTTGCCGACAAGCGCGTCCTGCTGGCCGATTTCGATTTCCGCCGCCCCAGCATTGACAAGACGCTCCAGATTCCCTGCTCTCCTGGCATTACCGACTACCTGCTCGGGAAAGCGCCTCTGCGCGAGACCATCACTAAAGTGGGCGACTCGAATCTCTACGTGATGGCCGCGGGTGATCCCGTACCCAATCCTCTCGAACTGTTAAACCTCAAGGAATGCAAGGCTCTCATTGACGGCCTGCGAAATCATTTCGATTGGGTAATATTGGATAGTCCGCCGCTCTTGTTCGCGGCCGATGGCAGTCTATTGGCGACCATGTGCGATGGCACGGTGCTGGTGGTTCGGATCGGCGCAACGACCTTCGATTGCGTCACGCGCGCGCTTCAATCGCTATGTGAAAACAACGTGCTGGGCGTGGTCGTGAACGGTGCTCGTCGCGGCGAGCTTTACAGCAAGTACACTTACTATCACGATTACTACTACGCGCCTGGAACGGAAGAAACGTCTGAACCGGGCAGAAGCGGTGGAGCAAGACGAACCGGCATCGCAATCTCTCTGAACTGCATCCAAACTTGTAGCCCGACAAATTAGGAGGCAGTTTTGAGTACACCATCGGTGGCGCCGTCTATTTTCGACGGACCAGCGCAGAAACTGGCGAATACCCTTCCGGGTGTTCATGAATTGATTCGAGCGCGATGGAGTCCGCGCGCTTTTTCTTCGCGCGAGGTCTCGCCGGAAGACCTGAAGACCGTATTAGACGCTGCCCGTTGGGCTGCTTCCTCCAATAACGAGCAGCCGTGGCGCTTTCTGGTGGCGAGGAAATCCGATCCCGCTGCTTACGACAGAATCCTCCATCTGCTTGTGCCGGGCAACCAGTCGTGGGCAAAGACGGCTCCGGTATTGATGATCATGGCGGCGAAGCGGACCTTCTCGCATAACGGCTCGCCGAATTATTATGCGTTGCATGATGCCGGCCAGGCACTCGGATATCTTTTTCTTCAGGCCACGGCGCTGGGTCTCCATGCGCATGGGATGGCGGGTTTCGATCGCGACCGGGCGCGTACGGAGCTTGGGATTCCGGACGATTACGAACTGGGCGCTGCGGTTGCCTTGGGCTATCTCGGTTCGCCCGATCAGTTGAACGAAAAACAGCAAGAGAACGAACTGGCTCCACGGCAGCGAAAACCGCTGAGCGAGATTGTGTTCGGCGCAAACTGGGATCAGGGGCTCAATCTGTAGGGCGCGAAAGCGTCACGATGGTTGCTCCCCATCCGCCCGCCTCGCCGGGAGCGTCGGAGAAATGCATAACGTAGGGAGTGCGGCCAAGAATCGAGCGCACAGTTTCGCGCTGCACGCCGATGCCGCGGCCGTGAATGATGCGAAGGGCGATCAGGCCTCGCCGGTGGGCCTCTTCCAAATACTCTTCGACTGCGGCTTTCACATCACGCGGCGCGATCGTGTGCAGGTCGAAGACATCCGTGATGGGGATCTCAAATGGCTCTTCGTTCTCCACGCAATTGATCGAAAATTACCAGGGGATGCGAGACCCTAAGCCGCGCCTTTGCGGAGCCGCCGGCGCTGTGCCCTCGCTCAAGCCCCTGCTGGGCGGCGCGTTGCTGAAGTTGAGCTCGTCTTCGTTGAACGTGAGCGGCCGGTCGAGCACCATTTCAACGGTCGATCCTTTGGGAAGAATGGCATCCGGTCCGCGCGTCATCAATACGCCAAGCAATCCAGCCGCAGCGCCTACTCCTGCTCCGATGCCAGCCCCGCGAGCGGCATTGCCCGCGGCCGCGCCTACGCCCGAGCCAATTACCGTTCCGGCGGCCGTGGTTCCAATCACGGTTCCGAGATCGCCTGATTTATCGCCGGGGCCGCTAATCTTATTCTGCTCGCGCTTGAGCGTCTCGTTGTTGCGGGCATCGAGAGAGCCAAGGTCCGACCGGAAATTGCGGCTCACTCCGTTGGGAAGCGTTAAAGAATCGAAGCGCACTTGCAATTCGCCGCGTCCTTTTACTCTGCCGGGGCGCTTCACTTCGGTGATGGTTCCGGTCACCCAACTGCCTTGCGGAATGACGATCCGGCCTTCCGATAGAACCGGGAAGGCAGTTTCAAGATAGAGCCGGTCGCCGACCACGGCTTGTTTTGTGCTGACACTGTTGATCATGTTGAGCAGGACGTGCGTTCCCGGCGCGATATTGAACGATCCGCCAGCCGTTGAACCGTCGGGGCGCGGTTTGAAGCCTGCCGGGCTGCTGCGCTGAAGACGGCGGAGGCGCAGGGGGGTTCTGTGCGGAAATTATGGTCACAGCGCCTCCGATGAGGAAGAGGAGCGCCAGGCGTCTAAGCATGTGGATGGTCCCTTTAGCTTTCAGTCTACCTGCAAAATGCCATGGCTTTCCTTAGGATCGTACTGACCGGCAGCGAAGGCAGATTCCGAATAGGAATCCATTGGCAGGGCCGGAATCGTGAGGAGGGGCGGCTCCGCGCACTTCGAAACGGTACTTGTGAAAAGTGATGCCGTGATGAAACGAACCGAGCTTCGGGCCAGCAGATAGATCCGGTAATTGATCGCGTTCCGGCAGCTCCCAAAAACCCGGCATCAGACGCGAATCGGGCGGCCGCTGCCACAGCAGAAGCTCGCTTTCGCGTTCGATCCAAAAGAGCAGCCGTTCTTCATACACTTGCTTCTGATCAGCAATCTTCACCGGAAGTTCGTTTTGACGACCGCTCTGGCGCGCCTGGCACAGTTCGGCCACGGGACAGATCAGGCATTGCGGCTTTTTCGGCAGGCAAACGGTTGCGCCGAGTTCCATCATCGCCTGGTTAAACGTGCCTGGCTGCTCTTCATCGAGCAGCTTCGCCGCCAGAGCGGAGAAAAGTTTCCGGCCGGCTGCGGACCCGATGTCGGTCGGTTCGTCGAATACGCGGCTAAGGACGCGGAATACATTGCCGTCTAGTACCGCGTGCGGCAGTCCGAAACTGATGCTGGCTACCGCAGCGGCAGTGTAATCTCCCACTCCGGGCAGTTGCTTTATCTCGTCATAGCTTGCCGGAAATGCTCCGGCTTCCTGCATTGCTTGTGCTGCCTTCTGCATGTTGCGCGCGCGGTAGTAGTAACCAAGCCCGGCCCAATAGGCCAGCAGATCCGCTTCCGGAGCTTCCGCGAGAGCTTTGAAATCCGGGAATCTTGCGAGAAATCGTTCGTAATAGGGAATTACGGCAGCGACCCGCGTCTGCTGCAGCATGATCTCCGAAATCCAGATCGCGTACGGGTCGCGGGTGCGACGCCAGGGCAAGTCGCGCTGATGGGATGCGAACCAGGCGAGCAGATTTCGGCGGAACCGGGCAATCTTATACTGAATGAAGAACCCTCCCACGCCGTCGCGCCTTAGAAACTCGGCGCCCATGTTCGAATTACCGCTGAATGCCGGAAAACTCCAGCTTATCTTCTTGTGAAGTGGTCAACCGCGGAAAGTGTGGCCGCGGCAGCGCAACCAGTGCTGGCCATCCGGCGGGCCCGCGTTCACAACCTGAAGAATATCGATGTCGATATACCGCACAACCAGTTGACGGTGGTCACCGGGTTGTCCGGGTCGGGCAAATCCTCGCTCGTATTCGACACGATTTACGCTGAGGGCCAACGGCGTTATGTCGAGTCGCTATCGGCGTATGCGAGGCAGTTTCTGGAGCGGATGGAGAAGCCGGATGTCGATGAGATCCTAGGCATCGCGCCGCCCATCGCGATCCGGCAGAAGAATCAGACCAGGAATCCGCGCTCCACCGTCGCGACCGCCACTGAGCTGTACGATTTTATGCGCCTGCTGTGGGCTCGCGCCGGACGCACTTATTGTCCGAATGACGGAACACGAATTCAACGCGATTCCGTCGATCAGGTCGCCGATGCAATGCTTGCTCAACCGGAAGGATCGCGCTGGTATGCGCTGTTTCCGGTGAAGTGCGCAAGGCGCGGATGCCGCTGCTCTGCGCGACCGGCTTTTCGATTTACGAAAAAAAGGCTTCAACCGGCTCTTTCAGGCGGGCCAGATGTTTGAGTTTTCCACGCCCGAGTCGCTGCTCGGAATCGATTTCGCCAAGCCGCTGTATATTCTGGCGGATCGAATCGTGGTGCGTCCCGATTCGCATCAGCGCCTGGTCGATACCGTCGAGATCTGCTATCGCGAAGCAGGCGAGATCTTCTTTGAGCAGGCGGGCGCGGCGGACGCTCAGGTGCTGCATTTCAGCGAGCGATTCGTGTGCAAGACCT
Organism: uncultured Acidobacteriaceae bacterium; assembly: GCA_963762495.1. GTDB lineage: Bacteria > Acidobacteriota > Terriglobia > Bryobacterales > Bryobacteraceae > Bog-105. The sequence continues at coordinate 26,951 of CAVXKZ010000017.1, forward strand.
GCGGCCAGGAAGCGGCGTCGCCGGAGCCGACGCTCTTCAGCTTCAATAACCCGATCGGCGCTTGTCCGGTTTGCCAGGGGTTTGGCAACACCATCGATTACGATCTGGATCTGATCATTCCGGACCCCACGCTTTCCATCGAGGAAGGCGCGATCGATCCGTGGACGAAGCCGCAATACACGTGGTATTACGACGAGGAATTTAAGCCGAAGCTGCGCGGCAAAGTGCGCTGAACGTGGCGTATGTCGATTTGAAGCCGGACGAGAAGGAGTTTGTTCGAAAGCACATTTACCGTTTCTTCCACGAGGTCGAAAGAAAGAAATACAAAGTTCACGTGCGCGTATTCATGAGCCGGTATCGGGCTTATACGGAATGTCCGGCGTGCCGCGGCGCGCGGCTGCAGGCCGGAGGCGCTGTGGGTTCGGCTCGATGACTGCAATATCGCGCAGGTTTCGCGCATGAACATCGCGCGTGCGCAGCAGTTCTTCGACAATCTGCAGTTGAGTCCCGAAGAATCGGAGATCGCCGACCGGGTTCTCGATGAGATCCGGCAGCGCTGCAAATTTCTGAACGATGTGGGCCTGGAGTATCTGACGCTCGATCGGCTTTCCGCTACGCTCTCCGGCGGCGAAGCGCAACGGATACAACTTGCGACGTGCCTCGGTTCGCGGCTGGTGGGCGCGATCTATGTGCTCGATGAACCGTCGATCGGGTTGCATAGCCGCGACACGGCGCGGCTCATCCACATTCTGAAAGATCTTCGCGAATTGGGAAACACGATCATCGTGGTCGAACACGACGCCGAAATCATGGCGGAAGCGGATTATATTCTGGATCTCGGTCCGGGCGCCGGCGAAAACGGCGGGCGAGTGATCTTTTCGGGCAGCTATCAGCAATTGCTGCTGCCTCCGGCAGGCAAGGATCGCGATGGCGTCCAGTCCTCGACGGGCCGATATCTGCGCGGGGAACTGGCGGTTTCCAGCGCTTCTGGATCGCCGAAAAGTGAATCCGAAGAGAACGATTCGGTTTTTCGGCGCTCGCGCGAACAATCTGAAGAACATTGATGTTGAGATTCCGCTGGGCATGATGGTTGCGGTCACCGGCGTCTCCGGGTCCGGAAAATCGAGCCTGGTGCACGACGTGATTTACCGCGCGCTCGATTTGAAGGTAAACAAAGAACGGCAGAATGCTTCGGAAGAAAGCGCGGAGCAGGCGGGCGCGCAGAAAGCTTCCGCTGAAGCGCGTGGATCGAGCGGACTTGTTGACGAGCGTGGTGATGGTGGATCAATCTCCGATTGGACGGACTCCGCGATCCAATCCCGTGACCTATGTGAAGGCGTTCGATATTATCCGCGATCTGTTTGCATGCACGCCCGAAGCGCAGCGGCGCGGCTACACTCCGGGTCATTTTTCGTTCAATATTCCAGGCGGCCGTTGCGAAACATGTCAGGGCGACGGAACAGTCACGGTGGAGATGCAGTTCCTGGCGGATGTGGAGCTGGTCTGCGAGGAGTGCAAAGGCACACGCTACAAGTCGAGCGTTCTCGATATCCGCTACAAGGGCGTGAACATCCATGAAGTGCTGCAACTGACGGTTCGCGAGGCGCTGTCATTGTTCGCCGATACGCCAAGGCTGGTGACGCGCTTGAAGGTGCTGCAAGATGTCGGGCTGGGGTATCTGAGGCTGGGGCAATCGGCAACCACCTTGAGCGGCGGCGAGGCGCAGCGCGTGAAACTGGCCGCGCACCTGGCGCAATCGAGCTGCGAAGGGACGCTTGTTTCTCTTCGACGAGCCGACGACGGGATTGCATTTCGAGGACATTGCCAAACTGCTGCAGAGCTTCGAGCGCCTGATACATAATGGCGGAAGCATTCTGGTGATTGAACACAACCTGGATCTGGTTCAAGCCGCCGATTGGGTGATCGACCTGGGGCCGGAGGGCGGAGAAGCGGGCGGCCAGATCATCGCGCAAGGCACGCCTGAAGCGATCGCCTCGGTTCCCGGTTCCTACACAGGCAAATATCTGAAGCAGGCGCTGACGCACCGCGCGATTGCCTGACAGGCGCTTAGATGGACGGATTTCGAGATCTCCCTTCCGTCGATCAAGTACTGCGGAAGCTGAAGAATGTGGATCGAGCTTCCGCGCAGCGTGGTGGCGGACGAAGTGCGGACAGTTCTTGCGGAGCGGCGGCAAGCGCTCGCGGCAGGAGACTGATAGCGCGGGCGCTTCCGTTGAGCAAGAGGTCGAAATTCGCCTTAGAAAGCTGTTTGAGCCATCTCTTCGCCCGGTGATCAACGCATCGGGCGTAATTCTGCATACGAATCTTGGCCGCGCGCCGCTCGCGGATTTCAAGCCGATTTCGCGTTATTCGAATCTCGAATACGATCTCGCGGCCGGCAAACGCGGGAAGCGCGATGCGCATACGGGCGCGCTGCTTGCGCGGTTACTGGGAGCGCCGGCAATTGTCGTGAACAACAACGCCGCCGCGGTGTTCCTGGTGCTGCAAGAACTTGCGGCGGGATACGAAGTGATCGTGTCGCGCGGCGAGCTGATCGAAATCGGCGACGGGTTTCGAATTCCGGAGATCATGGCGCGCTCCGGCGCGCTCTTGCGCGAGGTCGGAACTACGAATCGGACGCGCATCGACGATTACCGGGAGGCGATTGGCGAACGGACACGCCTGATCTTGCGAGTTCATCCATCGAACTTTCATATTTCCGGATTCACGGCCCGGCCGCGATTGGAGGAACTGGCGCAACTCGGACGCGAGCGCGGGATCCCCGTTTACGAGGATCTGGGAAGCGGATGTCTGGTAGATTTGGGCGCCAAAGGAGTGAACGAGCCGCTTGTATCCGAGAGTCTGAGCGCTGGAATCAACATCGTTTCGTTCAGTTGCGACAAATTGCTGGGCGGTCCGCAGAGCGGGATCATCGCGGGCGACGGCGATCTGGTGCGCCGCATTCGCCGCAATCCGATGTATAGAGCGCTGCGAGTGGACAAGCTGATCATCGAAGCACTCGAAACAACGCTCAGACATTTGCTGCGCCAGGAATTGGCAGGCGATTCCAACGCTGCAGATGATCTTCGCCACGCAGTGACGAGATACGCGAGAGAGCGGAGCGAGTTGCGGGCAAGCTCGGCAGTTTGAACGTGGTCATCAGGGAAAGCGAATCGGCAATCGGCGGAGGCTCGACGCCCGATCAATCGCTTCCGACCTGGGTTGTCGAATTAGCTGTTCCGCATCCGGTTGCATTCGAGCAACGGTTGCGACGCGCGCCAGTACCCGTGATCGCAAGAATCGAGCGCGACAGAATCATTCTGGATATGCGAACCGTTGCTGACGCAGGAAGAAGAGGCCCTGGTCTCGTCGGTGATGGCGGCCGCAGCAGGTTAGCTGTCCTTTCGCCACACGATCTCGCCAGCTACGATCGTTGCTACTGGCCCTCCACGAAACCGGCGGCCGTGGAATGGCGTGTTGCGGCTCTTCGAGGGCGAGCGGTTCACATCGTAGGTCCACTCGTGATCCATACCGAAGATCGTAATATCAGCCGGCGCACCAACGCCCAGTGTTCCTTTGTCGCTCAGAGACAGGATGCGCGCCGGGATTTGCGGTGAACAGGCGAATCAAGCTCGACAGGTCGAGCTTTCCCGAATGATACAAGCGCTCGAGCGATAGACCGAGCGCCGTTTCGAGTCCGATGATGCCGAACGGGCAGCGCTCGAACTCCTGCATCTTCTCGGCTCCGGGATGCGGCGCGTGATCGGTGGCGATCGCGTCGATCGCGCCGCTAACGAGTCCGCCTATTACAGCATCCACGTCGCATGCTCCGCGAAGAGGCGGCTTCATCTTGTAGTTGCTGTCATAGGGGTGCATCTCGCGATCGCTCAGAGCGAAATGGTGCGGTGTTGCTTCCGACGTAACCTGTAGTCCGCGCTGTTTGGCGAACGCGACCATTTCCACCGAATGGTGAGAGGAGATGTGCGCCACATGATAGCGGACGCCGGTAAGCTCCGCGAGGATGAGATCGCGCGCCACCATGACATCTTCGGAGCTGCGCGGTATGCCGCGCAGACCGAGCCGGGTGGACTCCAATCCTTCGTGCATATCGCCGCCTGCGCTCAGATGCAGATCTTCGCAGTGTTCGATGAACGGAAGATCGAGAGCGCGAGCAAATTCCATAGCGCGCCGCGCCACACGCGCATTCATCACCGGCTTTCCGTCGTCGGATATCGCGACGATTCCCGCCTGTTTCATGGAGGCGATGGTGGAAAGCTCTTCGCCGGCGCTGTTCTTGGTGATGGCGCCGATCGGGTAAACGTTCACCGCGGCGAAACGACGGGCCCGCTCGCAAATGTAGTTCGTAACCGTGGCGCTATCATTCACGGGCTGCGTATTCGGCATGCAGCAGATGGAAGTAAATCCGCCCGCCGCTGCCGCTCGCGATCCGCTTTCGATGGTTTCGGCGTGCTCGAATCCGGGCTCGCGCAAATGAACGTGAATGTCAATGAACCCGGGTGCGACGATCAGGCCGGTGGCATCGAATTCTTCCGCGGCCACGCTCGCTATGTCTTTCCCGATCTCCCGAACCGTGCCATCTTCGATTGCTATATCGCAAACGGAATCGCGGTTTTGCGCCGGGTCCACAACGCGGCCATTTCTGATAATGAGCTTATTCACTGCGGCAGAACCCTTTCGAGCACGGCCATTCGGACAGCGATACCGTTTTCCACCTGGTTCAAGATGGCCGAGCGTTGAGAATCGGCGACTTCGGAAGAGATTTCGCGGCCGCGATTGATCGGCCCCGGATGCATGACGATTACGTTCGGTTTTGCCATCTCGATGTGCTCGGGACGAAGGCCGAAAAACTGAAAGTACTCGTTTGCGGGAAAGGCCGCTTCATTCTGACGCTCCAGTTGGACGCGCAACATCATAATCACGTCGACATCGCGGATGGCCTGTTCCATATCGGTGGTGAGTTCGACGCCGGGAGCCATTTCCGCCATTTCTCGCGGCAGGAGAGATGCAGGGCCGCAGAGCACCACCTGAACTCCGAATTTGGAGAGGAGAAAAATGTTCGATCGCGCCACCCGGCTGTGCGCGATATCGCCAATGATCGCGACGCGCAGAGCTTCCAGTGTTCCGCGACGATCCTGTATTGTCAGGGCATCGAGAAGGGCTTGCGTAGGGTGTTCATGGGTGCCGTCGCCGGCGTTAACGATCGGTATCGGCAAGTAGCGGGAGAGAAAATGAGGAGCGCCGGAAGCCGAGTGGCGCATCACAATCGCGTCGGGCCGCATCGCGCCGAGCGTATTCAGCGTATCCACCAGCGACTCACCTTTTGAGATGCTGGAACCCGCCGCAGTAATGGAAAGGATATCGGCGCCCAGCCGCCTGGCGGCTATTTCGAAGCTGGTTCGTGTTCGAGTGGAGGCTTCAAAGAACAGATTGACAACCGTGCGGCCGCGCGCGATATCGAAACGCTTGAAAGTTTCGCGCGGCGGAGGCTGAAAAAATTTCGATCGCGTCAGGATGGCTTCAATATCCTGGCGCGTGAGCGACTCGATATCAAGCAAACCGCGCTGCATACAAGGCTATGTTGCGGGTTGCAGCGACGGCTCATCTACTCTTTCGACGAGCATCACCTTCTCCTGGCCATCGATTTCGTTGAACTTGACTTCGATGATCTCGTTGCTGCTGGTCTGAACCATTCGACCGATGTAGCGGGCTTCGATCGGAAGCTCGCGATGGCCGCGATCGATCAATACAAGAGTTGCACGCGCGCGGGACGGCCATGATCGAACAAAGCATCGAGCGCGGATCGGATCGTGCGACCCGTATAAAGCACGTCGTCCATGAGAACGATATCTTTGCCGACGATCGAAAAATCGATCTGCTTCGCGTTCAGAACCGGGCGTTCCGAGACGGTGGAAAGATCGTCGCGGTAGAGATTGATGTCCAGAATGCCAACTGGAATCTCGAGGTTTTCGAGACTTCTGATCTTCGCTGCTAATCGTGCGGCAAGCGGCACGCCGCGGCGCTTGATACCCACGAATGCGAGGCGGTCCAAATCGGTAGTTTTTTCGAGAATCTCATGCGCGAGGCGAACTAAAGTGCGATCGATCTCGGAGGCGCTCATGAGCTGCTTTTTTTCACGGACGATTGGCATTCGGATTCAGTTTACTGTCACGCCAGATTAGCACGCGAACAATTATGTCTAACTCGCATGTGCCGTCAGGGACGTGTTCGTTTTTATGCACCACCCAGTGAGGTCACTCCGCAATCCACTCGAATCGTTTCTCCGGTGGTCGCGGTCGCATCGCCGACCAGGAATAGCGCGGCTTTTGCCACTTCTTCCGGCGTGGCGATTCGCTTCAATGGCGAATGTGCCGCTCCGGTGACGAACGTCTCTTCGGGCCAGCCTGCAAAACGCGTGTGAACCAGGCCGGGAGCAATGGCGTTTACGCGCACATCCGGCGCCAGCACGCGGGCGAAGGATTTCGTCATGGTGAGCACTCCCGCTTTTGATGCCGCATACGCGATGGTGCTGCCTCCACCTGTATACGCCGCGCCCGAGGCGATGTTGACGATGGATGCTCCGCTCTGCTTGCGCAACAACGGAACCGCGGCCCGGATGCTGTAAAAGACGCCGCGCAGATTCGTATCGAGCGTGCGGTCCCAGAGATCGTCCGTTAAATCCTCGAGCCGATGATGCGGAGTTCGCTTGCTCCATCCCGCGTTGTTCACCAGAATGTCTAACCTGCCGAAATGTTCCTCGGCGGAGCGCATGAGATTTCGCACGTCTGCGTCGACAGCCACGCTCGCCCGTACGGTTACAGTTTGGCCTCCACTGTTGCGAATAACAGATGCGACCTCTTCCGCGGCGTCATGCGATTCGCTGTAATTGATCACCACGCGCGCGCCTTCTTGCGCGAACAGCTCGCACACGGCCCGTCCGATTCCCGTCGCGCCTCCGGTCACCACGGCAACTCTGCCCTCTAGTTTCATTGAGATTCTCTCTTGAAATGTTTAGCCAGCAGCCTTTCGGTGGACGATTGTTTGCTTATCGCGAATTGAGACGCGGCGGCGCGAAGATACGGACGAAACTGACGTTTCCAATAATCGAGGAATCCCACGCGAGAGATCTCGTCGAGAGCCTGTTTGTAATGGGCCAAGAGAGCCCCGCCGACCAGCCCTCCCGCGCTTTTCCCCGCCACGCGCGCCGCGCGGGACAGCCAAAGCAAATTAGACGGCAACTCCGCGATGGATGACACGGCCAGCAGCGAGCAAACCGTAAACACCGATTTCTTCTGCGCTGCCGCGGACTCCACCAGTTCATCCCACATTCTTTGCAGATCGGCCGGGGCCGGCAGATCGCGCCGCGATATCTTCGGCAGTTCCCGCTTAAGCTCCAGCCACTCGTGCCGTAAGCTTTCCGTGTTTAGTGGAGGAACGTTGAGCGCTTCGGCGAGCCGTGCGCTGCTCTTTTCCAGCCCATCGAGCAATTGATCGACAGTCTCGAAGCGTGCATTCGCATCCAGCAAGCCTTCTTGCTTCAGAGCTTCCGTGATCTCCAGAACCAGAGCGTGCCCCGCTCCGCTGGCATCGGCAAGCGCCGCAAGGATCCAAATGGGTGAAACGTGCAACGTAAGCAAGCCCAGCAATTCTATGCAGTGGCTGGCGCCTCGCTTTAAGAGAAAGTCCTGTGCCAGGCGTCCTTCCGGCGGGTAAACGCCCTCCACCTGCCCGACTTCCTGGATCATGAAGCGAAGCGTGATCTCCACCATGGTTCGGTAAAGAGCTGTCCTTCGAATCCGGGCGGGCAGGGCGATCTCGCCAAGTTCGCGCAGCAAGCCGCCTGAGACGGCTCCCAGCAGGCGAACCACCCGCTCGGGCAGCGATAACAGAAACGGATATGAAAATTGAGAGCTAATGACCGCCACCCGTCGTGTTCCGGTTTCGCGTGTTCACGCCCACGGGCGTCTCGGTTCGATTAGACTACAGAAATGCAAAGCTGGATTCTATCCTCTGCCTTTCTCGTCTGCGCTCAAGTAGCATATTGCGCGAACACGGTTGTGAATGGAGCTCCGGCGACGCCTCAGAAGCCCGTCACCGACATCATACACGGGATTTCAATTACCGATAACTATCGGTGGCTCGAAGACCAAAAAAGCGCGGAAACCCGGGCCTGGATCGCGGCTCAGCAGGCGTACACAGAGGCGTATTTCAAACCACTGCCGGGCCGCGAACAGGTTTACAGACGCATGAGCCAGTTGATGCGCGTCGATTCCTACGAGTTGCCCACCGTTCGCGGGAACCGGCAATTTTTCATCAGACACCCGGCGGACAAGAATCAGAACCAGCTCTGTTTGCGGGAGGGACCGACTGGCAAAAACGATGTTCTTGTGGACGCCAACCTGCTAAGCAGCTCGGGTCCTGTTACTGTGCGCCTGTTGGATGTTTCGCGAGACGGCAGCCTGTTGGCTTATGGGATCCAAGAAGGCGGCCAGGATGAGATTACCGTTCACTTCCTCAATATCGATACGAGGCAAACCCTCAGCGAAATCATGCCGAAGGCGATTTATTTGGGCGTTTCATTTACATCGGACCGAGCTGGTCTGTACTACTCGAAGAAGTTGCCGGAAGGCATACGCCTGTACTTCCACGCAATGACCGCCGATCCCGCTTCGGATAAATTGATTTTTGGCAAAGGCTACGGGCCACAAACATTTGTTGAGGGCTATGTGACCTGCGATGGCCGCTGGCTTATTGTGGTTGCTTCGACCGGTTGGGGCGTCAAGAGCGATGTCTATGCAATGCGTCTGGGCCGCGATGAAACGCCGAAGCCGGTCATTACGGGATTAGATGGCGAATTCCTGCCCGACTATTTCGAAGACCACATGTATGTCACAACAACGTGGAAAGCGCCGAACCGGCGCGTCTTCTCGCTGGATCTAAACCTTCCTGAACAGGCAAACTGGAAAGATATCGTTCCTGAGCAGCGCGACCACATTGAGAGCGCGTCCGTTTTCGGTGGAAAACTGGTGGTCTCCTATCTTCACGATGTGACGTCGCGGGCGGCAATTTACAACCTGGATGGTAAACACGAATCGGACCTCCCGCTACCGGTGCTTGGTTCTGTTTCTGATTTAAGGGGAGAGCCCAATCAGGATAAGATGTACTTCGCTTTCGAGTCGTTTGCCTTTCCAGAAACGATTTATCAATACACCTTCAAAACCGGTTCGGCGGCCGTCTGGTGGAAAGCTGCGATTCCCGGCAGCTTCGATGATTTCGTGGTGAAGCAGGTGTGGTACGAAAGCCGCGATAAAACTCGCATCCCGATGTTTATCGTCCACAAGAAAGGATTGAAGCTCGATGGCACTGCGCGTGTTTTGATGACCGGGTACGGCGGCTTCGACATCAGCTATGCTCCGCATTTCAATAACCTGGCCGTGTATTGGCTGGAGCAGGGAGGAGTCTTTGCCCTGCCGAATCTGCGCGGCGGAGGTGAATTCGGGGAAACATGGCACAAAGCCGGGATGTTTGAAAAGAAGCAAAATGTTTTCGATGATTTTGAAGCTGCTGCCGATTATCTGACAAAAAACGGCTATACGCGTCCCTCGCGGCTCGGGATCCTAGGAGGCTCCAATGGCGGTCTGTTGGTGGGAGCGGCAGTCACACAGCGGCCCGATCTCTTTGGCGCAGTAATTTGCATGAACCCGCTTCTCGATATGGTTCGATTCGATCGGTTCAAAGTAGCGCAGTGGTGGGTATCTGAATACGGCTCGGCTCAAGACGAGAATCAGTTCCGGTATTTGTTCAAGTACTCTCCGTATCATCACGTCGAAAAGGGCGTAAAGTATCCCGCCGTGCTGTTCGTGACGGGCGATGGCGATACTCGCGTGGATCCGCTGCACGCCAGAAAGATGGCGGCCTTGATGCAAGCCTCAACGGGATCTTCAAACCCAATTCTTCTGAAGTACGACACCAGTTCCGGTCACTCGGGCGGCAAACCGCTGGATGCCCGGATCGAAGACAACACCGAATTTACTCTATTTTTGAATCGTCAACTGCAGTGATTGTGAAAATCAGTAGTCAGAGGAGCACGGAATTGAAGACTTGCCTGAAGACATTTCTGTTCGCGGTGTTGGTCGCATCGATGCTTACGGCCCAGCAGCGGCAGCGCGGAACGCAAGGCCAGCAGCAGAGCGAAACTCCGGAAACCCAGAACGTTCCCGGCGGCGTGGAGCCCGTGAAGCATCCGGATCAACCCGAGCCGCCAGAAGAGAAACCCTCCGTGACTCATCACAAGATCACGGTGAAGGGGAAAACGCTCGAGTACACCGCTACGGCAGCACGCATGCCGATCAAGAATGAGCAGGGCCATACGGAAGCGGAAATGTTTTACGTCGCTTACACGTTGGACAACCACGCTGGGCAATCCGGCAAGCGCCCTCTGACGTTCGCCTTCAACGGCGGGCCGGGTTCCGCGACCATTTGGCTTCACATGGGCTGCTTCGGCCCAAAACGAGTGAAGATGCTGGCGAACGGCTTCATGCCTGCGCCGCCGTTCGAGCTGGAGGACAACCAGAACACGATCCTCGATAAAACGGATCTCGTTTTCGTGGATGCTATCGGCACCGGATATAGCCGCGCGCTGACACCCGAACTGGGCAAGAAATTCTGGAGCGTTAATGGTGATATCGCCGCGTTCGGAGAATTCATCCGGCTCTATTTACAGAAGAATTCGCGCTGGACATCTCCCATGTATCTGGCCGGCGAGAGTTACGGAACCACGCGAGCCGCCGGGCTTTCCGGTTATTTAGTGGATCACGGGATCGCGCTGAACGGTATTGTTCTCATCTCGACCATTTTGCAGTTCGGAACCGCCAGTTTCGTCAACGGCAACGATCTTCCATACATTCTGTATCTGCCCACCTACGCGGTAACCGCTGCGTACCATCACAAGCTCGCCCCGGAACTGGAGAAGGACCCGGAAGCGCTGGCGAAGGAAGCGGAACAGTGGGCTTCCACGGATTATGCGATGGCCTTGCAGAAAGGCGACGAGCTTCCGGCCGATCAGCGCCAGGCTGTGGTGGATCGCCTCGCTCGCTACACAGGGTTGAGCAAGCAGTACATTGAACGCTGTAACTTGCGCGTAGATCTTTCCCACTTCGATACCGAGTTGTTACGCGACCAAGGCAAGACCATCGGACGGTTGGACGGACGCTTCACGGGCGAAGACGCGACCGAGACACAACAGGCGCCCGATTTCGATCCGAGCGAAGCCGGCATCCGGCCGCCATACACGTCGGTCTTTGGCGATTATGTCCGGCGCGAACTCGAATATTCGAGCGATTTAACGTATTACGTTCTCGGTGGCGGCATTGGGCGATGGGATTACGGAACCACCGGCTGGTCCGGTTTCGCGGACACCAGCGAAGCCCTCCGCCACGCGTTTGCGAAGAATCCTTACATGCATGTCTTTATTGCTGAGGGACTCTATGACGCCGCGACACCGTTCTTCGCCGTCGATTACACATTCAATCATATGGGCCTGAAACCTGAGGCTCATAAGAACATCACGCGCGATCATTTTGCGGCAGGGCACATGGTTTATATTGATGATGCTTCGATGTCTAAATTGAAGCGGGATGTAGATGCGTTGTACGATCAGACCACGCCGTAGCGTTTTGAAATCGCAGCTCTATTCAGTTTTTGTCTAGGATCAGGATACCGAGTTCCGGATCAGCAGCAAATTGCTTACGTGAAAGGTTCTCGTCAAAAAGCAACTTCACTGCGCTATGCGTCTGCCGAGCTTCGCGGCATATTCATAGACGGCGCGGAAGTCATCTCGCTCGAGTTCGGGATAGTCGTCGAGGATCTCGTTTTCGGTCATGCCCGCCGCCAGCCAATTAAGGACATCCCAAACTGTGATACGAAGGCTGCGGATGCACGGCTGACCGGACCTTTTCCCAGACTCGATCGTGATTCTAGAACTCACTAATCTGGAGCATATCACCAGAAACAAGGCTTGCTGTTACGCCTTCAGTTCACTGAGCTTTTTGCCTACCGCGCCGGGTCCAAAGTCGATGCGGGCGTCTTTGATGCTCATACCCACTACTTCGATCCGGTTCAGATCGGTGGTGCCGATACCAACCGCCTCGGCAAGTTTCAAAGTATTGTTGCCGCGGATAAACGGTGACGTGCCTCGATCTGCTTGCGGGCTGTAGCTCATTACAGCCATTCCGACTGCATCCACACAGACCGGATTGCGCCCTGCGATGATCACGCCCGGGGTCATGCGTTCCAGTCCGGGAAGCCATGGACCTTCTCCGCCGCGCACCGTCTCCACGCCGTCGACAATCGCCAGATCAATGGGCCGGATACTGACTTGATCCACCACGATGCGAGGCACACGGTAACCGGGATCGCGCGGCGAATCGGGATGCAGCTCCGCATCCACTCCGGAAGGAGCTTTCGTTTTCCCCTCGTGCAGAACATCGCCGCGTTCTTTCGTCGGAGTCTCGTTCCCACTCGGACCGCAATCGCTGCCGTACAAAGAGCAGGGCGTATCGCCGAAATTGTTCTTCATCGACATCGTCACACCCGCTATCCAATGGTTCTTCAGCTTGGCAAGCGAGACGTACACGTCGCAATCCACAAACGCCTGGTTGAGGTAATAGGCCGGATACATGTATCCGCCCCACGGCACCTTCAGGCGAACGTACTGTTTGTACTTGCCGAGGTTCTGAACATTCTCCCAATCCACCGGAACGCCGATATTGTTGATCGCGTTCACATCGATGCCATAGCGCGCCCAGAGATCCAGATCCTGGGTTGCCGGGAAGAAGCTCTCGATCAGGCGCACACGCCGCGCCCCGGCCTTGGACATCAGTGCTACAGTGGCCGCGATGGTCTGACCGTTAGTGCGATAGGGCAGGTCGGGCGTGAGGGGGAAATTTTTCGGGTTGCCGGTGAGGTTCAGTTTAATTCCAACTGTTTTCCCTCGCACCAACTTGTCGATGCCGCCGATTTGATCGAAGGCGGTTGATAATTTAGAGCCGAAATCGGTGTACTCGCGGCATCGGACGATCGCCACCGAACTGGCCGGGGCGCTCGCCTGCATCAGCTTCGGCAGCTCCGAGCGCGGCGATTGCGGCCGCTCCCGTTCCAAGCAGCATTTCGCGGCGGGTCGATCTCATCCCGAAATTCTGTCCGTCCATATTCGCACCTCTTTTCTATACTATGCTTCCGGCACCCTGCGCCGCAGCCCTTCTTTCGAGATCGATCAGCACTCGTTTCCGGTCCATGCCCCAGCGATAACCGCCCAACTCGCCGTTGCCTCGGATCACGCGATGACACGGAATCACAATCGCGACACGATTCGCGGCGCAGGCACGCGCTACGGCCCGCGATCCGTTTCGGATTCCCAAGCGCCGCTGCGATTTCAGAATAGGATTGCACCTGACCCACCGGTATCGATTGCAGATAGTTCCAGACCTTCAGTTGAAACGCGGTACCGCGCACGTCGACCGGAACATCAATCCGAATGGTTTCGCGCCGCAGATATCGAAGCAACGACTTCATCCATGCATCGAACTGATCGGAATACGGCGTTTTCATCGCTTCCAGTTGCGCCTCCGGATACTCGGCCCGGAGCGCTTGCAGCAGCTCGTTTTGAGATTCGCCGAACTGCAGGAAACAGAGCCCCCGATCCGTCGCGCCCATCATCATTACGCCCAAGGGGCTCGCAACCGAAACATAGGAGATGGACACGCCCTTTCCGCCCGCCCGGTATTCACCCGGCGTCATGCCCAGCCTTGTATCGACGCGCTCGTAAACCCGACTGCTGGAGCCGAAACCCGCCTCGTAGATCGCGTCCGTGATGGAATTTTCCGCTCGCAAGCCGCCCTTCAAAGCTTCCACCCGGCACGCCTCGACATATTGTTTCGGCGTTACTCCAATCATCGCCTTGAAGGTCCGCTGCAGATGGAACGGACTGAGGCCGACTTGACGGCTCAGGTCCTCAAGCGCCAGCGATTCGCCGCTTTGACAGTTTGCGCGGATGTATTCGCAAAGACGGCGGATGCGGATTCTATTCGAATCGGCGCTGGTGATAGAGGCAGGGCGGCAGCGCAAGCAGGCGCGCAGTCCATCCTGCTCAGCTTGCGCGCGGGTCTCGTAAAATCGCACGTTTTTGCGGAGCGGCGTTCGCGCCGGGCACGATGGACGGCAGTACACACCCGTGGTTACGACTCCGTAATAAAACTGCCCATCCTGCGCTTTGTCCTTCGCAAGAACTGCCTTCCAGTACTTCTCTTCGTTCATCATATTGGCCCTCATGACCCGATCGTACGAGCTTTCCCGCTTTGCAGCTATCCGTTCCTTGCTATCGAATTTTATTAACTCCTGTCTCCAGCATGTATCATCGAAGCGACGTGAAAAGCTTACTCATCGGCAGGCGGGCAGCTTGCAAGCTGATCGCCGCTGCCCCAGTCCTCGCGACCGCTCAACGGTCCACAGCCCGCATGTTTCTGGCCCTGAACAGCGTTTTGATATCGGGACGCGTCCCCTGGCCCGAGTTCGCTCGCTTGGCCGCGAAAACCGGCTTTCCCGGCACCGACGTAATGTTGGATGCCGCGATGAAGGCCGGTGCAGACGAAACGAATGCTCTTTTGAAACAGCTCAATATCAAACCGGCCGCGATCAATTTCCCGGTTGAATTCCGGAAAGACGACGCAACTTTCAAAGCCGGACTCGCAAAGCTTAGCGACTCCGCGCAATTCGCAGCAGCCATCCGTTGCCCGCGCATGGTCACGTGGATCATGCCCTCGAGCGAGACGCCGAAGGAGGAGCTTCGCCGGCTCTACAAACAGCGGTTCACCGAAAGCGCGCAGGTCTTGGCGAGATCGAACGTGCGGCTGGGTCTCGAATTTATCGGTCCGCTTCACTTGCGCAGGCAATTTCCGAATGAATTCATTTGGCGGATGAACGAGATGCTCGAATTCGCGAAAGAGTGCGGACCGAATGTCGGTCTACTGCTTGATTCATGGCATTGGCACCACGCGGGAGCCACAACGGATGATATTGTCGCAGCCGGGCGGGACAGGATTGTTCACGTTCACTTCAACGATGCTCCGAACCTTCCGCCCGATCAGATCCGTGACAATCAACGGCTGCTGCCAGGCGAGGGCGTAATCAATCTGGTTGGCTTTCTTCGTGCGCTGCAGACGATTGGATACACGGACGCCTTGAGTGTTGAAGTGTTCGGCCGGTTGAAAGATGTCCCTCCGGAACAAGCCGCCAAAATGGGCCTGGAGAGTTCGCTCGCGGTGTTCAAGAAAGCCGGCGTACCCGAGGGTTAGCAGCACGTTCGCAATTCTGGCCGCGATCGTTCTGGCAATTCATCTCGCCTGGATTCTTTGGGTCATTTTCGGAGCGCTCTGGACACGCGGCCGCGCGCTGCTCACGGCCTTTCACCTCTTATCCCTTGTTTGGGGAATTGTTGTGGAGTTGAGTCCGCCTGCCCTGTCCGTTGACTCTGGCGGAGTGGTCTTTCGAAAGACAAGCCGGAATAGATTCGCACCACGGCAGCTTTTTGGTTTATTATTTGGACCGGCTCGTTTATCCGGATCTCCCCGAAACCTTGCTCGTCTGCCTGGGTGTTGCCGTCTGCGCGGCGAATCTGTTGATTTACGCTAACCGGTTTTGGCTGGCACGGCGGGCTCGTCGCAGCGGACGCAATTAAGTTTGGTCCCAATAAACTGAGCGCGACCTTGCTCGGTCAGCACCCACGACCGGTTTTGCCAGGGCGGATCATGCCGCACATGCCGCGTGTGTCCGCATTCCAGGTCTGCCACCCAATGCCCTTCTTCATCTTGGTGGAACCCGACGATTGCCCGCTCCACTTGTAAGTCTCTACCCGCGCGCCGCAAACAGCGAAAGCTGCTCAGCCTGGGAAGGGCGCTTTACCTTGCGGTCATCGAATACCGATCTGCCGTTCAGGCTGCCTGAAATCGCATGCTCGTGCGCGAGGACCCGTTCGAAGTGCGCCGCGGGCTGGTAGTTTTCTTCCACTCTTCGAACCAGGGCGTCAAGCCGCTTAAATCCATCTATCTTCTCGGTTTGTTCCAGTTTCGCAGCATTCAACGAACGCCGGAGCACCGCCAGCGACTCATCATAGGTCTTCAGCGGGACCGGAAACGGATGGCGATCCTTGCCGCCGAGAGCAAACGAAAAACGCGCCGGATCGGAAAAACGTGTGGGAGCGCCATGAACCACTTCGGCGACAAGCGCCAGCGTCTGAAGTGTTCGTGGACCAAGATTTTCCATCAGAAGAAGCGAGGCGAAATCGCGCAACTGTCTGTCATAACTTACGGCCAAGATAGCTCCGAGCCGCTTTAAATCCACATCCGGCGCACGGACTTCGTGATGGGTGGGCATCGACAGCTTTCGAAGTTCGCCAAGCGTCTTTTCCGGTTCTGTGCCGGCGATCGTGAGTAGCGCCTCTTGCGCCGGTTTTGCGCGCCGGTCCACCAGATTCAGGATGATGCCCTCGTTCTCGCCAACAATGCCGGTATGCGGTTCACTTGTGAAATCGCGAACTGACGCGGAGTGCCAGTGGTAGCGCCTGGCAAGTCCGTTGGCATCGTTCATCCCCTGCTGAACGATCGCCCATTCGCCCGCTTTCGTCACGACGAAAGCGTGCAGATAAAGCTGGAATCCATCGGCAATGGCATTGTTGTCGATCTTGGCTGTCAACCGGCTCGTTCTCACCAGCGCGGAGCCATCCAAGCCACTTTCATCCGCCACTTCCAACAATTCACGCGGAGTCTGGCGCGACTGCTTTCCCCGCCCACCGCAAACATAAATGCCGAGTTCATGCGCCCGCGGATTCAGGCCACGTTTCAAAGCGCCCAACACGGAAGTGGTGATGCCCGATGAGTGCCAGTCCATGCCCATCACGCACCCGAGTGCTTGAAACCAGAAAGGATCGCTTAAGCGCGAAAGAAACTCCGCCGCGCCGTAGTGATGCACAATGCTCTCCACGATTGCGGTTCCCAGTTTCTCCATGCGCTCCGCTAACCAGAGCGGCACTCGTCCGCCATGCAGCGGCAGATCCGCGAATCCCGAGCGTTTCATCGCTAGTTTCATCTTAATGGCCGAGAAACATAAGCTCGGCGAAGCGGACCCGCAACGCTACTCGGTTCGCAGAGTTGTCATCGGATCGATTCGAGATGCTCGGCGGGCAGGAAAATAAGAAGCGGCCATAGCCACCAAGATCAGAAGCGTAGTTACCGCGCCTATGGTGAACGGATCGAAGGCGGATACCTTATACAGGAGAGTTTGCATCAAGCGAGTGAGAACGAGCGCACAACACATTCCGCCGACGATACCCGCGAGCAAGATTCGAACACTTTGTATCAGGATCATACGCAATACGTCGTGAGGCCGGGCGCCGACCGCCAGCCGAATTCCGATATCCCGAAATCTCCCGCGTACGAGTAAAGACATCACTCCGTAAAGACCTGTAGTAGCCAAAAGCAGACCAAGCCCGGCAAAGCATCCCAGTAAGACAGTTGCAAGCCGTGGTTTCGCAACCGACTCATTCAAGCGCTGATCCATTGTTTGCATGTCCGTGACTGGTTGCTGCAAATCCAGTTGAGCAATGTTCCTCCGAAGTTGTGGTTCGATGTAGGCAGGATTAAACGCAGTGCGAAGCAACACTCCCACATCGGTATCCATCGTTCCAACTTGTGAATAAGGAAAGTAAATGACCGATTCAGGAGGGGACACCAATCCGGCTGTCTTCACGTCGGCGACTATTCCTACGACCGTGCTCCACGGACGCTTCTTTTCCAAGCGCAGCCTTCTGCCGAGCGGCTCTTGCCCTGGAAAATTCCGGCGCGCGAACGTTTCACTAACCAAGGCGACGGGAATTGTCCCTGCGGTGTCGGTTTCGGAAATGCCGCGCCCCTTAATAACTGGAATTCGAAGCATCCGGAAATAGGCCGGACTGATAGCGTATGACCTGGCCACTGGCCTGTGTCCTTGTGGCTGTAGCGCTCGTCCTTCAATGCCAAAACCGTTGGTGGCATGGCCTTCACCAGGAGGCAAGTTGCCGATCGCAACCCCTTCTACCCCCGGCAGCACGCCAACATTCGCAAGCAGCTTGTTGACAAAAAGAATTTGCGCGCCACTATCTGCGTATTTAGCGTTGCCGAGATGAATCTGTGCCGTTACGAGATGTTCTGTCCGGAATCCAAGATCGCGATATCTCAGGTTCCAGAAGCTCCGCAACATCAGGCCGCCGCTGCATAACAACACGATTGCGATCGCAATCTGAGCGGATGCCAGGGTGTTAAGCCAGACTTGTCGGCGGGCTCCCCCGAAAATATAGCGACTCTCTGTTGCAAAACTTTGGGCAGCGGCAACGGCAGAGCTGAGTAGGGCAGGCCCAAGCCCAAACGCCACCGCGCTGAGGCAAGCACTCATCAACGCGAATGAAAGAACTCGCCAATCAAGCGAAACTGTGTCAAGCCCTGGAATACCCGGCGGTAGAAGACGCAAGAGAACTCCCCGTGTACTGAAAGCCAGAGCAACTCCGGCCGCGCACCCTAGAGCTGCGAGCACCATGCTTTCGATGAGGAGTTGCTTTATCAAACGCGAGCGAGAGGCGCCTAGAGACGAACGGATCGCCATCTCTCTTTGCCTCGCGATGGCTCTGCTTAACAGCAGGTTTGAAAGATTTGCACAGCCCATCAGCAACAGGAAGCCGACGGCGGACAATAAAGCAAAGAGTGATCTACGCAAGCTCCCTACGAATTGATTTTGCAGAGAAACAACCCTCACCGTCATCTGAAGCCTGGACATGAACGAAGGCGGTGCTATGTGAGACTCGATGGTCTCCATTTGGGCGCGAGCCTGATTCAATGTCACGCCAGGCCTCAGCCGGGCAATGACATCGTGGACGATAGTAATTCCGTCGCTACGTTTCATTTCCGTTTCTTCGTTCTTGCCCAAAGGCGTTACAACATCGATTCCGATTGACGAAGGGAAATGGAACGATGGCGGCAGCACACCGATTATCGTGTACGTCCGATCGTCGAGCGCGATTGCCCGGCCCAGAACTCCCTTTCCCGCGCCGAAACTTCGCTGCCATAACTCGTATGAGATCAGGGCTACTTGATCGCTCCCCCTCCGATCTTCCATTTGGGAGAAGTTGCGGCCGAGAAGCGGCTGGATTCCTAACACTGGGAGCAGAGTGAAAGATGCTTTAGCCGTGTGGAGCTGCAAAGCTTGACCCGCGTTGGTCAATGTACGTGTAAGCAAATTGAAGGCCGCCATCCCGGTGAAAGCATTGTTGCGATCTCGCCATTCCAGAAAATCGGGTGTCAGTGTAACTTGATCCGTCGAATTTCCCTTCAGAGTTTCGCCAATCCATACCAGGCGATTTGCCTCGGGATAGGGAAGAGGCTTTAACAAGACGGCGTTGATCACGCTGAATATTGCGGTATTCGCGCCCACTCCCAGAGCCAGGACGGAAACGGCCACAATCGTGAAACCGCAAGCCTTACGGAGTTGCCGCAAAGCGTATCTTCCATCTTGCAAAAGCCCCTCCATCCGCGGGAGTCCCCGGCCTTCACGAATGGATTCCTTCATTTGCGTCACTCCTCCAAACTGCCGTCGAGCCGCAATCCAAGCTTCTTCCGAGTTCAATCCGCTATGCAAATACCGGTCGAAAAGCATCGCTAAATGCTGCTTTATTTCATAGTCAAGATCTTCGGCGGCGCGCTCCTGCCGAAGAAAGCCTTTGATTCTGGAGAGCACAACTCGGAGCGAAGCCAGCACAGACTAGTGGTTCTCGACCATTGGATTATCCAAAGGAGAGTATATCAGCGCGCGCGTGGTTGCGGCCTCGGCCGCAGGTTTCGTCCCGACCCATTATCCTGTGAACTGCATGGACCCTCTGAAAGAGTATCTGTCGCGGCGGGAGCGCTGGCGCGCCGAACAGGTGCTTCTTCAGTGGCGGTTCATCCAGGTCGGCAATTGGCGGCTCGGTCTGGGAATCCTGGAAGTTGCCCTAGCCGTGCTCGTCTTCGGCCTGCACGTTTCCGATGCGTGGCTCCTGGTCACTCCGCTTCTCGCCTTCATCGCGCTCGTGATTTGGCATCAGCGCATCATTAGGCGCCGCACGCTCGCCGAACGGGCCATTCGTTACTATGAGGATCGCCTCGCGCGCCTGGAAGATCGCTGGATGGGCGCCGGCAATTCCGGCGACCGCTTCCGCGATTCCTCGCATGTGTATGCCGACGATCTGGACGTGTTTGGCAAAGGCGGATTATTTGAACTGATCGCATCCGTTCGCACAGCCGCAGGCGAACAGACGCTTGCGAACTGGCTGCTCTTCCCTGCCTCCCGCCTGGAAGCCCTTGCGCGTCAGGAGGCAGTGCGGGAACTCTGCCCGCATCTCAATCTGCGGGAGGACATCGCTTTGGTAGGTGAGGACGTCCGGGCCGAGGTGCATACGGAGACGCTGGCAAACTGGGGATCCGAGCCGGAGGTGACGTTCGCGCCTTACCTGAGACTCATTTCGCTGCTGCTTGCATTTGCCGGTGTGACCACCGTGGTTCTTTTTTATGCTCACGCTCTTCCGCTATGGCCATTAGTCGCGGTCCTGGGCTGCGACTTCATTCTGATTACGATCCTGCGGAAACGCGTCATTCGAATCGTTGAATCCAGTCAAACGCCGCTGCAAGGCCTGAATACTCTGAGCCTGCTTCTTGCTCGTCTAGAACGTGAGAACTTCCAATCGCCGCGACTCCGAGAACTTCGCGCCGCGCTGCAGGTGGAGGGCGTTCCCGCTTCGAAACGAATCGCTCGTCTCCAGCGTTGGATCGATCTCCGCGATTCCGGCGAACATCTTGTGGTACGGATCCTCCGAGCGCCTCTTCTATGGAATGAACAGGTGGCCATGGGAATTGAAGCCTGGAGGCGTGAAAACGGACGGCTACTCGGTCCGTGGCTTGCGTCAATCGCCGAACTTGAAGCGCTCTCCTCGCTGGCGGCTTTGTCCTTTGAGCGTCCGCAATGGTCATTCCCGGTTCTCACCGAATCCGTGGAACCGTGTTTTGAAGCGGAATCTCTTCAGCATCCGTTAATAGCACCTTCTAAATGCGTCCCGAACGACCTCATGCTGGGCGGTAACCTGCGGCTTCTCATTGTCAGCGGCTCGAACATGTCCGGCAAAAGCACTCTGCTGCGCTCCGCCGGACTGAATTGCGTTCTCGCGTGGGCCGGAGCGCCGGTAGCGGCCAAAGGGTTGCATATCTCCGCTCTTCAGCCCGGCGCCTCCATCCGTATTACCGATTCTTTGCAAGATAACCGATCCCGCTTCTTTTCGGAGATTACCCGGATACGGCAAATCGTCGAGTTAACGCAGGGGAGCCGCCCTGTGCTGTTTCTTCTCGATGAACTTCTGAGCGGAACCAATTCACACGATCGCCGGATCGGAGCCGCCGGTATTGTTCGCAAGCTTGTGGATTCCGGCGCTATCGGCCTGATCACCACTCACGATCTCGCTCTTGCCGACATCGAGCAGGATCTTGGATCGCGCGCCGGCAACGTTCACTTCGACGATCGCGCCGTTGACGGACACATCGATTTCGATTACGTGCTGCGCCCTGGAATCGTCACGCGAAGCAACGCCCTCGCTTTGATGCACGCCATCGGCCTCGATGTTTGAATGAACCGATGCGGATCGCACCCACTGCCTTCGCTGGAACCGGCCTCATGCGCTTGCCCGCTTTGGGCCGCACACGGCCCCTGCATACTGTCGAACGGAAGTCAGCTCCCTAGGCATGAGCCGAAGGGTCTCAGAAGTATTCATGCGACAACCATGCGCACACTCGAGTTGCAGCTTGGCAAAGGCCTCAGCCAGCGGGTCGGCCGCTCTCTCGAGCTGCGCTAGCAAAGCTTCTTCGGGAACGAACTGCC
Organism: uncultured Acidobacteriaceae bacterium; assembly: GCA_963762495.1. Taxonomy (GTDB): domain Bacteria; phylum Acidobacteriota; class Terriglobia; order Bryobacterales; family Bryobacteraceae; genus Bog-105. The sequence continues at coordinate 48,950 of CAVXKZ010000017.1, forward strand.
GCTCGAACGGCGCACCCGAAACGTTCTCGAAGACACGCACCACCTCCAGCGGGCTGAGGTCCTGCGGCCCTCCCACCTCCAGGGTCCGATTGCGCACTCCCGGAGTCAGATGCGAGCGCACCGCGAACTCGGCTACGTCTCGATAGGATACCCAGGTGATCAGCGCCCGTCCATCTCCAAAGAGAACCACTTTCCGCTGGGCATAATCGAAGCCGAGCGCGGGGCTCAGCCAGATTTCCATGAAGTAGTTGGCCGCCAGAATGGTGTAGCCCATTCCACTATCGGCCAAGGCGCGCTCCGCCTCCGCCTTTGCGCGCGTCAGCGGCGACTCGCGCACCGGATTACGTGGAATGCTCATCAACGTAAAGTGTTCCACGCCAGCGGCGCGTGCCGCGGCAATCAGAGATAATTGGCCTTGTCGGTCCACAGTTTCGATCGAGTCACCACCCTGGCGCGACAACGTGGACGACGCCGTGGAGATGACTACGTCCGCCCCGTCGCACGCCCCACGCAGGCTGCCCGCATCTTTCAGATCGCCCCAGCAAAGGTCGACCTCTGCGGCGCGCAGCGCGTTGAGACGGGCCTGGTTCGCGGTCTGCCGAACCAGCGCGCGCACCGGCAACTGGCGTGCGCGAAGCCTCTGGCAGATCTCCTCTCCGAGCGTACCGGTTGCTCCGACGACTAGAATCATCTGTTCTCTCCCGTGATCAGAATCTCGCTAATCGCCTCCGAGTGCAACATCCTCTCAGGTAGTGCGGCGTTAATAGCAGGGCTCAGCGCCCAGGACTATACGCGGCCCCTGCCGAAAGGAAACGATTGCCTTTACAATATCCTTCGCCTCGAAGGCGATGATCCACTCTGCCGTAAAGCGGTTCTGATATTCCATACCTCCTTTACGCGCTATCTGGACATCGGCCCGGCGGGTTTGCTCTGGAAGAGCACGTGACAGAGCAAATACTTGGCGAGAAGGCTGTCATGCGCGAAGTACCGGATTCTGCCAGTGCTCAAAAACGGTGCTCACCGAAGCTTCGCGTATTCAGCCTTGGCCTGCCTGAGGATTGGAATGTCAGCATCAGCATCCTTCCAGAGTGTGAGGAAAGTTTCATAGGCGGCCTTGGCGCTCCGCTTGTCTCCTGATAACGTGAAAGCCCTGCCGAGTTGCAGGCGAGCGAGCGCACCGATTGGGTCGGCGACAACAATTCCCGGACGATCGAGAACTTTGTGAAATTCCGCTGCGGCTTCAGCACCGCGGCGCTCGGCGAGATACGCCTCGCCGCGCATATAGATCGGATACAGGGCTCCGAAGAGCCCACTTACAGCGCTGTTTGTCACGCCTAGTTCGTGCGGAACTGCAGTTTGAAGCAGTTCGATAGCCTTTGATGGATTGCCGCGGCTCAATGCAAGGCGCGCCCGAATGACGGGCAAGTAGCTGAATTGGACTGCTGTATCCTCGGGGAACCGAATTTCCAGATCATTGGCAAGTCTTTCAGAGCGCAAAGAATCACCCGAGATCGCGAGCGCTAAGGCTGAGCCATACTGCACCGCGCGATCTCTCGATTGTTCCAGTGCGGCCGTCACGCTCTTTTTTGCTTCGGGCAGCTTTCCGAAGAAGGCCTGCCGCACTGCCTCCCCAACTCTCCACAAATCCGCCCTCTCTCGTTGTCCGCTCTGCTCAGCCTCGGATACCGCGCGCGCCGAAGCTTCGCTTGCCTGGCGCAGGCGACCCAAGTACGCCAGCGAGAACGCTTCTTTGTTGGAGATCCAGCTTGCAGCTCCGGACCTCGCACGTGCTCGAGCGGCTTCGTGATCCATTCCCGCTTGGTCACCTCTCAGAAAGGCTAGATCGTACCGAAGCATCGCAAACTCCTCGATCTCCAACCCGCGTGCCACACCGCGATTGATGGCGCTCTCGGCTCGTTCCAGATGGCCAAGATATGCATTGTTAACAGCGAGGTTGTAATAGGCAATCGCAAAATCGGGGTCGAGTGCAATAGCTTTTTGCGCCTCCACCAGTGCCTGCTCATATCGGCCGGCAGACTTATTCGTAGTCCCGGCCAAAACCTGATGAGGCCCTGCATCACGGGGATACATTTGCACCCATTCCTCACAGGTCTGTTGTGCCTGCGCCAGATTTCCCGTCACGAGGGTTTCGTAAGCGGAAGTAATCCAGAGATTCTCCCGGTCTGTGGTGCGATCCCGCAACTGCCAAGCTCGGCTTATGCTTTCGGCTGCTAGGTGAGATTCATCGAGATCGGCATATATACGACCCAGCCACGCGTGGGCCATCGCGAAGTTGGCGTCGATTTCAACAGCGCGCCTGAAAAGCGGAAGAGCAGCTATGGCGCCGCGTGAGGCATGGAGACTCAAAGCCGCGCTGTAGGCTTTCAGTGCCTCGAGAGACGGGGTCGTTGCGTCCGCGAGCGCGGTATCGTGTTTCGCTACTGCGGAGATAGATTCACCGACTCGGGTTCGGAACTTCCTGGCTACGTCACTCAGTGCATTCAATATCTGTTCTTTTGTTGGAGACTGCACTTGCTCTTCGTCGAGCAAGGCCCCTGTGCGACAGTTCGTCGCGCGTAAGCCGAGCACGTATTGAGTTCCGATGCGTGCAATCGAGCCTTCCAACACGGCGGCGCTTCCCGTCCGTTCACAAACATCATTCGCCACCGCCGCGGTCAGTGGCATTTCGGCGGTTTTGCCCATCAACTGGAGAATCTGGTGAATGCGCCGGTCGGGGATGAGGCTCAGAAAGGGTGATTGCTCGAGCTGAACCGCCAAGCCTTGGCGGAGTGTTCCGTCAAAAACGGGATCCCCTGTGGAATTGACAAAGTCGGCCAGTACGATCGTGTCTTTCCCGGTTAGCGCTGGCGTGCGATGTCGGAAAAATCGAATCGTCCCCGCGCCAAGGACCAATGTGACAATCACGACAGCCGCGATCCAGCGTCCACGCTTCGTCTCTCGAACCTGTATCTGCACCTTCGAGTGGCTGGCGGCAACGATCCTGAGGTCCGCTTCGGAAACGAGCCGCACGCCCTCAGCAAGGCGATATCCCTGACCCGGAACTGTAATGATGTAGCGGTTCTGTTCGTTGTCTCCGAAGGCTTTTCGGAGCGCAAAGATGTTACGAGTGAGATTGGTCTCCTCCACAAAAGTGTCCGGCCAGACGGATTTCATGAGCTCGTCCTTGGTGACTATCTGGTTGCCATGGCGCACTAGCACCAGGAGGAGTTGGAAGGTTTTGGGATTGAGCGCGATGAGTTCGCCACCGCGAAGTAGAGTTTGCTTTTCAGGATCGACCCGAAAGGGACCGAACTCGTACAGCTCTTTGCCCATCGGGCTTTCGACAGCAGACATTAGACGAACTCGGACTCAATGAATCGGGAACCAATTCTAGCATTTACGGCGTTCGGAAGCGCTCAGTCGCTCTTTCGACTCAACTCCTTAGCGGATTCCAAGAAACTCCAAGAAATTCCAATCATCCTGCGAAGGACTTTGCCAGCCCATTCAGGCAATCTGTTCTCGTATCTGTCACGCAAGCCGGATAGAGGGGCCGATGGCAAAGCAAACCACGATCATCGTTGAAACCAGTTCCTTGTTGATCCTGCGAGGCCGGATTTCGTGTCGCGCCTGGTGCCCGCAATGCGCTACCGAAGAGGACATGATCGCGCTGGAGAACACCCGCGCGATTTCTAACCTCGACCGACCTGCACTGGAACAATGGCTCGCCTCTGGGGAATTGCATCGGACCAACGCCCCTGATGGATCCTCGGTGATTTGCCTGAATTCCCTACTGGCGTGCCTACAGAACACTAACCCCGCTAACCGCGGTCTTCCTCGGTTGGCAGATACAGAAAAGGAGAAAACATGAAATTTAGATCGCTCAAAAGCGCAAAGGCCGGTTTGGAGGCCGCCTTGCGCGTCTTTCTCAAACCTTCAATGGCTTTGGCCGTCCTGGCGATGCCGGCGGGACTGGCCATTCCAGTACCCTTGGTGGCGCAGCAGGTAAAGGAGACCCGCGCAACGGATCGCTTCCCGCGTTACGTGGTGCAAGACCTCGGTACACTGGGCGGGCCGTACAGTTTTACTTACAGCTTAAATGACGGAGGCGTGGTCTCGGGCGGCGCAGCGACCGCTACCCAAAACGGCGATCCCACCCAAGCCATCGTCAATGCTCCGCAGACTGCTTTTTTGTGGGATCGTGGACGCCTCCTGAATCTCGGGACTCTGGGCGGACCGGATAGTGCCGCCGCTGCAGCCAAGTCGTTCAATTTCGCCGCAATCGATTCGGAAACAGCGGATTATAGCCGGCAAGGCGAGGATGTCTGCGCTTTCGGCACCCATCTGCAGTGCTTGGCCGCCATCTGGAAAAGCGGCCAGCTAACCGCGCTCCAGCTTCTTCCCGGCGGCAACAATTCCTATGCGCTCGACATGAACGATCGCGGGCAGGTGGTCGGCTTCTCGGATACCGATGTCTACGACCCCGATTGCGCTGCCGCCACAACAGCGGGCTTTCGGTTTGAGTCCGCTATTTGGGAGCCGAACGGCCGGGTTAGACAGCTCGCGCCATTAGATGGCGATACCGTAGCCAACGCGTTCGGAATCAATAACCGCGGTCAGGTCGTCGGTAACTCTGGGGTCTGCGGCAGCATCACGCCCCCGCCGTATGTCACTGCTTCGCACGCGGTTCTCTGGGAGCGCGATGGCACGGCCATCAACCTCGGATCTTTGGGCGGTCCTACGGGCGCCTCCGCAATCAATGGCCATGGCGATGTCTCCGGAACAGGCGTGACTACCGACGGTTTAGTTCGACCGTTCTTATGGACGCCGGAATCCCGCACACTCGTCCAACTAGATCCGCCGAGCGGCAACTTTCCTGTCGTCGTCAGTGGTTGTTGCAAGACCATTAACGACCGTCGCGAAATTGTTGGGTTTATGCTCGATGCCAGTTACAACTCGCACGCGTTTCTTTGGAAAGACGGCGTGATGGTCGATCTGAACGACCTGATTCCAAAAGGCTCGCCATGGATGCTGCAATCGGCCGCGGGGATCAACGCCTCCGGTCAGATCGCCGGGCAAGGCCTGATTAACGGCGAAGTGCATGCCTTCCTCGCCACGCCCTGCCATCACCACGAAGGCCGTGGCGAATATTGTGAGGATGACGACCACTAATCCACTTCTGCAACCAAACGGGGCCGGGCACTGCTACGTTCCGGCCTCTCCCATTACTTCAGAAACGGGCTTCTTCTTTGGCGCGATAGCCCCGAAGAGTCAACGATTTCGCGCGTTTGACGAAAGTTTCCGATAGCTCCTCAATAACGCGACACTCGGACATTGGGTCGGCCACTAGTATTCTGACGGGTCGTTAATAGCTTCCTGACGTACCTCGCGGATCGGTTCTGCATCGAGCACCACTCCGAGGACTTCGCGCCGCGCTGCAGGTGGAGGGCGTTCCCGCTTCGAAACGAATCGCTCGTCTCCAGCGTTGGATCGATCTCCGCGATTCCGGCGAACATCTTGTGGTACGGATCCTCCGAGCGCCTCTTCTATGGAATGAACAGGTGGCCATGGGAATTGAAGCCTGGAGGCGTGAAAACGGACGGCTACTCGGTCCGTGGCTTGCGTCAATCGCCGAACTTGAAGCGCTCTCCTCGCTGGCGGCTTTGTCCTTTGAGCGTCCGCAATGGTCATTCCCGGTTCTCACCGAATCCGTGGAACCGTGTTTTGAAGCGGAATCTCTTCAGCATCCGTTAATAGCACCTTCTAAATGCGTCCCGAACGACCTCATGCTGGGCGGTAACCTGCGGCTTCTCATTGTCAGCGGCTCGAACATGTCCGGCAAAAGCACTCTGCTGCGCTCCGCCGGACTGAATTGCGTTCTCGCGTGGGCCGGAGCGCCGGTAGCGGCCAAAGGGTTGCATATCTCCGCTCTTCAGCCCGGCGCCTCCATCCGTATTACCGATTCTTTGCAAGATAACCGATCCCGCTTCTTTTCGGAGATTACCCGGATACGGCAAATCGTCGAGTTAACGCAGGGGAGCCGCCCTGTGCTGTTTCTTCTCGATGAACTTCTGAGCGGAACCAATTCACACGATCGCCGGATCGGAGCCGCCGGTATTGTTCGCAAGCTTGTGGATTCCGGCGCTATCGGCCTGATCACCACTCACGATCTCGCTCTTGCCGACATCGAGCAGGATCTTGGATCGCGCGCCGGCAACGTTCACTTCGACGATCGCGCCGTTGACGGACACATCGATTTCGATTACGTGCTGCGCCCTGGAATCGTCACGCGAAGCAACGCCCTCGCTTTAATGCACGCCATCGGCCTCGATGTTTGAATGAATTCAACCCCAACCTCGGGGCAATCCGACCGTGCCGTTGCAAATCCTATGCTTGAATGTGAATTTCTGGAGTGACAGATGAAGTATAGGATCGTTCCGGGTTGATAAAAACCCAGCAGACCGCGGCGATGAGGTATAAGCCGGATAAGACATGAAGCGGCATGCTCCAACTTCCGAGGCGATCGACAATATAAGCCAGAACAATTGGACTCAGGATGCCGCCAATCTGCCCCGCCGTATTCATGGTGGCGCTGAGTACGGCCGAGTTTTTTCCGCCGAGTTCGATGGCGGTGGCCCAGGCCGGAGCTAGAGTGAACATCGATGCCGCACCTCCCAGAGCGATCAGCAATCCCGCGACGCGGCCGTCGCTCACGAGCGTCCCGGCGGCCATCGCAATCGCCGCAAACAGATATGCGACCGCTCCCACGCCGCAGCGGCCGACTCGCAATCCGAAGCGCTGAGAGAGTGCATCGGTAGTTACCCCGCCGCTCACATCCGCAACAACACTGAGAACCAAGGGCATGCCAGCGAAAATCGCAAGCTCGAAATTCGCCATCCCTCGGGATTTCGCTAGATAGCTCGGCAGCCATGTAATGAAGAAGTAGAAGCCGTAGGTGTTCGCGAAATATTGCAGACAGAGTGGAAAGAGACTTCGAGTCTGGAGGACCTTGGTCCAGGAGCCGCTGTGCCCGGGCGCAAGCCCCCGAGTGCTTTCTATTAGGTCTCTTTCAGCGGGCCCGACGGAGGGATGATCGCGAGGCTCATCGCGAAACCACCAAGACCATGCCAGCGCCCAAAGGAAACCGACGGAACCCAAGATGACAAAAATGGCTCGCCACGGCAAGAAGGTCGCGAGGTAAGCCGCCAGCATCGGAGTGAGTCCGCCAGACAAGTGAGCACCTGCGAAAAACATACCCTGCACGCGTCCCCGCTCGCGGGCAGGAATCCAGCGCGTGAAAACGCGGGCTGCATTCGGCCACGCCCCTGCTTCGCCCGCGCCGAACAGAAAACGGACGAGCAAAAGAGCGGTATAGTTGAACGCTCCCGCAGTCGCCATCGTGAACGCGGACCACCACAGAACGATCCGCGTGAGCACGCGCCGGCTCCCCACCCGGTCGGCCCACCAGGCGGTGGGGATCTCGAATAACGCGTAAGCCAATGTGAAAGCGCTGAAGGCATAGCTCATCTGGATGCCGGTCAGTCGCAGATCGCGCATGATGTTGGGCGCGAGGATGGAGATGCATACCCGGTCCAGATAAGTGACTGCGGCGAGCGTCATCGTGAATGCAACCACCCGGTATCGAACGTGGGTATTAGAGATGCCGCTTTCGCTCGCTCTCAACGGGTCATGCGTCTCTACATTTTCCATCCGGCGCTTTTGTGTTGATCATCCTACACCAGCAGCGCCCCTTGTGTATCAAAAGGAAATGAATTTCTACTGAACAAATACTGAAGAGTCTTTGCCCGGTTCTGACCAGCTTGCAGCCGAGCTCACCACGACCACATCCACACGCCGATTCTTCATGCGGCCTTCTTCCGTATCGTTGGAAGCAATGGGCGCCACGTCCGCGTAGCCGCTCACCGAGAGGCGTTTGGCATCGACGCCGAATTTATCCGAGAGCTGATTCAGGATGGCGATGCTTCGCGCCGAAGAGAGTTCCCAGTTATTCTTGAAAAGATCGTTATGGATGGGAATGTTGTCGGTGTGACCTTCCAGTCGAATCTGGTTCGGCAGCTTGGAAATTACGGCCGCCACCTTCTGCATCGTAGGAATACCCGTTAATTTGACGATCGCTTGTCCGGAGTCGAAAAGGGCCGCTTGCTTAAAACTGATGACCAGGCCGCGCTTTTCCATGTGAACCTCGACCTCTTTCTGGTCGATTTCTCTCTTGAGCGACTGCTTCAGAAGAGTTTGGTACCCGCTTAGCTCCGCAACCGCAGATCGGGCCGCGTTGGGATCGAACTTCTGGGCGGCTTCCCGAACAGCCTCCCGTACGGCGGAATCGCTTCCTTGAGAGAAGGCAGCCTTGACAGCTTCCGAAACAACTTTCGCTTTGCCTTTATCGGCATTCGCGGTCGCGAACATGACGATGAAGAACGCCAGCAGCAAGGTCATGAAATCGGCGTACGAAATGACCCAACGTTCGTGATTAGGACGTGCCTCGCTGGTTTGATTTCGTCGTCTTTTCATGAAAGCCTTCAGGCCGCCCGGGAGGGCGCTGCCGTGCTCCGGGCAGTCGCGGATCCCTGGGCGGGATGGTCCAAATAAGAATTCAATTTGGTGCGCAGCATCTTGGGATTCAAGCCTTCCAGAATACCCACGACACCCAGAAGCGCCAGTTCCCGAAAGTGATGCTCGGCGCGGGCGCGATTTCTTACCTTCGCCGCCGCGGGTAAGAGGAAAACGTTGGCTAACCCGACTCCATAAACGGTAGCGACGAACGCTACCGCAATACCGTGCCCTACTTCCTGGATGTTGGCAAGATTCTTCATTACCTGAATCAAGCCGAGCACCGCGCCGATGATCCCGATGGTGGGCGCATACCCGCCGCCGCTTTCGAACACCCCCGCCGACTGCTCGGCACGGTGATCCGCGAGATCGATGTCGAGTTCCATAATCTCTTTCAGCCCGTCGAGATCTGTTCCGTCGATAGCAAGGTTCAACGCTTTTTGCAGAAACGGGTCCTTGATCGAGTTGCTGTCGTTTTCGAGCGAGATGATTCCATGACGCCTGGCCTTGGTTGCGTAGCCAATCAGGTCATCGATCAACGCGGCGCGATTGTGAGACGGCTCAACGAACACTCGCTTCAGCTCCGAAAGGGACATCTTCAAGGTGTCCATCGGCGTGGTAACCAGCACCGCCCCGGCAGTGCCGCCCAAAACGATAATGGCGGCAGTGATTTGCGCAATGTCCCGGACGCTTCCTTTTTCAAGAATTAAGCCGCCGACTATCCCGCCGACCGCCAAGGTGAGGCCCAGTATTGTTGCCAGATCGAGTTTCAGTTGAGTTTTCGGCTTCATGCTGCTACCGGACGGCACTGCGCCACTCTGGATCGTCATCGCAACAGCTTGCATCTTCCGCCGGCGCAGACAGAACGTGCAGATTCTCAGGATGAGCCTTGTTCATAATCGAGCGGCGAAACTGAATCACTCTGTTGATAATCTCCGCCGGTGTTTCGAGCACGATAATCTTTTGACCCGTGGTCAGTGAGATCACCGTATCCGGATTTGCCTCGATGTGCTCAATCAGGTCTGAATTGAGCACCAGAGGTGAATGATTTATTCGCGTCAAGTGGATCATAACGCCCGCTTTTCCCATATCGGGTTCCTGGCCAGAAGCGTGAGCCTACGTAGGCCAGAAAAACTCGAAACCTGAGCAGGGACTATATCTTTACATCCAGGCGTGGATTACGGGGCACGCACACCTTTGTTTTCCCCCCTGAGGTATAAGTCTCGATGTACAGCCCTGTGCGGCGCATCCGGTGCCATTGGACCCGCAACGCGCCTTGGAGCAAAACGAGCAATCTGCGTAATGTCGACTGCAACGCAAACGCCTGTTCCGCGCACGTGTTTGCCTGGTTTGCGACGTCGCTGACTTGCAATTCGTGAGACCGAATGCACTCGGCAGCTTCGCCGAGTAGCTGCTCTGCTTCCAGAACACTTGCCGGCCTAGGATCGAGCAGCAGCGTCTCGGCTGATTCCAGCTTTCCCGCAGCAATGAGCAGTTCCCTTGCACCGTCAATACCGTTCGGCGGCGAGGTTGGCTCGGAATAATCCGTAGAGACCTCTCCCGACGGTATGTTGTGAATGATTCGATCAGTCATTTATCGTCGTGTGTATAGTCGATTGGCCTGCGCGGCCCTCTCCAAACCGTTCACCCCTCCCGCTAATGTGTGGAGAAATAATCCGCTTCTGAGGACTTCTACATAGGGACTAATGGGTGTGAGTCACTTATGGGACAGGTCGCTGCGCATTTCGAGCACAAAAATTAAAGTGACAAACTTTTGGCGCCGATAAATCGAAAGCAGAATGACAATACTTTGGCTCTCCGATTCGGCTCCCGTGCATGCATGCCCGACCCCGAAAAAGTGCGCCTGCCGGGTGAGCGAGTCTCTCGGTGAAGTCTTGTTCGCGCTCGAGCATGACAGCGATCCAGCTTCGTTATGCATCGTGCAACTTCCGCACGCCGAGACAACGCCGGACGAGATCATCTATCGTCTGCGCACCGCAAAGAAGGATCTCCCGATCGTTTTTATTCATCCATCTGGTTCATCGGATGAGGCCGTCCATCTCATCAAGGCGGGAGCGTTTGATTACCTCGATCACACGCCCGACGCGGCTACTTTACAGGCACTCATTGAAAAACTACGGGATGCGCGGTCGGCCTCCGCAACCTCGACTCAAGGCGAATGGCGGGCCAGCCTGGTTGGCAACAGCCCTGCCATGGATCAAGTCGCTTCGCTGATCGGACTGATCGCGCCGCGGCGATCAACAGTTCTCATCCTCGGCGAGACTGGGGTCGGCAAGGAGGTTGTTGCCCGCTGTATTCATCGAGCGAGCCCGAGGTCCGGGCGGCCGATGGTGGCCGTCAACTGTCCTGCGATTCCCGAGGATTTGCTCGAGGCGGAACTGTTCGGGCACGTAAAAGGCGCCTTCACCGGCGCGGTGAATCATCGGATCGGGCTGTTCGAACAAGCGCACGAGAGCACGGTATTCATCGATGAGATCGGCGACTTGCCGCTGGAACTACAGGCAAAGTTGCTGCGCGCGCTCCAGGAACGCGAGTTCCGGCGCGTCGGCGGGACGGAAACCGTAAAGGTAGACGTTCGCGTGATTGCCGCCACGAATGTCGATCTGATGGAAAGGGTAAAGCAGGGGAAATTTCGGGAAGACCTGTATTACCGCCTCAACGTGGTACCAATCACCGTTCCTCCGCTCAGGAACCGGCAATCGGACATTCCAAGGCTGGTTTATCACTTCATCAAGAAAGTGTGCGATCAGGAGTCGCTTCCGTTTAAATCTGTTTCGGAAGAGGCCATGGCGCGATTGTGCGAATATCATTGGCCGGGCAATGTGCGCCAGTTGGAGAACAACGTCGAGATGGCGGTGGTTCTTTGCGGAGATCGCGCGGTCCTTGGATCGGCGGATTTTTCCTTGCCCTCTGACTTCCCCAGGAGAAAGAGCCTCGACCTACACAGTGAACAGATCATTTCCCTGCCCGATAGTGGTTTGGATTTCGAGCAAGTGATCGGACGAATCGAATTGAATCTTTTGGGTCAGGCACTCCAGCGCACCAAGGGCAACAAGAAAGCTGCCGCGAATATTTTAGGGCTTAAGCGGACTACACTCGCGGCAAAACTGAAGAGCCTGGAATCGCTGGTGGCCTCCAGCTAGTCCGTTTTTCGATCGCCATCTGACGCCCGCGATTATACGTTAAAAACCTCTGCTCGTCTGCCGATAACGCTCATGAGCAGAGTCATGTTTTCAATCCAGACGTCGGCGAACCAATTCTTGTCCAATTTGTCATCCCTCGAGCAACGCCTTACCAAATCGAATGCGGAAGTAAGCAGCGGCTTGCGGGTTCAGACGGTCTCAGACGATCCAGCCAGCGTTACGGAAATTCTGCAATTGACGGCTCAGATCGCCAGTAACAACCAGATCAAAACAAATCTGAACGAAGTTCAAACCGAGGTGAATGCAGCTGAAGGCGCAATCAACACGGCGGCTGGACTGATGGACCGAGCTTCGCAGATTGCGGCCGAAGGGAGCACGACTACATCGGCCACGGACCGTTCGCAGCTCGCGCAGCAGATCAACGATGTGATGAGCGAAATGCAACAACTCGCCAACACACAGGTTGCCGGCCGTTACGTCTTTTCCGGCGATTCCGATCAAACCGCAGCTTATGGCCCGGTAAACTTCACTACGAATCCCACCAATGGCGTGGGGGCGTACCAGGGGAGCGTCAGCACCAGATCGGTGGAAGACTCTTACGGCGTGCCCATCACAATTTCCATAACTGCGCAGGATATATTCGACGGCGGAACAGGTGGGACGGTGAATACCAGCGTTTTTCAAGCGCTAACCGCTTTGTACAACGCCCTTAGCTCGAATAACGCGAGTGCCACCGCGACGGCCGTTTCCAATCTGCAATCGGCAACAAACTATCTGAATGGGCAGCAAGCCCTTTACGGGGATATTCAGAACAAACTATCGGACGCGCTCACGACGCAAGGCGCGCTTGACACGAGCCTGCGCTCGCAATTGAGCAACTTGCAGGATGCCGATGAAGCCCAGGCAGCAATCGAACTGCAGACCGAAAGTACAGCGTTGACGGCGGCGGAGACGGCGTATTCGTCTTTTCCGAAAAAGAGCCTTTTCGACTATCTTGCATAGCGCTACTTCATAAGGATGGTTAATGCCCAGTCTTGCTGATTCCCTTGCCGCCGCTTCTCACTCACTCAGTTCCTACGAGCAAGCGATGGAGGTGGTCTCGAATGACACTACCAATTCCACAACCCCCGGGTACGCGAATGAAACAGCCATATTCACGGCCGATTCGTTTAGCCCATCCGGCGGAGGAGCCGGGGGTGTCACGATGTCGGGGATGTTGAGCTCCCGAGATGAATACGCCGAGCAAACCGTGCGGGCTGCTCAATCGGCTGAAAGCTTTTCCGCAACCGTTGCAAACACTCTCCAGTCGATCGAAGGACTCTTTCCACTGTCCACCAGCTCAAGCACATCTGGCGGCAGCGGCGTGGGAGGACAGCTCAACAGCTTGTTCTCAGCGTTCTCTGCGCTGACGACCAATCCGAACGATTCCGCCGACCGGCAAGCCGTGCTGAATGCCGCCGGAAACTTATCGACTGCGTTCAATGAGACTTATACGGCCCTCACCACGTCCGAACAAAACGCCTTTAGCGAGGCAAATTCTTACGTTCAACAAGTTGACTCTCTGGTTTACCAGATCCAGCAAATCAACATCGCGAAACAGACCCACGCATCGGCAATGAGCGATCCCGGCTTGGATGCCCAGTTGCACTCCAATCTGGAAACGCTGTCGCAGCTGGTGAATATTACAACCCAAACCGCAACCGACGGCACTACCAGCATCTTTCTCGGTGGCCGGACGCCTCTTCTGATTGGGGCGCAGCAGTATTCCATATCCGCCAATTCCGTGAGCAATCAAGTTCAAATTGTGGATCCGAACGGCGTCGATATTTCGGCGGATGCCACCAGCGGAAGACTCGGAGCTCTGGTTGGACTGGCGAACCAAACGTTGCCGGGATATGTCGGCCAGTTGAACACGCTCGCGAAAAACCTGGCCGACACGATTAACACCACTTTGAGCAGCGGAGTGGATCAAAATGGGGCAGCGGGTGCTCCTCTCTTCTCCTACAACTCGAACGCCCCGGCCCAAACACTGCAGGTGGCGATGACCGATCCCTCGAAGATCGCGGCTGCGGCAGCCGGAAATCCCGGCGGCAACGATAATGCTGTTGCCCTCTCCAATTTGTCAAGCGCTTCGCAGGCCAGTCTTGGGAATTTTTCGTTCGTCAGCTACTTCGGGACTCTCGCTTCGCTGGTGGGGACGGATTCCGGAAATGCCCAAAACGATCAGACAACCAACCAGCAGATTCTAGTTCAGGCGCAAACTCTTCGATCAAATGCCTCCGGCGTTTCACTCGATGAGGAAGCTACCCTGCTCACCCAATATCAGCAGGCCTATGACGCAACCAGTAAACTGGTAAACGTTGTCGATCAGATGATGCAAACTCTGATGACCATGTATCCGGCCACTTCGTAAGTATTTTTGATTTCTTCCAACGTGCAATAATGACCGGACATGCGTTGTCCTCTGCTGCTGTTGCTGCCTCTAGCGTTGCCTTGTCTGGCCGCCGATCCAGTAACGCTGACAACCGACCAGCAACTCGCCCGCGACATTTACAAACAGCTCGTAGAAATTAGGTCCGGCTATTCTACTGGAGCCACTACGCCCGTGGTTGAGGCCGTTGCCGCTCGTCTGAAAGCGGACGGTTTTCCCGATTCCGACCTCTTCGTTGGGGGCGCCGCGCCGCACAAAGCAAACCTAGTCGTTCGCTATCACGGCTCCGGCGCTCGCAAACCGATTCTTCTGCTTGCTCACACCGATGTCGTCGAAGCGAAGCGGGAGGACTGGAGCATGGATCCGTTCACCTTTATTGAGCGCGACGGATTTTTCTATGGCCGCGGCACGTCGGATGACAAGGCGCAAGCCGCGGTTTGGATCGCCAATCTGATTCGTTATAAACGTGAAGGGTTCAAGCCCGATCGCGACATCATTGTCGCTCTCACGGCAGACGAAGAAGGCGGAGGGCCATACAATGGCGCGGCTTGGCTTGTGAAAAATCATCGCGATCTGATCGATGCCGATCTCTGCCTGAACGAAGGCGGCTGGGGTGAACTGCTGAACGGAAAGAAGATCGCTAACGATGTCCAGGTTAGCGAGAAGTACGTCGTCGACTTCCGTTTAGAGGTCCATAACAAAGGCGGTCCCAGCTCCATGCCCGTCCCCGATAATGCGATCTATCATCTCGCGGGCGCGCTGTCCCGGCTGTCGCAATTCGGCTTTCCGATGAAGACGAACGAGGTTAGCCACGCATATTTCGAGCAGTTGAGCAAGATTGAATCCGGATCTATTGCCGCCGATCTTGCCGGAACCGCTCGAGGCTCGCAGGAAGCGATCATCACGATAGGCTTCGTAATAAGGGACGATTTCTAGGTGCCGGGCCTGTGAGTTACGCCGGATCACGGTAAAGAAACTCTTTGCGAGTTGCGCGTCTTTCTCAGGCAGTGTGGCGACCCACTGTTCAAATTCTGGGCGCGTCATATCTTCCGGATAGAAGTTTGCGCCTGGCGGCTTTCGCTCGGGCACATCCGGTAGAAATGCGCGATGTCCCTCGAGATCCGCCCACGGGCCTTTATAAATCCAAAAGAGGTGTAGCCGGGCTTTACCGAGCGGCGAGGTGTCCTGACGAAGCTCCTGATAAAGCCGCTCGTTTCCCTTCCAGAGCTGCTGAAGAAAAATGTCGTCGACGACGCGTCCCGCCTCAATCAACTTGATTAGGGCGTTGCGGTCGCCGTCGTTGAGATGCGAGACATCCATCGTCAGCGGTGTCGGGGCAAAACGCGCCGCCATGTGTTCAAGCTGGGTGGTATCCGGAAACATGGCGGAATCGGTGGATTGAGCCTTCATGGACAGTGCCGCAAAAAGAAAGACGAGAGCGCGTCTCATCGCAAAATCTACTTTGAGCGTACCGTGGCCCTGACGTGCGAATTCCTCAAACGCTTTGAAATATGCTATGTTGCCAAGAGAACCCTCACGTCATCGGCGCGGTAGCCAAGTGGTAAGGCAGAGGTCTGCAAAACCTTTATTCGGCGGTTCGATCCCGCCCCGCGCCTCCAACAACTTCCACAAAACAAAGCGTTCCGACCCCAGACAATAGCGGACGAGAACGACCCAAAACAGGCGAAGAGAGATCGAAGGGCCCCCTCACAGTGGGCAAAAAGGTGGGCAGCCGCCCTATCTCTGCCCACCCCGCAGCATTCACCGATTTATCACCTTCCTCGACGTACCCATACGTCGAAAATTCCCTTGAATCAGGAGTATCTATGACTATCAAACCTAAACTCGCTCGCTTTTCAGGACAAGCAGCCCAATGGGGGCTTGTCTTTGCACTCACAGCAACGCTAGCGTTCGCGCAATCAAGCTCGTTTGGCCAAGCGGCGCAGGGCATCGCACAGGAAATGATCGCCATCGCAAAGTGGGTAGGAATCATTCTCTGCATAATTTGCGGCATCGGTCTGATGGCCGGCGGCCCTGGCACGATTGCGAAGGTTTCTGGCCTCCTCCTAGGCCTAATCTTCGCGCTGTTCGCGTCACCGATCATCACCTGGGTGCAAAGTCTGTAGGAGCTTGCCGCTATATGATCAGACCCGCCGCGAGAGCGCTAAACAAGCCCATGCTGATCGTCGGAATCGACAGAAAGCTTGCCGGTCTCGCGTTCCTCTTGGCCGTTATCGTTGGCGCAAACGGGTCCAAAATCGTGGCGGGCATTCTCTTCCTGGCCCTGTGTGCCATCGGACGCCGGTTATCCCGTCGCGATCCGAACATCTTCATGGTCCTGAATGTTGTCCGAAAGCAGAAACCGCTATATGACCCAATGAAGCGCGATTGGTTCCGGCTTTCAGTTCATGGGAGGTCGACAAGTGGTCAGGCTTAAGAAATTCATCAAAGCCTACAAACAGGCAGGGGCGTTCAACTCCTTACTCGCACCTCATCGCTTCATTGACGAACACGTGTTTCTGACCAAGGCCAATCAAATCGGTGTGGTCCTCAGCGTGCGAGGAATCGATTACGAGTGTCTAACCGAAAGCACGCTCGAATCGCACACCACGCGTGCAGCGGCGGCTTGGCGGTCGTTTGACGAGCGATTCCGGCGTTTACCAATACGTCGTCAAACAGGACGGCGCAGAGATCGATGAGCAGACGGATTATCAGACTGCGGCTGTCCGCAGGACCGTCATAGATCGCAAACATCATCTCGAATCGAAAGCCACTGGGCTGTATACCATTCGGCTTTTCTATGTCCTTCTGTATGAGCCGCCGATGCTGTCACGAAGCGGCATGCTGAACCGGACCCTGGCAACCAACAAGGTCCTGCAAGTTTTGGCAGACGAACTCGAGCAAAACCGTGCGATTCTTCTGAGCCGTGCCGAATCGTTTCATCGCGCCATCGATGACCTACTCGGCGTCACATTGCTCGACAAGAACCAGGCATTTGCGTTCTTCCGGCTGCTGGTCAATCTAAATCCCGAGATTGCAGCAGCTGAAAAGCTCATATCGGACCGTCAGATCGACTACTACATGCCCAGTTTGCCCCTCGTCTGTGGCAGTGAAGGAGTTCGCGTCGGTGAAGCCCAGCTTGAGGTTCTCTCCTTAAAGGAGCCACCGCAGAACACGTTTCCAAATATCCTGCGGGATCTGCTTGCGTTAGAAGCCAACTTCATTTTGTGCAGCGAGTTCAAACGTGTGCTGAATGATGCAGCAATCACCACAGTCCGAACAGCACAGAATCACTTTCACTGGTCACAGTGGGTTGCTGACATTCCTTCGATCGTCAGCATGATCGTGAATCGCGGGAACCGTCAGAACGTCATCGTTGACAAATCGGCAGTAAACGATGTTGCGGATTTAGACAAGACGCTCGCGCGCATCAATAACGAAGGTGAGTACCTCGGCGAATTCTCATTCACCGTCGTGCTCTATGGGAAATCCGAGAAGGCACGCCTGCATAGGGCCGCAACTGACGTGATAAAGATTTTCGGCAATCACCAAGGAGCGCTTATCCAGGAGAGCTATAACGCGCTAAATGCATACCTCTCGATCATCCCCGGCAATCACGCTTTCAATCTGCGCCGGACATGGCTTCTCAGTGGCAATTATGCGGATCTCTCGTTCCTATATGCACCCAATTGCGGCGAGAAGGTGAACCGCTATTTGAGGAGCGAACACCTCGTCGTCTTGGAAACCAACGATCAGACGCCCTACTATTTCAATCTTCATGAAGGCGACAAGTTGGGT
This sequence comes from uncultured Acidobacteriaceae bacterium, assembly GCA_963762495.1. Classification (GTDB taxonomy): domain Bacteria; phylum Acidobacteriota; class Terriglobia; order Bryobacterales; family Bryobacteraceae; genus Bog-105. Next base: position 66,911 of record CAVXKZ010000017.1, read on the forward strand.
GCACTCATCTTCGGAGCGCCAGGCTCAGGCAAATCGGTTCTCGCCAATCTTCTGATTGATCATTCGCAGAAGCACGGTCCACGCACGTTCATCCTCGATTTAGGCGGAAGTTACCGGCAGCTCACTCGGAAGCACGGCGGTTCCTATCTCCACATGCAATTCGGAGATGGATGCCAGTCCTTCCGTATCAATCCGTTCGTCTTACCCGGCACAGGTGAAAATCTTCAGTTCCTGTTTACCTTCGTTAGGCTTCTGCTTTCAACAAGTGGATACGAGCCCTCAGCCAATGACGATCGGGAGCTGTACGACGCACTCGAGTCCATGTACGTCCTCGACCCGAGAGGTCGCACCTTGGGCAATCTGGCGGCGGGGTTACCACCCCATCTGAAGCCGTTTCTTCAGGCTTGGGTCAAGCGGGGTCAATACGGCTCGTTGTTTGACAACGAGGAGGACACGCTCACATTTGCACCCTTCCAGACCTTCGATTTTCAAGGTATGGACGAGCTGTATCCCCAGGTTTTGCGGCCGTTATTGTTTTACATTTTTCAGCGCATCAGCCAAATCGTGTACGATCCACGACTTCGGCCCGTTTACAAGCAACTCTGGGCAGACGAAGTGTGGCGATTTCTAGCGAACGACACAGCTCGACAGTATCTGATCAGTGCCGGAAAGACGTGGCGAAAACACAATGGCGGCATCGGATTGATAACCCAATCTGCAGCGGATCTGCAGATGGCCGGAGTACTCGATTTGATTAACGAGATCTGCCCGACTAAACTCCTGCTTGCAAATCCTGGAGCCGATCAAGCAGCTTATCAGCGAATGTTCCATCTGAACGATCGCGAAACCCAGCTGTTTGCAGGGTTGAGGCCGAAGCATCAGTTCCTTCTCAAGACGGAAAGTCGAGCCGCTGTGCTCAACGTAGATCTCGATCCGCGTGCTTATTGGCAATACACAAACTCCCCTTATGACAACGAGCGCCGCGATGCGGCGTTCGCGGAGCACGGCTTCGAACGAGGATTAGAAATTTTGGCTGAACAGGCCAGCTAGAAAGGCTTAGCAACAATGCAATTTTCAAGACATACTCTCACGCTTGTTCTTGTGTGTATCGGAGCGACGTTGGCAAACGCTGCCGATGAAAAGGTGCTCGCGGGAGACCCCAACACGAGCAGTCGTACGGTGGTCTATCACGACACTGACATCGTGCCAATTGCAACCCAGATCCGCTTCACCACATTGATCGAACTCCCGAAAGAGGAGTCAATTGTGGAGGTCACGTGTGGTGACAAAGAATACTGGCCCGTCAACTACGCGGCCAATCTTGTCTACGTCAAGCCGGCAAAGCAAGGCGGTAGGACGAACATCAACCTGATCACTGCAAGTGGAAACGTGTACAGCTTCATTGCTACAGAGGTATCGGGAATCGCGAATGCGCATGCAGATCTCAAGATCTTCATAAACCCAGCGGACCAGAGCGCAATCGTTGCGATGAAGGAAAAGCCACGCTTCGTCACTGCCGAAAGTGTCGAGGGCTATCGCAGGGCGGCCGAACAGGCGCAACAGGAGCTTCAGAAACAGCAAGCAGCACTGCAAAAGGAACTGGAGCAAGAAAAAGCTAATCTCCAGGCGTCATATCCGTCCACCATCAAACACGATTACAAGATCGAAGGCTCCCAGAAAAGCCCGTTCAACGTCTCGGCGATCTATCACGACGATCGATTCACTTACATTGAGGCCAGCCCGCAGGAGGCGCCGTCTGTTTACGAGCTGAAAGACGGTAAGCCTTCGCTCATTCAATACGAATTCAAGAATGGGCGCTATACGATTCCAAAAATTCTGGATGACGGTTATCTGCGCGTTGGCAAAAATGAACTGAAGTTCCATCGGGAGAATGCGGGGTGACGTGTGGCGAGTGTCAAGCAGTTACTCATCTTCGTCCTTCTGTTGTGCACCTTAACGTTTCTTCTGGGCTTTGTGGTGTCCAGATATCTGATTGATCGAACGCTGTACGAAGTCGACCTGGTGCTGCTTCGATCTGCTGAACAGTTTCAGGCTGAGCAGAGCGCGCTCATGCACAAGTTCGAAGTTGAGCACCAGTTTCTGCAAGAAAAGTTGACGGACTCTATTACACGTCGTCGGCCAGGGAAGGTGGGCTACTAAATGGCGGATGAAAGCACGACTCCTCGCGCGCACAGCGGTCCACCTCCTGTGCCGAATCCGCAGGATCTACAACCAAACCGTCTGAGCAACAAGCATAAGCGATGGATGTTCTACGGAGTAGTAGCGGTGGTGCTCCTGATCATATTGGCCAATGTAATCGGTACAAATCAGACGCCAACCACCCCTCGACAGCCGAGCCGGACGGAAACACCTCAGCAGCAGCAAAATCCCACGCCGGCGCAGATTAGAGATTGGGAGAATAATCTTAAGCAACAAGAAGCTCAGTTGCTAGATGAGACCGCGCGTCACGCGCAACAGCTGGCCCGCGATCGTGCAGCGCAGGGTGAAGTTCAGCCCATGACGGCCGATGATTTACAACGAGCCGCAGCTTTACAGGATGCGGCACAAGCGCGTGCGCAGTTTCAGCAGACTTATGGGAGCGCCGCTGGTACAGGGACAAGCCCTCAGAAATCCCAGCTCCAAACGGAGCAAGAGCAACAAGCCTACAAGTCACTCTTCGCTGACAACATAGTCCGGCAAGAGAGTGTGAATACCTCGGCGGTTCCCCGCGCGCAAGCGTCACCCCAACCTTCCGAGCCGCCTCCGTCGCGAGCTGTGACTGCGTCCGGCACGCCAAAGGACGGAGCAAGAGCGGCGACCGAGCCGCAACGCAAGGCTCTTGACTTTAACCCAGCCGCACAGCCGACCGCCTGGTTGCCAGAAGGAACTGTGATCGAAGCCGTCCTGACAAATCGGCTCGATGGAGATGCCGTCGGCCCGGTCAATTGCATGGTCACCACGGATGTCTACCTGCCGGGCACCCGAACGCTAGTCCTTCCTCAAGGCGCACGTGTTCTCGGGGCTGCCAGCAAAGTATCGTCATTCGGGCAGCAGCGGCTCGCTGTTGCTTTTCACCGCATCCTTGTCCCAGGCCTGCACCCGTACTCCATACCTTTAGACAAACAGCCACCTGGTCTCGCACAACCCGGCGAAGTTGGACTGCACGACAAGGTTAACAGTCACTACGTCTCTATTTTTGGTGCCAGTCTTGCAATCGGAGCAATCGGTGGTTTGGCCCAAATTGGTAACGGTTTCAGCGGCTTTGGCTACGATCCCTCCGTCCAATTTCGCAACGGAGTGTCCCAAAGCTTGGCCGAATCTTCAGATCGCGTCCTTGATCGTTTTCTAAATCGCATGCCCACGATCACCATTCGCGAGGGCACGCGCGTGAAGATCCTCCTGACCGACGATCTTGAATTGCCGACTTACGATTCCATGCATACAGGAGATATGTAAATGGACCCTAAAACGGAACGAATGATTCGCAACGACATTCGCCTGCGGCGTTCTCCACTCTATGTGGCTTTTTGGATCTTCATTGGCTCAATCATAGCCGGTGGTTTTTTTGGTCTTCTCGGCTTCGTTGACAAGTTCCTGCGAATGCACGGCGTACTGCATTAGAGAGGAGAAATTCAAGTGCAGAAAAGAATAATTCGCATCGCGAAGAGCTCAGGGGTTATCGTCGCGGTAGTCCTGGCCGGAGTTGCCGTTTTGGAGGCACAGTTTGGCGGAATTGTATCCGACCCTGTCCAGGAAAGCCACTCGTGGCAACAATTGCTTAACGACATTCAGAAACTTCAAAAGCTGGACCATCAAATTCAGACACTTGATGCCGAGTTCAATCAGATCCAGGCAAATGCCCGATTCTTCTCTATGAAGAATGCTTGGAGAGGGTTCGGCAACCAGATCGTGCGCAACTGGGCTCCAAATTCTTACGGCGCGACACCGATGTGGAATGCAGCCGTACTCTTCGGCCCCGGAGCCCCACAGGCATGGCAAAACGTAATCGTATCGATGCAGCACAACCCTTATATGGTCGGCATGCAACCTGGTACGAACCGTGAATATGCCTATGCGGCGACCGTAGATACATTTGACGGTGCCGGACCCACTGCGATACAGACGCTTGGAAATGCCCGCACGCAACAAACGCAAATGGCGGCGGCTATCGCACAGCTTCAAGCCTCAGCTTTGGATGGCTCAAACGGGACGAATTCAGAAGTAGAACAACTGAATTTGCTCACTGCTGGCTCGGTGCAAGCTCTGCAGATGCAACAGACGACGAACAACGTTATTACGTCTCTGTTGGAAGAGCAGACAATCGCGAACAAAATCAAGCGCGACACGTTGGCCGATCACCTGAATTTCCTGAATCAGACGGATCAGTATATGGTCTCTGAGACAACTGCTTGGGGAGGTGCTTCCCAGGCGATCTCGAATTACCGACCGCAATAGCTAAATGGGTTCTCCGATGACGAACATTATCAACACAAAACTCTTGCTGATCATCATCGCCCTACTCGCCAGCATAGTCTCATACATCGCCTACGAGAAGCATGAGCAAGCGTTAGAGCGAGCGCGCACGCAACAGCTTCTTGAACAGCAACGAGCTGGTCAGAAACAAGCGAACCAAGGCCTCCAGGGGCTCAGCAAGGCGATGAAAGACTACCGGTCGAAATAGACCAAGTTTTTACCACGTTTATGAAGTACTGCAAAGTGTTCGCACTCGTCGTGTCGCTGTTCGTGCCAGTGCTGGCGCTGGCTCAAAGTTCAGGCGCAACTGGACCGGTTATCCCAGTGAATTCAAACACGATTGACTACATCACCTGGGTTACCTCGGCGGTGGATGATCTCACGTCTTCAGATGCCGCTCTGTTCGTCAACTTCGGCAATCAAATACTGACGTCCTTGGCCGTAATCATGCTGATTATCTACGGCCTGAGGTGGGCGGCTCACAGCGCATCTCGTCACCATCCTGAGTTCGATTTTCCAGGGGTAATCCATTTCTTTGCCCTGTTTCTCCTAGCGGAATTGATGCTTCGCTATTACGACTCCGCGCTTCCATGGACCGGGTCAAGCTTTCATCAGCTCTTGCCCGATACTGCCCGTCAACTCGCTGGCACAATCGATCTCACAATCCTCGACAACTGTCTCCAGAAAATTCAGTTGATTATCAGCGGGATGGAACGCCCTTCGATCGGCAATCCGTTCATGCTGATCGAGTACTTCTTCGTGATTCTCGACATGTGGATCATTGAAGGAATTCTTTTCGCCGTAACGGCTCTTGGATTCGTGGCGATCGGGATCGGCTCGCTCCTGGGTCCGATTTTCATTCCGTGGCTGGTCGTTCCACGGCTCTCCTGGCTGTTTTGGAATTGGATTCAGTTCATGCTGCAGTACAGCTTCTATCGAGTTGTCGCAAGTGCGCTCACCTTTGTTTGGGCGCACGTGATTGTGACTTTTCTGGACCACTCCGTACACGGCGACTACTCGCTGGGCCATTTCGCTGTGCTTCTTGCTCCGTTCGCCATTCTCAATATTGCTCTATTTTGGAGCGTTATTCGAGTGACAAGTTACGTCAGCGATCTATTCAAAGGGACCGCTGCCGCCGGTTCTAATTTCGTCGGCGGATTAGCAGGTCTTGTGAGAGGAGCTTTCTACTAATGAACGACCGTCTCATCACCGCACAACTACCTCCAATCGAACAGGCCGCGCGCCAGGAATACGAGTACTTTGGTTCGACTCTCACGACCAATACTGCACTCAAACTGGTAGTCATAATCCTGGCCGGCGTAATAGCGGTATTGAGCTTCGCTTTATTGCGCACTGCACAGCATGCGGCCGACGTAAAACCACTCGTCATTCGTGTGAATGAAGTCGGGCGTGCGGAGGCCGTAGCCTACCGCGATTTTGAATACCGGCCCCAAGCCCCTGAGATTCGATACTTCTTGACGCAATTCGTCGTCGGATACTACTCACGCAACCACAAAACCGTAGCTCGGCAATACACGAGCAGTTTGTATTTCCTAGATCGATCCCTGTTCAGCACTATTGATGCCCGAAATCGCAGATCACAATGGCTCCCGAAGTTCCTTGCAAGTTCTGATGACGATATCGATGTAACGGTTAACAACGTCATCATCGAAGAACTTCAAGCGGAGCCTTATCGCGCGCGTGTTGAGTTCACAAAGATCTTTACGAATTCAGCTGGTGCTGAAGTTCGGCGTGAGAGTTGGGCGGCGGAATTCGTATTCCGCATCAACAGGGACGTTCCGAACGAGCTTATTCTTCACAACCCGCTTGGCATCGCGATCACGTATTTCCGCGAAGACCAGGCATTCAACTAAAGGACTTAAGAGGATACGAATGGCAAATCAAAGAGCACCGATCATTGAACCAGAAGACAATCAGCCAGACGAGCAGATCACGATACGTCTAAGGCCGGAACTAGCACGCGATCTCAGGGCATACGGCAGGTATGTGAACGGCAGTTCCGCCAGCCATATAGTGTCGTCCACGCTCAAATGGCTCTTCGGGGCTGATAAAGGCTTCCAGAGCTTTAAGCAAGATCACCCAGACGCCGGTACTCTTCCGCTATCGTCGCGGCGTAGATCTCGTGCCAAGTCTGAGTCGAAGGCGTAAGTAATTTTGAATCGGAAATGCCCGTGCTTCACAGTCACAAATTGTATGAATAATGACTCGAAGTCTAGCTGTTGCAAGTGGCAGATTTGGCCTCTGGCGGTAACGGTGCTACGCACCGGATGCATTTTGACGACAGGCCACCCCTTGCAGGTGCACGACGGTGTACCGAGCGTTTTTATTGGTTTTCCGGTTTGTCCGTGCACAGCCGTGCACGGCAGTTTTCGAGCAGTTCGAGGGCTCTGATGCATAGCTCGAAACGCCAGCGTGCCTTGACAGAATATATCAGCGCAAGGCTTACCCCAGCGGAAGGAAAACGTCTGCGGGAATGCGCGGAAGTGGCGGGGCTAACCAAGAGCGAGTGGTGCCGGCAAAGTCATTCTGAATGCGCTTGACACGCCCCCGGAAACACAGTTGCTGCTATCGGAATTTCTCGCGGTGCGGACACTCGTCCTCGCGCTCCACACCGAAGCCCTGCAGGGCAACAAACTCACTGAGCAACGCATTGCGGCAATGATCCAGCAGGCCGATGCCAAGAAGTATGCGATGGCTGAGAACCGCATTCGGGCGTTTCAAAGTAACGGCAAGCCGGCGTCCGCGGAGGCGCCAAAACAATGACCGAAGAAGTCCGCCCAACCTGGCCTCGACGATGGCCCGTATACCGCTTCGCCGGGCTGGCTCTCGCCCTCGCTTGCGGTTTATTGTTCATCCGGCTTTGGGTAAAGAGCGCGCCGCCGCTCGAACGGTTTTACTTCGCCACGTACGTCAAAGGGTCTCTCCTCTCAGACTTCCCGGCCATACCTTTTCAGCGGCGCGTAGCGAACTCCGGTAACGCATTCGACGTTGCGTTTCTCGGCCCGTATATCGCTACTGATGATCTGGTTCGGCATCCTCCGGGGCCGCTTTCCATTCGCGTACTTCGCCTCAACGCAAACGGCTTTCACACCTGGCTACAACAGCACATTTACCATCGCCGCACGCTGGCGCAAACCCTTCGATGGCCACTCATCGGCTTTGGAATCTGCCTCGTTCTTTTTGTCTCTTCCGGTGCGTATCTGGATCATGCTCACAATCGAGAAGCGCGAAATGGCCGCCGCCTTCGAGGCCCTGGGCTGATCAGCCGCTGGCGTTTCAATTGGCGGACCAGAGGCGATGGCCTGGGCTTTCGGATTGACAACTGGAGGAACCCTGTGGAGTGGCTGAAGCCGGGCGATTCCGGCCGCTATCTTCGTATTCGCCGTGAGCGCGAAGCGCATCACATTCAGATCGCCGGCGATACGGGATCAGGCAAATCGACGTTAGTTCGAGAGGTGCTTTTCCAGGTCGAACGGCGCGGAGAAATCGCGATCATCTTTGATCCTGATCGCGAATATATCCAGGAGTTTTTCAGCGAAAATCGGGGCGATTGGGTGCTTAATCCCAAGGACGAGCGCTGCCCTTATTGGCCCATCGGGGCTGAGGCGGCGGATGAAGCAGAGGCAACGCCAATTGCCAACGGGCTGTTCCCGGATGAACCAACGCTTACAGCGGTTCTTCCTGACTCATACTCGTGCCATCTTCGCTTACTTGCTCGCCGCGTACCGGCCCACCGTGAATGAACTCGCCTACTGGATGGCGCATCCCGAGGAGATTGACAAACGGGTCAAAGGGACCGAGCATGCGCATACTCTGACGGCCAATGCAGCCCCACAACGCGCCGGTATCCTCGGCAGCTTAAACGAAGCCGGCAAGCCCCTTCGAATGATGCCGACGCACGCGGAAGGGCGCCGGATCTGGACAGTCCGGGAGTGGGTCAAAGAGCGGCGCGGATGGATATTCATCACCTCCACGCCGGACACGATTGACGCGCTTCGGCCTATCCAAAGTCTCTGGCTCGACATGCTCATTCTGAAGCTACAAGCGAGCCAACACGATCCCAGTAAACCGCGGGTCTGGATGATCCTCGACGAGCTCGCATCCCTCAACGCGCTGCCCCAGCTCCACACGGCTTTGACAAAACAACGGAAATCCGACAACCCCATCGTCCTCGGGTTTCAGGGCATGAGCCAACTCGACGCTCTATACGGCAAGAAAGCCGAGACGATTCTCAGCCAGGCTTACACCAACATCGTTCTGCGAACGCGTGAGCCGCGCGCCGCCAAACATCTCAGCGAGCTCATTGGGAAAGCGCAGCTCGAGCGAATTCGTGAGAGCAAACCGGCCCGGTGGTTTCAGCGACGGCACCGGAGCTACAGCACTGAACGGGTGGTTGATCCCGTCGTCATGGAGTCCGAAATCCAGGGTTTGGAAGACCTGACCGGCTACTTCGTACAGCAGGATAAGGTTGTCGCAATTCGGTTCCATCCTCGCCCGCGCCGCCGCCGTGCGACAGACCTCATCGAGCGGATCATTCCTCCGGTGGAACGCCGTCCGCTCGATCCAGAAGTCGGCGAGTCGAATACCCCCGGCAAGTCGGACAGCTCAGGGAAAAACGAAAAGGAAGCAGTTGAAATCGGGATGAACTTCACACTTTTCAACGCTTAGAGCGGCCATGCTGGACATCTCCAAACCACTGACAAGCGGCAAGGTGCAGGGATATTACCGATCTGAATACTCGGCCGCCTCGAATTCCTATTTCACGCAGGGCGGGACTCTTCGTGGTGAGTGGCACGGCAAGCTTGCGGACGCGCTGAATCTCAAGGGTGAGGTCACGGCGGAAGCTTTCGACCGGCTCGCCGAGGGCCAGCACCCGGAAACGGGTGAGCAGCTTATTAAACACCGCGACACGATCAAAACGCAGGCCGGTGAAGAACTCGGGCATCGCGCCGGTTGGGACCTCACCTTCAACGCCCCCAAAACCGTGAGTCTCACAGCACTTGTAGGCGAAGACGAGCGTGTCCGCGATGCGCACCGGCATGCAGTCCGCGCGGCATTAGATGCCACTCAAGAATACGTACAAGCTAGGATCGGCGGCAACAATCCCGCCGAGACAACCGGCAAGTGGATCGCCGCAACCTTCGAGCACGATACAGCCAGGCCCGTGAACGGCTACCCGGCCCCGCACCTACACACGCATGTCGTCGTCTTTAACATGACTGAGGACCGTTTCGGGCAGGCGCGATCCTTACAACCTTACGAGCTGTTTAAGGTTCAATCGATGGCGACAGCGGTCTACCAGAACCAGCTCGAATACGAGTTGCGGCAGCTCGGATACAGCATTCAACGCGGTAAGAATCACGCGCCGGATATCAAAGGATACTCGCCCGAATACCTCGTAGCCGAGAGTCAGAGATCCGCCGAAATTAAGCAGGCTATGGCGGATCGAGGAATCGGCGGCCGTGAGAGTGCCGGTAATGTCGCCCATCAAGTCCGGGACGAGAAATTGAAGCTCACGCCTGACGAGCTACGGGCCGTGCACAAACAGAGCGCAGCGGAGTTCGGCGACCAGCCAGCTCGCGTAGTCGCCGAAGCCGCACTGCATCACCGGCGAGCATTGAAACCCGAAAAAGTTCAACAAACATCGCAAGCGGCAGTTACGTTTGCTCGCGACCGTCTCTCCGAGCGGAGCGCTGTTTTCGAGCACTTCGAGGTCATTCGGGATGCTCTTCGGCATACGCATGGGCGCGCTCGATTACCCGATATCGAAGCCGAACTTGCGACGACAAAAAGAGCAAAGCAGATTCGTCGAAGTTCAGCACATTCGACCCAATGCGCCAGCGGCCCGGTACACGACTCCGCAGCTCATTGAAACCGAGCGCGAGACCATTCAGCGCATGCGTGCCGGGCAAAACCAAATGCCAGCCGACCGCGCCCGTCGATTACGCCAGCATTCTCGGGCGATATGGTGATCGGCTCAATGAAGATCAACGCCGATTGGTATATGAAGCGCTGAACACGCGGGACCAGATATTCGGCATTCAAGGTGGTGCAGGCACGGGCAAAACATCCGCTTTGAGCGCCGTTCACGAATTGGCTGAAGAACACGGATATCGCACATATGGACTCGGACCGACATCGCGCGCAGCCAAAGAACTGAAACGAGCGGGAGTAGACTCCGAAACCCTCCAGGCATATTTGACGCGCGGTCAGCAGCCAGAACGAGGATTCACGCCCGCGGCTCTTTTTTGTGGACGAGTCAAGTCTCGCATCGGGCAAGCAGATGCGCGATTTCCTGCAAACGCTCCAACCGCAAGATCGAGTGTTGCTTATCGGCGATACACGACAACATCAGTCGGTCGAAGCCGGCCGCATTTTCGCCGAATTGCAGGATGCGGGCATGAATACAGCGAAGCTGGACAAAATCGTACGCCAGAAGGACGAGGGTTTGCGGCAGGTTGTTGAAGCAATGGCGGCCGGCAAGATCCTGGAGGGCGTAGACCTGCTCACAAGTCAGAACCGCGTCCACTCAGTTGAGCACCGTCAGGAGCGCTTCGAAGCGATCGCGCGCACCTATGCCGCAGCGCCGGAAGGCACGCTAGTCATTTCCCCGGACAACAAATCCCGCCAGGAAATCAACACAGCCATCCGCAGCCAACTTCGAGAGACGGGGCAGTTGCCCGACGATGCTTACCGAGTGCCGATCCTGATCAATCGGCAGGACGTCACTGGCGAGGATCGTGGCGTCGCGAGTTCATACCACATAGGCGATTCCGTTCGGTACCTTCGCGGAAGCGAGTCGCTCGGCCTTGCCCCGAAAACGTACGCAACGGTGATCTCGGTCAACAGCGAACAGAACGAAATCACCGTCAGAAAACCAGACGGCCACACGGTGACCTACGATCCGTCACGTCTGAAAGGTGTCTCGATTTATGAACCCGAAATGCGCGGATTTGCGGAAGGCGACCGCATCCAGTTCACTGCTCCGTGGCGCGACCGAGCGGTTACGCAACCGAGATCTTGGCACTATCACGTATCTCGATGATCACGGAAACATTCGCGTAGCTCTCGATGACTCGGGGCGGACGGTTGCCTGGAATCTAAACGAGAACAAGCATCTGGATTACGCGTACGCGATGACATCTCATTCATCGCAGGGAGCGACCGTGGATCAGGTCTTTATTCACGTCGATACGTCTGATAGCCACAGCCGTAGATTGATCGACGAAACCCTTGCCTACGTAGCGACTTCACGCCCCCGTTATGACGCTCAGATCTTCACGGACAACGAACAGCAATTGGGTCTAGCGCTTTCGCGACAGCACGAAAATGCGACTGCATTAGCGCCCGAGCAGATCGAAAGCTACGCGATGGGGATGTAACGATGTCGCTCGAAACAATTCTTCCTTTTCTCCAGCCGATTGCCTCTTTCATCAGTGATCCCGAAATATCGGAAGTGATGGTGAACGGCGACGAAGCTGTGTTCATTCAGCGGCACGGCAAATTGGAGCCCGTCAACGCCAGAGTGGAGCAGCGGTATCTATCTACAGCCGTCAAGCGCATCGCGCGTTCACTTGGTGAGGACATTAGTGAATCCAAGCCGTTGCTCGATGCTCGTTTGCCAGATGGCTCCCGAGTCGCAGCGGCGTTCCCGCCATGCTCCATAAAAGGAATTACGCTCACGATCCGCAAGTTTCGACCGCAATGGTTCACGCTTGACGAACTCGTGAATCTCGGGTCAATTCCTCGCGCTGTAGCCGATCAACTTTCAGAAGCTGTGCTCAACCGCCAAACGATTCTCGTAAGCGGCGGAACCGATACCGGCAAAACGACGTTCACGAAGGCTTTGCTCGATTACATCCCGCAACACGAGCGCATCGGAGTAATCGAGGACACAATCGAGCTGAAGATCGATCACCCGAATGTCTTTCGATTTGAAGCTCGCAAAGAACAAAGGGACGCTGCCGGAAACGTCGTAATTCCCGCCGTGACCATTCGGGATCTGGTGAAAGCCACGCTTCGCCACCGACCGGATCGCTTGATTATCGGCGAGGTTCGAGGAGGCGAGGCGTTCGACCTTTTAGACGCCCTAAACACCGGTCACGCAGGTTCGATTTCGACGCTTCACGCCAATTCCGCGAGCCAGGCACTTTCGCGGCTGGCCAGTCTTGCACTACGGGCCGATGTGGATCTTCCGTATCGCGCGATTCAATCCGAAATCGGTGACCTGGTGAATCTCGTGGTTCATATCGAGCGCCGCGAAGGGCGGCGGTTCCTCTCTCATGTGTTATCCATTCGCGGCTACGATGCTGATTCAAACCAGTACAAAACGAGCCTTCTGTACCAGAGCTAAGGGGCGTCTGCCCCTGCCGCGCACAAGGCCATGCGCCTCCGGTTTTGGCTCCTCCCGCAAGCGGGCACCCTCCAAAATTCTCCGAACGCAGACCTTGATTGCTTGGCTCCCCGCTCTCGCCGCCGAGGTCTCGGGGGTGTTGCACGACAACACCCCAACCACCATGAAAACCGGGAGAAAACAGAGACGGACCGCAGTGCTTGGCACGATCTATCTTCTGCATTTCGAGCAGCCGTATCATCACGCTCGGCATTATCTCGGCTGGACCGAAGGAGTGCTTGAGACGCGCTTAGATCGGCATATGGTCGGTAACGGAGCCAGGCTCGTGAGCGTAGTGACCGAGGCCGGAATCGGGATCGAAGTCGCTCGCCTGTGGTCAGGCACTCGCGAGCTGGAACGAAAGTTGAAGAACAGGAAGAACAGCCCCAAGCTGTGTCCGGTCTGTTTGAAAACGCAATTGCAGCGATCAGACGAATATTTCGATGCGCTGCCGTACTTAACCGAATAACAGAAAGCGAGGAACTTTTTATGTACATGAACAGAGTGACCCTGGTGGGCTTCACCGGAGCTGAGGCGAAGCACACCAACACGCAAAGTGGAAAGGGGATTACGCGGTTTTCGCTTGCGACAACTAAACGGTACAAAAGCGGCAATGAGTGGAAGGACAACACGCAATGGCACGATTGCGTCGTTTACAACACCTCCCTGAAAGCGGCGGAAACAATTCACAAAGGCGATCATCTGCTGATCGAAGGCGAGCTACAGTATCGCGAATACGAGCGAACCATTGAAACGACTGAAGGGCCGGTGCAGGTGCAATGGCCAAGGACCGAGGTGATTGTCCACTCAATCACTAGACTTGATCGTCCTGCGAAGGAAGAGAAAGGGGCCGCTGCCTAAAGCGGCCTCTCTAGTGTGGTTGGCAGTGTAACCGTGCGACTTACATCCGTCTTCTGTTTCGAGTGTGTTTGCGGCCGAAACATCGAGACTGAAGCCCGCACCTTGGAATGCCCATACTGTCACCGGCAGCTTGTCATCGAATGGGGCCGGGAAACGGAAACAGAATCCGACTGTACGGCTTCGAGCGACATCGTCAACCAAATGCCGCCGAACCCACTGTATGCGGGAGGGCCGGTCATTGAGGTGAAAGACTCTGCACGTTCTGCCTTTGTTCAAGCTCTCAAAACGGCAACAACGTCTCGGTAGGGAAGCTCCTTCCAAAAACGGCGGCGAACAGAACCGGCGAATTGCCGACCGCACGGTGGTTTGTTCCAATGATTACGAATGCCGAAAGCCGGAACGCAGAACGAAACCCAGCCGAGTGCGGTCCCGGACCGCGATATGGAGAAGCGTAGCAAGTCATCTCCTGGTACACCCGCAGCGGAACTGCTGAGCTTCCTCAAAGAGATTCGCGGAGTCTCAACCTGGAGTGAGAAGGACCTCGCAAAGGCTCTGAAGATCGGGTTAGCAGAAGCGAAGCAAGCAGTCGAGGTTCTACAGCTTCAAGGATATATCGAGCCAGCGGGCCGTACTGCGAAGTGGAGAGTTACGGAAGAAGGCGATCTCGTGTCGGGATCGAAATCCCCCCGTTTTACTCGCCAGGGCGTCGAGGAGGCGCTCACGGCCCTCCACGAGCGCATCAAGGCGGCAAACGAAGATCCTGATGCTCCTTACAGAGTGACGGGGGCGATCGCGTTTGGAGACTTTTTGACTGATGCGGCTCGCGTGCAAGCCGCCGATGTCGGAATCCGACTCGCGCGGAAAATAGATGTAGAAACGCCGAGATCAGCGAAGGAGCATGCAGCGGAGCTTGCGTTCCTCAAGGGACTTCGCGCAAAAACACCGCTGCTGAACCTTCAGCCATACGAAGACTGGATGGCGAGCAGGACTCATCGGACTCTACTGTAAGTGCTGTATGGAGTTGAAACTCTGCGGCTGGTTTGCCAACGCCGGAATGCGTTTCGGATACAAGCTTATGATCGAATCCCGGAGAGGGCTTCCATGATGCGACATTCGGCCATCGGCCTGTTGCCGGTGCATGAGGCCGTGATGCGGCGCAACTCGGACGCAAGTCGGTTGAGGTCCGCGAGCTTCTCCTCAACATCTTGCAGGTGCCGCTCTGCGATCCGGCACACCTCGACACACGAGGCCGCATTTTCAGCAGAGAGCCGAAACAGATCGCGGACGTGATCGAGCGAAAAACCTAAATCGCGGCACCTGCGCGTGAAGCGGAGCATTCGGGCATGATCTTCGCTGTAAGTACGGTAATTCCCGGCGGTTCGTGCGGGGGCTGGCAGAATGCCGATCTGCTCGTAGTAACGAATCGTGACGATCTTGACGCCGGTTGCTTTCGCCAATTCCCCGATGCTCAGTAGCGTCTTCCGCACTTGACCCTATAGCGACTATAGCCTGTAGGCTCAGCTAGGGAGACCATGCGGGAACTCTGCCTCGTTCTTATCGGTGCGGTCGCTCTGGCTCAGGCACTCCAGCCGACGATTCGGATAGACGTTAACAGCGATGCGGGGCCGGTGCAGGGGGCAGTTGTCACGGCAGGCGGCCACAGCGCCAAGACGGGCCCCGACGGCGTGGCCGTGCTGCCCGCTTCGCTGGGCCGGGTCGATGTGAGCGTGACGAAGGAAGGCTTCTTCTCAGCGCACGCTTCGCTGAACATCGATGCGGAAAGGGAGTGGCCGCTTGAAATCGAATTGCAGCCGGAGAAAGAAAAACAGGAAGAAGTCACCGTGTATGCGACCCGCACCGATACAAGGCTGCAAGATTCGCCCCTGCATGTCGAAGTAGTGTCCCAGGATGAAATCAACGAAGAGCTTGCCATGAGGCCAGGAGATCTCAGCATGCTGCTAAACGAAATGGGCGGCATGCGCGTGCAGACAACCTCGCCGGCGCTCGGTGCGGCTAGCGTGCGCATGCAGGGCATGCAGGGCCGCTATACGGCTTTTCTCTCCGATGGGCTGCCGCTCTTCGGACAGGAGGGGGCAGGGCTGGGCCTGCTGCAAATTCCTCCAATGGATTTAGGACAGATCGAAGTCATTAAGGGCAATGCCTCGGCGCTTTATGGCAGTGCGGCGATGGCCGGGGTGGTTAATCTCATTTCGCGCAGGCCGGAGGATAAGCCGGTTCATGAGTTCCTTTTCAATGAATCGTCTTTGGGCGAAACTGACGCCTCGATGTTCCTGGCTTCACAGCTGACACGCGATTGGGGCGCGTCGCTCCTCGCTGGTGGCTATTTCCAGAAGCATCAAGACCTGAACGGCGACGGTTGGGCGGATGTGGCGGGCTATGCGCGCGGCGTGATTCGGCCTCGGTTCTATTGGGACAACAAGAAAGGCGGTACCGCGCTGCTGACCGGCGGAGTAATTGTTGAGGACCGGTCGGGCGGCACGGTTCCCGGTGCCGTTCTGCCGGCAACTGGCCAGCCCTACATCGAGGGGCTGAACACTCGCCGCTACGATTTCGGGGGAAACGTGCAATGGGTGTTACATGGCCGGTTCGTCCTTAACGCCCGCTTTTCCGCTTCCGACCAGGAGCATTGGCACCGCTTTGGCGATGACATCGAGAGGGACCGGCACGAACTGCTGTTTGGCGAAGTGTCCATCAGGGGAACGGCAGGAAAACATAATTGGGTCGCGGGCTTTGCCGATCAGCGGGACGCGTTTCATCCGCGCGACACGCCGCAATTTGCGTATACCTACGTGGTACCGGGACTGTTCGCGCAGGACGATATCACGCTCGCCCCTTGGCTGAGCGTATCGGGCAGCGCCCGCGTCGATTTTCATAACCGCTACGGCACGTTCTTCAGCCCTCGCATCTCGGGGCTGCTTCGGAAAGGCGGCTGGATTAGCCGCATCTCTGCCGGACAGGGATTTTTCGCCCCGACGCCGCTCACCGAAGAGACGGAAGCGGCGGGACTGGCAACGCTGCAGCTTCCCGCGCCGCTGAAAGCGGAACGGGGCCGCAATGCCTCGGTCGATCTGACGCGCCGCTTAGGGCCGGTCTCGGTGACAGGGACGCTCTTTGCCTCGAATATCGACGATCCGGTTTATGTGGAGCGGGGCACCGTGTATAGCATTTTCAACCTTGCGGGGCCGACGAAGAACCGGGGAGCGGAGCTTTTGGCCACATGGCGAAAATCGCCCTTCACCGTCACGAGCACGTACACCTATGTCCGCGCAACCGAGCTTGAGCCTTCGGGCCGCGTCGATGTTCCGCTCACGCCACGTCAGAATTTCGGCATCGTCGGCATGTGGGAAAAGGAAGGCGTTGCGCGGGTGGGCCTCGAATGCTATTACACGGGCAGGCAGCGCCTTGAATACAATCCTTACCGCGATATCTCCAAGCCCTACGTACTCGTGGGAGCGATGGCAGAGCGCAAAATCACGGCGTATATGAAGCTCTTCCTCAATCTCGAAAATTTGGGCAACGTGCGCCAGACGCGCTGGGACCCGCTGTTATTGCCAAGCCGCGAATCGGATGGAAGGTGGACCGTCGATGCGTGGGCACCGCTTGACGGCCGGGTGATTAACGGCGGCGCTCGCTTTACATTCTGAGGTTTGACATGCAATCGGAATGCGCTGGTAATGCCTGTGAAACGCGAACGATGCCGCGCTTCCACCGCGTCTTGTGGCTTCAGGGCATCACGGTTTTATGGATGGTGATCGAGTGCGGTGTGTCGCTGGTAGCGACAGCAAGGGCGCATAGCCCCGCCCTGCTCGCCTTTGGCTCAGATAGCCTGGTCGAACTGCTCTCTGCCTCGGTGGTGCTGCTGCAACTTACGCCACGCCTCCAGCTTTCAAAGAAGCAGGCCGCGAGGACCGCAGCGGTGCTGCTCTTTGCGTTGGCGGCCATTGTCGCCCTGATTGCGGGTCTGTCGCTCGCAGGGCGGGTACGGCCCGAAGAAAGCCCTTTAGGCATCGGCGTAACCGCGGTTGCGCTTCTCATCATGCCAATGCTGGGATGGCTGAAACGGCGGGAAGCGCGAAGGCTGGATAATCCCGCTCTGGCGGCGGATGCCGTCCAGTCCGCAACCTGCGCGTATCTTGCCGCCATTACGCTAATCGGGCTTGGACTCAACACCGCCTTTCACATTGCATGGTTTGATTCGGCAGCCGCAGTGATGGCTTTGCCGCTGCTGCTCAAGGAAGGCCGAGATGCTTGGCAGGGCCAGGCGTGTTGCTGCGCATAGAAGCTCAGTCACCCTTTAGTTGCGTGGCCAGACGACTGTAATTGGCCTGGGCTGCGCTGATGGCGGTTGAATCAAGTCGAGCCAAACGATCGTATTCGTGATTAGATTGACATGCACAGCACCAAATCTAGCCGCAGCCGGAACACACGTTTCAAGATTTCGCAGGTGATATCGATGTCACAGTAACGGTCTCGCCGGAGACCGTGCCTGTTACAGTCACGTTCTGCCCGGCGTATTTGTCGATTTGCTGCTTGTCTCCCTTCAATGTGTAGACCTTCCCATTGACGACCAGGGCGTAATCCGAGCCTTGCTTTACGCATTCGCGCGTGCATTGCGCCGGGGTGACATTGGTCATCATGTGCTTTGCTCCGCACATGGAGTCACTGACAGTTCCAGTAATGGTCTGAGCGGATTGCGAAAACCCGGCGACACACGTGAGTAAAAGGATTGTGAGAAGAGCAGACATTCGCAGATACATTAGAGATTCTCCTTGTTAGTTGTATTAGAAATTGAGCGTTCCTTCATCATCAGGAAGAAGATCGGAACCAGAATTAGAACATGAATAGTCGATGTGATCATCCCGCCAACGATGGGAGCTGCGATCGGCTTCATCACATCCGAGCCGATGCCGGATTCCCAGAGGATCGGCGCGAGGCTGGCGAGTACCGCGATCACGGTCATCAGCTTCGGTCGAAGCCGCTGCACGGCACCTTCGATGACGGCAGCTTCGAGATCAGCTTTCGACAAAGTGTGATTCGCTTCCCTATGGCGCTCCAGCGCTTCGTGCAAATAAACCACCATCACAACTCCGGTCTCGACAGCGATCCCAAATAGAGCGATGTAACCTACCCAAACGGCCACGCTGAAGTTGTAGCCCAGGAGGTATTGGAGCAGCAGACCGCCGGTGAGTGCGTAAATTGTTGGGAAGATCAAGACGAGCGCCTCCGCTGCCGAATGGAAAACCATGTAGAGCAAGAGAAAAATGATGAAGAACACAATTGGCAGAATGAATTTCAATCTCTGCTTTGCGCGCAGCTCGAATTCGTACTCACCGGACCATTGAAACGAATAACCCGCCGGCATTCGTAGCTTTGATTGGAGCTGCTTTGTAGCCTGCGAGACGAATCCACCATAATTGGTGTCACTCAGATCGATGTAAATGTATCCCGTCAGCGCGCCATCTTCATCTCGAATCATCGAAGGACCTTTCGAGAAATGAATCTGGGCAACTTCTCCCAGCGGAATCTGCGCTCCGGAAGGTGTTCCGATCAAAACGCCGGACATCCGCTGCGGCGCATCGCGGAAATGCCGCTCATATCGAACATTGATGGGGTAACGCTCGCGGCCCTCCACATTTTCCGCAATGTCTTGTCCACCAATGCCGGAGGCGACCGCTCTCTGGATGTCTTCAATGGTTAACCCGTAACGAGCTGCTTCCGCGCGGTCCGGTTCGACATTGATATAGAAGCCCTGCGATACGCGTTCAGCAAAAATCGATCTGACCTGCGGCATACCGGAAAGCACGGACTGGATCTGCGCCGCTGCCCGTTCAATGCCGTCGACGTTCGGCCCTTGTACTTTCATCCCCAGCGGCGTTTTGATCCCGGTCAATTCCATATCGAGACGGTTCTCCACGGGCATCGTCCAGGTGTTTGATAGACCAGGAAACTGAAGCTTGGCGTCCATCTCCTGGGTCAATTTCTCGTATGTCATTCCAGCCGGCCAGAGTTCGCGAGGCTTCAGCATAACCGTGGTGTCGTACATGTCTAACGGTGCATTATCCGTTGCACTGTCCGAGCGACCGACCGATCCGAACACGCTTTGCACCTCCGCGAAACTGCGCAGAATGCGATCCTGCTCGCCCAATAGCGCAGTTGCTTGTCCAATCGAGATTCCCGGCAATGCGGTCGGCATGTAAAGGGTGGAGCCTTCGAACAGCGGGGGCATGAACTGGCTGCCGAGACGGAAGGCCAACGGAAGAGTAAGACCAGAAACAGCAGGTTCAGAAATATCGCGAGAATCCTGTGACGTAAGCAGAAGCGCAGCACCGGTAAATACAGAGCTTGCGTCAAGCGCGAAACCGGATTGGCGCGCTCAGGGCGCAAGCGGCCTCGGATCAATAACGTCATGAGCACCGGCACAAGCGTAATCGCGAGCAGCGATGAAGAGCCGACGGCCAGAGTCTTGGTCCAGGCTAATGGCCGAAACATGCGCCCTTCCTGAGCTTCCAGGAGAAACACCGGCAGGAACGACACCACGATAATGAGCAGGGAGAAGAACAAAGCCGGTCCGACCTGCTTCGCGGCCTCGACGAGCACTTGAAACCGAACAGTGTTTGCAATCGGACCAGGGTGTTCCTCCTGATATTCGGACAAGCGGCGGTATCCGTTTTCCACCATCACAATGGCTGCATCCACCAATACTCCGATCGCCAGTGCCAGGCCGCCCAAGGACATAATGTTGGAACTGACCCCGAGCAGATGCATAGCGGCGAATGAGATTAGGACGGCAATCGGCAAAGTGAGAATTGCAATCAATGCAGAACGGAAATGTAGAAGAAATACGATGACCACCAGACTGACGATCACAGCTTCTTCGAGTAAGTCGCGTTCTAGGGTCGAGATGGAATCACGAATGAGGCCGGACCGATCGTAGGCGGGCATAATCGCAACTCCCGCAGGGAGTGAGGAAGCGATATCTCGCAGCTTTCGTTTCACTCCTTCAATGACATTCAGCGCATTTTGGCCCTGCCGCATGACCACGATGCCGCCGACTGTCTCGCCCTCTCCGTTCCACTCCGCGGCTCCCTCGCGGATGTCTGGGCCAAAACTGACGAAGCCGAGATCGCGGACAAAAACAGGCGTTCCATTGTGGCTTCCCACGGCAACTGTGGCGAGGTCGTTCAAAGAACGCAGATACCCGAGACCGCGAATCATGTATTCAGCGCCACTCAAATCGAGAACCCGTCCACCGACTTCGTTCGTGCTCGCCTTCACGCGATCAATAACGGTAGAAAGCGGGATGTTGTAGGCCAGCAGCTTTTGCGGATCGAGCTGAACCTGATATTGGCGGACAAATCCGCCGATGCTCGCGACTTCCGCCACGCCAGGAACCGTTTCGAGCGCATATCGCAAATGCCAATCTTGCAAGCTGCGCAGATCGGCAAGGCTATGTGCATGACTTCGGTCAACAATCGCGTACTCGTATACCCATCCGGCTCCGGTTGCATCGGGACCGATCGAGGGGTGAACATTTTCAGGAAGGCGGCCGCTGATCTGCTGGAGATACTCAACTACTCGCGAGCGCGCCCAATAGAGATCTGTCCCGTCTTGAAATATGACGTAGACATACGAATCGCCGAACATGGTTTGCGCGCGAACCGCCTTCACGTGGGGCGCAGCCAGCAGGCTCGTTACGATCGGATATGTCACCTGGTCTTCGATCACGTCCGGCGGCTCGCCATTCCAGGACGTGTGAACGATGACCTGAACATCCGAAATATCGGGTAACGCATCCAGGGGAACGTGATCGAGCGACCAGATTCCCGCGATTGTGAGCAGCAGGACACCCGTAAAGACCAAGAAACGGTTGCGTGCGCACGCTTCAATGATTCGCGAGAGCATTACATGCCTCCCGTGGCGTTTAGACGCAATTGTTTGGTGGCCAGGAGTTGACCATTCTTCTGAACCGTGATTGTCACCTGCCACGGTCCACCCGACTGAAGAACTGCACTTCCCTGATACATGCCATGCCCCGTGTTGTTGAGCTTGGCCTTTGTAGTCATCGCGGCCATTCCCATGGCCGGCATAGCGGGCATGAAGAACGTCACCGATACATCGGCTCCATCAACCGGAGCGCCATTGTTCCCGGTGAGCTTCACATGTAACGTGTTGTTCCCTTTTCTTGGCGGATTTGGGTCAGTGGTTAATTCGACATTCGTCTGCGCCGTTTGAGATGAGGGCTGTTTCGCGGCGGCACTCGCGCCCGGTGGCGGCGGCATATACGATCCGGCGGCCGCCTGCAATTGGCTTTCGGAATCAATCAGGAAATTTGCCGAAGTTACGATGCGCTGGCCAGCGGTGAGTCCCTGAAGAATGATCAGGTCGTCACCAACACGCGGCCCGGTAACCACGTCCTTGGGTGTGAGTTTGCCGTCGCCTTCATCGATGAAAGCGAGCTGGCGTGTGCCGGACTGCAAGACTGCCGAAGCGGGCACGACAAGATGCCGGCCCAGATTGGTTCGGAAACCCGCATTCACAAACATTCCGGGCTTGAGTGTTAGATCCCGGTTCGCGATCTCCAACCGCACCCTTACCGTTCGCGTCGCCAAATCCACTTGCGGCAAAATGCTTTCGATGCGGCCCCGGAATTTACGTCCGG
The DNA here is from genome assembly GCA_963762495.1 of uncultured Acidobacteriaceae bacterium. Taxonomy (GTDB): domain Bacteria; phylum Acidobacteriota; class Terriglobia; order Bryobacterales; family Bryobacteraceae; genus Bog-105. The sequence continues at coordinate 89,338 of CAVXKZ010000017.1, forward strand.
GATAGGCGTCGGTTGTAATCTCGACCGAATCGTGCGGCTTCAGGCGCCCGACATCGTCCTGGAACACCTGTGCGTAGACCCAAACACGTGAAAGATCGGCGACCGCATAGAGACGGGTTGCAGGCTCAACGTACAAATTCGGTAATGCATTGCGCTCGGTAATGTAGCCAGAGACAGGTGAGTCGACTACGAGGTCGGAAATAGGCTTGCCCGTCTCCTTGACGGCGGTGATATCCGTTTCAGAAATATTCCACTGCCTCAGGCGAGCTTCGGCAGCAGCGGTCAATTCCGTCGCGCCCGACGCGACACCATCAACACTGCTATGGCTCAGCAGAGATTCGTTTCGCCGTGCAAGTAGGTACTCATTTTGCGTTGCCACCAGCTCAGGGCTATAAATCGTGAAGAGCGGGTCGCCTTTCTTGACGTACTGATACGTCGCATTCGCAAAGACCTTTCGAAGATATCCGGAGAATCGAACCTGTACGTACGAGATCAGCCGCTCATCAATATCCACGGTTCCGCTTGCCTGAAGGTCATCGCTGATCTGCTTCCATTCGACTGTGCCTGTTTCAACGCCGATGCTTTGCATGCGCTCCGGCGTGAGCTGCACAGGCGCTAACGGCGCTTCCGCTGGCGCGGCGCTCCCACTCGACTTCATATTGGGTGTTGCGGCGGGTCCAACAGCAACGGGCTGCACTTCACTGGAAAGCGTTGGCCGCGCCTTCGGCTTATAGCCACGATAAAAATAGAGCCCAACAGCAGCAGCAATGACTGCGATCCACACCAGCGAAGTTCGTAAAACGTATTTGTTCATCGCAGTGTTTCCCCCGTCAGAGTTTCCAATTTGGCTATCGCGGTTTCATGCTCCAGAAGCGTCTGCTCATATTCGCGCTTGAGCGCCAGCACTTCATTCAGAGAGTTCAGGACCGAATCGAGCTGTTGTTTGCTCGACTGGTAATCAGCAAGCACGGCGCGAAAACCCGCATCCGCCTGGGGAATCATTCCCTGGCTATATTCGGTCAGCACCTCAGCCGTGCTCTTTGCGGCTATGTACTCCTTCTGGACGGCCGCAAGCTGTTCCTGGACCTGTGCATCGAGCTCGTCCGCCGCCGCTTTAAGCGACTCCGCCGCTCCCGCCATTTCCGCTCGCACGCGCTGCCGACGTTGGAAGATTACGTTAAGCGTCAGCATGTAGTAGGCGGGAAAATCGTCACCCGTTCTCTGGTACATGTAGCCGACACTGAAATCCGGCTTTCCCGCGCGTTCAGCGGACCGCAGTTCCGCGTTCTGTTGGCCAATTTTGCTCGTCTCGAACTTCACCTCAGGATTTTGTCTGCGCACAAAGTTCAGCAGCTCGGAAGACGTATAGTGCAGGTCTGTCATCGTGAGATTTTGCGCGACGATGTCTGGGGACTCTTGAGGCCGGTGAAGCAGCCGCTTCAGATCCGCTTGCACCTGGCCAACCTCCTCGTGATGCATCGTGATTTCGCGAATGAGTTTTGTCCGCTCAAGTTGCGCTTTAAGCACATCTGCCTGGCTGCCTTGTCCCGTGCGATAGCGGGCCAATTCCGTTTCGATGACCTGCCCTAGAGTGTTTCGACTCGCCTCAAGCAACGGCAAGGTTTGCTGTAAGTAGGCCAATTTGAGGTAGGCGGCTTTTATCTCGTCTGCGAGGGCTGCGCACGCTACTGCGATCTGTGCCTGCTGAACGTCAGCTGCTCGATCCGCCGCTTCGCCTTTCAGTCGAAGCTTTCCCGGATAAGGAAGCTCCTGAGAGGCGCCAATCCCGAAGTAGGCGAAATTGCTTGTGTTGAATCCCGCAAATGGCTTTGGGCTGCCGACACTGAACTCCTGAACCGTGAACTGCGGATTCGGCAATGTTGTTACTTGTTGCCGTACGTGCGTCGCAGCTTGCCATGTATGCTCAGCAGCAAGAATCTCCGTATTGTCTTTCAGCGCCTCAGCAATTAACTCGCTTAGAGGTGTCGGTCGTGGGGAAACCGAGGTGTCCTGTGCCCAAATCAAGCAAGCGGGGGATAGCAGGAGCAGACCGATAGAGAACGCCTTCACGTTCATCGCAAATCTCCAATCTCAAGAAATCCATAACCTCTCGTCGCGCAGACACACGTCTGCGCATTCACGCAATCAACGCGAGAAAGAAGTTAGCTAGATTCTCAGGACAGAAGCGACGCTTGGCGGTGATCCAGGTGGGGAATGCTCGGGAGCTTTACCCGATTGATACAGGACAAGCGTGTGAACGAACGAACTAGCAGGAGGCAATGCGCAGATGACTGCAAGCGTCGGATGGTAAGAGGCAGATTTGAACTGGACGGCGTCGACGTGTCCTGCTTGAATATCTCTATGGCAGCAATTGTGCGATGCGGGCATGTTCATACCACCGCACTGCCCTTTCATCTGTCGGCAGCAACTATGTTCTGCCGGCGTCATTCGACCATTAGGCACTGCGCACAACATCGTCGGCATGAGCATGGATAGCAACAGGCTCAGAGCCAAGACGAGCTGACGCGAGCTACGCATCACTTTTAGAGTAGCCGAACCGCCTCTCTTCGCAGCGCATCCCGTTATTCGCCTACTGCGCAACCGTTCGGTTTGCGGCGCGATGCCCTGACGCTGCTGAAACCATAGCTTCGCCTTATGTTCGCCTATACTGGACATCGTGGGCTATAGCCGCCGGAAGGAAGCTCGCGAGCTGGTCGAAGTGATTGAGGAGTCGAACCGGCGCATCCAGGGCGTCACGATAGGCCATCTATGTGCCGATGGAACCGTGTTTCTGAATGTAGCCTGTCATCGGTGCCCACGGAGGGGCCGCTACAGGGTCACTAGGCTGATCGACCGCTATGGGGCCGCCATGCTTCTGTCGAAATTGGCCGAGGTTTTGTCCGCCGACTGTCCAAGCCGCAATGGGGCCGCATATTTCAGGCAGTGTGGTGTGTACTTCCCGGAGGTAAAACGGCGCTCCGATATTTCGCAATGAGGAGAGTGTCTGAGCCGTCCCGGTTCACGCGCAAGGTCAATGCCGAAGACCTACACCGGAAAATGAAAGTGTGCCGCCTAGAAACGCCAAAGCGCGAAGCACCGCTCCAGCGTCGTCGAGCAACGTGGACGAAGTTACGCTGGAGATCGACGGCCACTCAGTCAAATGCACGCGCCTTAGCAAGGTGCTATACCCGGCATCGAAGTTCACCAAAGCCGAGGTGATCGACTACTATATTCGAGTCGCTCCGTACATTCTGCCGCATTTGAAAGACCGCCCCGTTACTCTCAAGCGATATCCCGATGGCGTGACGAGCGAAGCGTATTGGGAGAAGGACGCTCCGAGCTTCGCGCCCGAATGGGTTGAAACGTTCCCTGTTCCGCGCCATAGCGGCGGGCCGGCGATCAATTACATACTCGTCCAGAACACCGCGGCCCTCGCTTGGGCAGCAAACGCAGCCGCGTTGGAGTTGCACCCGTTCTTGCATCGTGTACCGGAAATTGCAAACCCTACGTCGATCGTCTTCGACCTCGATCCTGGCGAAGGAGCCGATCTTCGGCAATGTATCCAAGTTGCGTTTGAAATCAAAGCCGTTTTCGAGCACCTCGGTCTCAAGTTGTTCCCGAAAGTGTCCGGCTCGAAAGGATTACAGCTTTACGTCCCGCTAAACCGGCCGGCGAGCTACGACATCACGCAGCCGTTTGCCCGCTCTATCGCTCAGTGGATCGAAAAAGAGCACCCGAAGCTCGCGGTTTCTGAGATGCCGAAGCAGAAACGCGTCGGCAAGGTATTCATCGATTGGTCACAGAACGCCGATTACAAAACGACTGTCGGCGTGTACTCTTTGCGAGCAAAGCAGCAGCGCCCCTTTGTTTCGATGCCGGTTGCCTGGGATGAGTTGAGTTATGCGCTGAAACGAAAGAAAGTCGATCATCTTTACTTCGAGCCAAAAGCTGCGGTCGCACGGCTGGAAGAAATCGGGGACCTCTTCGTGGATGTTCTGAAACTGAAGCAATCAATTCCTCCGAATCTTGCCGATGTCATCCAGGAGCAGAACAGGCGCGAGGGCCGCACGAGCAAACCGCTGCGCGAATACAGCCGCAAGCGGGACTTCTCCGTTACTGCGGAACCTGCTGCATCGCTTCCACGCAGGAGCGCTCAGGGCGGCCGCCGACGCTTTGTTGTGCAAAAACATGCAGCGAGCCACCTGCATTACGACTTCCGCCTCGAAATTCATGATGCCTTAAAATCGTGGGCCGTACCGAAGGGCATTCCGACGGAACCAGGTATACGCAGGCTTGCGAGTGCGACGGAAGACCATCCACTTGAATATCTCCAGTTCGAAGGCGTGATCCCGGAAGGTCAGTACGGCGGCGGCACCGTCATGGTTTGGGACATCGGGACCTTCGAAATCGTTGAAGGAAATTATTGGAAAGGCAACCTGCACATTTCACTCAAAGGCAAGAAGCTCAAAGGCGAGTGGATGCTCACGCGGGATCGCGCGAAAGGTGAAACGGCATGGGTATTGGAGAAAATCGCTGGCGCGAGCAAGCCCATCTCTTCTAAGCAAGACGACGCGTCTGCCCTGACTGGCCGGACTATGGCGCAAATTGCCGAGGCAAAAGATGCCACCTGGCACAGCAACCGAACATCTGTACCCGGCGTCGACCTTGACAAGCTTCCACGCAGCGAAATGACCTTTGTGGAACCGATGCTCGCCAAGCCAGTATCGGAACTGCCGGAGGGCGCGAATTGGCAGTACGAGATCAAACTGGACGGCTATCGCGCACTTGCAATCAAAGATCGAGGCGAAGCCCGCTTGCTCTCACGCCGCAACAACTCGCTGAATCACAAATTCGCCGCCATCGCCGATGCGTTGCGTAAATTAGACGACGGGCTGATTCTCGACGGGGAGGTCGTGGCGCTCGATGCTCACGGACGTCCATCATTCAACTTGTTGCAGCACCACAAGGCGAATGCTCAAACCATCGTGTACTACTTGTTCGATGTGCTGGCATTTCGCGGCCGGGATGTTCGACAACTTCCGTTCCAGCAGCGCCGCACCTTTCTGGACGAGGCGTTTCAAAGCGCGAGCGAGCCGCTGCGATTGTCAGCCACGCTTAATGTATCCTCGAACGAACTAATAAGAGCGGTTCAATCGCAGGGACTGGAAGGCATCATTGCAAAACGTGTTGACGGCCCGTATGAATCAGGTGAGCGAAGCGGAGCATGGGTCAAATTTCGGGTAAACAAGGGTCAGGAGCTCGTCATCGGCGGATACCGCATCGGCAAGAACTATTTCGATAATCTGGCCGTCGGGTATTACGATGACGCGGGTAGGCTGATTTTCATTGCAAAGATTAAGAACGGATTCACGCCCGACGTGAAATCGCAAGTGTTCGAGCGCTTGCACGCTCTGGAAACGAAGGTCTGTCCGTTCAATAATCTGCCCGAAGCAAAGACGGCAAGGCGCGGCGAAGCGTTAACGGCGGAGGCAATGAAGAATTATCGTTGGGTGAAGCCGAAGCTTGTTGCGGAAGTGGAGTTCACGGATTGGACCGCAGCAGACCATCTTCGTCATTCCCGTTTCGTAGGCCTTCGAGATGATAAAGACGCGAGAGAAGTACGCAAAGAAAGCTGATCGCATCGAGACGCGCTGTAACCCGCGTGTTCGCCTTCCATTACGTCCCCAGCTCGTTGTGCACGACAACGATATTCTTGAGCCGACGATTCGGCCAATAAGCAATGACGCGAAGACGCTCAGCAAACCCCGCGGCGGACTGTGGACCAGCACATACGATGCAGATTACGGGTCCGGCTGGGTACGGTGGTGCGTAGCTTATCGCTACAACGAGCCACTTGACCTGCATTGGACCGTGGTGTCGGTATCGAGCACGGCGAAAGTGGCTATTATCGATTCCGCAGCGGACTTCGCCGGATTGATAAACCGCTATCCGAGACTACTGCATGGGCGTCGCGGTCTGAATTTTGAGCGCCTTGCGCAGGACTACGATGCGGTCCATTTGACGCACGAGGGATACCTGAAAAGCCGGTCACCTCGTTCAGGACCTCGCCTCATCGGCTGGGATTGCGAATCAACGCTTTGGTTTCGATGGGTTTTCAGCGAGTCGCATAAGGTTCAGCCATGTTTTAAGGACGCAGATCGGTTTGACGATTTGTGGCTAAGCTTTGTCGGGCTGGAGCACAGAGGATTACAAATGCCATCGCATGCCGGAGGATAAGGCATCTAAGAAGGTTTACGAAACGATGTTGCGGGAGATAGCTGGTGCGCTGAAGCGGCAGACGTGAAGTCAGGAATGCAGTGTGAAGGCGACTTCCGGTCCTATCCGGTCACTGTCCGGATGGTTGACGGCACTGGAATTCAATCGGACTTGGATTCGTAAACGGTAGGCCGTCACCGGCGATCTATGCGCGCCGAAACGTCACATCACAGGAAGCGCGTTATCGGGTCAGGTAAAAAATCGATGTTGCACAACCGTCCCTTGTGCACGAGTATGTTTCTTGTTGAAGAACCTAGAACGGGCCGCTACGTGGAGTCCTGTCGTCCTAGCTCAAGCTTCTGACCCATGTGAGCGAATGTTTGCAAGGTCTGAATTTGCGCAAGTGTGGCTCAACCGGAAGCAGACCTCGCGCACGCCGAAAGTAAACATCCCGTGGTCACGATTCACGATTCAAACGTAGCAAGAGCATCGAGTATCAGCATGAGCCCACTCGTGTTACGCTTTACAGCTATGACAGAAGAACCCGGTGTTCCCGAAGATCAAGATCACAAAACGTCGCCCTTATTGCCCGACGCAGTCGGCCTTCTTTGCTGCTCGTCGTTTTTTGCCGGCCACCTGCAATACGGCATCCGAAATACTTGCGACAAATGTAAGCTTGCCGCCCTCTACTACACGCCTTACTCTGGTGCGGCCGGTTACTTTCGCAAATATCGAGTACCTCCGCATGGGAACATCGTGGTCGACACTTCACAATTTTTGGGAAGTATCCAGTTGGTGAACGAAGAAGACTGCGTTGCCGCCGAAAGGCAGCCGATGCTGGGGGATGTAGAGGCCGATTTCAACAAAGTTGAGGAGAACTACGCCAAGCATATGCAAACGACCCAATGGTACGCAATGTGTGAATACGGGCACGAGCCGTGGATCGCGCCATACCTGCGATATTCAGAGGTACACGCCCAAGCTGATGCGGATGCACACGATAGCGTAGCGCACGGCGGGACGCGTACGGCCATCGTCCTTCCATACGATTAGGTCAATTTGGAAGTATCAGGTATGCAGGACCGTTATAACTTTGTCCAAAAATGGACCGTCTTTGCGCAGGCTCACCCTGTCTTAATAAATGACGACCTAATAGTTGTACCAGATAGGGACGGCGGGTTCGCTTATTGGAAGCGGAAGAGCAGCTCTCGTCCTTTTGAACTTGACTCGTCTTTCAGTGTTCCTGCGGTGCCCATCATGACCGGGGGAAGTTGGACTAGAACAGCGGCGAATCGGAATTTCTTCGTTCACCCCAGGCCCGCCGCAGATGTTAACGGCATCCAAGGCGGCGAAGTCGACATTTACACCCAAAATGGGAGAACTTGGACGGTTACTAAGACCTTGCGGGACGACAGTGTTGAAACTAAGCACGCGTTCGGCCTTTGCACATCGTTATCACGTACCTTTTTGGCTGTGGGCGACCAGCCTAATTTGAATGCAAATATCATATTGTTCTCTCACGATGCTGACGGCAACATTCTTAAGGACGCTGTTCTCTCACTTCCCTTAGAAACGTCAACTTGTTCGTTCTGGGTCAATGAGAGTAGGCTGTTTCGGCTATCAGAGTACGGTCCACCATACCGGACACGGTTGGATACGTACAATAGAAATCCAGCGTCTCGCGCGTGGGATCATGAGGCTGTTTACGATCCTCCAGCGGGAACTAGAATCGAAAAGACACATTTCGGGGCCGTAGATCGGGGAGATCGGATATACATTTTGGGGTGGGCTCCAGATGTTTCTCATCCGGTAGCTTGCGTGGCAACGTTGACTACGACTGGATGGACGACGGCGACCCAGATTGTACTGGATGCGGCCACGCCCGGCTATTCTATTGCTGCAGCCGACGGCATTCTCTTTGTTGGCAGTTACAAGTCGCTTCTTGTCTATAAGGAGGTTAGGATAAACGACTGGCGATTAGTCGATCAGATACAGCATACACCTCTTCTTCCAGATGCAACTAGCCATATAGAAATGGTCGCATGCAGAAATCGGATACTAGTCTTCGCGGCAAACGATTGGGACAATCGCAATCCGACTGAACCACGTTTTTTAGGGAAGGTAGTCTATTGCTACGAACAGAGTTACGAGAACTGAAAAATCGTAAACGAGCCCGGCATCGCTGGTGCAATGCGCTCGTGAACAATTGTGTATTCTTGGACCGACAGCTGGGAAAAGGTATGACTTCGGACACCGCATGGAACGCGGGCGGCGCTCGTAAGAAACCACGCTGCAGACCAAAACCCAAGCAGTGCGAGTCATTGACGGGCATGCCCGTCAGGATAGTACTATCAGCAACGGATTCAAGAGGTCGATGGAGAGATTCATAGGCAAATGCTGGATCTGTCGATTGCCGACAATGCCCAAGCACAGCTCCCGCAGCGAACCCAAAAGCATCTCTACCCAACGCGTCACAACGAACCGACATCGTTCAGCTTGTGTTCGGAGCTCTACCGAGTATTTCGGACTTGATTTGACAAATGTTTTAGGAATCAGCGCCCTCACAGTGACCTGCCCCAAAAAACCGCATATGAGTATATCGATAGCTGAGTTAGTTGACCCGCTCCCAAAACCTGTACCAAGCGAGATTGGGATTTTCGGCGATTGAGCTTGCCCCGAAAGCGATACCAAAACGAGTTAGAGTTTCAGCTTTCGAATTGATCCGGAGGCCTGTTCACGGGCCTTTGACACACTACAATAGCTCAATCAAGTGTTCGCCGGTGGCGGCCAGATGATCTCCGCATGTCTGAATGGGGCGGGTATATCTTGAAGCAGCGGATGCCCTCTCGACTATGATTGTTGGCGTGCGTCGCGTGGCCGACGAGATGCTGCGGCTTCACGAATATTCACCCACGTTCGATCCGAAACGGTTCGCCGCACACGAGAATTCTTTCGTCGAGGGCGTCGGCGGTGAATGCTATCGCGCTTCGGTGTAAGGCCTCCCTTGGCGTGCACGGCGGTCTTTGGTGTTTCACCGGCGGATGGCGTCGCCCTTGAACTTCGATGTCCCGAGCTCTATGGAGCGATCTCCGCCGCCTCACCGGTCTATTTTTGAAACGCCCTTGACAGATTGACTCTGCTAGATTTACCTTTGGTCTTTTTGAGCGCCAAGGTACTTGGTACAGACTCATCGAAAGATAATACCCATGACCAGACCAAACTGCGCAGCCACTTTAGCTCTATCTATTTTCCTTGCCGGCTGCAGACAACAAACTCCAGCGCCTTCGCGAACGCCGGTGGCCATCGCGGTACTGGCGAAGGCTGGTGCTGTTCAGGGCAAGACCGAAAACTCTGACGCATTCCTGTGGGGCCTCTTTGCCCAATTTACAGCGCCCAGCTCCGCCAACAGCCCCCGCCCAGTCCAGTTCGAAACCTGGGCGTCCGATAAGGACACATTTTCCTTCACGCCGCACTGGCCTAGCCCCGGTGAGCCGCTGGAATTCCATCCCAGCGCACTCGGCGCTTTATCTACTCCCGGTGTGCTTCAGAATCTTATTAATTCGAGTACATCGTTATCGATCTTGCTAAACCAGCCGATTGACGTCAATTGCGAAGCGCCCCCGGGCGCGGCCGTGGGTGGTTTCCCGACGACCGGCACACCCCCTCCGTGTATCGCCGAACAGGTCGTTCGCAACCGCAAGGAGTATGATTACATCGTCAACAACCATCTCAATACTCAGGCGGGCCTCGCGGTCGCGTACAAGAACGGCGTCGACGTTGAAATGCCGATCGAAGCAATCGGGCTGAAGGCGGACTGGGTACCTGTCATGGCTCTGCAGCAATGGGTTCCTCAGGCCGGCGACCCCACCAATATCAGAAAGCTCTATTTCACCGCCACGGTTGACAACGTTGAGTTCGCCTTGGTGGCGATGCATGTTGCGAGCCGCCAGAATCCGAATTGGGTCTGGGGTACTTTCGAGCACCAGCTCAACCCGGGCCGTTGCGACTACATCGGCTGCTTCGATAGCTTCGGCGCTCAAGTTCCTGCCGTCGCTCCGAACACAACGGCGTACAACTCGCAGTATGGTGTTTGCGCCAAAACCCCTGAACTCAAAGCGCTCATGTCCAAGGCGAACCTTTCCTCCGTGTGGGAGAATTACTGCCTGAAGTCGAGCCAGGTAGATTTTGTCGCTTCCGACGGCACGCCGTACGCCCTTGGGAACTCGGTCATCGAGGGGATCGTCGGTAACGGAACCGTCGCCATCTCATCCTGCATTACCTGCCACTATTACGCCTCGTTTGGAGCCACAGGCGCTGTCACGACTGCCGCCAGGAAGATCCTTCCCTTCAATCCTGTCGGGAATCCAATTCCCGGTGTGCTCGAAGGTTCGCATTCGCACCGGTTTGCATTCAACTGGGGTGTCTTACTGGCACCGGCGCCGACAGCAACCTGCTTGACGATCACGGCGGTCGCGGGCACTCCGATCACCGTGACGATGGCAGGCACCGGCGGTGTGGGCGGACCATACACGTTCACCGCGACGGGACTGCCCCCGGGGCTGTCGGTGTCCAACCGCGGCACCATCTCCGGCACTCCGACCACTAGCGGGACCTATAACTACACGGTCACGGTGAAAGACTCGGCGGGCAACAGCGGCACGGTTAGCTGCCCGGTAACGCTGAACGCGGCGCCGAAATAAAGACGTTATCGCCAAGCGATTCTTGGTCCGGCTCCCGCCGGCTTTCCCTTTTTGGGACCATACTAGGCACTTGGCGGGGCACGATGAAGATCCAAGATGGAATAAAGGAAGAGCTATCGGAAGGGAAAACCTTTGAAAGCGACGAAGAGCAAGGTTGACTTCGGGTTGTGCGGGCGTTAACCTTGATCGAGTATGTCCGAAGGACCACACATTCGCTAGAATGACGATCAGAAAACACCGACCCTAACCGACGCAGTCGGCGTTCTTTGCTGCTCGTCACTTCCTGCTGGGTACCTGCGCTTCGGCATCCGATGCTTGCGAATTTCAATTGTGATCTTATGGAACTGCAATCACTACCAAACACCGGTGAAGAATGGGAGAAGCTTCTGGCGAGTAACATGCCGGGAATTGTGCGAACTTCCGAGGACTGGAATCGCTCGTTAAACTCAGCGGATCATCCGCTCCAATCAGTGGCCCGTGCTGTCGTCACAGAGTTCACGAAAACATTACAATTCAGGAATGGTGGACTGGCGCACGCTAATTATGAAATGCTCGTTGATCATCTTACGTATAGACAGTTCGTACAACTATGGGCTCTGTTTGGCTTGTCGATGAAACTGTTCAACGACTACAACAACATGCAGTGCGTCGGGCCGGGTACGTGTCACGTTTATCTTTATAGTGTTTGCACGTCACATTGCTAGTGCCCTACGTCGAAATTCCGAGACTCCGGGCACTTTTTACCTCTACAAGTCATTCATCGGAGCGCATCTGCCCGTCGAGCCGATAAGGTCGCACCGAGCCACTAGCAAAAGAAATGCCTTCTCCACAGGCGCGATTCGTTCATATGCAATGACATCGCTCGCTCATTTATCGAAGCCTTTCAAGGAGCCGCGTAGACGCTCATTAATCCCCTCCGTGTCGCGGCAAGAATACGGCGTCCATCCGAACTGAAAGAGAGCGCCGAAAAGGCTGATGTCGATGTCTGTTCAGCCAGCAGATCTCCGCTCGATGCACGCCAGAGTGCTAATTTGTGAGGAGCATCGACCGTGTGAACCCCGGAGCCGGTCAATACGTACGATCCATCCGGGCTGAAAAGAGCCTTCTGGACCTCACCGAACATCTGCATTTCATTTCCGATAAGTTCCTGTCGCCTATAATCCCAAATTCTAGCTGTTCCGTTTTCCGAAGCAGTTAATACGAACTTACCGTCCGGACTGAATGAGGCACAAAGAATCGGCCCTGTATGGGGCTTCCACCTGCTCGCGACTCTGTTGTTATTAATATCCCAGACTAATGCAGAGCCGTCACTAGCTCCCACAACCGCACAAGCGCCGCTGGGATCAAAATCTGCGATTGCCCAGCCTGGTGCCCTAGGAATATTTGAACCAATCTTAGTTCCGTTCCGGCTATCCCAAATTGCTGTGTATTGAGAACTTGTCAGAACCATAGTTTTCGGATTGTTAAGAACTGCTCGGTTCGACTCGAGGAAGGTACCAACGCCTAGATCAATCTTTATACTTAGGAGTGAAACTTCCATCTCTGGTTTGATGCGCCAGACGTAAGCCTTGTCCCAAGCTGCTGCGACGATCACATCGGCTGACTTCGAACTGCTGAATGATCGTATGCGGAGTGCTGCGCCGATACCAGGAAGCGCGAGCGGCCAGCCTCGTTGTGAAAGACCGGGCACTTCCCAGATGCAGAATTTACCTTCCATTGAGGCGGTTATCAATGCCATCTTCTCCGAAGTAAACGCCAGATGTTCGACCTCCGAAGTTTGAACAATTGGATTGTTTGGTATCCAGGGAGACGAGTACTTTTCATCCAAGATGTAGGCGTGGGAGATAGACTCACAAGCACCTCTGGGCAGGAATTCACTAACTGCGATGTACTTGTCGTCGGCACTAAAAGCACCGCTAGTGAGTGAACCCGCGAATTGTTGCGAGAAGATGACTTTCAAACCACTAGCCGTGTCCATGTCCAAAAGGAATCAAGTCAAATAGCAGAATTAAGATCGTGCACTCATATACGTGAATGGCATTGTGGCCCACACCTAAGTCCGTATTAGGGTTTTGATGATCTTCTTCGTCGAAAAGCAATCGCCGACATGGATGTTCGGCGACAACAACAAGGCGGCATGGTCGGTCTTCCGTGACAGCCGACCGAACAACAGCTCTGCGTCAGTTTGGAACATCGGATTAATCGTATGGCAGAACGATCGCATTCCGCTCCCCGCTGTGTACAGCAGCGTCGTGTGCATCTGCGTCAGCCTGCGCGTGTACCTCAGAATATCGCAGGTATTTGGACATCCAAGGCTCGTGGCCATACTCGCACATTGCATACCATTGGGTGGTTTGCATGTGTTTGTCATAGTTTTCTTTCAGTTTTTGGTGGTCACTCTCTACATCACCCAGCATCGGCCGTCCTTCGGCAGGAACACAGTCCTCTTCGTTTACCAATTGAAGAGTTCCGAAAAACCCGGAAGTATCGACGACCGTGTTTCCGTGCGGACCTACTCGGTACTTCCGAAAATAACCGGCTTCACCAGATGAAGGCGTATAGTAGAGAGCGGCGAGCTTACATTTCTCGCACGTATTTCGGATGCCGAACCGCAGGTTGCCAGCAGGAAACGTCGAGCAGCAAAGAAGACCGACTGCATCACGCAATAGGGTCGATGTCTTTTGGTCCTCATCTTGGGGCATAGCGGGTTTTTCGGGCATGGCTGTCCAGCGTACCACGCGTGAGTTCACGCCGACGGTGAATGCCTCCTCTGTTTCGGCGCGGACTCATTCCCCATCGTTTTTGACAGTCACTCGATATGCTTAATTTCAGCGCAACGGACATAGCTCCAAACGCGAGAATCTCGCGGAAATCGGGTTCGTGGCGTAAGCGCCCTCACGATAGATCCGCTGTGGTCCGGAAGGGTTTACTGATAGCCTTGTGCGATTGTTTCCGGATTGATCCTGTATGACGGGCAAACCGGAACTTAGCCGAGTCCAGGCGGTCCATCGGGACATTGGCGATTGGCGGGCAACTGCAGCGGTTTTCTGCTGAGGCCGTTCACGATCGCGGGATATCTAACGGTGAAATCGTTGTCATTCCGGGATCGAAGCTGTTTTTTTCCAGCAGCCCTGATTGCAAGCGCGCGATAACCATCGAGCTTTGAGTTCGTATTGCCACTCAGCACCTTCGGGCAGCATGTTGGTGCGAAGTAGCAGCATTGGCTCGATAAACCGTGCTCTGGCTTTTGGCGCAGACACGTCTTAGGGAACTATCGGCTGAAATCTCTCAATTCTGGATACGTGTCGAGGAGCGTTGGTGGGACCGCAACTGGTTTGCCTTTCAGAATCGAGGTGATCTCTAGTGCATTGGCGGTCGCTTTCCCCAAATTGTGATTGTTTGTGACGACGTACGTATCCTGCGCGTCCTGAGCTACCTGCTTGGCTCGCGTAATCCATGGATCAAGCTCATCAGCAGAATAAAGATGATCGTATCGTTCGCGTACGTCGGCTTCCTTGGAGAACCAGTTCTTGTAATTGCGACCGTGCAGGCGCACATAACCGACCGTAGAAGTGACGTGTGCCGCTGGTTTGACCGAGCGATGAAACAGAGGCTGATCGATATTGCAAATTCCTACACCCAGCTCACTGAGCAAATCCAGGATGTCGTCTTCCAGCCAGCTCGTATGCCGGACTTCCACGACGAGCGGGTATTCGCGAAAGCGCTTTTGCAAGTCGGTGAGGTACGCACGATTCTCCGGCGAAGATTTGAATGACCAAGGAAACTGAACCAGCAATGCACCGATCCGATCCGCTTCGATGAGCGGGGCAATTCCCTCTTTGAATTCCTTCTCGTCGTTCGGAGCCGGGCTGCGTTCGTGTGTGAACGAGTGGAAGAGCTTGGCGGAGAACTTAAACCTGTCGTTCGCACCCACGCTGTCAACCCACTTCTTTGCTGTAGTGGGGCGCGGCGGCCCATAATACGAGGTGTTGATCTCAACCGCGTCAAAGTATTCGGCAATGTAGGCCAGTTCATCGAATCCTCGTGGCTTCGGCTTGGGATATACGACACCCTCCCAGTCCTTATATTTCCATCCAGCCGGTCCGACGCGGATCACTCTTTCACTTTGGCAGGCACAATAGTGCACCAAAACTCTTCGCCTGGGGGGTTGACGTTCTCTATAGTTCGACAATCATAGAACTATGGAAGCGGTTCAGACGCTGGCGTGCCCGCCTGACGTGGCCTGCTGGAGTCAACTCGACCCAGACACTGCTCTCGATTTGCAGGATGATCCCGGTTCGCCATCTTGGGATGATGCCGTTCTGAAACAACTGCGAGACCAAGCGGCGGCAGGATGCTTCTTGTGCTCCCTAGATGAATGGAATGAAGAGGATCGCGACGATGCCTAAGCAGAAGAATGAGCCTGATGTGGCGCGCTACGCGGACATGTTTTCCGCGATGGGGACAGAGCCACGGCTGCGCATTATGCGGCTGTTGCTATCAGCGCACCCAGGCGGCATGGTTGCAGGCGAGGTCGGTTCCGAGCTTGACATTCCATCCTCCACGCTGTCCCATCATCTCGAAAAGCTCAAGAATGAAGACCTGGTGAAGGTGCGGCGCGAAAGCACGTATCTATGGTATTCGGCAAATGCCGAGGCGCTGCAGGAGTTGCTCGGGTTTCTGTATGCGGAGTGTTGTACCCGCAACAAAGCGATCGAGCCGCAGGCCATAGTCCAGCTTTGCAAATAGTCATGCGACTAAAGACGCAGGAGGGATTTGAAAGGAAGGAACCGAATGGAAGTTAAGGAAATCGTGAAGGAAAAATACGGCGAGGCTGCGCGCCGCGTCACATCCGGTCAAGGCCTGCCGGCAGATTGCTGCGCCGAGATTTCTTGTTGTACTGGATCGGCTACGGCGTCCTGCGACCCGATCACGTCCAACCTGTACGACGAAGCCCAAGCCGGCGAGCTGCCGGACACGGCGTTGAAGGCTCACTTGGCTGCGGGAATCCCACTGCGCTTGCACAGCTCAAGCCCGGCGAAACCGTCCTCGACCTGGGCTCGGGCGGCGGTATCGATGTGCTGCTCTCCGCGCGGCGAGTCGGCCCCACCGGGAAAGCATATGGCTTGGACATGACCGATGACATGCTCGCGCTCGCACGCGAGAATCAGCGCAAAGCTGGTCTTCAGAACGTGGAGTTTCTGAAGGGCGAAATTGAAAACATTCCGTTGCCCGACAACACCGTGGACGTGATCATTTCGAACTGCGTAATCAATCTCTCCGGGGATAAGGATCGTGTTCTGTCGGAAGCGTTCCGCGTTTTAAAGCCGGGCGGGCGATTCGCCGTATCGGACGTTGTTTTCCGCGGCGATGTGCCCGAACAGATTCGACGCAGCATCGAACTCTGGGTCGGTTGTGTCGCCGGTGCACTGCAAGAGACGGAGTATACAGAGAAGCTGGCGAGAGCGGGATTTGCCTCTATCGAGATCGAGCCGACGCGTGTGTACAACGTCGAAGACGCGCGATCTTTCTTAACCGCTGGCGGCATCGATGTCGATGCCATCGCTCCGCTGGCGGATGGCAAATTTATCAGCGCGTTCATTCGCGCGACGAAGCCGGCTGCGGCGTGTTGCGGGCCGTCCTGCTGTGGTTCCAAGGAATCGACGGCCGACCACTCGTAAAGAGACCCGTCTGCAATGAATACCCAAAGCAGTCTGAATTACCCTGTGGGCTCCAAGGTCTGCACGCCAGCCGAGCGAAAGCGCCTTTCGTTTCTCGATCGTTTTCTAACAGCCTGGATCTTTCTGGCCATGGCTGTTGGCGTCCTATTGGGACGTTTCGTCCCCGGTACGACATCGTTCATTCAGCAGTTTCAGTCGGGAACCACGAATATCCCCATTGCCGTCGGATTGATTTTGATGATGTACCCGCCTCTTGCGAAGGTGCAATATGAGCGGTTGGGAGAAGTCTTTCGGAACAAGAAGATTCTCGGCCTGTCGCTTCTGCAGAACTGGGTGATTGGCCCCATTCTGATGTTTGTGTTGGCCATCACATTTCTGTCCGGATATCCAGAATATTTAACTGGCCTAATCCTGATTGGACTCGCACGGTGCATCGCAATGGTGATCGTCTGGAACGAACTAGCCAAGGGCGACACGGATTATGCGGCTGGACTTGTCGCCTTCAACAGTGTCTTTCAGGTTCTCTTCTATAGCGTGTACTCGTGGGTGTTTCTGACCGTCCTTCCGCCGCTTGTCGGCATTAAGGGCAGTGTCGTCGAGATCCACATGTCGCAAGTTGCGGAGAGCGTCTTCGTTTACCTCGGAATTCCATTTGTTGCCGGTATGGTGACGCGCTTTGTCCTCATTCGAGCAAAAGGCCGGGACTGGTACCGCACGAAATTTATGCCGAAGATCAGCCCGTTAACATTGGTGGCGCTACTGTTCACGATTGTTGTCATGTTCAGTCTGAAGGGCAACCTCATCCTTCAACTTCCGATGGATGTACTCCGCATTGCGATTCCTTTGCTGATTTATTTCCTACTCATGTTTTTCGTCAGCTTCTGGATGGGCCGCAAGGTCGGGGCTGATTACACGAAGACAACGACCCTTTCTTTCACGGCCGCCAGCAACAATTTCGAGCTGGCTATTGCCGTAGCGGTCGCTGTTTTCGGCTTAAATTCGGGCGCCGCATTCGCTGCCGTGATCGGACCTCTCGTCGAAGTTCCCGTCATGATTGGTCTCGTCAACGTCGCCTTATGGTTCAAGCGCAGGTACTTCGGAGAGAACGTGCCGGAATACCAGATCCGTGCGGCTGAAGATACCCCTTAAGACTATGAACTGGGTCTCAACTGTGCTTTCGCATTGGTCTCGTGCTCTTCGCCGGGGCCAATCAACACCGGAGTTAGCCCATGCCTAAACAAACCGTTCTGATTCTTTGCACTAGCAATTCGGCGCGCAGCCAAATGGCGGAAGGACTACTACGGCATGATGCCGGCGACCGCTTCGAAGTTGAAAGCGCCGGCACAAAGCCGAGCACTGTACGTCCGGAGGCAATTGCAGTCATGCATGAGCTGGGCATCGACATCAGCGCTCACCGTGCGAAACATGTAGATGAGTTTGAAGGCAAGCACTTCGATTACGTGATCACTGTCTGCGATAACGCGAAGGAAAGCTGCCCTGTGTTCTTCGGCTCAGCGAAGCGGCTACATCACAGCTTCGAAGATCCCGCCGCGTTTCAAGGATCGGAAGAAGAGCGTCTAGCGCTTTTTCGCCGTGTCCGTGACGAGCTCCGATCATTCCTCGACAATTTCGCGCGCCAAGCTCATTGATAAACCGCGCACATATTAATTCAAAACAAGTAAGTTAGCCAAATCGCCCAGCGGTTCTCCGCTGGCAGCTCTGACGTTTGCATCCCGGCGAAGTGCAATGCCAGGGGAGAGCGACAGCATCGGGGTTTTCGCCACGCTCGAATGTCGCAGTTCACGTTCTCCTCCCTAACCGGAGGACCTGCCGAAATACCCAAATTCGACTGTCCGAAATCTCCCGCCTCAGCCCCTAGTCTTTGAGGCAATCCCACAGCAAAGGAGCACACGTGTCGAATTCATTTATACTGCCGGCCGGCGAAAAGGAGCTTGATTTCATCGGCGGTGAGGTTCTCGCCGGTTCAGGATTCGAAGTTGAAGAACCAGATCCGGCCTTTATCGAAACGGAGATCCCAGAGTTTTTCGGAGGCAACGCATAGCAATGGCTACTACCACTCAGCCCGTTGTCAACGCCCAACTCGATACGCAAACCGCCAAACGAGATTTTCGTCAGGAGGTCACGGACAGCATCGTTCAGATGCTGGAGCAAGGCGTCGCTCCATGGCAGAAGCCGTGGGGACCGGCTGCGGGCGCATTCGAAATGCCAGTGAATCCGACCACAGAAAAGTCATACCGCGGGGGAAATGCTGTTCATCTGATGGCTACCGCATTGCGCAAAGGCTACGACGACCCTCGGTGGATGACGTACAGGCAGGCTGCCGAGAATGGTTGGCAAGTGCGGAAAGGCGAGAAAGGCACTCAAATCGAATTTTGGGAGATTAGGGATGGTAGCGCAGACTCGCACACATCAGACCCAACGGAAGCCCGCTCGGAATCTTCTAAATCGAAGAGCCCGGAAGCGCGCCGACTTATTCATCGTGTGTATACCGTCTTCAACGCCAAGCAAATCGACGGTATTCCAGAACATAGAAAAGAGCAGCACTCCGCGTTCGAAGCAGTGCAGGCAGGTGAACAGATCCTGCAGAACTCGGGAGCCAACATCGCACATGATCAAGCCGATCGTGCCTTCTACAATCGGCGTAACGACAGCATTCATTTGCCGCCAAAGGACAGCTTCAAGAGTGCACCGGCATACTACGGGACCGCGCTGCACGAGCTGGCGCATTGGTCTGGCCATCCCTCTCGTTTGAATCGTCAAACGTTGACCGACAGCTATCGGTTCGGTGACATCAATTATGCGAAGGAAGAGCTCCGCGCCGAGTTGGCGAGCGTCTTCCTAGCCGCAGAGCGCGGCATTCCCCACGATCCTCAACAGCACGCCGCCTATGTCGGCTCCTGGATTAAATCGCTGAAACAAGACAAGAACGAGATTTTCCGCGCTGCTCACGACGCGTCAGCGGCAGCCGATTTCTTGCTTTCGTTGGAGCGCGACCGTTCAGTTGCCGAACAGTCACTGGAGACGGCGGGGGGGCGAGACATAGATACAGACGCTCTGAACACCGTCACCGAACTGAATCAAGAGGCCATAACGCTTCAACGCGACAGAGAACGACTGGAGGAAAGTCCAGCTCTTGACGAGATTTCAGTCGATAAATCGCCCTCAAACTCAGGACAGAGATCGTCGGGTGTCCAAAGAAAACGTCTTGCAAATGAGCAAGCGTTGGCAGCCGCATCTCTCGGCAACGATGCCAAAACATATCCAGCCCAAGTAGAAAGCGGAACCTATCGAGGTCAGATCATTGGCGAAACGGCTGCTTGCGTTGTCCAACGCGTATCCTCTCGCTCCGCAGTCGCACATCCAAAAGAAGCTCTCGACCGGCAGATTTCTGCCGGTGAGACCGTGCTGATCAAATATTCAAACGGTAACGCTTCGGTTCGCGAATCTCATCAGCGGAGCCGCGACCGGGAGTTAGCCCGCTAAACCTGGCTCGGTTGTTGAAAGCGGCTCTGTGCTGAATCGCAGCGGGGCCGCTTTTTTGTCTGGGCTGCACTCAATTTCAACCCGTACTTACTCTATGAAAGATCCTGAGCTTTACCGAAAACCGATTGCACCCGGATATCTGGGCAACTACAAATGGAGAGCGACAGCAATCGGCATGCTTGCGCTAATCTTCGTGAGCTTTCTGGCGACGCAATACATCGCCGCCCAATTCAGATATCAGCCCGCACTGGGTTTGCCTCTGATTCGCATGCAACGCATCGCGTTGTATGAGCCCTTTGCCTGGATCATTTGGGGTTGGAGTCATGCCGCTAATGCCGATCCGCGAATCCGGCGACCGTTCTTTCAGGGCGAAATGATCGTTTTGCTTGGCAGTTTTCTTTCCATCGGGCTGTTCTACGTGGTTACAAACCGCAGCGCCCGTAGGCTCTCGGCTGACGCCGACGATCTGCACGGGTCGGCGCGCTGGGCGAACTCAGATGACGTAAAGCAGACCGGCCTGGTGGACAACAACCACGGAGTGTACATAGGCGGCTGGTGCGCTCCGAAATCCGCACGCCTTCATTATCTGCGTCACAACGGTCCGGAACACGTGCTCGCCTTTGCGCCTACACGTTCCGGCAAGGGAGTCGGACTTGTTATTCCAACGCTTCTCGCGTGGGAGGAATCCGTCGTTGTTTACGACATCAAGGGAGAGAACTGGGCCAAAACAGCCGGGTTTCGAGATCGGCTGGGCAATCGTTGTTTCAAGTTCTCGCCGGTAGAGGAGAAGGCGAGCTCACGATTCAACCCGCTCGGTGAAGTGCGTCTATTTACCGCTCGCGATGTATCCGACGCGCAAAATATTGCGAACATGATAATCCGAACCGGCGAAGACAGCCCACAAGAGCGCTATTGGCAGGATGCTGCTTGCTCAATCGCTACCGGCATGATTCTGCATGTCTGCTACGAAAAGGCGCTGAGCGGCCGAGTCGCATGCCTTGCCGACCTGGCGCATGTCTTTACCCGGCCTGGCGCTTCGTTTCGCGAAACCCTTGAGGAGCTCATGAACTTTGAACATGACCCTGGCTTCGCGCACGGCTGGCGAATGCCTACCGGCGAGCGCACAACAACTCACCCGGTCGTGAAAGAGAAAGTTCAGGAAATGCTCGACAAAGAGGACAAGGACTTTGGCGGTGTGCTGTCGACGGCCAAAACCGCCCTGACGCTGTATAGCGATCCGCTAGTCGCGAACAACACTGCGGCCAGTGATTTTTCGATTGATGACTTAGTCAATTACCGAACAGCCGATTTCACTTTACTTAGTCGTTCCACCGAGTGACAAAATTCGTCTTCGTCCGCTTATCCGTCTCATCTTCACGATGACGGTCAATCGGCTGACGGAACGAATGGTGTTCGAAGGAGCAGAGCAAAAGAGAAATAGGCATCGATTGTTATTTCTTATTGACGAATTTCCCAGCCTCAATCGCATGGAGATCTTTGCCGATGCACTCTCATACATGGCCGGCTATGGACTCAAAGCGTACCTGATTGCGCAGGATATCCGGCAAATCGTAGACGCATACGGCAATAACGAAAGCATCGTTTCCAATTGTCACGTCCGGATCGCGTACGCGCCGAACCAGCAGGAAACCGCCGATCTACTGAGCAAGATGACGGGAGTCACAACGGTCGCAAAGGCAAATTACAACTTTAGCGGCTCGCGTTTTTCACCTGTCATGCAGCATGTAAACGCGAGCGTGGATTACATTGAGCGCCCGCTTATGACCCCGGATGAAGTCTCTCGGCTTCTTCCGCTCCAGAAGCAGGGTGCCGGCGATGAAGAAAAAATCGTGGGACCTGGGCAGATGTTGATTTTCATCAGCGGCCATTACCCCATACTTGGCACGCAAATGTTGTATTTCCTCGATCCTGTTCTGAGCGCCAGAGCCGAGTTGCCGCCACCAACTGATCTAGTCACGATCGAGAATAGACAGGTTTATCCACAGAAGCCGATTGCTTTGGCGCGGCACCAGATCAGCAGGCCAGAAGCTACTTCCGAGATCGCGGGGATAAGCCATCCAGAGATTGAGTTTCTTGACGACTTCGAATTTACAGGAGAGTAGACATGCAAAAGAATCGAATTGAAATTGCAGGAATGCTTGCGGCCAAACCGGAGACACGGTTCCTTCCGTCCGGTACGAGGGTTGCCAATACTCGGATGGCCGAGAACTATGGTTACCGTGATCGTGAAGGGAAGCAAATCACCAACACGAACTGGTACAACTTGGCCTTCTATGATGATTTGGCTGGGTTAGCCGCCACTTACGAGAAGGGCGATAACGTTTTCGTCGAAGGCGTCGTCCAGCAGCGGAGATTCACGCCGAAAGACGGCAGTGAACGAACTGTCCAGGAAATTGTCGTCCGAAGCTGTCACCTAATCGCCCCTTCACGTTTCCGGCATACCGAAACCACCACGCCGACTATCCCCGAAGGAGAACCCGATGAGAGCTGGCCTGTTAGCGCTGCTTAGAAACGCGCATCGCGTCCGAGCAAAGCGAATTGCATTGGTAATCGGCGGAACGCTCGTTTCCGTACTGGCAATCCCTGCAGCCGCTGGTCTAAGACTAAACGATTCTCCTTCTTTGCCTTTGGGCATTTATGTGGTTACGTCGGACGAGTCTGCCGATCTGGTTGAGTTTTGCCCGCCAGAGCCCTTCGGATCGTTCGCCGCGCTCCGCGGGTATCGTGAACCTGGAAGCTGCCCCGATGGAGGTGCACCCTTGATGAAGCCTATCGCAGCTCGCTCTGGCGATACGGTCAGAATTTCGGCTGCGGGCATAGCCGTGAACGGCAGAGAAATCCCGCGTTCGCAAGCCTTGACGCTTGATACTAAGCGCCGAGCACTTCAACACTGGCCGTTTGGCACCTATGCTGTTCAACCTGGAACAGTTTGGTTGATTTCGTCGTACAACGCGCGCAGTTTTGATTCTCGGTACTTCGGACCGATCAGAATCATGTCCCTACGTTACCGGCTGCGTCCACTTCTTACGCTTTGGTGAGAGTTTCCGATGCTAATGGTGCAAACAGAACCGGCGCCGGAGTTCTATGGCGCGCTCTTGGGCGAGATAAAAGAGAGAATTCGAGCGGCGCAGTATGCCGCTTTGCGCTCCGTCAACCGGGAACTGATCCAGCTCTACTGGGATATCGGAAGGCTGATCGTGAATCGCCAGACCGGCCACACGTGGGGTCGGAGCGTGGTGCAGAATTTGGCGAGAGACCTGCAACTCGAATTCCCCGGCGTAACTGGTTTTTCTGCTCCTAACCTCTACAAAATGCGCCAGTTCTACGAAGCATACTGCGGGGACGAGAATTTATCACCATTGGTGAGAGAAATTAGCTGGACCAAGAATCTCGTAATCCTCGAACGCTGCCACAGTGACGACGAGCGTGAGTTTTACCTCAGGCGTACACAGCAGTTTGGTTGGACGAAGAATGTGCTCGTCCATCAAATTGAGAACAGAACGTACCAGAAGACGTTAGCCAGCCAGACCAATTTTGACGTCGCCCTGTCCAAGGACATTGCTAACCAGGCCAAGCTTGCCGTCAAGGACGAATACACGTTCGACTTCCTGGAGTTGGCGGACGAGCACAGCGAGCGTCAACTTGAACGGGCGATCCTGGCGAAAGTCGAGCCGTTCCTGCTCGAAATGGGCGGAATGTTCGCGTTCATTGGCAGCCAGTACCGATTGGAAGTCGATGACAAGGAATACTTCATCGATCTGCTTCTGTATCACCGTCGACTGAAATCCCTTGTGGCAGTGGATCTCAAAATCGGCGAATTCCAAGCCTGAGCACATCGGAAAAATGCAGTTTTATTTGGCTTTGTTAGACGACAGAGTACGCATGGAGGCCGAGAATCCTTCCATCGGCATCCTGATTTGCAAATCGAAAAGCAAAACCGTCGTCGAGTACGCATTGCGAGAATCGTCAAAACCTATCGGTGTCGCCACATACCGGATCGTTTCGTCGGTCCCTGCCGAGCTCCGCAACGATCTGCCCAGTCCTGAGCAAATCGAGCGACTCTTAGCCGAATAGATCGTACCGGATCTAGCCGTGTAGCGCCGTCCCCTCGGGCCCGCGTGCTTCGCATTGTGAGGAACCGTTCGCCAATATACAATCGAATGGTTCCGAAATAAGCAAAAGCTGTACTTTAGGGAGTCCGGGCGCAGCGGTCCGCCGCTCGTGGGCGCCGGTCCAATATGCCGATTCCTGACTACCAAACTCTCATGCTGCCGCTGCTGAAGCTGGCAAGCGATGGGCGCGAACACACAAACGCAGAAGCCGCTGAAAACCTGTCTACCGAATTGAGTCTGGCTGATCAAGACCGGCGCGAAATGCTTCCGAGCGGCCAAACGAAGTTCAGCAATCGCATCGGGTGGGCACGAACGTATTTAGGAAAGGCATGCCTGCTCGAATCGGCGGGTCGGGCAAGATTTAAAATCACCAAGCGTGGCCGTGATCTTCTTGCCACAAATCCGGCCGCCATTACCAATCAGCTGCTCGATCAGTATGCTGAGTTCCGCGAATTCCGGGACCGCACGCCACTGACGGATCGGACGGCGGCGGCAACGCACGCCGAGAACGGGCAAACGCCTGAGGAGTTCCTGGCGGCCACATACCAGACGATTCGCCGCTCACTCGCGGACGACGTTTTGAAAAGAATTCGGGAAGTCCCTCCAGCCTTCTTCGAGGCTCTGGTTGTAGATCTTCTCGTCGCCATGGGGTATGGCGGATCGAGGAAGGACGCTGGCCAGGCACTCGGCCGAATTGGGGACGGCGGAGTGGACGGCATCATTAAGGAAGACAAGTTGGGCCTGGACGTTGTTTATGTGCAAGCAAAGCGCTGGAAAAATGCAAACACGGTAGGCAGACCAGAGGTCCAAGCCTTTGCTGGCAGCCTAGAAGGGCACAGAGCCCGTAAAGGCGTCTTCATTACCACGTCAAAATTCAGCCAGGACGCCGTTGAATATATACAGCGCGTCGAGAAGAAAATTGTCCTTATCAATGGCGAGGAGCTTGCACAACTAATGATCGACTACAACGTGGGCATTGCTGAGGTCGCTAACTATACAGTGAAGAAGATCGACAACGACTACTTCGAGGGTGCTGAGTAACTCGTGCCGAAGCCGTGGAAAGCAAAACCTTCTCCGAAAGTTTCGGAACATCTCACGCGCGAGCAGCGAATTGACGGTCGCTTAATTAACGCCGGCTGGAAAATCGTTCCGCAGCACAAATTCGATTCGGAAAAGCCTCTGACATCGTACAATCGCTGCGCAATCGAAGAGTACTCCACCGATAACGGCCCTGCGGATTATGCGCTATGCCTTAGCGGTCGTATCGTCGGAGTAGTCGAAGCCAAAAAACTCACCCTCGGACCGCAGAACGTTTTGATTCAAGCCGAGCGCTATTCGAAAGGCGCGACAGAGAACGCCTTCAACTTCCGCGGCTTCCACGTACCGTTCGTTTACTCCACCAACGGAGAAGTCATCTGGTATCACGACATCCGTCACGAGCTCAATCGATCCCGTCAGATTTTTGGATTCCACACGCCGGAGGCGCTTTTGGAGGCGCTAACACGTCATCTCGAAGAAGATATCGGTACGCTGGTCGCTGCCCCGAACGACCACCCACGAATTCGGCCGTATCAGCAGGAAGCAAGCGTGGGTATTGAAAAAGCGCTAGCCGAGCGAAAGCGCCACATGCTTCTGGCGATGGCGACCGGCACCGGTAAGACCTTCACGCTTGTGAATGAAATCTACCGCCTAATGAAATCGGGTGTCGCAAAACGAGTGCTCTTCCTCGTGGACAGGCGCGCGCTCGCGGCGCAAGCGCTAAAAGCCTTTGCATCGTTCGAGGCAGAACCTGGGCTGAAGTTCAACCAGATTTACGAGGTCTATCACCAGCAATTTCACAAAGACGATCTGGAAGAAGAGGACAAATTCGATCCTAAGGTGCTACCGAAGGGATATTTAAAAAATCCCAAATCAGCTTATGCGTTCGTTTACGTTGCAACGATTCAGCGCATGACGATCAACCTGTTTGGTCGCGACGTTATCCCCGAACTGGGAGGCGAAGAAATCGATGAAGATGTGGAACAGGAGCCGATACCGATCCACGCATTCGATCTGATCGTTGCGGACGAATGTCATCGCGGCTATACCGCGAAAGAGACGGCGATTTGGCGCCAAGCGATGGACCACTTTGATGCGATCAAACTTGGCCTGACCGCGACTCCTGCAGCTCATACAACCTCGTATTTCAAAGATGTTGTCTACCGCTACGAATACGAGCGCGCCGTGCGCGAAGGATACCTCGTCGACTATGACGTCGTGACAATCAAGTCAAATGTTCGGATGCAGGGGCTGTTTCTAAAGGAAGGTGAGCAGGTAAGCTTCGTGGACCCGGAGAGCGGATCTAAGCAGCTTGATCATCTGGAAGATGAGCGCCAATACGACACGACCGATATTGAGCAGAAAGTCACTTCGCCCGACTCAAACCGCAAGATCCTAGAAGAGATCAAGAAATATGCACTCGATCATGAGGCGCAATACGGCCGATTCCCAAAGACGCTCATTTTCGCCGTCAACGATCTCGCCAATACCTCGCACGCCGATCAACTAGTGGACATAGCGCGAGATGTTTTCGGCCGCGGTGATAGTTTCGTTCAGAAAATTACCGGGAGCCCCACGGTCGACCGACCGTTGCAGCGCATCCGGGAGTTTCGGAATCGCCCCGAACCGGGAATCGTGGTCACAGTGGATATGCTTTCGACCGGCGTTGACATTCCCGATCTGGAGTACATCGTATTTCTGCGCCCGGTGAAATCGAGAATTCTGTTCGAGCAAATGATTGGCCGTGGGACACGCAAAGGCGAACTCTACCCGGACAAATCTCACTTCGTCGTTTTTGATTGCTTCGATGGCACTCTTCTGGAGTACTTCAAGAAAGTCACCGCGATCACTGCGGAGCCACCGCAGAAAGAATCCCGCACTATCGCGGAGCTTATCGAGGATATTTGGCACAATCGGGATCGCGAGTATAACTCGCGCTGTCTCGTTAAGCGCCTGCAACGGATCGATAAGGAAATGTCCGGTGAGGCGCGGGAACAATTCGCAGCCTACATTCCCGACGGCGATATGGGCCGTTTCGCAGCCGGGCTTCTGCGCTCCTTAAAAGACGAGTTCACTGGCACGATGAAGCTGCTCCGCGACAAGAACTTTCAAGATCTTCTGATGAATTATCAGCGGAAGAAACGCACGTTTGTAATAGCTGAGGAATCAAAAGATGAGGTTAGTTCGGAATGGAAGGTGAGAGGAGCCGACGGCGCTGAGTACAAACCCGCCGACTACCTCGCGGCCTTCGCCGGGTTCGTGAAGAACAACCCGTCTCATATAGAAGCCATCAGCATTCTTCTAAACCGTCCGAAACATTGGGGCACTGAACCGCTTTCCGAATTGCAGAAGAAACTGGCGGAAGCGCCGCAGCGGTTCACGATCAAGAACCTTCAGGCGGCGCATAAGCTCCGGTACGACAAGGCGCTCGCCGATATCATTTCCATGGTCAAGCACGCTGCCGATGGCGAAAACCCACTGCTGAGCGCCGAAGAACGCGTGGATGCAGCATTCAAACGCGTGACTAACGGCGAGGATTTCACGGACGAGCAAAGGCAGTGGCTTGAGCGTATCCGCGTGCATCTGGCTCAGAATCTCGCAATCGATCAGGACGACTTCGATACTTTTCCCATCTTTGAGCGCGCGGGTGGGCGCGGCCGTGCGGAAAAGGTATTCGCGGCGCGAATTCCCCCAACTGATTCAGCAATTGAATGAGGCAATCGCAGCATGAGTGATGTTGTCCAAACTCTTTGGGGGTTCTGCCATACCCTTCGGCACGATGGGATCGATTACGGCGACTATATCGAGCAGCTGACGTATCTTCTGTTTCTGAAGATGGCAAACGAGCGCAAAATCGATCTCAGCAGAGTAACCTATCTCGATGACAAGGGGAAAGAAATCGAGCTCGATTGTTCCTGGCCTGCTTTGGTTGCCAAATCCGGCCTCGCTCTGACGGACCACTACGTGCGCGTCCTTCTCGCACTCGGTCGTCAGAAGGATTTGCTGGGCGCGATCTTCGCGAAAGCAGTATCTCGTTTTAACAATCCAGTGAATCTGAAAAAGCTCATCGGCACGATCGACGAGACAGAATGGACGGCTCTGGACATCGACGTCAAAGCCGCCGCATTCGAGGGGTTACTTGAAAAAGCTGCGAGTGAAGGAAAGAAGGGCGCGGGCCAATATTTCACGCCGCGCGTCCTGATTCGCTCCATTGTGGGTTGCATGAAACCCGATCCGCGCGCGCATCCGGAGTTCACTATCTGTGATCCAGCCTGTGGCACGGGCGGTTTTTTGGTCTCATCTTACGAGTGGTTCATCGAACAGACGAAAGGCGGCGCGATGGATCGCGCCTTGGCGAAGCGCATCAAGAAGGCTACTTATTTCGGCCAAGACCTGGTGGACCGGCCTCGACGTCTTGCTCTGATGAATCTGTACCTGCATGGTCTCGAACCGCAAATCGGCGGCGGCGATTCCATTTACGAAGTGCCGGATAGCCGCCGTTTCGATGTCGTCCTCACGAATCCACCCTTCGGAACGAAGGGCGCGAACGAAGTGCCACACCGTGAAGATTTCACCATCGAAACCTCGAATAAGCAGTTGAACTTTCTGCAGCACATACTGACAATTTTGAAGCCGGGCGGACGCGCCGCCGTTGTGGTACCGGATAACTGCCTATTTGCGGATCAGGCCGGTGATGTATTCGAAATTCTCATGAAGGATTGCAACGTACATAGTGTCCTTCGCCTGCCGAACGGGACTTTTTCGCCGTACAGCCCTGGAACAAAAACAAACGTCGTGTTTTTCACTAAGGGCGTTCCAACGGAAACGGTCTGGGTATATGACTGCCGCACAAACGTACCGCGCGTCACGAAAAAAGATCGGCCGCTGACGGCCGATCACTTTAAAGAATTTGAGAAATGTTTTGGGTCCGATCCGCATGGCCGGACGAAGCGCAAGACTTCCGACTCGAAAGAGGATCGCTGGCGACCATTTTCCATTGATCAAGTAAAGAAGCGCGATTACAAGATTGATGGCCTGAAATGGCTGAAAGACGAATCGCTGGATGATCTGGACGACGTTCCCGAGCCCGACGAACTCGCTACGGATGCAATCGAAGAGCTGGCAGCTGCGATCGAGGAGTTGAACGCAGTGCTTACCGCACTTGACAACGACAACGGCACTGAAATCGAACACGTTGAGCAGCTTGTCGAGAGGGTTTAGTGGCAACCGCATTAAAGAACGAACCCTCTCCTGAAAGGGACGCGCCGGGTGACGTGCCCGAAGGCTGGGCACTTGCACTGACAGGGGACTTATTCACGCTTGTGACCAGCGGTTCAAGAGGTTGGGCTGAGTACTATGCAGATGCCGGGGCGCTTTTCTTGAGAATCGCCAATCTTAATCACGACACTATAGGGATCGATCTCGCGGAGAAAAAATACGTTAGCCCGCCCCCGTCTGCAGAGGGCACTCGAACGCGTGTTAAAGTTCGCGATTTGCTCATCTCCATTACGGCTGATGTCGGCATGATTGGCCTCGTTAGGAGCCATCCGGGCGAAGCGTACATAAACCAGCACATTGCACTAGCGCGCCCCGCCGAAGAGCTTGATGAGGAGTATGTGGCCTGGTATCTCGCGTCAAGACATGGACAAAAACAGCTTCAAGACCTCCAGCGCGGGGCAACCAAGGTAGGCCTGGGACTCGATGACATACGATCAGTTGACGTGCCCCTTGCACCTCTCGCAGAGCAGCGCCGTATTGTCGCCAAAATCGATGAACTCCTGAACCATGTCAACGCCTCGCGCGAACACCTCTCCAAAGTACGCAAAGTTCTCAAAGCCTTCCGCCAATCCGTGCTAGCCGCCGCCTGCTCCGGCCGCCTCACGGAAGATTGGCGAGGGGTCTCCGGCGGCTCTCGCGATGGGTTGCCAACTGGTTGGCGTCAGGTTTCCCTGTCAGAAATCGTGCCGAGATCAGGCATTTTCGATGGGCCGTTTGGCAGTAATTTGAAAACAGCGGATTACACGAGTTCCGGCGTGCGAGTGATCCGTATGGAAAATATTGGGTTTCTAAGTTTCAATTCCGGAAAGCGGGCGTTTATAAGCGAGGAAAAGTATAGCTCCCTGACGAAACACACTGTCGGTGAAGGGGACATTATTTTTACCTCGTTCATTGAGGATGAGATTCGGACTTGCGTGCTTCCAAAGGTGCCGACTAAGGCTATAGCGAAAGCGGACTGCTTTTGCATTCGACCAGATAAGCGCTTTACCAATCCCCACTTTCTAGCTATGCAACTTGCTAGTCGCGAGAGCCGTGATGCCCTACTCGAAGAGATCCACGGGGCCACTCGGCCCCGCGTTAATACGAGTCAGTTAAAGCGGCTTCCCATTCGGCTGTCCTCTTTGCCGGAGCAAAACGAGATCGTGCGCCGCGTCGAAATTCTTTTCGAGCTTGCCGACAAGATCGAAAAGCGGGTCGCGGCGGCTACGAAACGGGCCGACAAACTTACGCAGGCCGTGCTGTCGAAAGCGTTTCGTGGCGAGCTCGTCCCGCCCGAAGCGGAAATTGCCCGGCGGCAGGGCCGCAACTACGAACCGGCATCGGTCCTACTCGAACGCATCAAGACTTGGCGCAACGCCAACGTGATTTCGAAAAACGGGCACAGACGGAGGTCGTGATTTCACCACATCCCCGCAAAAAGATTCTGGGACTATGGATTCGCGCGCGCTGGGAAAGGCAATGCTAACCGTGGCGGACCAGGAGGGTGATTATTCACTGACTGGGTAATTGAGGAAATGAGGACAATTGACGATTACGAGGCACGGAAGAGGGATGAAGACGCAAAGATCGCGAACTTCCGTCATCTTTCCACGCGCGCGGCACATCTCGCATTGACTAACCGGGCGCTCGCAACGGCAATTCTAAGCCTCGACACGAACGTGCAGCGGTATGGGGACATCTGCTCTTTTCTAGACAAGTCCGCGCTGAACAGAATCGAATCCGCTACGGGCCTTACGCTCTCCGAACCCAAAGACGAGGGTGAGAACGCGTGGGAACCCGAGGAGTGGAATGGTGAATCCGGAACAGTCTGTTCCGGGAAAACGGCGCAAGGCAAACACTGCACCAAGAAAGCGAGCTATTCCCTCTCTGGAGCGCCATACTGCCGCACCCATTATCCTTACGCGCCTGAATATTACGAATTTGAGGAGGCCCGCCGAAGACATTGGGCCGAGTACTTCGAACAAAGAGATCGAGTGCTGGCTGCTTACGGCGAGTTAGAGCGCGACATACGATCGCTTGAAAGCATGAACGAGCAGCTCAACGCTGCTATGGCCAAACTCGGGTTAACAGCTAAACGCGTGGAAGTACATGAGGCGAAGGGGCCGACGTCCCTCATCCGAGTCGACGGGCTCACGTTCACGTTGGAAGAGACCGATTTGGGCAACACGCCTGGATGGTGGCTCCACGATAGAGAGGGATATCACGAAGCACTGATTCAGCGCTGGTCTGACAACGAATACCGCACAATCCCAATGGACCCGAACACCGGCGGGGTCCGCGATGTAAACTACATCGGTTCCCGTGAAGACGGAGTCCGGTTTGCACGTTTATATCAAACCTTCTATCGCCTACGGCGGAAACGTGACCTTTCCTGGTACAACGGCTCCATTCGGCGGATGATCGAAGCTGGAAACGAGATTACATCCACGGAGCCGTTAAGGGTCCTTTGCCAAGTTGAAGATGCCGGCTCCGGCTGGCGAGTGTTTCGGTTCAAGCGAGGCGATGGATGGGTTGCGATCCATTCAGGGTCATCAGAAGCTGCCGCACGGTGGGAATACGATCGGGTGATGAACGCCGATGCGCCCGCCGCCATGCTGGTAGACCCGGCGCATCAAATCGTCGGCCAGAACGGCGGGAGCACCGAAATCTGGTGAACGTGCGTTCCAACAAGAATCTTTACCGTCCTACGGTTAACAAAACGACCCGGTTTTAGACCTTATTTGGACCTTAAGCTGTCGACCGGGCCACACCGCTGGCGAACGGTCCTGTTCAGAAACTCAACAACTTGGGCGGGCCCCGGCGGGCTCTGACGGCCTTATACTAGCTTGAGGTACTAGGTAGAAGCTAGTGCGGCTGCGGCGAATGACGAAAAGCGGTCGTGGCGGAATTGGCAGACGCGCATGCTTGAGGTGCATGTACCCAAAAGGTGTGGAGGTTCAAGTCCTCTCGACCGCACCAATTCAAGACAAACCTCAAACGATCGAACTGCTGTTTGGCGAGGTTAACATTTAGCACGGCACGTGATCATCTACTCACTAAGCGCATCATATGTCGCGCATGGCGATTAGCTTATCCAGAGTCGCTGTGTTGGACCGGCTAGACCGTTTTCCTCCGGAGCAGAAGGTCGCTGGTTCGAGTCCAGCCGGGCGCACTAAGTCACTCAGGGCAGAGCGCTTAACGAATCGAGCAACATTGCCGACGTTTGCCATTAGCAAACGATCTAGCCGGCCCGGTGTTTCCCTTGATATCGATACTAAATACTTCGCCGTCAGGCATGATTAATCCGATTCGATGCGGGTCGGGGGCAAACTCGCCGATGATTTCGGTGTGGCCCTCAACACGATGATCGGCGCGAGAGTGGCATCAGCGTCCGTTAGTCGAGCGGGGGGATCTGAGAATCTAGTGGGCTCCGTGCTGTTCCAAAAATGTGACCAATCTCGTATTTGTGTGGAAGTGGTTGGTTTGGTATTTTGCGATTGCTAGAGGAGTGCGCCCCGCATTATCTGGAATATTAGGATCGGCACCGTTTTCGACAAGGGTTTTTACTATTCCGAAGGCCAGTTCCTCGTTAAACGGGGGGCGGAACTCTAATATCGCCATCATCGGAGTAGTACCACTGCGATTTTTTGACTTTAGAAGATCCACATAGCGCGGGGCTAATTTCCCATTGGAAGAGCGCTGTGCCAGTCCATGGACAAGATTCTCAAAAACGTCGGCATCGTGGATAGCATTGAAGAACACATCAGAATTTGAAGGTTCGCCCCCACTGGTCAACAGAAATTGAAGAATTTCAAGTTGCACGGGCTTAGGGACGGGCGTAGCCATCACCGCAGCATTTAAATAGCCACCATCGGTGATCTCCACGTAGGGTGAAGTAGCCCAATCTTTTAACGAGGCGCAAGTTACCACTTCGAATGGCTTTAGTCACTGCTCTTGCGCTTTGTTGTACTGGGTCATCAGCAAAGATTGGATAGCTGAGCAATCCCGCATACTGCGGCGAACCGCAGAATCGTTATATGACCTGAGATATTCATAGCGACAGTATATTCGTCGCGGCTTACATTCAAATGTCCGTTTGAACAAGTACAGCCCTTTCGCAGGAAAAGGAAGGCGTGATTTGCCTCTGTGTTATGACACGCGCAAGCGCCAGGGCTCAGGCGGTTTGGCCGATGGGACAAAACTTACCGATGGCGTTGAAAAACTCCGCTCATTGGCTGTGCGCGACCTTGGCTCAGAAAAAAGACGCGATTAAGCGGGCTATAAGCGATTGCCTGACAGAGGGTGGACATTAATCATCCCCTCCGGAACGGGTCTGACCGTCGCAGGAAGAATTTTTCAACAGCATCTACCCCTTGTGAAACGAGCACGCCAGGGACATAATTATGTAGTGACTGACAGGCACATGACAGAAACGCTGAATTGTCTGACCAGACTGCTCTTTGCCTGCGCGTTTTTCGCAATAGTTCAATGTTCCGGCTACGCTCAAGGCGGCTCAATTTGTCGGGTCTTCAAGCTCAGTGGTCTCGAACGTGAGGACGAGGTCGGGCACATGCTGGTCGGTCACGCTACGAGTGATAGAAGCAAGGTCAACATATATATCACCGTCGCTCAAGGCCAACTTTATGTTCAGAGCAACTACGTAGCTCCCGGCTCTGCGTTTCCTACGAAGGCAGTGTTTGACACAAAGTATCCGCTCGATATCATCGTCTTGAACATCCTTGCTAAAGACGAGGCTGATGAAATCACAAAGCCCGAGCTAGACACGGCTATACGGGACCAAATTCATTTCTTTGTCGACCGCTTCCGGATCGACCAATCTCCGTTCTCTGAAATAGATTTCTCGGCAGCGGGACATGTCATCTGGGATCCCCAACCCCCTCAGAAACCTACCGCTGTGGACAAAGCATTCGATCCGAAAACCGCTCTTGCCCAGCCCGGCATCTTTCCTGTCAAAGCAACGCTGCGGGAACCACCGCAATCTGGGCAGCCCAAGAGTATCTCTGAAGGGATTGTCGCGCTTCTATGGCAGTCGCTATATGGCAAATTCGCCTTTGCACTCCTTGCAATTACAGCCGGACTGGTCGCGGTATGGACCACCTTTCCTGATTCCGTCAAGGAGCGAATATTAGGGAGGTTTTTGCCAGCGCCGCATCCGCAGACGGATGATAAATCAGTTGACCCTAAGCACCAGCCACCTGATGCCACGTAAGGCTGACGCTCTGGCCCCTTAAACGACCCTTCAACAAAGCTTTTTTGAGAGGTCGCCGTTCTCATACAAACGCCCGGTCCGGTGGCCGGGCGTTCTCGTCTGACGCGCCGTGCAAAATCTACCTTTTCTGAGACAACGCGCATCCATCTTGTCGTATAATGCGCGTTCCGCACACTGGCGTTCAAAATCTCGCTAAACGCCCATGTTGGTAACCTGCTTCCGCAATGGGCGAATTTGCGTCGTTCAACTCCGGACAAGTGGACTCTGCCGATTACTCACAGGTAGTCGCGATGTGTAGCGCACGCCGGCACTTCGGCCGGTCCACTGAGCCTTGAACTTTGTTCCAGCCGGACGGCTTTGCGAGACTGGGTGGCGGATCGGATACGACAGTTATGGTCGATTGATCAATGATGCCTTTGAGCTCGCTGTGTAGCGTGACTTCGGCAGCGGCGATTCAGTGATTGGTGGCGGGTCGTCCTTGAAAAAGGCCGAGCTCGACCCCGTTGGAGAGATTGTGTAGTTATCGCCCGCCGAGCCGGATCCGGTCCACTCAGATCACAAGGAGAGGATGAGATGACAGAGCCAAAGAGAAACACGTTCCAACGGCTGAAGAAGGGACACTTGAGTCGCAAGGAGCGCCGAGATCTGGAGAGGCGCCTGAATACCGAAGACCCAGGACTGGAAATCGTGAACCGAAACGTGGCAGGCATTGATGTCGGCAACGAAAGTCACTACGTGGCCGTGCCCCCGAGCCGCGATCCGCAACCGGTGCAGGAGTTCGGCAGTTGGACAACAGACCTGGAGAGGATGGCCGACTGGTTGAAGACGTGCGGGA
This sequence comes from uncultured Acidobacteriaceae bacterium, assembly GCA_963762495.1. GTDB lineage: Bacteria > Acidobacteriota > Terriglobia > Bryobacterales > Bryobacteraceae > Bog-105. Next base: position 124,932 of record CAVXKZ010000017.1, read on the forward strand.
TCGAAACGGTCGTGATGCAATCTGCCGGCGTTTACTGGATCGCGCTCTATGACGTACTTGAAAAACGCGGCTTTAAGATGTGCCTGGCCAATGCGCGGCATACGAAGAATCTGCCGGGCCGCAAGAGCGATGTTCAGGAGAGCCAGTGGCTGCTGAAGTTACACACCTACGGCCTGCTGCGGAACTCTTTCCGGCCGCCGGATGAGATCCGGGCGTTGCGCAGTCTGTGGCGGCTCCGCGACCGTCATGTGAAGGAAGCAGCACGAACCGTGCAGCACATGCAGAAGAGCATGATTACGATGAACGTGCAGCTGTCGAATACAATCAGCGATCTCAGCGGAACGACGGGACTGGCCATCATCCGGGCGATCTTGGCTGGAGAGAGGAATCCGGAGAAGCTGGCGAAACTGCGAGATTGGCGGGTTAAGGCCAGCGAAGAAGAGGTGGCGCGCAGCCTGGAGGGCAACTGGCGTGAAGACATGCTGTTTGAGCTCAGGCAATCCGTGGATGCCTACGATTTCATACAGAAACAGGTAGCCGAGTGCGACCAGCGGCTGCAAACACTCCTGGCCGAATTGCCGAAGCGGGAAGCGCCGGCAGCCGTGGCCGCCGTGGAAGACGGCGCCAAACTGCCGCTCCGGAAGAAGAAATCCACCCGCAATAAAAAGAACGTGCCGCGATTCGATTTGAAAGCCGAGTTGCAGAGAGTCTGCGGCGTGGATCTGACCAGCATTGATGGGATCGACGTGATGACGGCGCAAACAGTGGTGGCTGAGTTGGGTACCGATTTCAGCCGATGGAAAGACGAAGCCCATCTGACATCCTGGCTGGGTCTGGCCCCCTGTCGCGATATCAGCGGTGGCAAGGTTCTCAAGCAGGCAACACCCAGGGTGAAGAACCGCGTAGCTACCGCACTCCGGCGGAGCCGCCAATACTCTACTGCACAGCGACAGCTATCTCGGAGCCCGTTTCCGTTCCCTGCGAACCCGGCGAGGAGCACCCAAAGCGATCAAAGCCATGGCTCGTTATCTGGCCTGCATCATCTACCGAATGTTCACGCGCGGGCAGGCATTTGTCGATCGCGGCGTACAGGAATATGAAAACAGGCGGGCGCAACGCGAACTCGCCGCCTTACAGTTCAAAGCCGCGGCTCACGGATTCAGGCTGGTCAACGTTCAGAACCCTGCCTGACGCTTTCATTGTCCAGGAATTTCCAGCGAACTCAGAGCAGTTCATGGAGAGATCTATCCTGTGCGTCAGAGCGGACCTATCCCGACAGTTGTTTGCCAGTGTCCGAGTGGCCCGTAAGCCGGGCGCAAACAAGAAGTCATCCAAAGAAACGCATAAGCGCTTACCGACGCCGGATTTCCTTATCTCTTCGGCAGATCTTCACCCAGCAGCTTCGGGAAGAATCGGCCGACACGCTTCATGTAATCGCGATAATGATCGCCGAAACGCTCGATCAGATATCGTTCTTCCGTTTGCGTGCGCAGAGCAAAAAGCGTAAACATAACAATAGCGGCAACGGGTAGCAACCAGGTCCCCAGCGCCAGCCCAAGACTCAACCCCAACATAAGAATTCCTACATACATCGGGTTTCTCACAAAGCGGTATGGACCGTGGTCGACGAAATGCGCGTCTCGGCGCGTTACAACTGTGTCGGTCAGGTTTCGACCCAAACTGTGAAACATCCAGATTAACCAAGCAACAGCACAGGCGAAACCTGCAACGCCGATCCAGCGGATGCGCTCCGGGGTTACTGACGAGGCCCAAGCAAACAATGGTGGCTTGTATAGCCAGGCGGCAGTCGACCCAACTGTGACCAAGCCTATCAACCGAATCGCAATCAGAATCGGCCAGCCTTCCTTCGTACGATCAAGCCGCTCCCCTGACCGCTGGGACTGGATCCGATAGTATCCACCTATCGCGACGAACGTGAGGCTCATCGCAATCATGATTGTGCGGACTGCGTTGGACATTCTAGCAATATGGTTAAGTCCGATAGCGGATGTCAAGGCAACCTTGATCCATCGACCTAGAGGAGCATGAGCGGTCCTCATGGTTCACATGTTTTGAATTACCTGCTGCACATGCCAGGTCGTAAGCTTTCGTGCCTTCGCGTCTTTGTCAGATCGTCGGCAATCCGCAAAGAACTCGTCTTGCAATAGATAGATCCGCCCTGGTCGCGAAGTATTTAGGAATGTTTTGGCGAACTAAGCCCGATCGCTATCTCTTGCTCGCAGAGGGTGCACTCTACCTCGGGAATCACTCAAAACCGGCCAATGATAATCACCTGAAAAGCGGCCAACGGTAAAGCTGATTCAGGGCATTGATCCCGACGCGAGGAATATCCTGCGTCAACGTGAGCAATGTCTTGAGCGAGCACAAGAAAGAGCAAGTTATCGCGCTGGGGCGGCTGGGATGGTCGTTGCGGCGCATTGAAGCGGCGGTGCACATTCGCCGGGAGACGGTGGGCGGGTATTTGCGCGGCGCCGGAATCCCCGTGCGACCACCTGGCGGTTGGGGACGCCGTGCGCCGGCAAAATCGGCCAACGAGGTGATGACCGACTCCGGCGCGGAATCGGTGACGATAATGCTCCCCGAACCGCAGCCCGGTCGCAGTCCATCGGCCAGCGCCTGCGAGCCGTACCGGGAGCTGATCGAGCTGGGGCTCTCGCGCGGCCGCAACGCCAAAGCGATCTGGCAGGATCTGGTCGACAGCCACTCCTTCACTGCCAGTTATCAGAGCGTCCCGCGCTTCGCCGGCAAGCTGCGCGGATCGGCGGCGCCGGAAGCACGGGCGGTGATCGAAACCGCCCCCGGCGAAGAAGCGCAAGTCGATTACGGCTCCGGCCCCATGGTGCGCGATCCGCAGACCGGCAAGTACCGCCGCACGCGGCTCTTCGTGCTGACGCTCGGATACAGCCGTAAGTGCGTGCGTCTTCTGGTGTTCCGTTCGAGCATCCGTATCTGGGCCGAGTTGCACGAAAAAGCGTTTCGCCGATTGGGTGGGGCGACGCGCGTGGTAGTGCTCGATAATCTGCGCGAGGGCGTGCTCGCGCCCGACCTCTACGAACCCGCACTCAATCCGCTGTACCGCGATCTGCTCCAACACTATGGCGCTGTCGCGTTGCCTTGCCGCGTAGGAGATCCGGATCGCAAGGGTAAAGTCGAATCGGGCGTCGGGCACGCCAAGAAGACGCCCTTGAAAGGGCTGCGCTTCGAGAGCCTGGAAGAAGCGCAGGCCTACCTGGACCGCTGGGAAGAGCGCTGGGCCGACACACGCATTCACGGCACCACGAAGCGGCAAGTCGCGGCCATGTTCGCCGAAGAACGACCCGCTCTCCTGCCCTTACCGCTCGAGCCTTTTCGCTATTACCAGTACGGCGAACGCACGGTGCACCTGGACGGCTGCGTCGAAGTCGAGGCCGCTTACTACAGCACGCCGCCAGGCTGGATCGGCCGCCGCGTTCAGGTGCAGTGGAACGCTTCGCATGTCCGGCTGATCGACCCACGCACGGGTCAGTTACTCCGCGAGCACTTCCGGCAGCAGCGCGGCCGCCATCGCATCCAGGAAGAAGATCGCGCGCCACGGACTCCGCTCTCGACTCACCAGTTGCTACGACGTGCCGAAGCAAGTGGCCCCCATATCGGCACTCTCTGCCAAGCCATGTATCGCAATCGAGGGCAGGTCGCAGTGCGCCGCATTCTGGGCGTACTCTCGCTCGCGAAGAAGTATGGCATCGCTTCCGCCGATGATGCCTGCGCCATGGCGCTGGAAACCGGCGCCTGCGAATACCGCTTCGTGCGCCGCTATCTGGAACACCACCCGCAACTGCCGTTGAGCCTGCGCCAAGTCGATCCCCTGATCCGCCAGCTCACTGTGTATCGCGATCTCATTGAAAACCGAACTCGTCAGGAGAATGACTCATGCACCTTGTAGAACTGGAACGTTCACTGCGCCAACTACGGCTGGGCGGAATGGCCGCTGTGCTCGAAACTCGCCTGCGCCAGGCCCAGGCTGAACCCATGGCTCCCATCGACCTGATCGCCTGCCTGGTCTCGGATGAGCTCACGCGCCGGGCTGACCGGTTGCTCGAGCGCCGCTGCAAACAGGCGGCGTTTCGCGATCCGGATAAGACTCTCGATAACTTCGACTTCAGTTTCAATCCGAAGATGAGTCGTAGTCTGGTCTTTGATTTAGCCACGGGCGCATTCATCGCCAAACGCGAAGACGCTCTGTTTCTCGGTCCCGGCGGCACGGGCAAAAGCCACTTGGCTCAGGCCATTGGTCACGCTGCCATTCTGCAGGGCTACAAAGTGCTGTATCGCGAAGTCCACATCTTGCTCGATGAGCTGTCTGATGCCGTTGCCGAGGGCACGCGCAAAGAGTACATCGAATCCGTCACCACAGTTCCTCTGCTCGTCATCGATGACTTCGGCATGCGCAAACTCCCGCACACGGCCGCAGAGGATCTCTTGGAAATCGTCATGCGCCGCTACGAACGCTGCAGCACTCTGCTGACCTCGAATCGTCCGGTTGAAGACTGGGGCAAGCTGCTCGGCGATGTGGCTGCTGTCAGCGCCATGCTCGATCGCCTGCTGCATCATAGCCACGTGCTTAAATGCGGACCACGCAGCTGGCGGACCAAAACCCCCGCCGCCGAATCATAAGGAAGCTTCTTTTACTGCGAGGGCGCTGCCCCATAAGCGTTAACTTAAGGCTGAACAGCAGAATTCTGACCTCTTTCCAGTTGTCTGGTAACGCCACTTTTCAAGGCGTGAGCAAGAGATTGACGTGATTGAGTAGTGCAAAACCCACAAGTCAGGCGGGCCTAACTGGCGTAATATGGCAAGAAGGCGAGGAGGCACCACCGGCATGTGCGTCAGGCATTCCTTCGTTTGCGCGCTGATGCTTTTTGCGAGCTGTTCGATGTTCGCGCAAGGCTCGGACCGCAGTCTTGTCGAGAACCTAGCTCAGCATTGGGAGAAATCGAAAAGTTTGGCGCTGGCAATAGCACAAACAGTGCCGGAAAATCTTTATTTATTTAAGCCTCCCGAGCACGAGTCCACTTTCGCAGGCCAACTGAACGGAATCGCGCTTGCTGATGTGCTCGGGTGCACGATGGCGCTTCACACGCGGGCTCCCGAGAGGTTCCAGTCCGCGTTCGACAAGCCAATGGATTCTAGCAAGGCAGGAGTTATCGAGAATCTTACCGAAGCTTACGATTACTGCATCGGCGGATTAAAAACTATGAGCGATGTCGATGTTTTGCAGACGGCGACTTACAAGGGACGTCGCGAAACGAGGTTTGATATTTTTTGGGATGCTTACGCACGGACGACTTTTATGCTGGGGCAAGCAGATATGTTTATGCGTTCGAAGGGATTGACCCCGTCGGATGTGGGACCAAAGTATGATTTTTGAGGAAAAGTTCAACTCATCGCCTCAAAAACAGGCTTATCGGAAACTTGCTTTCGCAGCTCAAAACGCCTCAACCGCGTTCTTCAACCTTAAGTTAACGCATATGGGGCGCTGCCCTCGCGCTCCCGGGATTTATCGCCTTCCGGCCAGAATGACTAGAAGGGCGGCCTGAGCCGCCCATTCCGGCTCCTGTGTCGGCGCTCCGGGCGCATCCCTGCGTTGCCGTACCTCCGCACAGGCGTGCTCAGTATATAATCCAGCCGCACTCCCTGGCAGAAAAGCTTGCATAACGGGCCGCGCCGAGCTATAACTACTCTTTGTTCTGGGTCAGCTCCGTTGGCCGGTTTTGAAGTGATAACCTATGGCCGGTTTTCAGGTGATTACCGAGGACTCTATACGGACCTTGAAAATCAGATTGGCCCCACCCCTCAGTGCAATAAGCGCGGACATTCAGGATTTCCGGTCTTAGTTGATCCTGCACAAACGTTAACTCTACCCAGAACCGTCAAGCCCGAACTCGTTGGCGCGAACGACGGATCCCACCGATCTTTCTCAACTGAGTGATTCTCTTCTCTGGCGCGTATCTATTTCTTCAAATTCGCGATCGCCCTACGGCAGTTCTTCAATTCGCCATCGCCCTACGGCAGTTGACCTTCTTTAGCCTGATTCCGATTTCAAGGCTTGTCTGGGTTCTGCTTGTTCCTCTTTCCTTCCTGATGTACTTGGCACCGCTTCAGCCTAAACCGGTTGCGCCCGGCACTTGCTCGCGTTCTGCTTTGCGCTCTTTTATTCTCCGTTGAGGTAGCGCACGGTTTCGGTCCCACCACAAACTCCGAGGGCTGCACCTTTCGCAAATCCGGCGAAAAACTTTGCGGTCCCTCGAAAAAACACGTTCACAACTTTGGAAGCAACCAGCCTCGCGTTTGAGTGCCCACAGCAGGGTGGAAAGAAGGAAAACTCAATGAACCTCAATCAGCTTTCGATCATCGGATTTGTCGGCAAGAACGCCGAAACCAAGTCTCTGCCGAATGGCACTCCAGTCACCAAATTCTCGGTCGCCACCAAGCGCTCCTGGAAGGACGAGAATGACACCTGGCAAGAGAAAACTCAGTGGCACAACGTGGTCGCTTTTGGCAAGGGCTTCGCGCAATTGGCCGATCGGCTCGTCAAAGGCGCTCACGTCTTTGTGCAGGGCGAACTCACTACTCGTGAATACGATCGCACGATCAACGTTCCTACAGGTAAGGGCAAGAGCATCGAGCACACGACTCAGCAGCTCGTGGTCGAACTCAGAGCCGACACGATCCGAACACTTCATCGCTCCGCGGTGAATGATCCACAAAGCGATGCCGCCGAACCACCGATCGACGAGGTCCCCTCATAGGAGACTTCTCGACTTGTCGCTGGCACGTTGTTCATCGCGGAGGTGCCTCTTTAGCGCTAAAGGGAGCAGACGCTTGCTTTCGTTATCTCTGCGTCGCATACACGCGGATCCCGGAGGGCTTGAAAGTGAGAACCGAAGCCCGTGTCTCGATTCGACCGTTGATGGAACTCGTTCTCGCTTTTCGGCAGCATGAACACAAACGTTCTTCATTCCTTGAGGTGCAAATCTGGCAATGCCGACGCATCTGAAAGGCGTTGTAGACCGTGACAAAACCGTGTCAATACTCCTGCCGTTGGAGCGGTTGGGGTTGCACTTGAGCGAAAAGCAGGTTCCCCAAAATTGTTGAAATGCTTAGAAGCGCCGAGAATCGAAAGAAGCTTTAGAAGCCGCCGGGCTGCGCCCAACACAGCTTTCGTGAAAATCGAAAACTTGCCTGTTTTCGAATACTTTGGTTTCAATAAGATGTCTGATCCTCGTTGTTCCTTGTTGAAGCGTCGAGGCACTTGGAGGCATTCAGCAGCTACAAATTTGACTACAGTTGCGTGATACCCAAGACTCGATCAAAAGCGCATCGTAGTCCCGCGCAAGCCGCTCAAAATTCAGACCGCGACGTCCATGCAGTCTTCTTGGATACCCGTTTATGAAGCTTGCCAGGTCCGCGCCCGAATCGACGACGGCCACTTTTGCTGTGCTCGCTACCGACAGCACGGTCCAATGCACGTCAAGCGGGTCATTGTAGCGACAAGCTACGCGCCAGCGTACTCAGCCGGAACCGTAATCTGAATCGTATGAGCTGGTCCACAATCCGCAGCGGGCCTTGCTGAGCGTCTTCGCGTCATTCCTTATGGACAGAATCGTCGGTCCGAAAATATCGCCGGCGTGACCACCTAGTGGTGACCTAATGGAAGGCAAACACGCTCGTGAGAGCGCGTCTCGATGCAATCAGCTTTCTTTGTGTACTTGTCTCGCGTCTTTGTGATCTCGAAGGCCCACGGAACGGGAATGACGAAGATGGTCTGCCGCGGTCCAATCGGTGAACTCCACTTCTGCAACGAGCTTCGGCTTCACCCAACGATAATTCTTCATCGCCTCCGACGTTAACGCTTCGCCGCGCCTTGCCGTCTTCGGTTCGGGCAGATTATCGAATGGGCAGACCTTCGTTTCCAAAACGTGCAAGCGCTCGTACACTTGCGATTTCACGTCGGGCGTGAATCCGTTCTTAATCTTTGCAATGAAAATGAGCCTACCGGTGTCGTCGTAATAGCCGACCGCCAGATTATCGAAGTAGTTGTTGCCGATGCGCTTGATCCGAGCCTTCTTATTATTGACGTTCCCCCCCCTTTGGCAGCATTCCTGTTGTGTACCACTGCTCTCATGGCCGCAACGTCTGATCTGCGAGCCCCTTTCAGACGGGCGACCAGAGGACTGGTGGTCACTAAGGCAGGAACCGATACCCGACTCCGTGGACTGTCAGGAAGTGCGTTGGTACGGTTGGATCAGCTTCGAACTTCTGCCGCAATCGCACAACATGCGCGTCGACTGTGCGCGTGTTCGGATAGTATTCGTATCCCCAAACAGAATTCAGAATAAGATCGCGGGTCAGAACGCGATCCGGGTTTTGAAGAAAGAAAAGCAGAAGGTTGTACTCTGCCGGAGTCACTTTCACTTCTTTACCGCGGCGAGTGATATTGCGGCGCTCGATATCGATTTCCACATCACCGAATTGCGCCACACGCCCGGCATGACCTCCGCTCCGCCGCAACACCGCCCGAATGCGTGCGAGCAATTCTCGCGTCCCAAACGGTTTGACTATGTAATCGTCGGCGCCAATTTCCAGCAGCAGAACTTTGTCTACCTCGTCACCTATGGCGCTGAGAACAATGATTGGCGTCTGAACCCGGTCCTCGCGCAATTTTTTGCATACGTCTACGCCGCTCATACCCGGCAGCCGCAAATCCACCAAAAGTAGGTGCGGTTCCATAGTGAGCGCCTTTTCAAACCCAGTCCTGCCATCCCCAGCTAGAATGGGCGAGAAACTCTCGTGTTCCAGCATGACGCCGATGGTGTCGCGCAGGTTCTCATCATCATCGATGACGAGGATTTTTTGCATACGTTGTGTCAATCTAACCATATTTTCGCGTCCCAAATTGCATGTTCCGTGGACAATCTTCGGGATTTACCAAAGTTTTACAGAATGGCCGCACTCCGTAGCTTCAAAAAGTTCACGTTCGTGCAAATGAGGAAAGAACAACAAGAAAGGCCAATGTGAAGGTGGCTGTGGCATCGACTGCCGCTCTATGACATGTGGGACAGGTTCGCGAGGCGTTTTGCGTTAGCCCGGTAGGTCGCTCCCTGTGCTTGCCAAAACCTCCGCCATGCCGACCTTAGTCTCCGTGATGCGATACGTGCAGCCAGCGCAGTGCAACAGCCTGAACGCGATTCAGCATCGTGCTGATGCGGTTGCGATGATATACAAACCTTTTACACCGCTTACACTCTTTTCTTTTCTAAATGCCCGAAGATGGTCGTCACGACTGAAGAACTCAATAATGTTCCGTTAGCGCCGCCCCCGCCGGAAGGTCTCTACTTCAATGAGGGGCGGAAAGCCTGGGTTCTCAGCCGGTACAGCGATGTGCTGGCTGCACTCAGGTCGACCGATCTCTCACAGAGTCGACTATCACAACCTGCCAGCGACTCGAAGCCAGGGTACGATCGCGCTGCGCTTCCTAGGTTCCCAACTTCTAAGTGGCAGGGAGAAGCTAGGCGCTCAGCAGTGTCCCTGTTACGGAGGTTGCCGAGGCGCCGTCCGATCGATCTCGTTGCCAGCTTCATTCGGCCGTGGTGCCTGACTTCCGCTCTACGGCTAACCGGAATCGATCCGACCCATGCTGGACATTTGGCCGAACTGGTCAAACGTCTTTCGGAGAGCGATGCAGCGCCTGAGGACGTCAAGCTGAAATTTCGTGCGCGCGAGGCGAACAACGAGTTAGATTGCATATTTCAGACATCGAGTACATCCTCTTGCAAATCAATGTTCCTAGGCGCTGCACAAACGGTGCCGACCTTCCTTGCAAGCGCATGGGCAGCGCTGTTGCAGCATCCCACGCAAGCGAAAGAGTTACAGACACATAACGAGTGGATGCCCCGAGCGACAGAAGAACTGCTTCGTTACGCCGGGCCGGTTCACACGGTTTTTAGGCAGGCGACCGGTAATGTGGAAATCTCCGGAAAGCAGATTCAACCGGGCAATCGGCTGATCCTAAGGTTGGGCTCCGCTAACCGGGACCCCCGTCACTTTCATGACCCAGGTTGCCTGGATTTCACGCACGATGTCGCTGGTCATCTTGCACTGTCCTCCGGGCCTCATTATTGCAGCGGCGCTTTGCTGGTCAGATTGATGACCGCAGTTGGAATCGGCTCCGTCCTTGCTCAGTGTTCGAGAGTTCGGTTGAGCAGCCCGGTCGAATGGTCCTGCGGAACTATGTTGGTTTGGCCGGCCTCTCTCCCGGTCGTCATTGACAGCGCACCCCTGTTTCGAGGGGTCTGTAGTCCCGATAGTGCGTGAACGGAGGCACATCCGTTGTCTGGACGGAATCCGCGGCATCGCGGTTATTCTTGTCCTTACAGTTCACTTCCAGAACATGGCAGTGCTGCCTCGGACGTGGACGACATTTCGCTGGCTCGGGTCCGTCATGGCTTGGGCTGGTGCGGCGTAGACCTTTTTTTTTGTACTCTCTGGTTTTCTCATCACAGGCATACTGCCGGATATGGGAAAGGAAGACAATCGCTTATGCTCCTTCTACAGCGGGCGAGTCCGCAGAATATTTCCGCTGTATTACGCAGTCGTGCTGTTGTGCACCGGCGTTTCTATTTTCCTGCGCCATTCTCACACGGGCGACAGTCTCGGACCTAGTCGCAATGGGTGGATCACGTATTTGCTGTATGTCCAGAATTGGCGAACCGGTCGATCAGTTCCTGCGCGCACGTCTACTGACCGTATTTGGGAAATACAGCTACGGCATTTACGTCTACCAAGGCGTTGTTTTCGTAATCACACTGCGCAAGCCTACGCCCGGCCTGCGCGGGAAGCACATTTGTTTCGCCATCGTGCGTGGTGGGGGCACTCCAGGCAGTATGCTTTTGCTGTCGCAGTCGGTTGGATAACGGTACCGCTTGTGGTGGCTCTGTTAAGCCATCACTTACTTATTTGAAAGGAAGCTTCTGCCATCCAACGACTCTTTCCGCGGTCGATCAACCAAAGCACTGTTTGGCCCCCAACTTGCGCCTATAACGGAAAAGACCGGATGAAGCCGACTCACCCCGATTTGCGCGAAGCACGACGGTTACAGGAACTGCTTCTAATTAGGCATGCAAGTACGGAAATGAGCGGTACTTTCTGCGGCCAGAGCGATCCTCCTCTTAATGCAATCGGAATCGCGCAAGCTCGTGCTTTGGCTCTGCTGCTGCGGGAATGGAAGGTTCGGCGGCTTTACGCGAGCGACTTGCGACGTGCTCTACAGACGGCAGAACCGCTAGCGGATTTGTGGAATATTCCTGTGGCGCCGCGAAGCGGTTTTCGAGAGATTTCGTTCGGGCATTGGGAGGGAAGGCGGTGGTCTGAGATCTGTGGTGATCAGCCCGACGTCACCAAAATGGAATTATTGCCCGAACTCTCTGCACCGGGTGGCGAAACATTCGCTTGTTTTCGTGATCGCGTTCTCAGGACCCTGCAGCAGACAATTCTCGAATCTGATCAAGACCTGACCGTGATCGTCACGCATCTCGGCGTCATACGCGTTCTTCTGAAGGAACTGGGCCCGGCAGATTTGGTCTGCAATCCTCAGGAGCGAATCGAGCATTGCTCTGTACATCACCTCCGGCTGGCTGCGGCATTCTGGAATCACGTAAGAACCAGCGCAGCCCATGAATGAGAGTAGGGAAGAACGTCAGGGCGTGGCGAACAAGCCGATTTACGAGAAAACGGGATTGGCGAAGAAATCTTCTCAGAGGCCTGAGGACAAAAAATGACTCTGAGCATGCGCGGCCCTCGAAAGCAGCCATCGATCTGGGAAGGAGACGGCGGAACAAAATGTGCATCTGGTGATTGCGCTTGCGTATTAGCGCAAGATGCAGCCAAATCTCCGACTTGTTCGGCGCCCACTGGTTTCGCACAGGTTTTAAAGCAAATTCTGCCAGCCATGATTGCGCCATGATCGGGAGTTGCCGAACACCTGCTTGAACTTCTTCTCTTGAATGGCATCCGAACCATTTGCCTACCAGGCAGAACATACACATTTCAAGAGCGCTGAGATCCACGGAATGTGATGTGCGCCACGATGTCCAGAACTTCTCATCCTTTACGTGAGTGTCGAGGAATCTAGCAATCTCCCACGCGCGCTGCACGGGCAGATCCCCGTGCAGCAGGTGAAGCAAGAAGTGCAGGCAAGCAAAACCCAGGAGATCTGCGTCACATAGGACATGGACTCTATGGCCCTCGAAATCACGGACTTGTTTTCGGCTCCAGAACTGGCAAAGCTGCGGAACGGCAATGTATTCCGCCTCTTCGCTCCACAGATCGTGATGAAGCTCTATCGAAACAGGCATCTCGGGGTCAAAAAGGTCGCCTCTCCACTGCCAATTGCTTGGCCGGCGCATGGGAGCTAGATGCCTGGATTTCGATTTGACGCCTGGGAGGTAACCGAGGCTCTTCAGGATATCCTGCGCGTTGTGAACAGAAGATCCTGTCAACCAAAGGTCGATGTCGCCCTGGGCTCTCCATCTTGCGTCAGGCGTAAGCGTTGGGGCATGACTCAGTCCCTTCAACATCACGAATTCAAGATTGGCGGCATTGAAGGCGTCCACAACCTCAAAAAGCTGCTTCTTGAGGCGGTCGAAGCGCAACTCGTAATGCGCGCTCCTTTGCCGAACTGACGCTTCCACCCAACCCGGCAGTCCTGAGCTACACACGTGTGGGAGCAGGAGACTCAGTTGGCGGTCGTCACACCAATTCAAGAAGCGCTGACGTTCGGGTCCATCAAGTTGGGCAAGTCGCTCCGTTGAGGAACCCTGAAATTGCAAGGCTTCAAACGCAGCGAGAATGTGCTGGGGCGCTCTAGCAGCTTCCAGCGATTTTATAATCTCGCTCAACGCGACTGTTCCTGAACAAGGGACTCCAGCAGATCAATGGCTGGTTCAAAATCCGAATACCGCATCTCATACATTGGCACAGCTAATAGACGTTCAAGAGCAGCGAGGCGGTCTTCGAATTCCGGCATCTGTACGGCCCAGACGGAGAAGCAAAGCCTTTTCCAAGCCTCCTCTCGCGAAACCGGCAGTACGATAGGCGGTCCCGATTTATAAGCAGCGCGATTGAGAAACACGATCGCATCCACGCTGCTCTCTTCTGCAGTCACGATGTTCTCTAGTAATCGTGTGTTTACCTCTATAGTCGGCTTTCCATAGGCGCGAAGAGTACTTCGCAAGCCTCGAAATTCGGGAAAAAGTTGGCCCACCGGCTCCCGGAACCTAAACTTCTGGGGATGGCCAATCACGTTTGGATTGTGCGAAGTTCTACGAAAGGCACTCGCGTCGTCCGATACAAAGGTCCATCCACGTCGCGCACAGGCGTAGGACAGGGACGATTTGCCGGCGCCTGAGTTTCCAGCTAATAAAATGCCTTTGCCGCGAAACATGACGCACGCCGCGTGCAGCGTTATCAGATGTCGCACTTCCAGAAGGGGATAAATCATTACATCGAGTAAACATTGTCGGAAATACTCCTGGTTTTGGGCGGTTGCCTCTGTCGCCCAGCCGAAAGCAAAGCCTCTGTGCAAGTCAAGGAATGCGAAGTTCTCTCGGTCGGAAACGATACTCAAGAGATGGCCTTGGGATCTGAAGACAGGTGGCTCCACGCATCCAGGACTACTACTTGCCGAAAGCGCCAGACGAATTTCGAGCGGGGCTTGATCGTGTCGTTGCCGATATGTGCTCCAGCTCCTGTCGGCTGCTCGCAGGGTGGTAGCAGAATTCGAGCGGACCCGTACCGGAAATCCGTAAGGATAATAAAGTGCCTCATGCTCCAGCGGTATTCGGGTGAGCAAGGGGTCATTGACGGGGCATTCCAAAAAACGCGAGCTGGTCACTTTATTTCCAATTGAGAGAACAAACACAACGGACACAAATGGGGTTCGTCGCGACGTCGAGCGATGCTCGGAACTGTTGTGCTTCGAATCCATTCACAACCTGCACGAGATTGTGCGATTTCAATGACCCGACTGGCCGGTGAAAGAAGCAAGGCCGAACGTCTCCGTTTGCTTCGACGACAGCCGACACCCACGGCGCGTTACAGAGAGGCGCCTGCGGCGGAGTAAGCCCGAGTTGTGCGCGGAAGTGATTGCAGATCCTGGCGAGTTTTTCCCCGCTTTCGGCTACAAATCCGCTCCCTCGCCACTGTCTGTCTACCCAGTCAAATTCGCGTTGCAGCGCCCACGTTTCTTCGAGCGTGAGAGCAACCTGCGCCTGGCGAAACGTTTCCCACGGCTGCGGTCGATTGAACGCTTCGGAGGTGAGATCAGCAGCAAGGAACGAGATTGATTTCAGTCCCATCTGCCACGCGATCTGGACTGTTTCAACAGGCGATGAGTGGTTTAATCGCTGAATCGTGCAGCGCGCAGATATGGGGAACTTGCGGTTGACAGAATGAATCGCCCGAACGCCGCGCTCGAGTTGAGTGAATGCGCCGGGAACGCGACGGATCTGATCATGAATGTGCGCGGGCCCGTCTAACGAGACAATCACGTCGTCAATCCGGGTCGCGATTTGCTGGGCATGGCGAGCCAGGAGAAGCCCGGTGCTTAGCAGCGTGACGCGAATGCCTCGTGAACGCAATATGTCCGAGAGCCGGAATAAATCGGAATGCATGAGCGGCTCGCCGCCCGAGAACACTACCCATTTCACGGACAACGCCTCAATATCGGCAAGATGGCGCTCAAGATCTTCTAGAGTGATTTGCGAGTCCGTGGTTTCTTTCCAGATGTCACACATGACACAGCGACAGTTACACCGCGCGTGAGGATAGAGCACGAGCACAGGCATGGAGTGCATCACCGTAGTCACGCGGCAATTGCCTTTCCAGCGAGACGAAGCGATTCTTGCAGACATCGTGTCGTCTCATTGAACATATGAGGGACGTCAGCCGCAATAAGATATCGACCGCGGCCTTCTACTTCGATTAGTTCAAGTGCTTTCAGCGCGCTCGGAGGCCAAAGGCTCGCCGCTGTGGCTGATGCTAGTCGGATCTGCCCGCCGACGATCACTAACTCGGGATAGCGGGACAACAACGTCGTGGCAGGTGTTTTGCCGGTATCGCGCATGATCAATAGATCTGCGGGGCCGCCGTGCTGAATCCTGCCGAAGCCAGGCGGCAGCTTGAACATGCGAGCAGGCCCAGACGTAACCATTTCGTAGAGCCGCTGAGCATCCACCGTTCGATGCGCAACGCGCAATTCTTCAAGCAGATCGCCGTCTGCCGTCATAGCTGAATCGCTGCCCAACGCAATGGGGATATCTGACTTCAGTACGTCACCATCGACGGTGCGGCTCAACGTGAAGTGGTTGGAACTGGGGCACCAAACGAGCGATGTCTTTGTGCGCTTCAAGATCGGCACATCGCGAGAAGTCAGCGCGACGCCATGAACAAGGATCGTTGAGCCATCGAGCACGCCAGATTTGAACAAGAGCTGAAGCTCACTGGAAGCCGCTTCATCTGTGCCTTCCGCGGCATGAATCACGAACGGATGTTCCGCGGGCGTGCTTCGGAAGCGCGCTTCCCAATCGGGAGAGTACTGAATTGAATGCGCCCACCCGTAGCGCTTGACCACACGCACCGGAAAGTTGCGCTCGAGGAAAATCGCATCGAATGCGTTGTGATGTGCGACTGTCGTCACGCCGGAGATCAAGTTCTTGATTCCGCCCCACCGCAATCGCAGTGATTTTGGCACTTGAACGTGTTGTTTGACCGGTGGCTTATCCGGGCGGTGGATGTCGCGCGCCCATGCCGAAGCATTGGGGTAAGGACCGCGACCCAGTCTCGGAAACAGATTCAACTCCAGATGGTCATGCGCATTGATCAGTCCCGGCAAGACGAGAAAGCCGGCCAGATTAACTGTTAAAGTCTCGGCCGAAGAAATGGGAGAAAACGAGATCAGCCCATTGTCGAGCCACAAGTTTTGACAGAAAGCAGTCGACCCGTTTAGCGCGACTCGGACGCCCGTGATCAACATGGCTTTCCCCAGAGGCAGATGAACAAAGCTGGAACGGTTTTCGTGGCTTGGAACAGATTCTCTTTCCCGCTTTGCTGAAAAATCGGCAGTTCGGGAGTGCCGAAATGAATGCGCTCATTTAGTCTCGTCTTGAGACCCGCCGCTGATGCCAAAGCACGGATATCTTTCAGCCCGCGCCGATGGTGCGCCACTTCATAGCGCTGGTCACCCAGCTTGAATGAACGAGTCCATCCCGCATTCAACGCATCAGGATGCAGATCGCTGACGGCGATGAGACCACCCGGTTTTGACACTCGCGCGAATTCGCGAAAAACACGACCGGCGTCCTGGAAATAACCTAGAGACAGTGAACACATAACTAGATCTGCCGCAGACGCAGGAAAGGGAATCATTGCCGCATCCGCCAACGTCAGGCTGCCGCGCAAGGCCGAATTCTTGCTCGCTTCGCGCAACATCTCCTCACAGCTGTCGCAGCCAAACACATCCCAACCTGCCTGTTGGAAGTGGGAGAGCGAACGGCCCGTGCCGCATGCAACATCGATCAGTTTTCCCGGACGCAGTGGCTTTAAAAGGCTCCACATCGAGCGCCGCTCCAACGCGATGATCGGGTTCAGACCTGAGTCATAGACTGGAGCCCAAAGGCGATGCCCTTGAAGTGCAGATACGCGCATCACAGGCTTTCCAGACGCGGCTTTCGCAAGGCGACGAACCGCTGCGCCCATTCGAGTTCAAAGGGAAAATCGTAGAACCCGAGCCCGTAACGCCAACTGCTAAGACAGCGAAGCATCGCCCGTCCCCAACGAGGCAATCGAATGTCTTGCACCGTGGGCCAGCGCGAATTGATCACTAAGTCGAAGTTATCGATGCGCTTCTTCAGACGCCGCGGAAGCCAAGACACGTTAGGATCGTGACGAGTTGTGAAGTTGTACCAGCGCTCAGTCGCCCATTCTTCGGGCGTGCGCGGAAATTCAATCTTCGCTTCCACGTCGCCGTACATGCCATCCGGGTGCGGTGTTGGAATGTAGTGCTGGACGATGATCTCGGCATCCGGATTGGCTTCCTTGATGCGGCGAATAAAGCGGATGGTTTCGCGCGTGTCCCGCTCCGGATCCTTAGGATTGCCAACAACGAATGAAAACTCGGGAACAATTCCGAACTGACGGATGCGAGCCGCCAATTCCATGGTCTGATGCGTTGTTATCTTCTTATTCATTTGTTCCAACACCCAGTCGGAACCTGACTCCGCTCCGAAAAAGATCATGGCAGCGCCGGCTTTCTTGAGAAGCTGAAACGTGTCGTCGGAATAGCGAAGGATGGTATCGATGCGTCCCTCGCACCACCATTTGAGATTCAGCGGTTCAAGACGCCTCGCTAAAGCGGCGGTGTGACTCTCGCTGAGAAAGAAGTTGTTGTCGTAAAACTGGACGGAATCGATGTTGTACTTCTCTTTCAAGTGGCCCAGAACAGCCGCCGTGCGTTCAGGATTCTCGGTACGCTGCCGACCTTTGTAAATAGGAACGACACCACAAAATGTGCAGCGGAACGGGCAACCGATACTGGCCTGATGAACAACTGTGCGACGCCCAAGGAACGTAGGCAGGACATAGTTCCCCGCATTGGGCAGCTTGTCGTATGGCAGCCACGGGAAATCGTTGGGCGAACGCAGCGGCCGCTCTGCGTTGTGGACATGCAGGCCGAAATGGTCCTTATAAGATAGCCCCTTTACGCCGGCATACTTCCGCGTTGTTTTTAGGACTTGGATGAATTCCAGAAAGGTTTCTTCGCCTTGGCCCTTCACGACGAAGTCAACGTATGAAGCGTTCAGTGCGGCGTCGGTGTACAAGGAGGCGAAATATCCTCCCCAAACAATTGGGATTGACGGGTACTTCTTGCGAAACTCACGACATAGCGGAATAGCGGCAACCATCTGCGGCCCTGGCATGACGGATACAGCCAGCAATGTGACATCGCCTCTTTGCGCAAGACGGTCGAGCGTCGCTTGCGGCTGAGGATCGGCGTTCCCATCGACAAGGATATATTCTTCTTTTCCTTCTAATACAGCGGCCAACGAAAGAACAGCGAGCGGAAAGCGCCTGTTCTTTGGCTTCGTCGACCGGGGATGCAGCAGAATGATCATGAACGTTGAAACGTTCCCACATAAATCCAGAATTTTGACGGCGGTCTACGTCCTTCTAAAAGCGCATTGAGAGGTCGCAGGTGCCAGCGCAACCCGTACCACGGCTTTAGAGTCTTCCATTGAATATTGAGAGTTGTTTGCAGCGATTCCAATCTCGCGGGATCAAGGAATTCGAGGCTCTGCAGAGCGTCGGAACGGAAGCCGTAGCGCTTGAGAAACGCCGCGTGCTTCTCTTCCACCATTCGTGCGCCATCTTCTCTCCGCCGGTATGTCGGTGTATCGAGAATGACGAACACTCCCGAATGCTGCAAGCAATTGCGTGTCTCGCTCAGCGTCTGAAAATAGTTAGTCGAGTAATGAAACGACGCATTAAAGATGGCGAGATCGAAGCTCCCTTGCGGCACCGGAAGGTGGTTGAAATCAGATTCAATGACGGGGAAAGACTTCGGGTAATGTTTAGCAGCTCCTAGACCGTCGCGATCGTCAGCGAAGATGTCTACCGCAACTGGCAGGTGCCCTCGAAGTGAGAGCCGGTGAGACAACCAGCAGTTGCCTGCGCCGAGATCAAGCACTTTGAGCGGTTTCCCTATTCGTGCTTCAAGCGGACGGAGCACTCGGTGGAAGAAATAGAAATACGTTTTGGCCCGCATGGCCCACATTGCTGCATTCGGATCCGTTGGTTTGCACCACGGCAGAGCACGATAATAATCGGCTGTGTCCGAACCACGGCCCTCTGCATAGCGGATGCAACGGTATTCTTCAAGAAATTTCTGGCGTGTTGTCGTCTCAGCCGTCATACGCGTTCAAAGATGTAGAGGCGATGATCCGCCAGTGACCGAAAGATCGGTTTCTCGGCAAAGCGCCGATCCAGAGCGGATAACTGCTGAACTTCCCAATCGGTCAAGACTGTTACGTACGAAGGCGGGACGGTCAGGCCGATCCCGTGGATCTCAACCAGGCGGAAATCGCTTTGAAAAGCAAAAATGATAGTGCTGCTCGAAGGATAGAAAACAGTAGCACCGATGGAGGAGTTCGCTTGGCCCCGCAAGCGGCGAAACGCTTTACGAACCCGTCCACTCAGCAGGTAATACATGATTTCCCACGCACATACCCTGCCCATAAAGCAGAGCGCGAGATGTCCTCCGGGACTCACCATGCGACCGAGCGCTTTCGCCACGGCGCTGAGCGACGCCAAACAGTTCAGCGCACCGAAATTGGAAAGCACACCATCAAGGCGGAGGTCGAAATACTCGAGGCGCTCAATGGGACAGCAGTTCGCGTTAACACCGCGCCGTCTCGCCACTTCGACCATTCGCCCGGAGTGGTCCATGCCATATACCAAGACACCGCGCGACTGAAGATGCAAAGCATCAACGCCCGTTCCGCAGCCAAGATCGAGCACAAAATCGCCGCTCTTGAACAGCGGATCAATACAGGTCCAGATTGCCTGGCGTTGCGCCTTGCCGACGGGCGTATCAGACCAGATTGCATCGTAGTGCGGAGCGACTTTGTCGAACGCGGTTTCTTGAACGACTCTCATGGCCTACGCTTCCACCTCATCGCGAGTCATCTGCAAACCCATGCGCGCGGCGATGGTTCGAGCGGGGTCAGGAACAGGCAGCAACTCGCTCTTCAGTAGGTCGTCGGCATGTTGATAAAACCGGCGGGAATGGCGGCCTTTGATGCGGATGTCACGGTCTGTCGATTTCGACCAGTCGCCTAAGGTGATCAGACGCGAAGATGTGCGTTCATAATAAGGCGTTCCCTTGATGGGATAAGACACCGTTGTGAAACAGACGTCCGGTTGGCAGGTTTTCGCGTGCGCTACCGTTTGCTCGATATCTTCGATTTGTTCTCCGTCATAACCCCACATGAGAAACATGCCGGTTTGAATACCTCGCGACTTACAGAGGTGGACGGCGGAACGAACTTGCTGGATAGTAACGCCACGCTGCATGGCGTCGAGGATCTTTTGCGATCCGCTTTCGGAGCCGATCCACACACGGAAGCAGCGAAGCTCGGCCAGAGTTTCGGCTACACGTTCATTCACGCGATCCGCACGCGTGATGCATTCAAACGGAATCGACAGCTTCCGGCGCTTCATCTCGGCTGCGAACTCAAACAGCCAGCCATGATGGATGGTGAACACGTCGTCAGCAAGCCAAAGCAGTTCAGGTTGATAACGCTGGAGGATCCATTCGATCTCCTTAACAACCGAAACGGGTGAACGCCGCCGGTGAGTAGTTCCATATACGGAGTGGCTGCACCAGTTACATCGATAAGGGCATCCACGCGCGGTGATGAGCGAAACGGAACCTTTGCCGTGGAACGCACGCCAGGTGTGGAGATACTTCTGCATGTCGATACGTTCTCGATCCGGCCACGGCTGAGCGTCGAGGTCCTTGATCAGCGGCGTAGCGGGCGTACGCACGATATCGCCGTTCGCCCCGGCGAAGATCAGGCCGGCAATTCCATGCCATGTACTGCGATCCAAGCCAGCAGCTACTAGCTTTTCAAGCGCAAGTTCTCCTTCACCAACAACGACGACATCCGCTCCGCCCTCGAGATATTGCTCCGGATAGTTTGCCGGTTCGGGTCCGCCGACGATTACCTTCCAACCCGCCTCACGCGCAGCCTTGATTATTTCGAGGGCGTTCACCCGGGTCATTAAGTTCGCGTACACACCTATGGTCGCGGGTGGACCGCGACGGAGAAGGTCAAACAGCTCGCTTTTTGATCCGAATGTCGCGTCGTATATGTCGACCGCAAAGCCCTGTTTACGCAAGTGGGAAGAGAGATACAGGAGTCCCAACGGCGCATAGGGCTTCATGATCTGCTGTTCCTTGGGATCTTCGAAGAGGAAGTATGCGTGCGTAAGCAGGAGTTTCATCACGCCACCGCTGCCGTGCAAAAGCTGGCTGATTTGAGTGCTTCCACTTCGGCCCAGGCGCCAGCGATCGCCGAGCTCTCGCAAGGGCTTCTTACTTCCAGGTGAATGGCGCGTGCAAGAGCGCGATACAGGTCTGTGGAGAAGGTCCCCCGGAACATCATGGAAAGATCGCCGCTGTCTGTCCAATTAGTCTTCTGCCCCAGCCCCGAAGAAACAAGCTGGTGTAACTTAGTGCCCGGCAAAGGATAAGTAACCGAGACGCCTACGTCGTCCGGCTTGGCCGTACGTAGCATGTGAATAGTGGACTGAATGTCGTCCCATGTCTCTCCTGGATATCCAAACTGGAGGAAGAGGCCCGTTCGGATTCCGTTTTGACGAAGGTTATCGCACGCCCGGAAGACCTGCTGGACGGAAGTTCCCTTCTCCATCGCGTCGAGAACGCGTTGAGACCCGGATTCCGCGCCCATCCAGACGTCGCAACAGCCTGCCCGTTTCAAATCTGAGACAGTTTCGCGCGTCATGAGATCGCAGCGAGATTGCATTTTGAACGGCATGGATGTTTGCAACTGCTCAACCGCGTTGGCGAACTCCGCAGTCCAACGTGCCGAGAGGGCGAAAATGTCGTCGGCAAACCAAATGTGGTCAGCGGCGTAGTGTGTCTTTAGATGCAGCATTTCCAGCGCGACTGATTTTGAAGAGCGAACGTGGTAGTTGTTGCCCCAAATTGGCTTGGCGCACCAATTACATCGGAATGGACAGCCTCGGCTGGATACGAGACTCATTGAAAAGTAGCCGTGATGCTCAAGCCACACCTCACGGTAACGACGGACATCGATCAGATCCCAAGCAGGCATTGGGAGTTTATCGAGATCAACGTTGAGTTTACGAGGCGCGGTACGACGAAGTTTACCGGTGTTGACTTCACGGTAGGCTAATCCGGCTATCTCGGATGGGGACTTGCCCATCGCGAGTTCACGAAGCGTCTCTTCGACCTCACCGATCAACACATAGGCGAAGCCCGCATCCAGGTACTCTTCGACGTGATCTGTCGCATCGGAGCCGTGCACGGCGGTCAGGCAGCCATACATACGAGCAAGGTTTGCAGTCCAGAAGGCAAGTTCCCGGTTGCAGGACAAGCACATCTTCGTCAAGAAGTTGAAGTCGTCCTCGCAAACGACAATCAGACAAGGCTCGGCTTTCCGAATGGTTTCAATCAGTACCTCGTGCGGCGACGCAGAGAGTGCGACATCGCAGACGCACACGCGCAGACCGCTCCGGCGCAAAACCGCGGCGCAAAGTAACGTTTGCAACGGCGGAAACGGCTGCATCTTTCGACGTTGCTTCTCGTCGGAGAAGAGATGGTTGCTGTGCGTGAGCAATACGTCTACAGGTTCGGCGAACTGCATTACTGGGCCTCTTTCATCTGCCGCCCGAGCGGGTCTCCGGTTAGCAATGAGCGGCGCACGACCAACCATTGCTGCGCCATTGAGGCCCAGAGTTCCACCGGTAAAGTAAATTTGTGGTGCTTCAGTCGCCAATGCATCGGCTTCTGTAGCAGCCGCAGCCCTTTGCGCCTAAAACTCGACCGCGATTTGCTACTCATCTTGGACAACTGATTTGCCAGCATGAAATAGGACATACTGCGCGAAAGCTCCGCAGTTGATTGACGGGTTAACCAGGGCAACTCAGCCTGACCTAAGCCGATCGACGCCCATTCGTCCAGCGACTGCGGTTCGTGTAATCCGGCTTCGCGTAACTCCGGCCAAATCGGAATCCCGGGATATGGCGTGAACAGATTGGGAGAGAAGGTTACATTCTCAAACTGCTCCGCTATCTGGCCCATGACGCGAAGAGTCTCTCGTCGGTGTGAATCTTCTTCGCCAGGATAACCAAAAATGAGGTTGTAAGTGACTCGAATGCCGGCATCACGGCACTTTCGGGCGGCCTCGAACATATCTTCGATTTTTTGGTGAGTCTTGCGCATTTTGCGTAGGATTTCGGGCGAGGCGGATTCTGTGCCAAATCCTATGTGAGTTACCCCGCTTTCTGCTAGTAGCGATACTTCTTTGTCGCTAAGCCGGCAGAGCAGGTCCGTGGATGCCTGAAACGTCCAGCGGAACTTGACACCGCTTTCGATGAACCCGCGGGCCAGGGCTGTTGCGCGCCGAGTATCGACCAGGAAGTTGGAATCAACTAAAGCGATCTCGTCGAGGTCAAACTCCTTAACGAGATGAACAATTTCACTGACCACCCCAGAGACGGTCTGGGGATTGAAGCGACGATTGTAAAAGACCATGTCGGTGCAGTAATTGCACGCGTAAGGACAACCAATGCTCGTGGCATACGGCAGTTTGCGGCCGCCGGTTGCTTGTGCATACGACTCGAAGTCCACCATGTCGTAGGCAGGCGTTGGCAAGCTGCTCAGCGGCGACGAAGGGCGATCCGCATTCGTGATGATCTTGCCGTTGCGCTTGAACCAACAGCCGGCGACCAAGTCAAGGCTGGCGCCGGTGGACTGCCGCTGAAGAATTTCAGTGAGTGTCTTCTCTCCCTGGTGGCGAACAACGATATCGACAAGATGCTCCTGAAGTGTCTGAGCGCTAAGTAGCGTAGGGTGCCATCCGCCATAAATGATCGGCAAATCAGGGCGCACCTGCCGTACAACACGACTGGCCTGGATTGCGTCCCGAATCATCGGACCCGTGAGGACAGATACGCCGAAGGCGAATGCGTCTTGTATTTCTTTTGAAATGACATCGAGGAAATTCGGAGTCGTCGCGCCGTCGACAATTGTGGGCGCGAATCCTTCTTCGCGGATGGAAGCAGCCAGACTCAAAAGGCCTAGAGGAGGGCCAAAAACCTTGCCCTGGTATGGCGGAGAGAAGAGCAGTACCTTGCGAGTTAATTGGTTCAGCAAGAAACTACCTCGCTGGACAATAGCTGAGCATCGACCTTTGGCTTCGATGGAGGAAATATCTTATTGGCTCTATCCTTGAGCCAAAGCTCTACTGGTGCCGCATAGACGCTGTGATCCAGCCGCCAGCGTGCGGGCAGACTGATGGTGCGATGTACCAAGCGAGTAACTGGGTGCTTTTGCTGGACACCAATGGGTATTCGATTGAAAGCGATTCGTAAGTACTCGCGCATGCGTTGCACACGCTGGTGCTGCGCGCCTTTCAACCAGGGCAAAGTTGTGTAGCGCGGGAAGAAGTCGGCCCAACCCTCAAACGTTTTCGGTACCTGAATACCCAGCTCAAACGCCTTCTTCATGATGGGCGAGCCTGGATAAGGAGTAAAGATGTTCGTCCAGAACTCGGCCTTCGGATAGCGGCGACAGATATTCATAATGAGGCTGATGGATTCGCGCCGATCCGTTTCCGTCTCGCCGGGAAAGCCGAAGATCATGTTGAATGAAGGACGAATGCCGGCCTGGCTCAGCATGTCGGCGGCGAGATAGATAGTCTCGAGCTTCTGAAAATCCTTGTTCATCAGATGAAGGATTTTCTTCGAGCCGGAGTCAGCGCCTTGCGAAACCTGTGACAAACCAGCTCGCCGCAAGAGCTTCAACTCTTCCACCGTGAATCGCGTCACCAGGTTGGTGGAACCCTGAATACTCCAATCGAACTTCACGCTGGTGCGCAGCAGCCCTTCGGCGATCTTGACCGCACGATCACGATCGACGAGGAAGTTGTCATCCACGACCCAGAGCAACTGAAGTCCATAGCGCGAAACCAGATCAGTTACTTCTTCAACGACCTGATCAGCTTCGAGTGCGTTCCATTTGCGTCCATACAGGCCTTCGTTGGTGCAATATGCGCAGTTGTAGGGACAGGCAAGGCTTGAAGTGTACATTGCCCAGCGGCGGCCGCATACACGCTCATAAGCGTCAAACTCAGCGAGATGGTACGCCTTGGGCGGTAGCTCTCTTATGGGCTTCAGCGGACGCGGCGTGTTGAACGCGAGTCTTCCGTCTTCTTTGTAGGCGACACCCGGTATGCCTTTGAACGATTCGCCTGCTTCGATGTGGCGCATCATTTCGACGATTGCTTCCTCGCCCTGGCCGATTACAACCGCATCGACATCGGGGCAAGCGAGGGTCTGGTCGGGCAGCAAGGAGGGGTGCCACCCGCCCAGGATCACTGGTTTGTCCGGATAAGCCGCCTTGACCGCCTTTGCGATCTGGGCCGTCTCCCGAATCATGGGTCCAGTGACAAGCGACACCGCCAAACAAAGCGAATCCGCAACTTCCTTAATTACTTGCTGCTGGAAATTCGGCGTGATGGTGGAGTCGATGATTCGAACGGTGTAGCCGGCGCGCTCCAGAGGAGTAGCGAGCGCCAATATCGCGAGAGGCGCCGTTGCCTCCTGGCTGGAAAACGCGGGAAAAAAGAAAAGAACTTTTTTCTTCATGAGTAGCTGTTTAGGTAATGTGGCCTGCTGCTATGCGCGGAGCGTTCGAACCGTAGAGATGCTCCGACGAACACATGTCCAGTGTGCGAAGCAATAGCCACCACGTGTGTTCGGACGCTGTAAATAAAACGTAAATGAATGAGGTACTTAGAGGGATTAGGAAGGTCGAGATCGTGGGCCATATGTCTAGTGGATTTGCCGCGTCAGATCGAATCCAACAAACAGGCCACCTAACGTGTCTGCGCTTGGTTCATTCAAGTACTGCGCGCGTGTTGCAGCGCGCTGCGATACAGTCGTCCCGGGGCTGGTTGTCAACCCGAGCGTAAACGAGTGACGATAAATCTTCTTCTGAATGCCGAAGGAGAAGACGGGGCGATGAATATCGAGTTCTCTCGCGTTTAGAAAAGTGGGAATGACTTCCGCCAGAAGAGCAACGGTCGGGCGGATGTCCAGAGCCAAGCCAGTTCCCAAAGAGAACGCGGTGACACCCGGCACGTCTGCAATATCGCTAGAGAAAAAGCCGGACGCTTGTTGGAGGCGACGGTCGTCAATGGAAAGAGTGGGTACGAGATAGACCTGAGCACGCGAACTGATGCTTCGCGAGAGGATGCCTTCTATGTTTTCCGTGTAATTCTTGCGAAAGTTATCCTGGCCTTCGACGGACAGGCGGACCATTAGATTGAGAGGATTTCCCTTGCGCTCTTCGAGGACGTTGTAGCCGGCCATCAGTTGGATGGGGCGGTTGATCAGGGATGGCGCGCGGAAGACACTTACAGATAAGTTTTCAGTCACGCCATACCTGAACCCGAGCGACGAGAGCGCGAAGTTGTCAAGTCCGAACAGCGTTGCGCCTTCATTTGGGCCGGTAAAGGCGGGCTGATATGGGAAGCGATGCGCGAAGTTAACGTAAACGCCGTGGCGATCTGTAGGCTTGCCGGTTGGGAGGCTGATGACAACATCGTCTCCCGGTTGATAGATGTTCGGCTTTGCGTTGGCAGGTCCTGAAGCGGGATTCGTGCTGCCCAAGTTGTCGCTGGTGGACGTGCTGCTTGCACCCCCAAGCGATTGAATGTATGCGACAAGGCTAGAGATTTGATCACTGGAGAGCTTGCCTGACCATGCGGGCATGATGTTGCCTTTGCCCTTCTGGATGGCCGACTGTATTTCACTCGCCGATTTGCTCCTCTGGAAGGCGGGATCAGTGAAGTTCGGCGTGCCTATGGCTTTGTTGCCCTTGCCGTTGGGGCCGTGACAGGCCGCGCAATTCTTTTCGAAGAGCGCAGCAGCCATTTTCCCTGCGTCGCCGGATAGCGCACCCGTTGCCGATGCTTGTGTCCCGATTTCCTTCACGGTCTTATTGGCAACGTCGATCAGATACTTTTTCCCATCTTTCGTGAGCACCGCAGTAGATTGCGAATTGCCCGGAAACGTGATTCCGAGAGCCGCCGCAAGATCGAAGTTTTGGGCCACTGCTAGCGGTGCTACTGCCATTAAAAGCAACGTAACGATGCCAAGGGTACGAATAGTCATAGTTGTGCGTGCTTGCACGGCTAGAGCCGCGTCCTTTACGGCAAGTGTAGGCGCGCGGGCAAGCAGAGTTGTCGCTAGCTTGTGAACCTTTCGTAAAGCTTGGGCGTAAATGTTAAGAGATTGTCCCGGCGGGACGGAAATGCGTGATTACAAGAGTTTTACAAGGAACGAACACGATCTCTTGCGTTCCGCTTTACCGTCAAAATGTGGCATCAAGTGATATCGGGTCCAGCGCATTCGCGCTTCATGCTCATGCGACCTCCACAAGTTCGTGGCACCTCTTAAGCTTCCTGGAACGGCTCGTAGCAGGGGCATTGCTCGTTGCTTTGTCGCCGCTTCTCCTTGTCGCCTGTCTCGTTATCGTCGGCTTATCCAGACGATCGCCACTAGTCGCACACCAGCGGGTAGGTTTTCAAGGACGACTTATCTGGGTTCTAAAACTGCGCACCATGTGGAAACACGAAACCGGTAAGCGTTGCAAAGTTGTTCATCGGCTGTCTACGTCTGAGGCGCCAGCGATGGCCCCAAATGAAAAAAGCCTTCGCGTAACAAGCCGTTTCGCCGCCTTCTGCCGCCGTTATTCATTGGATGAATTACCGCAGCTGTGGCACGTAGTTCAGGGGAAGATGTCACTGGTTGGCCCTAGACCACTAACAAAGCTAGAACTGGATAAGTATTACGGTTCGGATACGCTAATGGTTCTTACCAAACGCCCGGGACTAAGTGGACTGTGGCAGATTAACGGTCGCAGCCGATTGAGTTATGGCCAGCGGCGGAGATTGGATCTTTTCCTCGTGAGGAAATGGTCAATCTCGCTTTATTTGAGAATTCTGTTCGCGACCGTCCCTCGTGTTCTTGCGGGAAAAGACGCATGGTAACAGCAGAAAGAACTCAAGATTTTTGATGCGATGCGCGATTGTCCATTACTGGCTGCTTGGAATGCGGGGCGGCGAAAAGGTAGTGGAAGAACTGTGCCGCATTCTTCCGAATCCGGACATTTTCACGCTGTTCTATGAGCCAGACCATGTCTCGCCGTTCCTTCGATCCCACAAAGTAACTTCATCTTTTCTCAATCCTTTAAGGCGTCATTATCGTTCCTGCTTGCCGTTGACGCCGCTCGCTCTAGAAACCTTCGATTTACGCGACTACGACCTGGTCATCAGCAGTGAATCCGGTCCTGCCAAGGGCGTACTGACCTCGGCACACACTCGTCACATTTGCTATTGCCACACTCCCATGCGCTACTTGTGGGACTTCTACCCGGCGTACTTGCATGACTGGACGCGTTCCACGTTGAAGCGAGCCCTTATGGCCCCTCTAGGAAACTATCTGCGCATGTGGGACGTCACGTCCGCCGCACGTGTCGACGAATTCATCGCAAACAGCGCGAACGTACAAAACCGAATTTGGAAGACGTATCGCCGCTCATCGGAGATCATTTACCCGCCGGTGCCTGTGGAGACATTCTACACCTCTGATCCCGATGATTACTTCCTGATCGTCTCCGAGTTAGTTGCCTACAAACGTCTCGAAGATGCGGTGCGTTGTTTCACCAGGACAGGAAGACGATTGAAGATAGCTGGGGCGGGCCCGGAATATTCACGCTTGAAAAGGATGGCGGGAAAGTCGGTTGAGTTCTGCGGACGGGTGTCGGATTCCGATCTCCGAAAGCTCTACGCGCGTAGCCGGGCTGTTCTGCTCCCGGGGGAAGAAGACTTCGGCATCGTGCCTGTGGAAGCGCTTGCGAGCGGGAAGGCCGTTATCGCGCTGGGACGCGGAGGAGTGCTGGAAAGCGCGAGCGTTCCTGCTACGCGCGGCGGCTTCTTCTATGAATCTCCTGGCGAGCCTCAGCTTGAATCTGCGGTTGAAGAATTCGAGCGCGAAGAGAAATTTGTGAGGCCGGCTGAGCTTCGGTCCCATGCCCGTCGTTTCTCTACAGATGTTTTTCGAAGCGCGATCTCGAAAGTCCTATACGGGGTGACGTCATCGAAGCAGGGCACAGGGGATCTTGCAATTGGAGCTTTCAAATGACGCAGTTCTCACGCATACTTACGCAAACAGAGTTTCCCGCAAACATTCTGTGCATCGATCAATTCACAAACATAGGCGGCGGACAACAAAGTCTGTTGGATATACTTCCCGCCTTTTCTGCGCGTCGCTGGCAACCGTCAGTTGCGCTTCCTGGGGACGGACCACTGCTTACGGTCTTTCAAAACCGCGGGTACCGATTGCATACGTTCACCCACGGTACTTACGCAAGCCGAAGAAAGCCATTGCAGCAGATGTTTAAGTATGGGCGCAAACTTCCGAAGCTCGTTAGATACTTCACCGAGCTTGTGCAAGCTCATGAAATTGATCTGCTTTATGTCAATGGACCCAGATTGGTACCGCCTGCGGCTTGGGTAGCATGGAGAAGAGGCATTCCGCTCGTCTTCCATTGCCATAACCGGCTGTTACAACACTCGGCCATTACAATAACCGGGCAAGCTCTGGAACTGGCAAGCGCTCACGTTATCGCCTGTTGCAATTGGGTGGCCGACCCCCTTCGTGAGTACGTGCAACCGGAACGAATCAAAATCGTTTATAACGGCGTAGCCGAGGTACGCTTCGCCGGACTACAACCGCCTGAGAGGATACGCAGAATCGGAGTGGTTGGGCGCGTGGAACCGGATAAAGGGCAGATGCAGTTTGTACAGGCCGTGCGAACGCTTGCGCAGCAGTTACCGCAATGCCGATTCTCTATCATCGGGACGCCCATGTTCTCGGGCCTAGAGTACTACCGCAAGATTGTAGCGTCAAGCCAGGGACTTCCAATTGAGTTTGGCGAGTGGCAAGAAGACATCGAACAGATTTACTCCGGGCTTGACCTATTAGTGGTACCTTCCGCATTGGAAGCTACAACGAGGGTGATTCTGGAAGCGTTCAGCGCCGGCGTGCCGGTTGTTGCATTTCCAGTAGGCGGGATTCCAGAGGTTATACAGGATGAACAAACAGGATTTTTGACAAAGCGGGTCAGTGCCGACGCTCTTGCGGCGAGGATTTTGTCAGTCGTGCAAATGGACCGGTCAAGCATTCATGCGGTACTCAGAAATGCGAGGAAGGAGTGGCGCCGCCGTTTCACTCTGAGGCAATACAGAGACAACGTGTGTGGGGTGTTGAACCAGGCAATGCAGCCGATATTCGATAGATCTTACGAAGAGCTACGCGCGACGGCAGGCATATAAAGTGGAGGAAGCAGCGTGGAATCAACTTTTGCTCCGCGAGTATTAGACGAGGACACAGCCACCGTTCCAGACGTCTCGGACGGCAATGATGTATCACTAGGTGCCTTGTTCCGTGTCCTATGGGCGGCAAAGCTGAGAATCCTTCAAGCGGTAGTTGTGACGGCTGCAATCGCAGCACCAATGGTGTTTGTCCTGCCAGTCAAGTACCGCGCTGAGGCGGTGATTCTGCCACCACAACAACCTCAGTCTTCTCTTTCAGCGATGGCCCAAGTAGCTGGAACAGGTGGTGGAGTGAACCTTGCAGCCCTCGGTCTGCTGTCGGGCTTTGGGTGGCGAAATCCGGCCGAGTTGCACATCGGCATCCTGGAGAGTCGCACGATCGCAGATAGCTTGATCAACAGATTCAAGCTCAAAGAAGTCTACCGGACCAAATACATGGTGACGGCGCGGAAGGCTCTGGAGCGAAACACCACCATAAAGAGCAGTAAAGACTCGCTCATACATATTCAGGTGGAGGACAAGGATCCCAATCGTGCCGCGGAACTGGCAAACGCTTATGTGGATGAACTTGCAAAGCACAATGGAAAGCTCGCGCTAACAGAAGCATCTGAACGGCGGAGTTTCTTCGAAAACCAATTAGCCCGCGAGAAGGATGCTCTAGCCGATGCAGAGGTAGCGCTAAAAGCTACGGAGCAGGCGACCGGACTTGTGGTGCCAACAGGTCAAGCCGAGGCTCTGCTGCGAGCGGGAGCGCAATTGCGTGCGGAAATTCTTGCGCGCGAGGCGCAGCTCGCGGCCATGAGGACTTACGCTGCGGATGATAATCCAAAGTTGCAGATCTTAAAGCGCGAATTGGGGGCGCTACAAGGTGAATTTAACGACTTTGAACGCGGCGAGCATAAAGGAGGAACACTAGAACTACCGGCGGGTGAACTACCGGAAGCGGGCCTCAAATTTGTGCGTAAAGTGCGCGACGTTAAGTACCACGAAGCATTGTTTGAAATTATGGCAAAGCAATACGAGGCTGCCCGACTGGATGAGGCGAAAACAGCGCCCGCAATTCAAGTGGTGGACGATGCCGTTGTTCCGGAAAAGAGAAGTTGGCCGCCGCGCACGATACTGGTTCTTGTGGCTACGTTCTTAGTAGGCCTGTTCATGTGCTTTCGGGTAGCGATGCAAGCCAACTTAGCGAGTGGACGATCGTAAGTTACGGTTATCTACATTTCTGGCGCAGATCAGCAAGCCCAGCAGCGACCAGTAAATCAGGCTTACAGGAAATGTCATCAAGTATGAAATCCCATTGGAACCAATCAATACTCCCATGATCCAAAGCCCTGTGGAGTATCGCCAGCGACTCGGGCGAATCATAGCAAAATAGGCGGAAGAGAATATGACGGCGGCAACGGCGACCAGCCCTAACCAGCCAAAGTTTACGAGCACACGCCAGTACAAATCCTCAGAAAATCCGCCGATCCCCGTAACAAGCGACACAGGGGAAGTTGCGTCGAGCATTTCCTCATCTGGAAAAAGATTGGATATATGAGCTGCCCTACTGTTACTCTTTGCCTCATAGACTGATGTAATTGCAGAGACCGCCTGATTGGTTTGATAAATCGCCGCTGCCAAAATGAAGAGGCAAATGATGCCCAGCCCGTTTACGAGTTGTTTCACAATGCTGGACTTCGAACGAGCTTTGGGTCTCGCGACGCGGCACAGAAGCAGCCCAAGAGCCATCACGGTCGCCGTCACATAGCCGGTTAACGATAGGGTGGCGAGCAGCATAACCACGTAGAGCGTGACCTTCAGTTGCCAAAATCGCGGCCGACCTGTCGCAGCTAATACGATGAAGAACAAGCACAAGCAGGCGTAACCGTTCGGATCATCCAAGATACCCCCGAACCGGAGAAGAAGGCCTTGATAGCTGAGAGCAGGGTATCTGATTCCCAGGGCCGCTAGTATTACGGTGGTGAGCCAAAACGGAAAAATGATCCGGAACGTGATCCGTTCGAAAGCCACCAGCGTTCGAGTGAGACTGTGCTCAGGGCCGAACACTAGCGGAACCAAAAACAGGCTGGCCATCCAGGGGAGGAACTGGATGGCGCACAGCCCTGTCTGATTCAGATCGCCGGGTGCAACGGTAAGCCTGATCAGCACGACAACGGCTAATACTGCGAAAGCGCCGCTTAGGATCGAGAGCATGCGTTGGTAATTTCGAGTGAGAGATACGGATCTCCGGGAGAGACGGATAAGCGCAAATAGCGCGAAGGAGAGAAAGAGCCCGTATTTTATCGCGCTCAGTGGGGCCGGTGTGGCGGCGTATTGAAAGGATGTCGCTGGATCGTTGACTTGAAGGATATAGCGATAGCCGTACTGGGCAATAGAGAGAACCCATAGGAAAACAATGGGCCAACAGGGTCGCGCCCCTAGTTTGGATTCGCTGAAGCGTGGCGATGGGGCGGGTAGGGCTGTGGCGCTTGTCACCAAACTCTTTTCACCGCGAGCTGTTCTAAGAATATCGCCGTACCGGGTTTGGGTCGCAAACGAATTGTGAATTGTTCGTAAGAGGTCACAGGCCCTGCTCAACCCCAGTACAAGACGCCTTCGCGAAAACCGCCGGTTGTGTCTTGGAACATTCCCAGACGCGGATTCCCTTCACGTGAAGGGCAAACAACATTGACACCACCAGAAAACCTGACGTTATGACGGAAGCCACGGCAGCGCCTACGCCACTGAACGACACACTGAGCACGAAACACAGCGGAATGGCAACCGCCGCACTGAGCAAGGTGACTTTCGAAAAAAGCGCGTCCATCTCAAAAACGAGCATGGTCTGCGTACCAAACACACTAGCGAGACCGAAGAGGAACGGCAACGGCGAGAGACATCGAAGCACAATGATTGAGTGCTCGAACTGGGCCCCTAGGATGATATGGCAAACGGGACGTGCCCAGACGGCGGTCACGATCGATATAAGGAAGGATAAGATACCCACTGCGAATAGGGTTTTTCGAATTAGGTGGAATGCGGATGAGGATGAACGCAATTTCGCAGCTGTGATGTGCGGGTAGAGAGCCTGGGCGAGGGGATTTAGCGCTGCGGTACAGGCTTTAATCAGCTTGTCAGCGGCGCTGAAATAACCTACCTCGATCTTGCCTGCCACAAATCCGAGAATCACAATGCTGCTGGAGGCCGAAATTTGAACCGCCGAGACCGACAGAAACAGAGGCCAGGCGCGCTTTAACGTGTCACGAATGTCAGAAAAACATGGGGGATGCCAGGCAAGTCTAATGCGTCTCAATATGAGCGGCCATGCAAGAAGACTCGCCGTCACTTCCACGCTCGCCTGGATCGCGCCGGCGATCACGTAGTCTTGTGGATGCCTGACAAACAAGAGAAGCGCGGGGACAGTCAGCAGACGTGCGGCTCCGAAGAGCGCAGCTCCCAGCTTCATTCTTTCTAAGCCCTGGAACAACCAAATGGGAAAAAACGTCGTGCCAATCACGTACAGGAAGTTGACGGCATAGAGCATCGGCGTCTCGCGCAACTTCGGCGTGAAAGCAACCAGCAGTGTTAGTGCTACAGCGCTGATACACATCAACAATGCCTTGGCATAAATCGTTGACCAGAAAATTCTAGAGACAGCATCGGGCGATTGCTTACAAGCAGCAATGGCTCTCGTCTGGCTGAAGTTGAATCCGAAGTCGGTGATGACATCGAAGTACAGAACTATTCCTTGCGCGAACGACAAGAGCCCAAAATGAGAGGGCTGCAACACGCGAACCAGATACGGCAGCGTAATCAGGGGCACAGCATAGTTGAGCCCCTGCAGGAGGGTCAGTGAGGTGATGTTCTCGATGAGGAGCCGGCGAGAAGACATGTATCACAGCAATCGCAAGCTAACGAAGCACATTGACGGCAGCAGCGCCAAGTCCGAAGTTACTTACAACCTGAGACCAATCGAGCAAGCCGCGAAGGAACGTCGGCCGGTTGATATACGTGGGCACAACAAGCGTGTCACCTGGGTACATCTGGAGTGAATCGAAGTTCTTGCCGAACAAGGCCGGGCCGGTTGGGCGGCTAATTACGGATCCGTCTGCGCGAACTACAAACATGTGGCTGCGATCCGCCAAACGGGTCGGGCCTCCTGCTTTCTTGAGGTAATCGCCGGTACGGAAGTCTTCTGCATATATGAACGAAGCCTGCTCGTAAACGGTACCGATCACGTTAACGGTTGATGGCCGGCTTGGCACGTATAACCGGTCACCATTTTCGAGTGGCAGATCAGGTATTGCACTCACGCCCCGATCATTCGGCGACATGTTCAGTACAATACGGCCATCCATCGGGACCTTACGTAAACTTCCGATCAGATCGCGCTGGCTGGTAAGCGAAGTCTGAGCTGTTGCGGCTTGCTGAGGCGAGGTCACGCGAGCGGAAAGATTTGCCGCCGCATCATTGACGTCGCGCTCCAATTCGTTCAGGAATTCGTCATATCTCTTCTGCTGCTCCCGGCGGGTGGATTCGCGAGTGAGTTGAGCTCCATAGATGTAAGCATTCGGAGTGAGCCCTCCCGCACGCTCCACCAAGTGACGCAAGGTCTCTCCAGGAAGCGCTGTGTAGAGCCCCGCCATAGCGACCTCTCCTTCGATTCGTATCTCCGTGGGTTGCTGAGAGCGGGGAACGGAAAAATCCGCTTTGGAAAAGATCGTGACCACGTCGCCGGGGAGCAACTCAAGATTTTGCGTTGGGTCATGCGAAAGGATAAGCTTTCCCAGATTGAAATTTATTGTGTGTGTGCTCAGAGTGTCACGATCTGTGCGTTCGATTGCCGCGTATTCCCAATTTATTTCGGGCACGGCAGGTTGAATCGTATAGCGTGGCTTGAACGTTCGCAAAGGCGGCAGATCGTTAGACTCTATGGCGGCGCCCAGAGACGTGTCGCCTTGCGTGTTTAGCGTTTGCTCGACGAAACCAACCGGTAGCGTCTTGGCCCGGGGAGTGCTGCCTGAAGGTGCCTCTGGCTGCGGCGGAACGTCGCTGCTCGCGTTCGCGCGGGGAGACCGCTGTACAGTCTCTGAGTCGTCCTCCTCAACCAACTCCTCTGCGCTTCCTAGTGTGTTGTGCGCCTTCCAATATTCGCGGGTCAGAAGAGACTCTTTATCGGGAATGAGATCGCTCAACCTCATCCCCTGTCGCCAGGGGAACCGTCCCGGATCGGCCACATTGCCTCGCAACGTGACGGCATTCTGAAAGCGCGACACCACGGGCAAAAGGCGCACGATATCGCCGTTCTGCAGTTCTGTGCGAAGTCCATCTGAGTTCAGGGGAACATGAAGCACCTGAAGCGCGGAACCTTGATTGACGCGTTCGAGAAGTGCCTTATTCATGAGGGCGAGAGGAGAAAGGCCATCCGCCATCGCCAGTGCGTCCTCGAGCGGGGTGCCCGGCTTGATCTCGTAAATCGCAGGATGACCCACGCTTCCAGCAAGGGCAACTTGCGGTCCAGTAGGAGGAATGAAAATGACATCTCCCGGTATCAATTGGGCATCTTGCGATTTGTCACCATAGACCAGCAATTGGTACAGGTCGAACCGTCTGACGACCTGATCGCCTCTCTTCAGTTGAATCTTCCGCATGGAGCCGCGAGACGATGGACCTCCGGACGCGAATATCGCATTCACGAGGGTGCTGAAGGAGCTTACCGTGTAGCTGCCGGGCCGGCGCGCTTCGCCGACTACGAACACTTGGATTGAGTGAAGCCGGGATAGCGTCACACTTACGTCAAAGCTCTTATAGAAATGAGACAATCCTGATTTGATCGCTGCTGCCGCTTGCAAATAGGTCATTCCCTGAACGGCGAGGGGGCCTACATCGGGTAAGATGATTTCCCCAGTCTGCGCTACCGGTATTTGCCGGGAGAAATTAAGTTGTCCCCAAGCAGTGATCTGTAAAGTGTCACCTGGTGCGATAGCATATTCACTGCTTACGGGAGCGCGATCAAGTGGAGCGAAGGTCGCGGGGACGTGCTCAAATAAATTTGCACCAAAGATGGGGAGCATCTTACCGATGCTTTCTTCGACGTACTTTTGAAATTCTGTGGGTTGCTCTTTTTGCGTATAAACGCGCTGATTGGTGGGGATGTTGTCACGCCTCGCGCCGGGCCGTTCCGGGGAGCCTTCGCTTGGGGGGAGACGTGGGTCTATAGGCAGAACTGGATAGGAATTGAATTCATTGAAATCATTGTTGGTGGTGGGAAGCGCACTTCGACGCTGCGATGCAGGGGCACAATCAGCCGTGGGGTCGCCATAGTCGGCGGGACTACACGGGCGGCTTTGGGACTCACCGAATTCGTCGCCTAATTCCGATTCCCCTTGCGCCTGTCTCGACGGCATCAAGGACTGCGGCAACGGAGACTGTGACTGCGCCCACATGCCCGACCCAAGGCTTAGCGAAAGTACAATCGAAACCACACGTCGTCCATACTTGTTTCGCACTTACACACTCCCTCTCATTGCGATAGCGAGAAGAGATAGCTGATAAGATCCCGCTCGTCTTTACCAGCGAAATGATAAGGAGGCATGATGGAGCCGGGCGATAGCTTGCGCGGTGCAATGAAATGTGCCTCAACCCACCCCAGATTGCGACGATTAGCCAATCCGTTAAGGGAAGGCCCTATGTCTCCACCTATGCCATTAACCTTGTGACAGCTTGCGCAGGCATTGCCGACGAACGTCTGCGCGCCATTGACGAAGTCGGAAGACATTTCCGATAACGTCTGGAGAGACTCCGGCTTCAGGCTCGCAACAAATATAACCAGCGTGTTCCGTTCCGGCAGGGAAAATGAGGCGAGCTGTTGTTCGTTAGAGTGAAGCCGCGATTCATCGCTTAAGTGAGTGAGTATCCAATCTCGCGTGTGCTCAAGCCCTTTTAATCCGAGAGTGGGTCCGGGCTTCGGCGTTCCCATAATCAAGTTATGACAGGAGTCGCAACGAAGGGCTCGGAAATAACCTGACCCGGCGATAGCCTCTGGTGAAAGTCGGGCCCATTCGATGGCCTGCGGCGATGGACTGGAGTTGCCCACGGAATGCGGAGCCGTCAAGCCCGCGGCACTGGTCAAGCCTAACCAAAGAGAGAAAGCCAGGACCACGAAGCATGCCGATTGAATCCGGCCCTTGAGTAGCGTCAGCTGTATTCGGTGCATAAATGGCAGCAGAATCAGCCCCGCGATTGTCACGGTTGGAAGCACCAGGGTCGCGAGTAATTCGAGGCGCCCCGGGAAGATTTTCAGCAACTGAAACAGAAACAGGAAATACCACTCGGGCCGTGGTACGTATTCCGTGTCCGTCGGATCGGCCATACGCTCCAACGGAACATCTATAAATGCGGCTGCAAGAAAGAGGAACAGGAATGCAACAAATAGTGCGCACGAATCGCGGAATAACTGTTTGGGATAGAACTTCTGGGTCGGCTCTGTCTCAACCGGGGCTGGCGTAATGCCGTGGCGGCGGACCAGGTATACGTGCGCGACCGTTAAAACGATGGCTGCGGCCGGTAAGACAAGAGTGTGCAGCGCGTAAAATCTGGCGAAGGTTAGCGATCCTACTCCGTCCGCGGCGCCTGCCAAGCGCGCAAGCACGGGGCCGATAAGAGGAAGCCCACTTACGATCCGAACGGTGACCATAGTGCCCCAATACGCCTTGTTATCCCAGGGCAGAAGATAACCCGTTAAGCCAAAAGCTAGCGTCAGCAGAAGCAAGAACAGGCCCAGGATCCATGTTGCTTCGCGCGGTTTCTTGAAAGCGCCGAAAATGAATACTTGCGCCATGTGCATCAGCACCACGATGATCATCAGACTCGCGCCCCAATGGTGAAGGCCATGAATCATCCGACCGCCGGCAACTTCCCGCATGATATAGGAAAGGCTGTTGTAGGCTGCCCCCGCAATTGGTGCGTAATTAATGGCCAGCAGAATGCCTGTGAGGCTTTGAATCAGAAATAAAAAAAGAGCGACACTGCCAAACACATGGGGCCAGCCGGCTGAGGCCGGAATATCTTCCAATAAGAACCGTAAAAAGGCCGCCTTCAGTCCCGTGCGATGGTCAACCCACGCTTCGAATTGTGAGAAGAGATCGCGGATCAAACTATGCGCCTTCGGAATCCTGCAACGGCCCCAACCACAATCTGTCGTCCTCTAATTTCGTGGAATACCGGTCAAGGGGGCGGCTGGCCGGTCCCGTGACCACGTCGCCTTTGGCGTTGAAGGTTGAACCATGGCAAGGACACGTGAACAGTTTCTTCTCCGCTTGCCAGCGATAAGCGCATCCCAAATGGGTGCAGAGTGGTGAGAACGCCGTGACTCGCCGCTGGTTATCGAGAATGACCCACGCTGTCGATTTTTCGTTGCGGATCTCCCAGCCATCAACAACCACGCGTTCGAAGCGCACCTGGCAGGGTTGCCCACTCGGAATTTCTGATACGTCTCCCGCATCTGCCCAACTCGCCTTTGGACGTGTGTGTCGGCCAAAGAGGTAATTTCCAACTGAGGCAGACAGCGTACCGCCAATAAGCAAGGGGATGCCGTACAGTGCGCTTTGCATCAAACTCCTACGCGTTGCACTTTTTTCTTCTGTTCTCGCTTCTTTACTCACGTCGTTCATACTTCTTAGCTCCAGCCTAAAGATTCCTAAAGAGTTAGCTGTCGAGGAATTGTAAAAATGCAGTAACTTCCAGTTTTTGCGGTTTGTTTACAGAACCGGGACACCCTACTACGCAGGAGCCCTGATACTGAAGTCCGCGGCTTGATTATTAGTCATTTAGTACGTGCGGCGCGTACTCTCGTGTACAGGCTTATGCACTCAGTGCGTAAACAGTGTACGTGGCGATGGGTTCCCGCCATTCTGCTCTTACTGACGAGCATCACTCCCGCTCTCGCTTCAGCGCAAGAGAAAAATGTAGCCAACTCCGGGCCAATCTACGTTCCACTTGATAGTTGGGTTTACGCAGCGTTTAAGAGACTAGGCGCTATGGGATATGTACCGGATGCCGAGAGTCTTGCGATGCCATGGACCCGCTCCGACTGTCTAAATTTGGTCAAAGAAGCGGAAGACATCGCGTCACGGCATAGCTCGAAAATCCTGGAAGGCGTACTAAACGACGAGGCGCTAGCGCTCATCTCCGATCTCAGACATGAATTTCCTGATGAGACAAACACTCGAGGCCAAGTCCGCATTGAATCGCTCTACACACGTGTTGGTGGGATATTCGGACCACCCTTGCAGGACAGCTACCACTTTGGTCAGACCATCGTAAACGACTACGGCCGACCGTACGCCAGCGGCACGAATGCTGTTGCGGGGTTCTCAGGTTTCGGAACACTCGGCATTTTCTCCGGTTATTTCCACGGCGAGTACCAGGAAGCGGGTGGCCGGGCGCCCTACAGTCAGGGGGTGCAAGACTATCTCGGCGCTGTAGACGGCGTACCCGTTCAAGCCCCTTCCAGAGTTCCGTCAACGAGTCGATTCGAGCCGCTGGAATTCTACCTAGGGGCGCACCTCGGAGTTTTCGACGTCACGTTCGGGAAACAGAGTATCTGGTGGGGCCCTGGGGAAGCCAGTGCTTTTGCATTCAGCAACAATGCTGAACCGTTTTACTCGTTGCGCGTTTCGCAGCAGACTCCTGTCGTTCTGCCCGGCCCTCTGCGGCTTCTCGGCCACATTCGAACAGAATTCCTCGTCGGCAAATTGTCCGGGCATCTCTATCCGCCACGGCCGTACATCAACGCGCAGAAACTCACATTCCAGCTGACTCAGAATCTCGAAATCGGTTTTACACGCAGCTCTATATTCGGAGGAGTGGGCCACCCGTTGACGACAAGTAGTATTTTGGGCAGTTTCTTCAGCGCGTCAAGCACGGGCGGCACCGCGTTTGGTTCTGCAAACGATCCAGGCGATCGGCGCAGCGGGTTCGATTTTCTGTGGCGAGTGCCTGGGCTGAGACGTTGGGTAACCATCTATTCGGATTCACTCGCTGATGATGAGCCAAATCCGCTAGATAGTCCACGGCGTTCGGCCTGGGCGCCCGGAATTTATTTCACTCGGTTACCAGGATTGCGCCGGATGGATCTTCGATTCGAGACTTACTCGACTTTGCTCTACCGTGGGGATGAAGGAGGCGCGTTCTTCTACTGGAACAATCAATATCGCGATGCTTATACGAACAACGGCTTCCTGTTGGGGAGTTGGATCGGTCGCGATGCGAGGGCTTACGAAGCAACAACTAATTACTGGTGGTCCGCCAAGAATAAGGTTTCGTTTTCTTTTCGGCAAGCTAAGACTGGCAGCATGTTCGTCCCCGCCGGCGGGACGCAGAGCGATTTCTCGCTTAATGGCCAATGGCAGCTAGGCGGGGATATTATCGCGAACCCGTACATCCAGTTTGAACGTTACTATATTCCGTTGCTGGGACGCCCGAAGGCAGACGTTTCTTTTGGGCTGCAAATCACTTTCTCGCCGGGAAATCTGGCGCTGGCGCGTTGACCATTGCACCGAACCCGGGGAGAAGAAAACGTACATTCTCAAGCCGCAAACGCGATAGCGTCATCGTCCCGGCCTGAAGCATGGCTGTCTATCGATTTTTAGCAGTCAACACAATTAGGAAGCCCACGGAATTACTCGCACGAGTAGTTCTCATACGTATGCACGGCAGGAAACACGTTCAAGAAAGAGTATTGTGTCAGCCGAATCAGGACTGTGTTTTCGCCACGCCTGGCGCCAGACTTCGCCCGTGGAAAAGGCGTGGCGAAGATACGGAGTGTCTACCAAGGATTTCTCGTCTGGCGATTTTTGTTATTGCCTTACAGCTCCCGGCGAGCCGCGTCCGCGTCCTCTGCCAGGTCGTTCAACAGCTCAAAGAACTCCCTCGACTGCCCGATGAAGAGGCCCATGGACGTCAAGAAGTTGACTACGGCCTTAGCGATGCCGCGACTCTTCGTGGGGCGGATGATCGAGACCCGTGGGAGCTTCCGGCTGAGGAAGGGGCATGGCTCAGGCATGATCAGGTTCGTTTGAAAGGTTTCTCCACCAAAGGGAGCGGCATTTAGGTTCGGAAATGTCAAGCCATTGGTTGGGTCAGTCAGAGGAGGCGCATTGCCTGCTTTATCCGACCAAGTTTGAAAGTGCATGGTCTCCGTGGGGCCGATGCTAATCAGAATTCGCAGAACTTCCACACTGGTGGCTCTTTGCGCCATCGCAGGATAGAGGCTGTTACCGCCTTGTTCAATAGTCGGCATGTGAAATCCTGCGGTGTTGGCGATAGCTTGGATGTGGGCGTCGGGGGATAAATCGGCGTCCGTTCTGGGGATTGCCGTGAATTGCCCTTTGTGCAGATCCGGCACAGCTTGCGGAAACGCGAAATTCGGATCAAGATCAGGGTTGTGCGTGCTGCTGCGATATCGAGTCCACCAGCTTGTGTCGAGAGTGAGCTGCATCAGGTTGGTAAGCCGCAACTTGCCGCTGGAACCAGTCGCTGTGCTTCCAGGCAGAGTGCGAAACCGCTCTAAATCGACCGGATCGGCACCTTTCGACTCCAGATAGGCATTAAGGAACGTGAAATGAGTAATCTCATCGTCAGTGTTGTCGTGAATGTATTGGGGGAAGTCGCTGTCGAGGGTTTGAAGCTTGGCGGTGTAGGTTGGATTGCCACTCCCGCCGGGAACTTCTCTGTCTGGGATTCCCCCGAGTTCGTTGTACTGCACCCAAAAATCAGTCTCGAGGATCTCTGCTGCAGCCGCGAACCGCAACATCGCCGCGTCTCCCCTGGTTAGGGTGCCGCTGGAATCGTCATCGTCTTGTTCTTTGCCAAATAGGGCGCCGCCGCCGGCTAGCAGTCCGCCTGTCAGTGATGCTGTTCCCGCCGCGGTCTTCAAAAATGCCCTCCGGTTCGGGATGGCGTTCAGATTCTTCAGTGGATCTTTCATATCGATGCTCCTTTTCAGTACGAGATCATTCCTCTCATTTGTTATGTCCGTGAGTCGTTACTCCATGCAGACCTATATAGACTATGGTTTTTTTCTTTGGAAGTTGTGGCAGACCCGTAAACCTTTTGTGCTTTCGGGGTTGAAGGTTAGTCAGCCTTGGAGGCGCCACTTACATTTGTTGCCCAGGCGTCAACGCAAGTCGAGTCGATGGCATGCGCCATCCTATGCTTTACCAGCCGTGCGTACAAGCGATTGTTAGCCCGCTTCCGCGAATTCGCATGCTAACTGCAACACGGCCAAGCGACCGGTCGCGACCCTATGGAAGGGGATGCCACCCTTGAAGGGCTTCTGAAGAGCTACATACGCGAGGACTACGCGACGTTGCTGTCAATCGAACTTGGCCTGTTGCTTGCGGCAGATTGGCTCCTGCCGGCCCGGGTGGCCTGTTTCTTGCGCGTCAGGTGCATGCGCTCATGCCGACCGTTCTGTTGCGGATGGCCGGGCCGAATGAGTTCGATCGTGATGCCCAGGCGCAGCCACCACACCGAGAGCTTCGATAAATTGAATAAACCGTTAGGCGAGGAAAGGGAACGCCGTTATCGGAGCGGATGTGCCTAGCTCGCTTCTGCTCAGTCGGCAGCGACCAACCGGGAAAGTGGATTGGGCTTCCTAGCGGCGCTTTTTGAGACCGATTGGGCGGACCTATACGGAGGGCTAGTTCTGCCAACTTCAGAAATCCCGGTTCCCAGCCTCATGGCGATTTTGGTCGCTGTCGACTAGTGATAAAGCCCTTTATGGGCAGTCGGTTGTTTCAACCATGTCTTCATGCTTTACATCGGCCGAATTCGGCATTTCCAGGGAGAAAGGAGCTATGATTTGCGTTGCTATGAAGACTATACCCAAGAGATCTCGCATGAAGACTCGAAGCTACTTGACCGCTGCCATTCTTGAACTTGGAGTCCTGCATTTCATCGCATTCGGTCAAGCGTTGCCGTCGTCTTCAACGGCAGCGCACTACGTGGGTTCCACGGCTTGCAAAACCTGCCATCCACAAATCTACGATCGGTGGAAAGGCACTCGTATGGCGAACGTCGTCCGAGATCCGAAAGAGCATCCGGATGCTGTCTTGCCGGACCTTTCGAAACCCGATCCGCTTGTTACCTTCACAAAAGCGGAGATCGCCTTCGTGTATGGGAGCAGGTGGAAACAGCGCTATTTCAAGAAAATCGGCGACGACTATTTTGTCCTGCCCGCTCAATGGGATATTGCACACCAGATCTGGCGTCCGTACTTCGTGAAGAACGGAACGGATTGGTGGGCTCCGCTGTATCCGCCCGAGAACTTCAAACGTCCAACAGGTCCGCTCTGCGATGGCTGCCACTCAGTCAACTACGACATCAAAACGAAAACCGTTACCGAATGGAACGTGGGTTGTGAACGATGCCACGGGCCGGGAAGCGAACACGTTGCGCACCCGGCGCGCGCGAACATCGTTAATCCGGCGCGTCTGGATTCCGTCGGGGCAAACGATACCTGCATTCAGTGTCATTCCCAAGGACAGCCACTGAAGAACCCAATCGAGGGCAAATACTACGACTGGCCTGTGGGGTTTCAGATGGGCAGCAAGCTACAGGACTTCTGGAAGCTGGAAGAGCATAAGCTCGGCGAAACGACCTTCACGCACTTTGCCGACGGCACGGCGCACAAGAACCGAATGCAGGGCAATGACTTCGTGCAAAGCGTGATGTATGAACGTGGCGTGAAGTGTTCCAGTTGTCATGACGTCCATGGAACTGATAACCCGGCGCTCTTGATCAAGCCGGCAACTGTGATGTGTCTCGAATGCCACGGCCCAGGATCTCCGAACGGCCCACATACGGGGACTGTTGAAGAGCACACA
This sequence comes from uncultured Acidobacteriaceae bacterium, assembly GCA_963762495.1. Classification (GTDB taxonomy): domain Bacteria; phylum Acidobacteriota; class Terriglobia; order Bryobacterales; family Bryobacteraceae; genus Bog-105. Next base: position 169,087 of record CAVXKZ010000017.1, read on the forward strand.
CATCATAGGCTGGGCAGCCCTGGCAGCGAATGCATCGCGTGTCATATGCCGAAAATCGAACAAACCCTTGCAGATCAAAACGTTCGGAGCCACACTTTCAGGTTCATCTCACCGGCAATGACTGACGCCTACAACATCCCGAACCCGTGCACAAGCTGTCACAAAGATCGAACGACCGCGTGGGCGACGGCACAACTGGCGCAATGGTCAAATATATCGCCGTGGAGGGTTGCGCGATGAAGCGAACTCGTGGACCGCAAGCCTATGCTCTCTCGTGAAGACGGCAGCGATTTGCTCGACCTTCGCAATTATGAGCATGTCATCTGCCCGGAGCGAAGAGCCTTTATTTCTCGAACGCACAATTTCTTTGCCGGAAGTTCAAGGCCCGGATCGACGATATGCACTTGGATTCGAAGGCGGGGGCGCCACCGTGCTGGAAGGCACCTCGGAAGCAGAGAAACAACTGCGCATTCTGGCCAGCTTCGGAATTGACTTGGATGAAATTGCAGAAAAGCTTCAACTGGATGGTATCGCGGCATTCGCCAGTGCTTACGACCGCGTGATTGCCACTCTCGAGAAGAAAAGTAAGACAATTGCCATAGCTGCGTCGAAGTAGATTCTGAGCATGGGTTACGAGCAAGAACGAGTTGAGAACGGACTGTTCGTTGCGCTTGCCAGCAAAACGGTCGGCAGCGCTCAGTTCTTCACAACGCTTTGCCGCTCTCAGTGTTTACGAAGGGGCGCTAGCTGCTTCGTGGGCCCTTGGTAATTTTCTTCAGCATTAGTGTTGGTGGTCTTCGAAGAAGTCAGAGGCGACGACAGCCGGCCGGCACGTACAGTGTGCTTGCAGCCATTGGTCCCGGCTTTCGCCAGAGCGCTTTTACGATCTATTGACAACTTGTGCACGACAACATTGTTCCCTTCCTATACGCTTGCTGTGTTAGTGATGGCAGGCGGAAGCGCGGAAGACGTGCACCGCGCCTTAAAACAAGGAGAGTAGATGGTTATGTCGTTCACCCTTTCCAGAGTCAGGCAATTAAGGTCCGGAGTTGCGATGTGCCTTCTGCTTGCCGGCTCACCGGCACTGGCTCACACGATCAATATCATTGAGTTGCCGAACGGAGGTGGTACGCGGGCCATCATCGACGGAAACATCCTCAATACTTTTCCGGGTAGCGAAACAATCAGTGCGGGTGTGAATTTCAACGACGGCAATTACATACCCCAAGTGATTAACGTGAACTTGTACGATGACCTGGCCCATACGATCATCAGTGACCGATTTACCATCACCGTCCCGGTCCAGAACCCGCCGCAGATTACCGTCGGCCTCACAAGTGAGACCGCAGGCGTGGCCCTGCAACCGCTCAGTCCAGAAAGTATCGGACTCACCGAGACCGGAGCAATACAGAATGTCATCACATTGACCAATTCCAATGGAATACAGACCACGATCGGTATTCAGTCAATTGAGGAAGCAACGTCGACGCCGGAACCTGTCTCATTGCTTCTGGCCGCCGCAGGACTGATCGCGTTATGGATCTGCAGGTCCCGCTGGTCCAAAAGGGCCACGTGTGCGAATGCGAGAAGTTCCTTGAGTAGCACTCGCTAAGCAACATTTACATATTCCGTAAATGCGCCTTCCATGTTGGCTCATGCTTACGGAAACAAGCCCCGATGGGTTGACAGGGCATTCGGAAACTGCCAAGCAAGAGTACCTTAAACGCAAAGACTTGGCATTGGGCAAAGGGTGCATGCAGAGTTATTCTTGCGCTCCTTACCATCGCGCTGGTCCTCGCTGAAATTCGTGCGGCTTATCAAGGCGTCGGTTACAGGCGCGACAGTGGGCGATTCCAGTTAGCGCGAGCGTCCGTTCCAAGCGATGATCATGCTGAACCTAAACTGCAGTGCGCGGCGGCCCACTGTCGTTCTAGAAAGCGGGTTGGGCGGTTCATCGCTAGGCTGACGCGTTCAGCCAGAAATTGCTAAGTTCGCCCACGTTTGCTTGGTACCAGTCGACACCGAGCATCCTGATGAAGAAACGCGACTAAAGAAGTTGCAGGACACCTTGGCCGCCTCTATCAAAGGGCAACGCGATTGTTTCCGCTATTCACGAGGCTTGCAATGCGATCAGATAAAGACCTGTTCTGCTGACTTGTCCGATATAAGCTTTTCTATGCCTCGGGCAAAAAGACATCCGGGCCATCAATCTTGTTAACCCGAAAGCCTTAGACAACCAGATCATTCGTCGGCACACCTCGCAGCTTTACGTGCAAACAGAGAGTGAAAAAAGGTAAACAAGCGCCGTGGTTCCTGCGTCTCGCGGGAGTCCACTTGCCCGGCGCAGCATGCTCTTCAGCGTCACAAAAGCTTTACAAATTCGTAACGACCGCATGGTTACCTTTGATTCGGCTCTTCCTCTATTAGGACGGTATTACTCCAAGAGGTGGGCGTGGCGAAGAGATGGACGGTATCGACCGCGGAGATGGCGCGAAATGTGCTGTTGCGCTCCGGCACTTCAGCGGGAATCGTTTTCTGGCTCTGGTGGTCTTTCTCGGATTCACGGCGCGGGAGATTCGAAGCGAATCGATGAACAAAGAAGTCGATCGGGATGCGACGGCTGACAACGCAGTTTGGTTAGCCCCCAACACGCCATATCTTTCGCTTCGATACCTTCGGCGATCAGGTGTTCTGGGGCGATACGCTGAAGCTGCATCCGACCCCGATTGGTGTTACCGGCGCCGATTACATTTGAGTAGGTCCTCAATGACGACAGATCCGGGAGCTATCCGGCTAGGGCTCGTCGACACACTCAATGTCCGGTAAAGGGTCGATCTGGTCAGAATTACCCTCAATAATCGGGATTATTGAAGGTAAAAGGCCGTCAGTTTCCGCATGCCGACTGTGCGGACAAGTCGGAAAGCATGTGAGTGGCGCTTTGCGACTAAATAGAGCGTTCGGTCGGAAAATTCTCGAAGCCGACCTCGGGACCGGATCGATCAATTTCGGTTTCCGCGTGGCTCGCCATCCGACAGCAATCCGCAAAGGGGGCGCGACCTTCTGCGGGATCAGTGCCATTTGACAACCCCTCGCCTCCGCGCCAAGCTCGCGACTGTTCGATGATCATTCCCGAGCAATTTAGCGCAAACTGCTGCAAGCACCGCGAACGGCAGATTTGGCTCGACAGCTTGCCGGCGATGTTGAAGGAATTGACGGGCCGCTGGTCGCTGCGCGCTGGTCCTTCCAACCCGATCGGTACGATCAAGCGTCTCGCTGATCTTGCCGAGGTCGATACGGAGCGGGCCCAACTTTGGCCATTTGCACGTGCCGCCGCTGACCCCAGGCCAGAGTGGAGCAACATGTTGTGGATTGATATCGCCAGGGCATTAGCTCCGTAATTGGGGAAACGCGTCATTGGTCCAACAATGCCGTAGGCTACACGAACAGGTTGGTTGGCTTAGCGGTTTAGTTACAGCTGTACAGGTAGATACAAATCACTCTCGCGTCAGCTTCACGAGATTCGGGGAGGCACGACAAATCTATCGGGCGCTTGCTGCGGTTCCACTAGCCTCCACTGGAAAGACCTAGGCTTGGCCGACTTGGCATCGAAACCTTGATCTTCGACGTATTCCGTTGTATGCTCTTATCTGTCGAAGGTTGAGGTAACGCAATTCATGCCGTCTGCCCGTTTCCCCATCCCGCAAGGCACGCTTGACATGATGATCCTCCAGATCCTCTCGCTCGAGCCCGGCCATGGGTACGGGATCGCGCAGCGCCTGGAGCAGATCTCGCACTCGGTGGTCCAGGTCAACCAGGGCTCGCTCTATCCCGCCCTTCACCGCCTGCAGCAGAAAGGCTGGCTGCGCGCCGAGTGGAAGCAGTCGGAGACCGGCCGGGAGGCAAAGTTCTACGCCCTCACGCAAGCCGGACGCCGCCAGCTTGCCGTCGAGAAGGATAGCTGGGCGCGCCTCTCGGGTGCCGTCAACCTGATCTTCGAGGAGGGTAGCCGATGACCCGGCTCTTCAACTGGTTCCGCCGCAGGTCGCTCGAGCGCGGCCTCGACCGCGAGCTCCAATACCACTTCGAGCGCCGTGTCGCCGACCTCACCGCCGCGGGCATCCCCGAGACCAAGGCCCAACGCCGCGTCGCCGTGGAGCTCGGCCTTGCTCAGGTGCGCGAGGAAGTTCGAGACGTCTGGCTCACGCGCTGGCTCCGCGATTTCCTCTACGATCTGCGTTTCTCCGCCCGATCGTTCCTCCGTAGCCCTGGTTTCACCGCCACGACGCTGCTCTCGCTCGCCCTCGGCATCGGCGCCACCACCGCCATCTACTCCCTGGTCGATCAGGTGATCCTACATGCGCTCCCCGTCGGCCAACCCGAGCGCCTGGTTCTCGTGGATTGGAACGGCGACGACCTCATCACCTACGCCACCGGCTCTTATAACTTGATGCCTTACCCCATCTGCCGCGACCTCCAGCAGCAGACCCGCTTTTTCGACGGCGTCCTCTGCCGCGCCGAAATCCAGGTCAACCTCACAGCAGGCGGCGATCCCACGCCCGTCGCCGCTGAGATCGTCTCCGGCAGCTACTTCTCCGTGCTCGGCGTCGGCCCCGCGCTTGGCCGCATCATCGAACCGGAAGACGATGCCGCGGCCGGCGCAGGTCCGGTCGTGGTGCTCTCGTATGACTTCTGGCGGGCGCAGTTCGGCGGCGCTGCCGATATCGTCGGCCGCAAGGTCCTGATCGGCAATCACCCCATGACCGTGGTCGGCGTGGCTGCCGCCGGGTTCCGCGGCGTCGACGTCGGCGCCGTGCCTGCCTTCTGGATGCCTACGTCCATGTACGCCGACGCGAACCTCGACACCGGTGATGAGGATCTCCTCAACGGCCACACCCGCTGGCTGCAGATCCTCGCCCGCCTCCGTTCGGATGTTACACTCGCGCAGGCGCAGACCGGTTTGCAGCCGTGGTTCAAGGCGTGGCTCCAGGACAGCACGCTTCGCCCCGGCTTCCCGAGGATTTCGGCCGACCACCGCCGCGAGTACCTGGCAACCACTCTCGAACTCACCTCCGCGCCCCAGGGCCATTCTCCGCTGCGCCGCAGCCTCTCTCAACCGCTATGGCTATTGTTCGCCGCCACCGGTGTTCTGCTCGGCCTCGCTTGCCTGAACGTTGCCGGCCTCTTTCTCGCCCGCGGTTCTGCACGGGGCCGTGAGATCGGCACTCGCCTCGCTCTCGGCGCTTCCCGAGGCCGCATTGGGCGCCAACTCCTCGCCGATAGCGTCCTCCTTGCCCTTGCCGGTGGCGTCCTCGGCGTGGCCGTCGCGCCGCTCGCCATCCGCGCGCTGATCGCGTTCCTGCCGCACGAGCTCGCCGCCAACGCCCTGCGCGGCACCCTCAGCTTTCGCCTGCTCACCTTCGCCTTCTTCGCTAGCATAGCCGCAGGCCTGTTGAGTGGCCTGGCTCCCGCCCTCCGCGCCGGCGGCGACGGCCTGGTCAACTCGCTCCGCGAGCGCGGTGGTACCGGCTTCGGCGGCGTCCGCCTCCGCAAGATGATCGTCACCCTCCAGGTGGCCTTCTCCCTCATCCTCCTCATCGGTGCCGCCCTCTTCCTGCGAACGCTCACCGGTCTACTGGCCAAAGGGCCCGGCTTCGATACGTCCAACCTCCTCTCCTTCGCCATCGCTCCGACGCAGAATGGCTATTCCGATGCCGACGCCTCGCGCCTGGTCCGCCGCCTCGACGAGCAGGTCCGCGCCTTGCCCGCCGCCCGTTCCTCCGCCGCTGCCCGATTTGCTTTCCTCACCGGCGGCGCCTGGAGCAACAAAGTGACTATGCAGACCGATCACCGCACCGTTAGCGATGGCATCATCAATTTCAACGCCGTCAGCCCCGGTTTCTTCTCGATCCTCGGCGTTCGCCTCCTCGCCGGCCGCGACTTCGACAACAGGGACACCCTTCCCGTAGGCGAGATCGGTCCCCGTTGCGCCATTGTCAATGAGGCCTTCGTCAAGCGCTATCTGGCCGGGCGCGATCCCCTCGGCGTCCTCATCGCCCGGGGCGGTAGCTCGGACGTCAAGCCCAATAGCCGCATCGTGGGCGTTGTCGCCGACATGAGCTATCGCGGCGTCCGTGATCACTCCGAGCAGGTCTTCTTCCCGCTCTTCGAACACGACGACACCGGCGCTACCTTCTATATCAAGGTTCGCGGCGCACCTGCTCAGGCCATTCCGTCCATCCGCCGCATCGTGCGCCAGGCCGCCCCCCGGTTGCCGATCCTCTGGTTCCGCACCCTGGACGACCAGGTCAACCGTTCGCTCACCACCGAGCGCCTCCTGGCCGCCCTCTCCGGCAGCTTCGGCGCGCTGGCGCTGCTGCTCTCGTTGATCGGTCTCTACGGAGTGATGTCCTTCGTGGTCACCCGCCGCACCCGCGAAATAGGCATCCGCCTCGCGCTTGGTGCCACGGGCTCTTCCGCCATCCGACTCGTCCTGCGCGATGCCGTCGTCATGATCGCCGCCGGCGTGGCCCTCGCGCTGCCTTGCGTCGCCGCCCTCGGCAAGCTCGTCCAGTCGCAGTTGTTCGGCGTCACTGCCACTGACCCCGCGACCATTGCCACCGCCGCACTGGTCCTCGCCAGCGGCGCGCTCGCGGCAGCATTCATCCCCGCATGGCGGGCCTCCAACGTGAGCCCCACGGAAGCGCTCCGGCTCGATTGACGGCTACCGCGTGCGGATGCAGCTGAGTGTCAGGTACGCGGAACTCGCACGCTGCGCCTTGAGTGCGTACGGAAATAATCCAAGTTGACGCGGGAGGGACGACCGTTACTGATCGCCCCCCGCACAGAACCGTACGAGCGCATTCACGCATACGGCTCCCACCTTGGATGGGTAGCGATGAACCGTTCGAAAGGAGTTGTGCTTGTCAAATTCTTCCATGAGAAGGTCAGCTGAAGTCAAGGAAAATACTTTGCCGGTGGCGCTCCATAACCCTTCTTCCATCCGCACTCAAAATCGGCTTGAATAAAGCCCGGTGCACATTGGGGTCCTTGATTGGAGTGGCGCTGCTATCTGCAAGGCGGCTTTGAAGAACGAAAGTTCAGCAAGCCCGAACTTGACCCGCAGTCGCCAGGACACGGCATTTAGCAACAGGTCAGATGCAGGCTACAGCTTGGAAGCTCGAAGCGGCTCGTAAGGGCGTTGATCGACCCAAAGCCGATGAAGTAGCACAGCCAGTTTACGGGCGACCGCAACGACCGCGCGCTTTTTGGCGCTAGAGCCACCACGTTTAGCCAGTTCCAGGCCCCAACGTCGCAAGTCGGTATCACACCCAAACCGCCCAAGGATGTATTGAGCGCTGCCCACGAGAAGTTTACGAAGGTAGGAATCACCTTTCTTTGAGATTCCAAGTTGAGGTGAGCACTCTCCGGACTGGCTCAGCTTTGGCCGTAAGCCGAGATAACTTCCTACATCGCGGCTTTTTCGGAATCGGGAAGGGTTTTCCAGTGTGAGCACGAACGTGAGGGCGGTCAAAGCCCCTACGCCTGAGACTTGGCGCAAAGCGATCGTTTCTGGGTAGTGATGGTCGGCTCTGTCTTGGATCTGCTGCTCGTAGCTTTGAATCTGTTCGGTGAGCAGCGCGATCTGCTTACACAATGGCTCAAGTGCGGGTCGCAACGGTTCCGGGACCAGGCCGGTCACTCGTTCGAAAAACCTATCAGAAGAACAGGCCGGTAGCCGTTCGCCGAAGCTCTTGACCATGCCACGGACACAGTTGATGAGCTGCGTCCTAGCAGAAACAAGGGCCTGGCGCGCCCGGATCACACATAGATCCGATTGCGCCGATCTGTTCCGGTGCTGAATGGGCGAAAGCAAAGAAGGATCCACTCTGGCTAAGCGGGCAAGAGTCCTGGCATCCACTTTGTCAGTCTTCTTAGAGCTTTCATAGATCAGACGCACTTGGCTGGTGTTCGCCACAATGACTTCAAACCCCAGGTCACTTAAAAGAGAACTAGCCCAACGTGAATGTCCTCCGACTTCGAAGGCTACACGACAAGGCCGAAGGTCGGCAAAGCACTTGTGAAATGCTGCCGGAGTAGAGTGTAACGATCCTTCTATAACGATCTCTCCTTTTGAGTTCAGGACGCAGTAATGACTGGTTCTGTCTCCGAGGTCAAGCCCAATGGTGAGGACGTCATTCTCGGAATTCGAAATAAGCAGATGATCGTGTTTTGCGGATATCTTTTTCATGGCTTTGCCGGGCGCTTCCTGCCTCAGAGCGTACCGTGCTCCGTGCTAGGCCGACCTTCTCATCCCATCTGCAATTTTGAGTGGGTCAGAGTGGGCCTTTGATGGCGGGATGGGGTCCAGGGCAAGGGTGGCTTGGGAGCGCCTTGCCCTGGTCAGTCCCGTAGAAACCGTCACGCCGCATCTCCCAACTTCCGCAGCGCTTCTTTTTTCTGGTCTCGGAGCGGTTCCATGTTGAGGTACTGCATGGCCTCGATCCAGTTCTCATGTGTTTCGATGGCCAAGGCCCGGACCAGTCGTAGGCAAGCGGCGGCGTTCGGGAAGATGCGCACCACAAGCGTGCGCCGTTTGATTTCCTCCATAAGGCGCTCGAGCATGTTGGTCGACTTTAGATTCTTGTGATGCTGTCGCGGCAGACGGTAGAAGCTAAGAGTTTCTTCGATATTTTCTTCCACCCAGGCACAAAGCTTGGCGTATCGTCTGCCCCACTTCAGCAGCCACGCTGAAAGATCCTGCCGCGCTTCTTGCGCGTCGCGACGGTCATAAATCCAGCGCAGCTCCTGCAAGCAATCATCATCAGCTTTGCGCGGCAGATAATCGAGCGCATTGCGCAGGAAGTGGACGTAGCAGCGCTGCCAAACCGCCTCCGGCAGCGCTTCCTGAATCGCACGCCGCAACCCGGCGTGATCGTCGCTGACGACGAACTCGACTCCGTACAACGACCGTTGCCGTAGGCCCGCCAGCAGTTCCTTCCAACTGGATAGGCTCTCGCGGCTGGCGAGTTCTACCGCCAGGATGTTCCGCCGACCTTCCCAGTTAATGCCGATCGCGATCAGCACCGCCTGGCTGCGCACCGCGCCATCTTCCCGGACCTTCTCGTAGCGGGCATCCAGAATCAGATACGGATACGGTTCTTCCAATCGTCTGCGCGCAAACCGCTCCAACTCCTCATCCAGCTTCTGCACAATCCGGCTGATCGTCGAGGAGCTGAACTCGTGCCCACACAGCTCTTCGGTGATCGTTTTCACCTTGCGCGTGGACACACCCTGTACGTACATCTCCAACATTGCGGCTACCAGCGCTTTCTCGCTCCGCTGATAACGCTCAAACACCTCCGTGCGAAAGCGGCCTTGCCGATCCTGCGGCACCCGCAGCTCGATATGTCCTACCCGCGTCACCAGCATCCGGTTGTAGTAACCCGCTCGGTATCCTAGTCGGCCTGCTGTGCGCTCGCCTTTGCTCGCTTGCAGCGCTTCGTCCATCTCCGCTTCCAGCACTTGCTGTAACGTCTCTTCGATGATCGTCTTCAGCAGATCCCGATCCTCCGATAACAGCTTCTTCAGATCCTCTGCCGTAATCTTTCCCTTCGCGCTATCCTGCTTTCGGGTCACCTGTTCCTTTCCTTTCTTCAGCTCTTAACTGAATTCGAAAGGTCCAGTCTGACCCATCTCCTTTTTGCAGATGGGATGAGAAGGCCAGTCATCTGGAGCAAGCTACGCTCTGGAAGAGGCAACCGCATGGCAACCAGAAAAAAGAAAATCGAAGCAAACAATGAATCAGTTCTCACCCAGCAGCACGAAGGCCCCTGGGCTATTGGTATCGATCTCGGCGACCGTATCAGTCACTATTGCATTCTCAACGGGAATGGAGATGTCCTGATGGAGGGCCGGCTGCAAAGTACTCCAGCAGCATTTGCTGCTCAGTTCGCATCCTTTCCGGCCACGTTGGTCGCTTTGGAAGTAGGAACTCATTCGCGATGGGTGAGTTCGTTGTTGACCAATGCGGGACACAAAGTAGTCGTCGCGAACGCCAGCCAGGTTCACCTCATCCACAAGAGTTCGAGAAAAAGCGACAAAGTTGATGCCCGTACGTTGGCCAGGCTGGTGCGGCTGGATCCTACACTGTTGTCGCCGGTGCAACATCGCAGCGATAAGGCACAGGCCCATCTGTGTCTTATCCGCGCTCGACAAGCCTTGGTAGCATCCCGCACACAGCTCATCAACTGTGTCCGCGGAATCGTCAAGAGTTTTGGCGAACGTTTGCCGCGTTGTTCCAGCGAAGGCTTCTTTGGGAAGACCACGGCCCTGATTCCAAATATTCTTCGCCCCGCCTTAGATCCCCTTCGCAAACAGATCGCCATCTTAAGCGCTCAGATTCAGGCATACGAGAAACAGATCCTGCAGGTCGCGGATAAAGATTTTCCAGAGACGCAGGCGTTGCGAACCGTTCCAGGAGTCGGTGCGCTAACGGCACTAAGCTTCGTTTTGACTCTCGAGGATCCGGCCCGTTTTCGGAAGAGTCGCGATGTCGGAAGTTACCTCGGACTCGTACCGAAACAAAGTCAATCTGGTGCATGTGCACCGCAACTGGGAATCTCGAAAGCCGGCGACAGTTACTTACGAAAACTTCTGGTAGGAAGCGCGCAGTATATCCTCGGCCCCCTCGGTCCTGAAACGGAGCTCCGGCGATGGGGCTGCGAACTTTCCAAACGAGGCGGTCCAAATGCTAAGAAGCGTGCGGTGGTCGCGGTCGCCCGCAAACTTGCAGTCCTATTACATCGACTCTGGGTTGATCAAGTCGAGTATCAGCCGTTTCGCTCCACCTCAGCAGCGCAAACGGCTGCTTAACAAGGAATACCCCTGGAACGTGCCGTGTCCTGGTGACTGCGTAAATGGTTCGAGACTTAAGCTGATCCTCTGACCAGCGAAGCCGATTTGCAGATAGCAGCGCCACTCTGATCAAGGACCCCAATCTGCACCTCGCCCTCACGCTGGCGAAAACGAGTGCGAATGGAAGAAGGGCAACAGAGAAAACCGGCTGATCCAACTTGACAGCAACAATCCTTCTCATGGAAGAATCTTTGAAGCTTAACCGTGGAATACTCTTCGCGGGGCGATCAGGGAGATCTAATGGGATCGAATGAGCGACCTACCGGACGGGGGTGTTTTCTTCCGAGTTTCTTTTGCCTCGGTTTTTTGAAGTGTACGCAGACTTCGCTATTCGGGCTTTTGTCGTGCGTCTTAGGACCACAACGAGGGACCGCAACAAGATGTTCGGAGTCTGCCGGCGCCTCTGCCCTTGATAACAATAAACCTTTGTATCTCCACATCTTGTCGTCAAGATTGCCGGTGTTCTGCTCACCGCTTGTATAAGTGATTCTTGCAGAGGGGTTTGCAAACAAACAGGTCCAGTCTTGCAGATCCGTCCCGAAATTAACATCAATCTATAATGAAGTCTTAACCCTCTCGTAACGTTGACGCGTGGCCGAGCATTTTACCGTGCCCAAAGAATATCTCGGTCATCTTCCCCATAACGACCCACTCCGGGACTATTTGTCGGCTTTTATTCTGCCGCAAATTGGAATAGGCGGGCATCCGGTCGAGTTTCGCGTCTTCCGAATGAAAGCGGCCAAAGTGTACCTGTACGAGGAAAAGCACACGCGGACGCCAGTGATAGGCAAGTTCTTCGCCAACGGAACACAAGATAACGGAGAAAGCGCCCGGCGCATGCAACAAGAGTTCGAGAATCTTCAGCAACTTCGCGGTTACGGTTTGAATCGAAGCCCCCATCATGTCGTACGGCCGCTGGGAGCGAATGTTTGTATCAACAGCGTTCTGGTGGAAGAATACTGCGTTGGCGCATCCTTGAGTTCCGTTATTACGGACGCTATCTATCAAGACGAGCGCCGCGAGCTATTTGCGAAGTTGACCGCACTCGCCTATTTCATGGCCACTCTTCACATTCGCACTGCCAACGGGTACGGGGTTAACTTCGCCGACGACTGCGCGTACCTGGACCGACTTGTCCGCAAGCTCCGAAGTAAGCACTTCATCGGAGAACATGAAGCCGATGAGCTGTACTGGCTCCGGGATCGTTGGCGCGATCAACCCCGTATGTGGGAGGATCAACAGGTCTTCGTCCATGGCGATGCCACCCCGAGCAATTTTCTGTTTGGAGATGGCTTGCACGTTACTGCGATCGATCTGGAGCGGATGAAGCGCGCCGACCGCGTGTTCGACATCGGCCGGATTGCCGGGGAAATACAGCACTTCTATTTGCAAGGCCTGGGCGATAAATCGGCGGCGGAACCGTTCATTGGCCATTTCCTTTGGGAGTACGCCTGCCACTTTCCCGACCGCGAGCGCGCTTTCCGCTCTATCACCGGTCGAGTCCCCTTCCAAATGGCTCTCACGCTACTGCGCATCTCGCGCAATTCCTGGATCAGCCAAACGCATCGCCGAAGATTGATCGAGGAGGCAAAGATCACTTTGCGCGCGTTCTGATGGACCTGCGAGCCATCCTCTTCGACATAAACGGAACCCTGATCGATATTGAAACGGACGAGCGGATGGATGAAGTGTATCGGGCAATCGGACACTTTCTCGTGTATCAGGGAATTCGCCTCCGCCGCCTCGAAGTTCGCGACCTCTATTTTCAGGTAATGAAAGAGCAGTTCGCGGAGAGCACGGAGAAATATCCGGAATTCGATGTCGTAAGAGTCTGGCGAGAGTGTTTGCGGCGTACGGCAAGCAACGTTACCCGCTCATTGCCGGCGGAAAAACTTGAACAACTGCCGCTGCTGATTGCTGAAGTACAGCGAGGCGTTTCGCGGCTGCGGCTGAAATGCTTTCCCGGAGCGATCGAGGTTCTACAGAGCCTGAAAGAGCGTTATCAGTTGGCGGTAGTCTCAGACGCTCAGACAGCTTATGCACTGCCCGAGCTCCAGGCCGTGGGACTTCGCGACTTTTTCGATCCCATTATTATTTCGGGTGACTTCGGCTACCGCAAGCCGGACTCGCGATTATTTCTGCACGCACTCGAAAAATTGGGGGTAACTTCCAGCCAAGCTATCTTCGTGGGGAATGACACTTACCGTGATGTCTTCGGAGCTCAGCAGCTGGGTATGCGAACGATTTTTTTTTCCCCGAACGGTACGTGGCCCGACCCCAATGGAGCTAAACCGGATTACGTCATGTACACCTTTGCAGACCTGCCGCAGGCATTAGATTTCCTAATCGCGAACCATGTCTGAAAACGCTGCTCTGTCCTGGTTCCACAAGACTAGCGGAACAGGACCGGGCGAGGTCACCATCGATTCGGACCGTCTTCCCCGCACAGCTGGCCTTCCCGACAAAATTCGTTTAGTCCAGATAGCCCGCGTGTAGTCGTGAAGTATTTAGGAATGTTTTGGCGAACTAAGCCCGATCGCTAGCTCTTGGTCGCAAAGCGTGCACTCTATACGGACCTTGAAAATCAGATTGGCCCCACCCTCAGTGCAATAAGCGCCGACATTCAGGATTTCTGGTCTTATTGATCCTGCACAAACGTTTAGCTCTACCCAGACCCGTCAAGCCCAAACTCATTGGCGCGGCCGACGGATCCCACCGATCCTTCTCAGCCGAGTGATTCTCTTCTCTGGCGCGTTTCTATTTCTTCGATTCGCGATCGCCCTACGGCAGTTGACCTTCTTTAGCCTGATTCCGATGCCAACGCTTGTCTGGGTTCTGCTTGTTCCTCTTTCCTTCCTGATGTACTTGGCACCGCTTCAGCCTAAACCCGTTGCGCCCGGCACTTGCTCGCGTTCTGCTTTGCGCTCTCTTATTCTCCGTTGAGGTAGCGCACCGTACACGGTTTCGGTCCCACCACAAACTTCGAGGGCTGCGCCTTTCGCAAATCCGGCGAAAAACTTTGCGGTCCCCCGAAAAAGCACGTTCACAACTTTGGGAGCAACCAGCCTCGCGTTTGAGTGCCCAAGCACAGCAGGGCAGAAAGAAGGAAACACTCAATGAACCTCAATCAGCTTTCGATCATCGGATTTTGTCGGCAAGAACGCCGAAACCAGGTCTCTGCCGAATGGCACTCCAGTCACCAAATTCTCGGTCGCCACCAAGCGCTCCTGGAAGGACGAGAATGACACCTGGCAAGAGAAAACTCAGTGGCACAACGTGGTCGCTTTCGGCAAGAGCTTCGCGCAATTGGCCGATCGGCTCGTCAAAGGCGCTCACGTGTTTGTGCAGGGCGAACTCACCAGTCGTGAATACGATCGCACCATCAGCGTTCCTACAGCGAACGGCAAGAGCATCGAGCACACGATTCAGCAGCTCGTGGTCGAACTCAGAGCCGACACGATCCGAACAGTTCATCGCTCCGCGGTAAATGGTCCACAAAGCGATACCGCCGAACCATCGATCGACGAGGTCCCCTCATAGGGGACTTCTCGACTTGTCGCTGGCACGTTGTTCATCTCGCGGAGGTGCCTGTTTAGCGTTAACCCTCTCGAAAGGGGTTCTCAATTCGCACACCTGAAATCGTCTGCCCCGGGTTCAGATCCTCTGACAGAAGTCGATCTGCACCCGCCTTTATTGCCGCCGCGACAATTAACGCATCCCAAAAGGCAATCTTCGCCTCATCCTCAATTCGGAATGCCGCCGAAATTTCCGCTGTTGTGGTTTCAACACACCAAATGAGATAGCCGTTCACGATTGAGCGAGCAGCCGTCTTGGACAGCGGCTTTGGGATCTTTCGTGTCACGTTAACGTAAAACTCCTGCAGGACCTGTGTGCTGAGAGCCCCAGTTCGCGCGTTCCACAACTCTTTGAGGATCTGCTTCGCGCGCTGATGTTTCGCCGCAGAATCTACGTCGTGGGCATAGATCAAAACATTTGTGTCGACAAACGCTTTACCGCTCATGCAGTTCTTCGCGGGTGGCAGAGATTACACCACCAAGATGGAACCCCTTGTCCAACATCGCCAGAGCTGCTCGTTCGGAGCGCTCGTACGCCTCGTCTGCGCCAACCAGCGACTCTATCTGCTCGGCGAGAAGTCCACTCAAAGAGGTGGATCGCCGCGCGGCGAGTATTTTGCCTTTGCGAATTGTGTCTGCACTCAAACTGACGGTAACGTTCTGTTTTCGTTCCGGTGTGTCGTTGGCCATGGTGCTTCCTGCACGTTTTGCACGTGCTACACCCATTCTACGTGATTCTGTGGCATCGATGCCACGATTCGTGTCCGGCCTAGCTAACGCCGACAAAGGCGATGCCGGCAATTTTCAACTTGATAGTCTTAGACCTTATTTGGACCTTACGCTATCGGCCAGACAGCGCCGCTGCCGACCGGCCCTCTTCCGCGAATCAACAACTTAGACGGCCCATAGCGGCCTGTCACGGCCTTATACTAGCTTGAGGTACTAGGTAGAAGCTAGTGCGGCTGCGGCGAATGACGAAAAGCGGTCGTGGCGGAATTGGCAGACGCGCATGCTTGAGGTGCATGTACCCAAAAGGTGTGGAGGTTCAAGTCCTCTCGACCGCACCAATTCAAGACAAACCTCAAACGATCGAACTGCTGTTTGGCGAGGTTAACATTTAGCACGGCACGTGATCATCTACTCACTAAGCGCATCATATGTCGCGCATGGCGATTAGCTTATCCAGAGTCGCTGTGTCGGACCGGCTAGACCGTTTTCCTCCGGAGAAACATTCTGGTCGGGGCGGGTGAGAGTGCAGTCAGAAAGTGGTCCCGTAGCTCATTTGGATAGAGCGCGTGCCTCCGGAGCACGAGGTAACTGGTTCGAATCCAGTCGGGACTACCAACTTTCTCGATGAAGAAGTACCTATACCGCTGAAGGGCGTTGCGGACATTGACGGTTAGCGCGTTCACGCCAGGTGAATCAGGATTGCTTTGCCTACGCGACCGCACCGGACTAATCGGCCGGGAAGCGGCTTGAATCTGTGTAGGAGAACCAAGAGTTCGAAGGGCCGTCCGAACCACGCTCATTGCTGGCGTTCATCGCGATCCTAAAGTGCAATATGTCCCAGATGCCAAGTTGGGAACCACCGGTCAAGTCAAATCCGCGGAAAGCGCGTCTTCCGTCAACGTGAAACCGCCCGACTCGACATCTTTTCAGATCCAGTCGACAAGGCATCTAAATGACGAATAATCCTGCCCGGTTCCCCGATTGATGCGGAAGATGCTTCGAGTTCGCGTATTTCCCACCTTGCACTAGGTGAGAACGACCTCCGCTGAATGCCGCAACGTATTTTGAATCTCCGCGAGGGAATCGAATTGGCGTCTAGATCCAAGGAGCACTGATTTCTGGTGCACCGCCCGAAACATAGCAATGGACCGAATGTTTTATGCCGATGCTCCTTCGAAGCCGAATTCACCACTCACTTGCACTTCGATAAAGTCCAGCTCAAGGGCGCGGTTCTTCGCTTCGTGATACGAAATCGTTGCAGTAGCGGGTACCGCTGCACCCAAACTCCCAGAGTCAAATTGTCGTGTAGTTGGTCTGTCAGCAGCGTTCCGCGAGCAGTTCTTTGACAATCGCGCAGCAAAAGCGACACAAAGATGCCAACGAACTGCATAGAAAATCAGTTAAAGTTCGATCTGTCGCCACCTGATCACGGACAATTAGAATTCAGCCAGGGACAATTAAAACTCCCGAAGGCTAGGGCGGCGAAAGCGGTACAAGTCGGAGACGACTTGTATGGTGAGCGATCAGCAGGTAAAGCGACTCTGGCGGCTGGCAGGGCAGAAGTGGGCGTTAGAGATTGTGGCGGCGAAAGCGGGTATGGACCCGAAGACGGCGCGCAAGTACCTGCGAGATCGGCGCCTGCCCAGCGAGATGCGACAAAAGCATACGTGGCGCACACGCCCTGATCCGTTCGCCGATAGCTGGGACGAGATTCAGCAGTTGCTCGCCGTTGAACCAGGGTTACAGTCGAAGACGATCTTCGAGCATCTGCAGCAGACGCATCCGGGCCGGTTCAGTGACGGCCAGGTTCGGACATTGCGGCGACGGATTAGCTACTGGCGAGCGACCGAAGGGCCGCCACGCGAGGTGTTCTTTGCGCAGGAGCATCGGCCGGGCGAACTGTGCCAATCGGACTTTACGCACTGCCGGGAACTGGGCGTGACCATCAACGGCCAGTCGTTTCCGCATCTCATTTATCACTTTGTCCTGAGTTACTCGAACTGGGAAACAGGAAGCATCTGTTATTCGGAGACGTTCGAGAGCCTGAGCGAAGGACTGCAGAATGCACTCTGGCAGCTAGGCGGTGTGCCTTGGGAGCATCGAACGGATCGGATGAGCGCGGCGGTGAACAATCTGTGTGGTGGCAAAGAGTTCACGCGCGCCTATGAAGGGCTGTTGCGCCATTACCGGATCAATGGTCAGAAAATCCAAGCCGGTCAGGCTAACGAAAACGGAGACGTCGAACAACGGCATTATCGGTTTAAGCAAGCCGCCGAGCAAGCGTTACTGATGCGAGGCAGCCGCGACTTTCCGGCGGTGGCAGCCTACCAGGTGTTCTTGAGCAAGCTGTTTACGCGATTGAACGCCGGCCGGAGAGAACGATATTTAGACGAGGTCACACAACTGCGGCCGCTGCCGGAGCAGCGGCTCGATTCCGTGCGGCGGGAACGGGTGCGAGTGAGCCCGGGCAGCTTGGTGACAGTTCATCGGAACATCTACTCGGTGCATAGCCGGCTCATCGGCGAGATGGTGGACGCACGAGTGGGTCCCGATACGGTCGAGATCTGGTACGCCGATCGGAAAGTAGAAGAGCTACCGCGCTTGCGCGGCCGCAGCAAGCATCGAATCGACTACCGGCATATTATCGATTGGCTGGTCCGCAAGCCGGGAGCGTTTGAGAACTATCGCTACCGGGCTGATCTGTTCCCGACCAGCTGGTTCCGCTTGGCTTACGATGCCCTGCGCGAAGAGCACGGTCCGAAGCGCGGCGCGCGCAAGAGTATCTGGCGCTCCTGTTGTTGGCTGCCCGCAGGGGAGAGGCACTGATCGAAGGAGCCATTCGGTTCTTACTCGGGAGTCAACAAGCCCTGAACGCAGAAGAAGCGATTCGATTGACAGAGAACAATGCGCCCGTTCCGCTGACCACTATCGCTGTCGACCCTGTCTCACTCGCGGTCTTCGACGACCTTCTGACCAGGGAAGAAACGGCGGCATGACGACCGATATCGTGGATGTCAAAGCAGCACTCACCGAGAGTCTGACGGAACTGCACTTACCCACAGTGCGGCGGACCTATGAAGAAGCAGCTCGTTTGGCGGAGCGCGAAACACTGAGTTATGAACGTTACCTGCTGGATCTCGTCACTCGTGAAAGTCAGGACCGCCAGCAGAAGCGAATCCAGCGGTTGCTGCGTCAGTCGCGCATTCCGGCAGAGAAAGCTTTAGCCAACTTCAACCTGAAACGACTGCCACCAAAGGTGGCGATCTTAACCAAGTCGCTCATCGAAGGGGAAGTGCTGGACCGGCGCGAAAACGTGCTGGCGTTCGGTAATCCCGGCAGCGGCAAGACTCATCTTCTCTGCGCCATCGGACAGGAACTGATTGCTCGAGGCCGCCGTATGTACTTCACCACCTCGGCGCTTCTGGTGCAGGATTTACTTGTCGCTAAACGCGACCTCAAGCTCAGCCGCTTCCTGTAAGAAACTGGCGCACTTCGAAGGCTTGATCATTGATGATCTCGGCTACGTGCAACAGAGTCGAGAAGAGATGGAGGTGCTGTTCACCCTGTTGGCCGAACGTTACGAACGTGGCAGCGTCTTCATCTCCAGCAATCTGCCGTTTTCGAAATGGGAAGGGATCTTCAAAGACCCTATGACCACGGCCGCAGCGATTGACCGCTTGGTTCATCACTGCGTCATCCTCGAGCTGAACATCCCGAGCTACCGAGTTGAACAGGCCAAAAAGTCAAAACAGGGTGCGGACAGCGAGTGAATGAATAAATAACAACAGCAGGATGCTCGGCATAAACCTGATCCGCTGGCGATGAAGGAACCTTAGAACACACTGCGTTGTCCTTTATAGTCAGGAGAGATTGCCACTGCTGAAGTTCATAACAAGCGCCACAAAAAGCAAGCCAGCGTGGATCGTTGTGCTCATACATCTGGCCTGGTTCTTTGCCGCTATCGCCTCAATGCCACAGCCCTCGTCTGGGCTCAAAAACTCAGCCAACATCGATTGGTCATCGTCAGGCGCAGCGTTTGCTGGACGATTTTTCCACTTCGAATACGAGCCCGTGTTTGTAAAAGTCCTGTTCTGGCTTGATCTCCCAGCGGTTCTGGTATGCGGGCTTGTTGATATGGGCCTAAATCCTCTATTTAATGTCCTCAATCTGGGCACGTACCCCAGATCCTACTTAGATGCCGCTCTTCTCCTCTTCACCGCAACTTGTCAGTGGCTCCTGATTACGCGAATGCCCCAAAAAGGATTGAGAAACCATCCCTAAGCGCGCCTTCGAAGGTACACTGTCGATCGAGCAACTGTGGAAATGACAGCCGTGGAAAGCCTGGAAGACCAAAACCCGGTCTCCCACCCTTCCCACCGGCCTTGGAAAACGCTCGCGCGTTTCCCACATTCCCACCGTTACGAGCACGACTACGCTCCCATCCAAAAAGGGAAAAATAGTTGACCGCGAACAGGAGAAATACTTGACTCTGATCACCACCTAAACGTCGCCCACCGGTTTATCAGTTGGGTCTCTTGGGTGCCACCAGCAAGCATCGATCATGAAACTGGCAAGCCGTCCTCAATGCAAGCAACGCCGTCCTGAAAACGCTGCTTGTCGGCGAATTCGTCAGCGACGAAATGGCGGCCGGCGCTCGATACGGAGCGCGCCTCTCATCGGGCCCGAGTTCGTTTTGGTTCGAACCCGAATCGGTTGATCAGCGGGTGAGGTATTCAATTCAATGTTATCTCTTGAAGTAGCGCCATCTGTCCACCCGTATGCCAGAAAAGGAGGTGGTCCGCGTTTGTGTACCCCCCCTCACGCGCAATCGAAAGAAATCCAGCCATAGCCTTGGCAGTGTAGACGGGATCGAGAATGACACCTTCGGTTCTCGCTAGAAGCGCAATGGCTTCGGCTCCTTGTTCGCTGGGAATCGCGTAACCCATACCGATAAAGCGGTCTTCTATTTGAATGTCAGGCGTGCCCCTTTTTTTCGGCACACCTAGCAATTCCATCGCTCCAATAGCGATTGGTCGGACAATTTCAAGAATCTGCGTCGCGGGCTCATCAACACTGACGCCGATGACGGATGTTCCCGGACAATATAGGGTTGCCCCAAGAGACAGGCCGGCTTGAGTGCCGCCGGAAGATGTCGCGTGAACAATGGCTCTAAATTGTACTCCGAGCGTAGATGCTTGGCAGCTCAACTCTTGCGCGGCACGGACAAAACCAAGGGCCCCAAGCGGAGTGGATGCCCCTAAAGGAATAATGAGGGGCCGCCTTCCCTTACGGACGGCTTCTTTGGCCAAGCGCTGCATCTCTGGAGATCTCAGCTCGCGCTCCTCGACGAAATGGATTTTAGCGCCAAACATTTCATCGAACATCAGAGTTGCGACTCGACCGACCTTTGGCAAGGGCTGTCCCTTAGGCCTGTTCAGTACTAAAGTGCATCCTAAGCCAACCTGAGCACAGAGCGCAGCGGTAACGCGGGCGTGATTGGAAGTAATTCCACCTGCCGTTATCACTTCGTCCGCCCCTTCGCTGATCGCCCTGGCGAGCTCATATTCCAATTTCCTGACTTTGTTGCCGCCGAACCCCGGGCCGGAATAGTCGTCATGTTTAATCCAGAGATGGGGAGCGGATGCGAGGTGATGGCGAAGCCTCTTCAATTCGCGAACCGGAGTGGGATAGAAGCCGAATTCCAGGTTAGGGCGGGTATCGTGAGGCATGCCCTTCAGTGGAACACATATGAGCTACGATACCAGGGGCACTGCCTCCGGTGAGAGTGTAGCGTCACTGTATTGTTCTGCTGGGCCGCCGATGTCAGAATGATAAACTTACTTTCGCGGACCCTGCCCTTTTGTCAAACCGCTTAGCGAGCGGCTAGTTCATGGTGTAACAATGGCTGTTGCTGGCGGAGAAATCCTGCTGTTCTAGTTGTTAGGCGATAGTGCTGACTGATGATACTTAAGGCAATAAAATTGCATAGCATGGCCAGCGACTACGTCGTAATCGACATCAGTCAGTTTGCGTTCACCGAAGATCAGCTATCGGCTTTAGCGATGCAACTTTGCAAACGGCGTGGTCCAGTGGGTTGCAATGGCGTCGCATATATAAGATCGCGCGATCAGGCCAGCGCAACAGTTGACGTCATGAAACCGTCTGGTTCCGAATCAAAGCTTTGTATAAATGGACTTCACTGCGCCGCGCGATACATCCTCGACACCCGGAAGCAATTCCCCAGTCTCCGTATCCCGACGCCATTCGGCTCAGTAGAGGCTTCCTTTGGCGACGACCTCGACATCAATGTCCCCAGTGTGGACATATTGCTCCCGTTCGTGCCAACTTCAGGGATAGATAGCAACTCTATGGTTAGCAGTCCTCTTCACGACTCAATTTCGATGGAGGGCCTACAGTTTCATCCCGTTCAGCTTGGTGATCCGCATTTGGTCACGATTTGTGAACCTTTAGCCGACAGCTTATTGGGAAAACTGGGAGCGGTGTTACAGCTAGACAGACGCTTCCCCACTGGAATAAACGTTTCGGTTGCCTCTATGCTCGGTGATAAAAGGGTTTTCGTTAGGACCTTTGAACGGTCCGGTGCGGGGTTGACCCAGTCATGTTCGTCCGGAATACTGGCAGCGGTTTGGGTGCTGGTTTCGCAAGGGCGTCTGGCAAGAGGAGAGGCAATTTCCTGTTTCAATCTCGGAGGGCGAGCGTCGGTGTTAATCGGCGAGGGATTCTCACGGCTACTCTCGAATGTGAGCACCGCCTTTCGCGCAGAGTTCAAGATTCAGCCGTCGCCCATGCTTCTTGAGCCAGCATTTAGCGGAGCGTTCCACTACGAAGAAGCAGTGGCGTACCACAAGTGGTGCGATGAAATCTTTGCTGAAAATAGCTTAGCCATGATTCAGAAGACAGTTGCGCAATGAGGTCGAGGTTATGACCCATCCAGAGAGGCGGCATGTTCCTGATGCAGTCGCCAGCGAACATGATTGAAGAACGTTGTTGGCTTGAGATCAATCTCGACGCGATCTCCTTTAATGTGCGTTCGATCAAGAGTTTCACGCGCAAGCGGGTGCTGGCAGTCATCAAAGCGAACGGTTGTGGCCACGGCCTAGTCCCGGTTGCGCACGCGGTTTTGAGGGGTGGCGCTGAGATCCTTGGTGTTGGTACGGCGGGTGAGGCGACAGAATTACTAGACGCTGGTATTGATCGAAGAATTCTGATCTTAGGGTTTGTTCCGTTTACTTCGCTCGACCGACTTTGTCGCAGCGGCATTGAATTCACTATTTGGAATCGCGAACAGCAGCTAGAACTCGCCGCGGCTGCACAACGTGTTGGGCGCAGGGTCACTGTCCACATCTGGGCTGATGTAAACATGGGGCGCTTTGGAGCCCCGTTTGAGACGATCGGTCCATTTGTAAGATCTTTCCTAGACTTCCCGGAACTCGACCTTAGGGCGCTGATGGGGCACTTGCCCTCTGTTGAAGAACGGCCCCGTTCCACTACCCTTCATATTGCGCGCTTTACTGATCTTGTTCGAAAGCTTGAGTCTGAGGGGATCAGGCCACCGGAAGTTCACTTGAGCAATTCGGATGCGCTTTCGTTCCATCAAGCTTCTTGGTTTGACATCGTGAGGGCTGGCGTCATAATGTATGGTGCTCCCGGATCGGAGCGCTCAATGATGCTGCAGCCTGCAACAGCTTGGAAAGCGAGGATCCTAGATATACAGGTGCGCCCTCGGGGCTTCTCCATCGGTTATGGGAGCGAATATACCTGCGAAGAAACAGAGCAAATCGCTGTGATCGGCGTCGGTTATGCCGATGGATTTCGGCGCATACCCAAGAATGTCAATTCTGTGATTTACCGCGGCGCCGAGGTGCGCGTCGTAGGACGTTTGTGCACTCAGAATTGTATGATAGCTCTTCCGATTGAGGTCGACGCTAAGATCGGCGATGTTGTCACGGTTCTCGGCTCGGAGTCCGGAATCACGATCCGCGCTGAGGATCTAGCCAAGCGATGGAACACGAACACGTGGGACGTGTTTTGCGGCGTGAGCACCTGGGTTCCGCGGGTATATCGTGGCGGGTCGGTTTGTGGCGAGATATCTTCAGACACGGGACTGACACAGGAGTCTGTCATTCACTCCGGAATTTGATTGGTTCAGAATGCTATCCTCACGGCAATAAATGGCGGGCGACTGCGGACGACCGGTGAGCCGCAAGGAAAGCATCACTTCGGGCAAACGGCCCGGGAGACCTTTCCCTTGCAGTAGCGTCTTTAGATGGGGCCATTTCTACGCCGCTAATTCCCGTCCCGAAGTGGCAGAGATGCTCCCCCCGTCGAGATTATCGTACAATTTACCGAGGAGGTGCCGTGCAATGACAATCGTAGAAGATGTTCAGTTGGATATTTGGCAAACTGCAGCAGAAGTTAGCTGGCAAAGCTAATCGGCTCCATGAGAGCGGGAGCTTCGCTCCCGCTCTTTCTAAATTATCTCGGCACTTCAATAGAACCTCTAATCTGCTGCCACGGAGAGCCGCAGGGCAGATGAAGTTTCATCACGATTGATTAGGACGGTAAGTATCTATGAAGCGTAAAGTTGGGGTTCTTAAGTCTGCTGATTCCTCTGCCTCAATCATCGTCGGCGTGGTGGGCTTATCTCTGAGCGTGGTGCCTCTTATTAAGGAAGGCGCGAACGCCGTGCAATGGGTGTTGATGGGCGTCGCTGTACTCTTCCTTGCAACTTTTCTCTACACAATCAGGCGCTATAGTGCCCTAGAGCAAAATGTTCTCTCGATCGTCCAAGGGGACGGACTGCTTGTTATTGAGGACGCTCAACAGGTAATGGATGAGCTTTACGCAACCTATTCGACAGCTAAGGGATATGTTGATTTCAGATGGTTTGAACGGTTTGCGGTCTACTGCGCGAAATCGCATGTTGCGCTTAAGACTAAATGGCTTTTTATGGCGGGCAAACTACCCAGTTCCCAGCTAAACACCGCTGAGGTTCATCTCTTCGAGTGCCCTTTGAACGCGCTTTTCTTCTTTGAGTCGCATACTAACAGCCCGGCAGCCGCACTCCTTTTCACGGCTTCTGATGCACAAGCTGCGGAGCCGATTTGCATTCGCATTACCGATCCTCGCCTCGCAGCAGCGATATACAGCAGTTTTATTGTGACCTTTGGTGAGCACGGCATAAGACTAAGCGATGCAGTTGACTCTGTTTGGCTGTTGCAACATATTGAGCGCACACGACAACGAATCGCTAGTGATTGGAGCGACCTGCAGGATCTCAAAATCGCCGCGCGTTCTCCGTCTGAGATCTGTACAGAGCAACTTGCACTGTCCAAACAAGCCACTACAATTCATGCTTTCGATTTAACCCAGATCGACGAGTGGTTCGATACTGCTAATCTTGGCGGATGTCTATCGGCAAACATCAAGAGTGCTCAAGGCGGAACCGATGGCATTCAAAGAGTAAGAAGGGTGTTCTTCGCACCTACGCGCGATACTTTAACAAGAAATCCTGATTATGCTAAGAAATTGAAAGCGGTACTCGAGATGCACAAAACTGGTGGGCTTGGATACGGATTGGTGTTCCAGCAGGAACTAAAAATGCGACAGCCGAGCTATGTAAAAGACTTCGCCGTCTATAGCAAAAAGGTTGTGTGGGTCGAGACACAAGACACCGGCTACGGTGGAGAAGGATATTTCTCAACCGCCAAGAGCGAGGTCGATAAGTATATCGGCATTTTTGAGGCGGTTTGGACAGAGGACACGCCAAAGAGCCCTACGGAAGATGCTGACGCCTTACTTGCAACGGCGCTATAGCTCCATGATGACTTCTCTGACGTGAAAGCTGAGCGCTTTTTACTTCGACCCTCAATTGCGCTTCGGATGATCGAAAGAAGCGATGGGGGAGCTACCGCCTTTATCTATCACAACCGCGGTACTCGGCGGCTTAAGCTGGATCTGTCGAGTTCCGCAGCCAAGTTCTTGAATGACTTCCGCGTCCAGGGTCTTTCGGCCGCTGATGCCGAGAAGCTCGAAGGCGATGCCAATAGCCTGTTTGGATTACTCCGGGAGCGTGACATGATTTCCGCTGCGTCAAGGGAATCGTGGATGACGGCCCCAGAATTTTCTCGTTTTGACCGTCAGTTGCGGCTGCTATCGGAAATTCTGCCGACCTCAGTCAACCCGGCAGAGGTTCAAAAACAAATTGATGCTTCGCGAGTAGTCATCATAGGTTTAGGGGGCACAGGAAGTCACATGCTCCAAGGCCTCGCAGAATTAGGAGTGGGACACTACCTTCTCGTTGACCCCGACATAGTGGAGCCAAGCAATTTCAACAGGCAACCTATTTACACAGCTGAAGGTATCGGGTGTACCAAGGTTTCCATTGGTCAAGAATGGCTGCGGTCCTTTCTACCCACTGCGGAAATACACAATATATGCGGTCACTTAGGTGATCAAACTGTAACTTACGCAATTGGCGATTTCCAGCCTACTTTTATCGTGAATTGCGCAGATCAACCTTCAGTTGAATCGACGACCGAAAAATGCATAGAACTTTTCTCACCAGGCAACGCCGTACCAGTTTTAGTTGCTGGTGGATATTTCTTGCTTAATTCTTTCGCAGGACCGTTTATCGTACCTGGCAAGAGTGCTTGTCTGAGTTGTCAAGCATCTGGCTCTGAGTTAAACGAGCACATTGCAGCGGTTGGGGGAAATGCAGGCTTCGTGGCATCACTTGGCGCCTCAATTGCACTCGCAAGCGCCTTCGCTGCGATGACCGGCGCGATCGAAAATCCACTGGAAAACTTGCAGATAGTGGTTGAATTGCCTGACATGCGAATCACGAAGAGGCGACTGATGCTCAACTCTAGCTGTTTGGTGTGCTGCCAATATCAGAAAACAATCTCCTGATCAACTTTCGACTTAAGGTGTCTGGCAATGACCTGCACCCTAAATCCGCACATCTGACGATACAACTTTCACCCATCTGTCAGTTCTTTAAAAGCGGGGATGGGGGTGTGGGGCAAGGGGCCGGCAATTGAGGTCCCTTGCCCCGCCTCAGCCCACCTACAGTTATTCAAGGCGGCGAACTCCGATGGCGTCCGATACGCCAGAGCGCTATGCGGACGAAGCTGATTGTAATCGCTACGCCAAGCGGCGATCTTCCGCCGCGCATCGAATAGATTGCGGAACCAACTGACATTCAGGCATTCGTCCCGCAGCTTGCCATTGAAGCTTTCGACATGTCCGTTCTGCATCGGTCGTCCGGGCTGAATATGCACGAGTAGGATTCGCCATTCGATGCACCATGCGAGGAAGTGCCGGCTGGTTAGCTCTGGCCCGTTATCGCACCGGATACTCTGTGGCCGTCCACGCTCGCGGATGATCTGTTCCAGCACGCGCGTGACGCGGCGACTCGCGAAGCTGGTGTCGGCTTCGAGCGCCAGGCATTCGCGGGTGAAGGTATCGACTACTCCGAGCACGCGAACCGTGCGGCCGGTAGCCAGCACGTCGGCAGCAAAGTCGAGTGCCCATTCCTGATTCGCTGCTATCGTGCTCACGGGCTTCACGCCGACCCGCACCAGGCGCTTACGTTTGCGGCGCTTCACACAGAGTCCCGCTTCACGATATAGGCGCCAAACGCGTTTGTTGTCTAATCGCTTGTCAAGTGAAATTGTTTGGTCCGAGATATCCGTTCCATGAATCCATTGAGTCCGGTTCGTTGTTGTCTCCGAGGTCGCCGGGACGACGCCTCATGTCGGTTTTAGATGTCGTTGAATCTCCCTTTGTGATTCGCGCAATCGAATTCTGCATAAGCGACGTTCGGGATGATTCTGACGACGTCCGGAAAACTCAATGCAAGAACATCTAAGCCGCGGCTGAGATTTCCGAGCTGCGGCGGAACGGAGTTCCTTCTGACCACATCCTGTGCATAATCACCGTTAATTTTCGAGCCACTGCCACTTTCGCCTTTGCGGGCCCGCTTCTTTTAGCGAGCGCAAGGCCCCAGGTCCGCAGTGCGGATTTGTGCCGTGTCCGCGTGAGCAGTGCATGGGCAGCCTCGAAGAGAAGAGCTCGGAGCATGGCGTCTCCACACTTCGACACTCGACCGTTCCGATCCACTTCGCCGGATTGGTATCGCCGCGGTGTCAGGCCTAAATAAGCGCCAACGTCTTTCGCCGTAGAGAATCGGTCCGGGCTGTCAATGGTAGCCACATAAGCGGCCGCGGTTATGACTCCAACGCCCGGGATGGTCATAAGATTCTTATGGACAGGGCTATCTCGCACTACTTCTTGAATCCGGTCATCCAACTTTTTCAGTTCCAGCGTGATGGTCTTCCAGGCCGAAAGCAGGGATGTAATAACGGCGTTAACGATCTCATCACCGGGCATACTGCTCTCGACCTGGCGGACGAATGTGCCTCCCTTGCCGGGTCCAAGCACAACGCCAAAGGTCTTCATGAGCCCCCGAATCTGGTTGTACAGCGTCGTCCGCATGGACACGAATCGGCTGCGGGCAGTCAGGAGCAGTCGAACACGGTGGCTTTCCATGCTCTTGACTTCCACTTCCCGGTACCATCCACAGCGGACTATCTGAGCTAGGCCATAGGCATCGTTCTGGTCGGTCTTGTTGAGCTGCATCATCAGCGCAGCTTTGGCGTGGCGGGCATGGATGCAAATGACCGGCAGATTCGCGGACCGAAGTGCGTGCCAATGCCAGACGCACAAGGGACCGGTTTCCAGTGCAATCCGTACCGCACGAGGCGCACGATTGCGGATGACGTCTTCGATCTCGTCAGGGCTCGACGGGCACTTGCCCTGCCATATTCGGCTGCCCTCGCCATCGATCACGCAAATAGATGTTTCTTTCAGGGAGACATCCAACCCTACGTATTGATCCAATGCAGTTCACCTCTTTGAAGCGATGAGTTACGATCTTCGGTTTCCCGAGATGCTGCGATTAGACCATGTGATTCACCTGCTCGCCATCGCGGCGCAGTAACACGTGCAAGCGGCGGTAACCGAACCGCGGCTTCTCCCGCGCTAGCTCCACGAGTTTCTGGCGTAAGCCGGCATCGCACCGCACCGAGCGGTAACGGAAGGTCGAGACCGGCAGGCGTAGCACCTGGCAGGCTCGCCGTTCACTGAAGGCAAAATCCTCTTTCAGATGCTCCACAGCGGCCTTCATGGCTGCGAGCTCCAGCCGTTTTTTCGAATCACCGATTGCAGCGCGTCTTTGTCGAGACTAAGATCCGCAACCAGCTTCTTCAAACGCGCATTCTCTTCTCGCAGTTGGCGCGCTTCCTGGGCTTGGCTGACATCCATGCCGCCGTACTTCGCCTTCCAGGCGTAGATCGTGTACGTGCTCACGCCCGCTTCGCGGGCTACGTCGACCGCCTTCCGTCCTGCATCCAGCTGCTGCAACGCTGCGATGATCGCCGCCTCGCTGTGTTTGCTCTTCGGCATCCTTCTTCCCCTTTCCTCCGTACGAAATCATATTCAACTTCGTGCGAATCTTGGGGTGCAGGTCAATTTGTCATATAGACGGTCCCGGTTACCATGCGGATGTGCAGGTAGGAGACACGATCGGAACCTCTGGGCCAGGGAATGTCACTCTAGCATGCAGCGGCGCTCCGCTTCCGGTGAGCTGTAGCGCGAAAATCCATGAGGAGCGCTAGTCTCAGAGGCGAAATTGAACTTCGAGCGTTTTTCAGGCACCCACCTTGTTGAAGGGAATGGAAAACACTGAATACACTACCCTTCAGCCGACGTGACTGCCTGATGAAAGAGGTCTTCTTCGGCGGATGCAGGACAACACATGCCGTTGTTGAGAGTTTTTCCTCGCTCGATGCCCGTGAACTGCTTATAAGCCGGACGAAGAGGTTTCAGTTCTCATCAGGATGAGCCTATTTGTCACGGAGCGGCATTTGCCCCTAACGATTCGGTCGGGTGCAAAGACCAAACCTCATATCTATTAGGCTAAGACCAGCCATCCTTTTCATCTACGAAACTGAAGTTGAAATGAACAGCTTCTTCTTTTGCTGCTCCGGGCACAATTTTCCCGTGTCGCAAACCCAGATAAATCCCTTCCCAACCCGGTAACAACGTTGCGACTTTCTTGTTTTCCGCTTCCTACAACACGCGGGCGCTCCAGGACAATCCTCAGAGCGGGAATTTCGAGGATTGGCGTGGTGCATTTGCCACACGTGTTTTCCTGCTCTCCCCCTAATTCCAGAATTCGTTGCCAAAGCCGAGCGCGGCGAACTTTCCTGGGAACAGTACGCGCTGCCATGGCGTTTAGCGAGCCGCTTGCCCGGAAATTTTATGGTTTTCTTCCAAATGAGCTTAGATGTGATGGCGCAAACGGTTTAACCAAAATTGGAGCCCACCCGCTCGTTTCCGTCATATCGGGAGCGTTTCTATGCTTGAGCGACGGTGCGATTCTCGATCTGCCTCCATTCAGCAATTTCAGCCTCAACGTAAGCTGGATCGATGATCACTTGAAATACTGCCTCCATCGCGAGCTTCGTCATTTGACATCTCTTGATCTAACTCTCGCGGAACCCTGTTTGAGCGATGCAAAGATAGACGACCTGATGGTCGCCAAAGCTCGAGCGACAATAGATCACCTGCCGCAGTACGTATTGGCCAGTTATCTACCCACGCTTCTTTGGGGCGCGATCGTCGATGCCTGGATAAATCCAGATCCACTGCTAAAATTCCGCCCAGATGATCTTAGCGAAGAGGACAACTTGCGTTGGCGTCAAATTTCGCGGAGTGGCCGATCTAGCGCCATACTTCCAGCGCATCTTCAAATTGCGCTCGAGACCGGCCGATTTCCAAATGCTGACCGGTTAAGGCTGAAGAAGCTTTTGATTAAGGAAGCGCTGGCAAGGATTACCGAGGTTCGGAACCTCTGGTCGCAATTGATCGACTCAGGAAATGAGTCCTTCGCTTCGATCTGGGCCAAAGGCTTGACGAGTCAGTATTTCTCAAATCTGCCCGAGCGGGACTTGGGATTGCCCCAGGTATCTCAATTACTACCGCACTTACCGATGAGACTCAACTAAATCCATTTCTACGCGGCGACTTGAATCAAGTCGTTAACGACGCCCTGATGTACATCGATTGGACATTGAACTGGCCGCAGATCGTACATATAGTTCGTTCTATCGAGCAAGGAACGGTTCCAACGGACATGGGCTGGAAGCCTTGAATAGTCTGAATTAAACGAGCTGCGACGGGATACGGCATCGCGGTAGACTGCTCGGTCACTACGCACTATGTACGGCACAATCGAAGTGTAGAAGTTTGCCGGACTCTTCGACAAAGAATAGACCGCAGGATCATGCTCGGAGCCACAGCGCCATTCGAGCATGTCCGCGCCGCGGAGCAGGTTCCTACCGAAATGATACTCGCGCTCAAGTAGCGCCCCGGTACGATAAACGTGGACCCGACCACTCGCGATTTGGATTTACCGCCCAATTGTCTACACAGATGGCGCAAGCGTCTTTTGAAACTGCACAAACAATGTGGTCCGGACCGTCGCGAAAACCCGTCTCGCTGGCCCGGGGTGCGGACCCACTCGCTCTCGGGTGACCGACAGAATGAATGGGAATCGCGCACCGAGTGGCATCTATTCTGGTTTTCGGCAAGCTCGGAGATTTCGCTGCTACGCTCAGGCAAGGCGCTCACATTGAAGTCGAGGGCACGCTTCGGGGCCGCGAACAGACGCTCGAGCTGAAGGGCGTTCCAAGAAGAACCCGGAAACAAAAAATGTCCGCTCCTGGTTCGTTCGTGTCAAATTTATTCGCAAGCTCGATCGCACCGAGAAAGCCGCTGAAGATGCTGGCGCGGATGACGTTCCCTTTTGATTCAATCCGGAGCGGCCCCACCCCGCCGCTCTCCCTTATTACTTACACATCGCTGAACGGAGGTAGGCGCTGCCGCTTGGTCGCGAGCTGCTGCTTTGACTCGCTTGCTCGACCGGACGTTATACGCTGAACAATCCGCGCTGCAATTCACTACGTCGCGACTTTGTCAAATCGGGGTGGCCTAAGATTGGCCTAAGGCGCGAAATCTCAAACTGCTTCACTGTAAAGAAAGGCTTTACGCCTCGTGACCATTTGCCTCCGGAGCAGAAGGTCGCTGGTTCGAGTCCAGCCGGGCGCACTGAGTCACTCAGGGCAGAGCGCTTAACGAATCGAGCAACATTGCCGACGTTTGCCATTAGCAAACGATCTAGCCGGCCCGGTGTTTCCCTTGATATCGATACTAAATACTTCGCCGTCAGCGCGGACCTATCGGCCCATAGCTTTGTCCGATTTCCTTATAGCCTTTAACCCGGGAGCTTATCGGCGAGAATAATCCACTAAGGGGATGGTCACCTCGGCAAACTGAAGGTCCTACGTCGGCAATCTTCCTTTCTAAAGGATGTGGATGGATTTCAGGAAGAGAGAGGGAGCCACGCAAAGTAGTCTCTCCTTTCCTGAGACCGTATCGGGTTCCCGTTGAACAATTCTGGATCCAAGATGTGCTTGTATCCTTGTTTTTCGGTGATTTGCTCTCGCGGTCCCGACATGATAGATTGCTTCGAATGCTCGACATCTCGGGAGACGAGTTTGCGGGAAGCTTTGATTTCGTGGTCGTAGGGGGCGGCTCCGCTGGCGCAGTGATTGCGGCGCGCCTGTCGGAAGACTCTTCCTGCCGTGTCGCCTTGATTGAGGCTGGCGATCGACCGCCCGAGATAGAGCTGATGCCGATTGCGTGCGCCGCTATGCAGAAAAATCCCGCCACAGACTGGATGTACACGGCGGACCCGGGTCGGGCTGGGCTGGGGCTGGTTGGCCGCCGAATGCCTGTTCCACGGGGCAAAATGCTGGGAGGCTCTTCTGGACTGAACTATCTGGCGTATGTACGAGGCCATCCGGGCGACTATGACCGCTGGGCGGCAGAAGGCGCGACAGGATGGAGCTACGCCGATGTGCTGCCCTATTTCCGCAAGAGCGAAGGACTGGCGCCGAGCCAGGACATAGACATAGATTCGGCCGCACATAATACTGTGGGACCTCTTGGAGTTTCGGTTCGCTCGCCAATCCTTCCGGCCGCTCGCGAATTCGTTCAGGCCGCGGAAGCCGCGGGAATCCATCGAGGTGATTACAACGGTCGCGACCGCGGCGGTCCGGGCGGTGTCGTCTCACTCTTGCAGACCACCTCCAGAAATGGCAAGCGGTCAAGCACCTACAGGGCTTTTCTCCAAGGCGAACCAGAGAATAGGAAAAATTTCACGATCCTGACTCGAGCCCACGCGACGCGCATCATCATTGAGAGATCGGATGGCGCATTGCAAGCCAGAGGCGTTATGTACCGTGCAGCCGACGGCCAGACGCGCAATGTTTATGCTGCGAAGGAAGTGATTCTGTGTGCGGGAGCAATCGGTTCGCCACACATTTTGATGCTGTCCGGAGTCGGGCCCAAACAGGAGTTGGAAGCTGCGGGAGTGCCCTGCGCCCTTGATTCGCCAGAGCTTGGCAAACACCTAAAGGATCACGTGCAGGTTCCACTGCTCTTTCATTCGTGCCGTTCCGGCGTGCCGGTAACTCAGGTCGGCGTGTCAATGGGACCCGAGGCGCTCCGCCAGCCGATGGGTCCCCTGCCGGCCAATCCGGCAGAGGACGCCTATCTACCTTCTGAATTGAAAGCTCTGAAGGAGGAAGCCGAGCAAAGGGTAACGGAGTGGGCAACCACCGGAAGAGGGTTGGCTGCATCGTCGCTGTATGACGCGGCGGCCTGGTTCTCGACGGGCTTGGGCGACCTCCACAGTCACGATGCGCAAATCGCGTGTCTTCCGTGCGGTTTCACCGAGAAACTGTGGAGAGAGTTGATTCACATGGATGTGTCGCTATGCTTCAATGACGTCTCTCAGCATCTGTCGGCAGCGGCGGCAAACATCCTCGTTTTCGCCAATCCGGTACTACCGCATAGCGAAGGTGAAGTGCGGCTTCAGAGTGTTGACCCAGCGGTCCACCCTGATATCCGCATGAACTACTTCGCGGATCCGCATGATTTGAAGGTGATGATCGCGGTACTGCGCCGGACTTTCGAGATCGTGAGAAATTGGCCGGGGCAGGGTTGTATTGGCCCATGGCTAGCACCACCCTTGCTCGCAGCGAAACATGGCTTACAGGGTGACACTCCCAGCGACGCCTTGCTCGAAGATCTCGCACTGCACTTCTCGATCACGGTATACCATCTGACAAGCACATGTCGTATGGGCAGTGTTGTCGATTCACAGCTGCGAGTGGCGGGAGTGGATAGATTGCGGGTGGCGGACGCCAGCGTTATGCCCAACGTGGTCAGCGGCAATACCAACGCTGCATGCATCATGATTGGCGAGAAAGCCGCTGAAATGATTGCGGTAAAACATAGCGTGCGACTCGCGGCATTTGTCGGTACTTCAAGATAGCCCGCCACACCGCGAAGACGAGCACCAGCGCAGCCTCTGGGTTGACTCGACGGCCACTCAGACAATGGAAATAACGCTTAACTCACGTGTAGTCCGGAAGGGTAGAGCAACCGCCCGAGATCGGGGCAGGGCGGATTACCAAATACTACGCCGTCACAGGCGATCTAATGCGCTCTAGAACAAATCTCGGCTTTTTGACGTTCAACCTACTCGCGTATGCTTCAGACACGGTCCAGTTCACGCGCCCAATGCGGTGATGCCCGCCTCAATACTCGACGTCCAACGAGAATTGAATCTGCCGAGCGTTGAATGCATTGATCGGCGTCCCGAAGCCGGGCAAAGAAGTTAAACCGGGCCCAAAGTATGGGTTGAGCTGACTCACATTCGTGTGATTGAAAAGGTTGAAGGATTCGGCGACCACGTCCAAGTGAGCGTGCTCGCGGACCGGGAAGAACTTCAGAACGCGGAAATCGACCGTAGCCGTTGCGGGCGTGAGCAATGTGTTCCTACCGAAACCTATAGGACGCGCTGAGAACGGCCAAGGCTGGCTCCCGTTCGAATCGAGTCCGGTAAGGGGGTTCACCGGATTGTACTGTCACAATCGGCGCCAACTCGATATTCTTGAAGATTCTCGTGAGTAGGCCTTGGCGAGTGCCGGGCGCATCTTCGTCACCGATCGGCAAATCGAACGTGCCATTGATTACGAGGCGGTGCTTCTGATCGTATAGCGACACTCCACGATCGGCTCTCAAATTGTATGGGTTCCGCGGCTGTTCGCTGAAATCCGAAGCGTCATCGATGGCCTTAGAAAACGTATAGTTCACGGCAAATTCGAAATCTTGGGCGAGCCGCCGGTTCAGTGAAAGCGGAATGCGATGCGCGGCTCCGAGCAGTACCACGCGATGCATGGCCGCAAGAAATGGGAGACGTTTTATGGCGAAGAAGCGCTCGGTTGGCAGAAGCGATTTCTCGATCACTTTTTGAAAGGCATCGATAACGGCATGGAGCAAGTACCGAGGATGCGCCTGGAAGTTCGCAAGGCGTTCTACCAGCAGGAGGTTCGCTCAGAGCAGAGTTGGCCCCCGCATCAGTGCAGCCCACATCCTTGTATCTGTGTGCGAGTACCGGAACGCTGCAACAC
Organism: uncultured Acidobacteriaceae bacterium; assembly: GCA_963762495.1. GTDB lineage: Bacteria > Acidobacteriota > Terriglobia > Bryobacterales > Bryobacteraceae > Bog-105. Next base: position 203,933 of record CAVXKZ010000017.1, read on the forward strand.
GCGGCCGTCGCCACTGGGAGCAAAGCACAATATCTCTCCACCAGCCGAAGCGGTAGAGCGGCTTTCTCTTACAAGTTCGAGCAGGCTGTCGAACTCATCGGCAGTATGCGGCTGAAGCTCTGGGTGAGCACATCTGAAGGTGACGATTTGGATCTTTTCGTGGTCGTTCAAAAAATCGATTCTACTGGAAATGAGATCTTTTTCTCCGGCTTCAACGGATACGAGCGGGACGGAGTTGCAAAGGGCTGGCTTCGAGCATCGCATCGCGAGCTAGATCCGTGGCGCAGCACCCCGCTGCGCCCGTGGCACAAACACACTCAAATCGAAAAGTTGCATTCAGGAGAGATCTTGCGCGTCGAAATCGAGATCTGGCCGTCCGCCGCCCTCTTCGAGGCTGAATCCACTTTGCAGTTAACGATCCTAGGTCACGATGCAGCGGAATACCCGGCATTTGGTCATCGCAAGCTCGTTAACCGTGGCTGGCACACCATATTGACGGGAGAACCCTATGATTCATGCTTGGCCGTGCCGCTGAATAATCCGAATTCTGAATGACCACCGACCCTTCGAGCTATCTTCCCAAATTAGTTAATCTTTTCTTACTCCTTTGGTATGTTGGGTTGTCTTCAATTGACGGCCGCAATCAGCTGCCAAGGCGCGCCGGCGCTTCACTCGATGATAACCCGGTTTTCGGGGACAAGGCAGAGCGTCGGTAAACACTTTCTGACCACCAGATCTATATTTTCCGTCCGTACATTCCCTCTCGCCGAGACGGGATGTGATCTACGCATACTTCCGCCTCCCCGTTCTGCAGAACAAATTCGGCTGCTCTCTCGCTAGTGGATTCGCACGCCATGCGCGTTGTTTGCAATGTCGTTGCTGTGCTTTTCTTGCACAGTCAATCGCGATTACCGCCGTCGGCCCCGCAGATTCCGGCGGTTGCCGCCAACGTACACATGCGTGGCATCTACACACGCACCTGCATTCGCACACGGGGCGCACAGGATTTAGTATGTTCTTGAACACACTGACGGGTTCAGATTACTTTCAAGGGCCGCTATCCGCGTGATTAGTCGTTGCGACGCCACGTCATATCCGCACGCACCGGGATTTCGTTCTTGATTGCTACGGTCAGAAAGGATGGCGGCGTTATCTTGAAATCGGAACACGTGGCGGGAATCGTTCCAGTGATCCGTACGCCATTGCCCCGTGTGACTCGTTGAAATGGGATGCCTTTATACTCAGCTGTCTGGCCGGCAAATTGAACCTCCAGGTCGGCATCGATGGTAGGAGCTGTCATGGCCGCTTCGGGAAATTGAGTGCGCACGACAACCATCGGGAACTGAGCCCCGCGGGTTACCTGAAGCATATGCAGATCGCGGTTGCTGTCTCCGGAATCGAATGACTTGACCGGCACTGCCACCAGAAAATCACATTGTCCAGCGTGGCATACACCTTTGCCCCTCGCCGCGTGGCTGGTCCCCTCAACATGATGAAGAGGGTGAGTCACAGAGTAGGTGAGAGTGGATTGCTGAAGAACCCAGTTACCGTCCGCTTGGCAGAAAGCGGGAAGAACAAAAAGAAAAAACGCACTCAGGCATTTATTCTTCACGCTACCTCCAGAACTTGATGTGAATCGGCCACGATACGGACAAGATTGAGGCGCCATACGCCGCAGCGGTCACATAGGCGACGGCGCCGTGCGCTGAAGCGAAGCCATGGACCCGTTCTCCAGCGTTCTCCTGTCTGTACGCCATGATGCCCATCACGCCGGTAAGGATCATGCCCGGACCGTGGACCCACGCCAGGGCCCTGTGCAGCCTAATGGCCCCCTTGGGTTTGACCCCGGGAATTTTCGGCGCGAAGATGGCGTAATACGCAGTCGTCCAATAAAGGCCTGTTGTTAGGCTACCCAGAGCGATATGAGAATCCAGATTCGCCGCTGTTGGCTCGGTGATGGTCAGCCCTCTTCTGCCCTTGACCTTGGCCTCTGGGCCGGTAATTAATGCTGCAACCATGGGAATCGCTGTGATCAGCCCAAGCGTTTGGTGGACCTTGAGCATGTGCGTCCGTTTGTTCAACTCCGCTTGCAATCGGAAGTTAGGTTGAGTCGCATTCGGGGGAAACAGATCGGGAACCGAAGGTGGGGTTGGCTTGCCGGCTGGAGGCTCTGTCTGATCCTGGGGACTTCCCTGCGTCTGATCGGGACAGAATGCCAGAGGGGCTAGAGTCCCCGGCGCGTTCCCCGGCATAAACGAGACAGGCGAAAAAGCGGCCACTGCCGAGCATGCAACGGCATGTCTGAGCGAAGCGTCGGCAGCATTGCCGGAAGGGGTTGTTGCCACGCGTTGCGGATATGGTGCTGCTGGATCGAGGTTAAACTGTGCGAACAAGGAAAATGGAGCTGCGAAGGCGCAAAAGCAACATAGTGCGGCTATTCTCAAAACATTAGTTTGGATGCGCGCTTGGATGCAATCGTAAACGTTCAGATGCAAGAGTCTGGTCATAAAGACGCCTGACAACGGGCATGATACCTCGCCGGACTTGGCTTTGCCGCTCGATGGCATACGGGAACGTTCACCCGTTCTGCTGAAGCGTTCAAGGGGATTGGCGAAGTCCGAACACTTCAACCCGCCCCATCGAACCCGACAAAGACTTTTCCGCCTACCACTGTGGGCCCCAGAAAGGAACCGCGCTTAAAGCAAGTGCCACAGGGCAGGTCCGCTAGTGCGTCATTGAGGTTCTCCGGGTCGTAAGGACATAAGCGCAGATTGTTCGGTGCGCATCGTAGCATCGCGTACCGACCTGATCCTGTTATTGCCTTCGGATCAGCCTCCTTTAGATTATGTCGAGTGTTTGCAGCTCGAGATATCGCCCGATTACATCGAAAGGCATTAGTGGCGTTTCACGCGAACGTGTGGGTACTTCCACATGCGGACGCATTTAGCGCCCGTTTAAGCTCTGGGCGAGGTGAGATGGCAAGCCGTTTCGAGCACGGCGCGATACGGTGCTGCCCGGTCAACCGGCGTCCGCGATGTCCAGTCTATATGCCCGCGCCCGCGACAGCTAATCGAGGCGTAACGGACTCCCGCCGCTGAGCCGTGATTGGAAAGTGGCACACGGCATTCGTTTGGTCGGCATGCCGGTACACAGGTTCCCTGAGTCAAACCGAGAACTGGCAACTCAGCTTTCTTCTTGGCTAAGCCGATAGGCTGGCCACCGAATATGCGTAAGACCTACAGCAACCCTTAAGTAAGCATTGATTCTTTTTTAGCAACCTATGCAGCCACGGCTTGCGTCGACAAATTGCGAACCGGACTCGGCTGTTACGGACAACTCGCCCGGCGGCGTCTTTCGTGCCTATCGAGTTCGATGCTGAGGAGAAGATAAAGAGCTTGTGAACACAAAAGCCAAATGGTCATCCTTGCTTGGCCTGTTCGTCTTTTCAGTTGCAGCGAGCGCGCAAACCGGGCAAACATGGAACTGCCCAAGCAGGCCGGCACAGCAGCTCGATATCTCCACGTCGACTGCGAGCAATGATTATGAGCGGCCCGTCTCCTGGAAGCTGCTTGTCCCAAACATTTTTTGCGACCAAAGAAACATCTGGCTATTTCCTCTTCACCTCACTGAAGATCGCAACTGGATTCCTACTGTCGGTGTTGCCGGAGCCACAGCTGGACTAATGGCGCTAGACCCGATTGAAGGACGCTATTTCCATCAAACGACCGCATACGACGGCTTCAGCGATGCGTTCGCGACGTCAGGCACTGAACTCGCGCTAGTGGCAGTGCCTACAGCACTCTACGTAGCGGGATGGGCGCGGAACGACAGCAAGATGGAGCATACTGCGCTACTCGCAGGACAGGCAGCAGCGGATGCCGGAATTGTTGCAGTTGTGCTGAAAAGCGCGACCAGTCGCAAACGGCCGTTTTCATACACGTCGAATCAGAACTATGCAGATTCGTTCTACGATCACAGCGGCTCAAAAGTGGTGGGCGGAGGCGGGTTCCCCTCGGGACATGCCATTCTGGCATTTTCGATTGCGACTGTGATCGCACATCGATATAGGCAGCATCGATGGGTTCCGTACGCACTCTATGGCGGCGCAGCGGCCATCGCCTTCTCCAGGCTCACCCTGTCGCAACACTTTACCTCTGACGCTTTTGTAGGTGCGGCGCTCGGGTACTCGATCAGCCGCTTTGCAGTGCTTCAGTATTAGGAATGGCAAAGCGCACCGCGGCGACAGGGCGGAGACGGTGAGTCTTACTGCGGGGGCTTGGGCGTCCGATGAGTGTCCTTCTTCGAGTTCAAATCCTTGGAGAGCATAAGTTTCAACGTCATCTTGTCCGTTGCAGGCGTGAGCCCAAATCCCACTCCTGCCTCGATGTGTACGTATTTGGCATCGTGATCGAACACTCCCCAGAGCTGATGGAACTGCTGTTGCGCCGGAAAAAACTTTCGCAATTGTCCATCATCCTCGTATTCCTCGATGGCGACGGCCCATTTGGGGTTCAGATTGTATGCCACTCGCGTCGCAGGTACGAACTCGAGACTCTTGAACCCTCCATACCACGAGTTGTCGAGAATCGGATTAATGATGATGTCCCATGGCTTGAGATGCCAACCGACGATCGGCCGAATTTCGGAGGTATATGTGCGGGGATCCCAGTGTCTCGCGTTGTAGCTAAATTCGAAATTCAAGCCATAGAAGAACTTCCGGTCTGCTGCATGGGGTTTCACAAATAGAAAACGAATTTTGCCGCCGTTGATTGATGGACCGCGCGCCGCAGAAACGCTGTACAACGGAAGATACAGTCCCGCCTCAAACCAATCTGTGACACCGTAGGCCCATTCGGTGACACCGTTGAGATTGTGATTGTTAATCAATCCACCGGGAAATGCAGGCGCCTTCAGCCCAATAGGAGTGAAGTTGTTGTGCCAGGTCAGATTGAAGATACCCGGTTGGGCGATCTCGGCATCATACACCTGAATCTCATCGGTTTGAGCCGAAGCTATCGCAGCGCCTGCGTACAACAGCGCGATCGTCGCTAAGGCGCGAGTCTCTGGCCGAAAAACCCCCATGAGATCGAATTAGGAATTATAGATTGCGCCTGTTTTCGATCCCGCTCTCGCAAATGTCCTACAGTGACAGTCTGAGGAATCTCCTCTGCGTCCCCAACGCAGAAAGCCGCCGAGGCATCGCTGAAAAACGGCCGCCGGTCATTCGCGCACTGTCGCCTAACCGTCAACTGAAACGGACAGATGCCGAGGAGTCATCATCGGCAAAAAACGATCAAATTCTTCCATTTATCCGAGTCTTTGAGTGGCTGCTGCATCGTGTGCTTACGATACCGCCTTTGCGGATCTGAGTAATAAATTCTCGCGCTGCGGACGAATAGCAATTGATGTATCGCCTGTAGGAATCAGTGACTGTCTCCGTCGTGATCGACATCCCCGGTCGCAGCTGCTTGCGCTTGTGGGCTCAGGTGAACGGAATCCTGCTGTGGAGGGGTTGACTTGGCGGGCGTTTGAACGGGCGCGGAGGTCACGGTGGAGGTATAGATATCTGAATTGCTCGACACGGGGCTGATCATTGGTGTTCCTCTCTCTAGTCCTATATCGGTCCAGAGAAGCCAGTTTTCTACCTCGCTGTCCTAGATTTCGCGCAAACAGACCATAAATCATTCGAGTAGTCGAGCCGACCCCAACGGTTTGGCGCAATAGCGCGCACCCGAACCCGCAATGAATTAAAGGAAGCCGCTCTTGTTCAGCTGATGACCACCGTGTACTCCCGCTTTTGATGTGCCGCTTTGGCGACAGCTCAGGCGCAATATAAAGCCGCAATTTCGTAATCGGCAACTTGCGGTATTGTGAAAGACACCGTGCTGCGCTCTATTTTCAGCGGCAGCACCGTCTGAGCGCGCAGCAGTTCCCCGCGAACGACGCGCCTTTGGTTCGGCACTCGGAAACGGATCATTTCAGGGCCGATCGCATGAAATTCCCGAATCCATCCCTTGTGCGCTGCTGGATTCGTGTAGTTCAGTAGGTGAAGCGCAAACCCCGGCTCCGTCTCCCACGCAAATGTTTCGATCAGGCCAGGCCCCTCAATCGTCACCGTCCGATCGTTGCCCTCGATCCACTGGGCGCAGTTCCGTAACAGCAAACTTAAATCACCATGGCCGGAACGCCAAAGCGTGCTGTCGACGTCACCCGGCACAAAAATAAGTCGGCTCCGGCCTTTTTGCCGAACCACCATCGCCGGTTCGTTTGTATGTGAGGGATTGGGGTAGGAGAGTTCGGGTGGATATGCGACTGATCCAGGCACGACGGTCAAAACAGGTGCCTCAACCGATGCAATGGGCGCACGGTATTGGGCTCCGGCAATCCAATCCGTATCCTTGAATCCCTTCAGCAGCTCATGCCGCCGTTCAATCCGAGCACAATACGCATTCCCGTTTGTACCGATAACCGCGCCGTTTCTTCGAATCCCAAACACTTCCGCTAATCCGAAATCTGGGCGCTTTCGATTGCGCTCATCGTACATACTCGTTTCGAATGTCGCTAAAAGCGATCCGCCGCCATCCACGAAATCGGCGATTTGCTCGCATTGACGGTCGCTCAGCAAGGCGATATTAGGCAGAATCAAAGCCTTGTATTTCCGTAACTCATCGCGGGAGAGCTTTTCCTCGTGCACGAAGTCGAATAGAAAACGGCCTTCCAGCAACGCCGAGTAAAGCCCGTTCATGGAATCGCCCACGCTCATGCCGCGCGGCGCCTGATAGAACAGATTCGTACGTTGCCCCATCACCACGCCAATTTCGGCGATGCTCGTTCTGTTGCGGAAGTGGGGATCGTTCTGTGCGGTCCATCGAAAAAAATCGCGTGCGGGCCCAAGTACTCTTCGATCTTCACCCAACCCGTTCTCGGCTCCGATGATGTGATGATACGGAACCATTCCGCTCGCCACCGTCTCGTTGAACCACATCCGCTGTTCCTGTTCGGACTTGGCAACGTATCGCCACCGAACAGGTCCCGTAGACCACGCGCCAGTAACGTTGGTGGCCATCTTTCCGTTTTGCACCGCTCGGCAAACCCGGCCTTGCGAAGCGCATGCCCAAATTGGCGTATTATCTCCGCCCCGGCCCTGGTTATCGCACTGAAACCATTCGCACAGCTCGCCCAGTGCAACCAAATTTGCCGACGAATGAATACCGCCGCCTAAATTCGCGAAATAGAAGTTCGCGTGCCGCTTCTCTTTAGCAATTGCGTCGTACAGTTTCCACAAATAGATCGTCCGTTCATTGAAGCGATCCCAGTACTCAATCGTTCCCGGCCTGGGGAGATGCTCGCATACATTGCAGTGGCAATCCGGCAATCGCCCCAAAGGAGGCCACGCATTTGTGAACAGCGCGTCCACATCATAAAGCGAGTTCACTTCGCGCAGGATCGCCGGCAGATAATCTGTCATGTATGTGGTGAACATGCACGTGCGGAACAGCCGCGGGTCTTCCGTGTGCGCAATCGGCTGTCCTTGCGCATTGCGCTGAAACCATTCCGGATGCGCTTCGACCGCATCTTCCCAGTTCAGATCGGGACTTGTGCGCGCAACCACATGCAGCCCTCGCTTTTTCGCCGCCGCGCAACACGCGCCAAAGAAATCCTTGGTCCCAAGATATTTGCCCTTGCGATGGAACGGAACTTTGGTTTGATAGAAAGCCAGAATTCCGGTCACGCTGACGAGAACAGCATCCACTTTCAGGCTGGCCCAGTAGTCTGCCCATGCCTCCACGTCCATCTCCACCGGATCGTGTTCGGTCATATTGAGCTGACCTACACGACGGATGCGCCGCTGCCATCCCTCATCGCCTTGCCTTGCAAAGGCAGATCCCGCCACCCCGGCTGCAGCAGGAATGGCCAGAAATTCACGCCGGTTGAAATCGGTCACCGCATTCCCGCCAAACTCTTCAGGTGTTCATCTACCAATGAAACGCAATTCGCTTTCATCGGCTTCAGTCTATAAAAGAACATCGCCCCTCATCGATACGTCTGATCGTCGAACCGGCTGAAGTCGGCATTGGTATCCAGGATGCCAATGGTCAGAAGAGCGAACGTGAACACATTTGTACCGGGCTCCAGATGACCGCCGAACGCGTGATCCCCAGTGGATAACGTAATATGCGGGTGCACGCGCCCGTTCATCACGTAACCGTTCATGCTGACGATGTCCGCGGGGGCAGACGGATCACGCACGAAGAGGTCTTTGGATGGCAGATCGCGATTCGCAACGGCGTGAACCTGATAATTTGTAACCGAGCCGATGGCCGCCAGGATGACGGCGTCCTTGATTCCCAGCCGCTTCACTTCCACCTGCAAGCCCGCCAACAGATCTGTATTGTATTGAAGCGCAACACGATGACGCTTCGAAACTGAGAGTGAAGGGCAATCACGTCTGGTATCGCCGTGTTGTTCGCGCGTCCGTCAACCGCGGGGTTGGGAGCGCGTCCTTCCAATCGTTTCGTCATCTGTGCAGGTGACAGAATTGGCAAAAGCACAAACAGCAAAACTCTAAGCGGGAAATGGATGAGGCGTCGCATAAACAGGTTCCGACTAGGCAGCGTATCAGTTTGGATTGTTGTTGCGGGCCTTCTCGCCGTTCGAGACAATGCTGCCGCACAGTCGCAGATTCACGTTTGGGAAAAACAGGAACTCACGTTTCACTCCGCCACAGACGTAGAGCTGTGGGTGGATCTCACCGGGCCAGGATTTCACAAGCGCGTTTATGGTTTTTGGGATGGCGGGAACACATTTCGCGCACGGCGGCGGGCGAACACGGGCTCGGACACAGGAGATCATTCCGGCCTTGTTCGAATTTGGGTACGATCGATCGATGGACAGCAAATTCGAAGGCCAGCAATGGACCCAGGATGTGACCGTTACTGACAGTTGTGAACAGGTTGGGCGGCAGCACGTAATGTTTCGGCGCCTATTTGGAGAGATCGCATGATTCGTATACGGCGCCGCTTCCTCGCACTCGTTGTCGTTGTGGTCCCGGTTTTGTCGCTGGTGATCTTTGCTGCGACGACGAGTGAAAGCGTCAAGTATCACCTGGCCAAGCGACTGATTTTAGGAGGTGAGGGCGCGTGGGACTACTTCGATGTTGACCCGGATACCGGTCGCGTCTTCATTCCGCGCGACTCGCACCTTCTCGTCCTTGATAAAGATCTCAAGAAGCTGGCGGATATTTCTGGTCTCGATGGAGCGCACGCGATTTCCTTTGCTCCCGGATTGAAAAAGGCATTTCTCAGCACGGAGGCATCGGTTTCGATCCTTGATGTGGAGGCTATGAAGATATCCGGTCACGTTGACTTGGCCGGCAAAGATCCTGACGCGATACTGTATGACAAGTTCAGCAACCGGGTCTTCACCTTCAATGGAGGCGGAACACAAGACGCCTCGGCGATCGATGCTGCTACCGGTAAAGTTGTCGGAACCGTTGCCCTTGGTGGCAAGCCGGAGTTTGCGCAAACCGATCGCAACGGGCATATCTTCGTCAACATTGAGGACAAGGGGCAGATTGTGGATTTCGACGCGAAGACGCTAAAGTTCCCTGCACATTTGGCCGCTCGCTCCATGCGAAGATCCCTCTGGTCTTGCTATCGATGTTGCGCATAAGCGTTTGTTTGCCGGTTGTCGCAATCAGTTGATAGCGATTCTAGACTACACGAGTGGAAAGGTACTGGCCACATTGCCGATTGGAAAAGGGACCGACGCAAGCCGCTTTGATCCCGGAACCGGGCTCGCGTTCGCCTCGTGTGGCCAAGGCGTCATCACAGTTGTACGCGAGGATTCACCGGATCGGTTTAGCGTCGCCCAGACAATTGCGACGGAGTCCGGCGCTCGCACAATGGCGCTCAATCTTAAGACGCATACGATTTACGCCGTAACGGCGCGAATGCGGCCACCTGCGGCGGCCACTCCCCAGAACCCACATCCCTATCCTCAACCGATTCCAAACACCTTTACGGCTCTGGCCTTCGCTCCGCAGATTCGATCAAAGCAGTAAGTTGCTTCTCGGCCAGCTCAAGTCTTGGCATAGGTCCTGAGTGACGGGTGCCTCACGTTTGGGCGGCAATGTTAAAAACACCCAAAACTACACACCTGAGCGATGCCATTGCGATCGCGAAACACGAAAACTACAGACACTGAACCGGCCGTCGTATCTACACTGAACGGATCTTTTGAATACGGAACACGGCCGAGAGCGCACGGTGCCCACACTGCCTGCGAAAGTGGGAATTCGCGAACGGAAAGCCTTCTTACGAACTAGGCGGCCATTCGCGTCGGTCCATCCTCCGGAGCCGGTACCGGCCCGGCTTACAGGATCCCTTCTTGAGCAGCCTGGTACATGGTTTGAATTGTCGGCCTGAAACCGAGGCTTCGACTCCGCGAACCGTCCATGCGGCCATCCATGGGTTCGTAAGCGGTTCGGCTGAGGACTCGATGGAAGCTCTGGCAATGCTCGCCATTTCGTAAAGGGTGGCAGGCGCATGGTCGACGATCAGTCCGTCCATCGTCCCGGTCAGAGCAAGCTCAAACGCTTTTGCAACATCTCGCTGATGAGCCAGACTAAACGTTCGCGCCGGGTGCCACTTCATCGTTGCGATGACTCTCGGTACTGAGGCCAGGTGTCCGTCTCCGTCGCGATAGACAAAAGGTAGACGGAGAATGCTCCAGTTGAGTCCACTACTTCGGAGTTCGTTCTCTGCCGCGACTTTGCTCGCCGGATATGCGCGCTTCGGATGGACCGCATCCTCTTCAATACCTGGATGCGGGGCGTCCTCGTCATAGACCAACCCTGTGCTCGCCATGACGAAGCGGCTATGTGGGATGTAAGCCTTTGCGGCGGCGATAAGGTTGCGCGTCCCTTCCAGGTTGGCCCGCCAGATATCGTCCTCATTCGGCGTCCGAAAAACCGCCGCGAGGTGAACGATCGCCGCGACGCCCTCCACGCCCTGTTTTAGTGAATCGGCATCGAAAAGGTCACCCTCTACGCGCGTGGCTCCAGCAGGAACCGACGCTCAGCATGCGGTTGTAAACGCAGATGGTCATACGGGTCGCGGGTACTTCATCAGTATTGATCAGACCCAGCTCGGACCCATATACAAGCTGCAGGAATCCACCTTCCAACGTGAAATCGGCTTTGATACTTCCGTAGAAGAACCGTAGTCTAGGGCGCACTGGACTGTCGGGATGTATGCTACGCGCCATCACGTGAGGGACTCGATCCTTCTCTGGCGTGACGTGGCTGAGAACGACTGCCGTTTTTCCAGTCCAGCGAGCGAGAATCTGCACCTCCTCTGGCGAGAAACTTTCAATATCGTCCTTCTCTATCAGCCGCTGAATCAGCGGGTCAACTGCGGTTTCGAGCTGCTCCATCCAGCCAGCCATTGCAAACACGACAAACGTTCGCGTTCACAAGTTGTTCTAGCGGCGGCTGCCGAATCAACTTGCAGTCGCAAGTTTACTTACCGTCGCGACTTGAGTTACAGCCGCGAGTTGATTTGCAATGGAAGCGCTCATTTGTAGTTCTCCGTGGTTTCATCTGGCGGCGCTATGCCGCCGCGTAACTCAAAGCCGATTCGCAGCTCGGAATCATATGTATCGTGAAGCTGATGAGAGAAACGTTTCAGATGCCCCTGGGAAAGCCACCAGGCTCGCGCGCTTAGCCGCCGTATTCCTTCGGGACTTTAAATTTCGGCCGGCAGTCGGCCTGGGTCTCCAGAACATTTTGCGGGTTGAACGCGACGATTGCCAAGGGCGCGTAGTGATGTTCTACGCCGCGCGGCGGAAGCGCATCGGGTTCTCCTCCCCGCCGCGGCCACTCCACGTTTCCGGTGGCAGTGCGAGCCGGTATCAACCAATAGTCGCCGGTTCGATACTGGTTAGTTGGCTCCGACGGCATGAACTGAACCTGGACGCCATTTTCCAGAGCCAGCCAAAACTTATCGCCATCGCCTTCCCTTATCAATGCAGCGCCATCATTCAACTCCAGGCTGCCTCTTCGAGGATCGCCTTGTTTCTGGTCCCATCTGCGAAGTAAAGGATGTTTGTCGGGGTGCCCGTCGATCTTAGACGGCGGCCCTTTCAGCGTGACTTGATTGCGGCCGGCGTCTATCTTCTCGACCTGCCGCAACGGGTCGGCGCGACGCTCCTTAATATACTGGTCATCTACGAGCTCCACCCAGTCCCCCATGCGAAGGCCGGAGCGCAAATCTCTTCCCAGGTTTCCCAGCGTCAGCACCGGGTCACCGGCCAAAGAGACAATGGGGAAGACCACGGATCCGTTTTCGCGAGACCACTTGAACGTGGGCCCGTCCTGCTCGCCGGGGGTTCCGGCGTGATGAATTTCGATCCTATAGAGCTGGTTTTGCAGTCCACGGTATTGGGAGGCGGGAGCAACGGTAGAAGGATCTGCAAAGCCGCTGTCAATCACGGCGTGAGCCCTGGCGCGCAGGCGTCCCCGATTCGGCGGTTGCCAGTGGTCGACGAATCCGGACCATCCCTTTTGCACGCTTGCGCAGTCGTTCGCGCCTGCAAACAGGCTCTTCGGATCGGATTTCAATTCGAAGCTTTTGACCTGCCACACGATCTTCGCGCGCTCAGCCGTGTCGGCGCCGGCGAGCGCAGTTTCCTGAATGGATTCGTCTTCGGCAGCGGACACCTCACGCTCCCAGATCTCGAGATAGATCAGATAAGGGGAGTTGGCGTTGTGAAGTAACTTAGAATGCTGGCGATGAGTCTGTTTCGAAAACGGAACATAGTCCGGATTTCTGCACAGAATGCCGTTCACATAGTAATTGCCGGGCGAGATGAGGAAGTCTCCCGGCTCCCGAATAGATCTCTGCAGGCGACTCTTCTGCTCCGCGCTCATCTGCATGTCATCGCCCATCAAGAAGTCTCCGGCCGTAAGTACGCCAAAACCGCAGTTATGTTCGGGTCCGGCATAAGGCCCTAGTAAATCGCGCGTCAGCGTGCGGAGGAAATGCACGAAAATTGAGACTTGCTCGTTCCAGTCGGCGTCCAGTTGGACCCGGCCCTGCTGCATCAGGACCCGCGTGAAGTTCTTGGAGAGATCGAAACTGTCCTTACTAAAATCGCCTTTCATGCGGATTCCTCCTAAGTCGCGAAAATGATCCCGGCATCGATACCGGCGGGCGTGTATTCCTCAAGCCGGGCGAGCAGATTGCTTTCCTGCTGCGGCTGAAAGAGATCATGGAAGACTCCCAGCTCCGATCGATCGTCGGCGCCGGTTCGAATCTCCAGTGCGCAAATATCCGCGAGGCGACCGTAATCAGGGCTCCCATATCTGGTGCTGAGGAACTCAGGAGTAACTCTGATGCGCTCGGCTTCAACGAGAGCCTTGCTCTCTTGAGAGCTCAGTCCTTCGTTCCTGGTGCGATGCGCAACGGCGGAATCGGCCAGATCCGGCTGGCAGTGAAACCGCCGGGGCGTGCGAGACCCGGCGGGAACGTAGCAGAAGCGCATGCAGCCTTGCTGGCGGCGCGCAACCATGACGTTTCCGGTGAAAATGCAATTCTGCGCGAGTAAGATCGAGTGGGTCTGTATGTGACCAAAAACCGTACAACGGTCGATGGTGAGAACGGCAGGGGCAATGGATTCTTCCCGAGCTGCCAGCGCCAGGAAATCGGCTCGAGTCGCATCCAGCATACTGCCGGTGATCGCCAGTCGAACAGGATCTACGTCATCCCGTTCCTGGAAGATCTGAATGCTGCCCAAAATGCTATTGGCGATGGTCACGGTTGCAGAGGTGTTAACGAGGGCGAGACTTGGTTCTCCCTGCCGGCGAGGGTTGCAATCGTGATGCAGAGCCCAACCTGGCACCAGGGTTGAGTGCCGCAACGAGACTTTTTGGAGCGGGCCGCGGAATTCGATTCCTCGCCCTGTGACCAAGAACCCATCCAGTGTGAACTGGCTGCCCGCTTCGCCGGTGACCGTGAGCGCATCCGGACGACTCGCGTGCCAATCTAAGAGATAGATGACCGGGCGCGCCCCATTCGCGGCGCGCAGCTCCAAATGCTGGCGCTCGCGGAGCACGATGTGCAACTGTTCTTCATAAACGTTGCTATCCATGATTTCGATGACGGCATCAGAAGGTTTCTCGTGGAGCCAGCGCTCGTAGGCCTGATGGATTCGCGAGAATTCATAGCCTGCGCCGACGTTGTAAATCGCGGTTTTAGCGCCCGGCATCGTCTCCGGCCGGGGATATTCGCCGCCTCCGATATCGGCACTGAAGCCGTAAGCATAGGACACCCAGACATCGTGTTCAGGCACTTGCTCGACGGGAAAGGCGATGCGACCTAATTGCGGGTCTAGCGCGACATGGCCCGGTTTGGGCCGGTACCTCCATTCGGCGAGGTCCGCGGGAATGACCTTGGCGGCCGGAATGGGCTGATTCGCCGCAAGGCCGGCCCAACGGGGCGCCCACACGTTGATGCTCTTGCCCGTGCCGTAATACTGTTCGGAAGCCTGCACGTGAGGTTTTCCCTCGATTTCAACTTCTTGCGCAAGAGCAAGCCGGCGAATCGGTTCGGGAACCTGAAGTTCTTCCGCCTGCCGCTTAGTAACTCCTGTGGCGACGCCGGCGGAGGGCTGGTTATATAGCGGGGCGTCATTACCTAGAATGCTGAATGTGAAGCAATGATCGCCGGCTTCTTCCTGGTTGTAAGCACGCGAGTGAGTTACAGAATAAACGTTCAGCCGCCATAAGAAGACGGCGACACTCGGAATGTTATAGCGGCCTTGCGAATACGGCGACCCTACCGCCCTGAGGTCGACGGAGTGGCTGAGGGCGTCAAACGGGGCGCCAAGCCGGTCGAGCGAATCGATTGCGTGCAGGTCCGCATAACGGCCAGCGCCCAGATCCAAGTGATCCAGCGATTGGCAAACACTGACGCGGCGGTCAAAGTCCACTACCCGGGCAGGCCAGCGAGTTACAGCGCCGGCTAAGTCGCTTAGCAGCGAAAGCGTGCCTTTCCTGCGGCGATATTCAATCGTGTTGGCGACTTCCCGGCGTGGAACCAAGGTACCAGCCAAAGTGGACGATTGGGTGGCGTCGGGATCGCTCAACGGATGCACGGGGCGGTAGCCCATGAGATCTGCGATATAGGGAACCACCCAGTCTTGGCAGGTTTCGATGAACCAATTGTCGTAGAGTTGCGCGATATCGCCTTCGATCAAATCGACTTGTTCGGAAATCACCCGAAGCAGCATCTGCAGCGGATAACCCTGCTCCAAATCGCGCTGCCGGTAAACGAGCGGAAGCAGGTTATAGAGGCGATCGACATTGCTCATGAGGGGATCTCCGTTAGCAGCAGAGTGCCAGGGACGTCGGGGTTGAGAAAGGCGAGCTCCGCCGGCACGAGACTGCCGGTGTTCGTGTCTAGATGAGCCAGCTTCACGTCGATTTGCCGCGGGGGCACGCGCCCAGCAGCAAGCTCAGCGAACTTGGCGCTCAAAGCCAGCGCACTGGCGACGTCGTCGCTGCCGATGCTATCGAACGCATCCACGTTGACATAAGAGACGCCGGGCACCTGTTGGATCGCGGCGATCAGGGAACTGAGATAGACTGGCTGTCCGAACTGCTGCCGATCGAAGCTGAAGCGGGCAAGCAGCGCGGCTTCGACGGCAGGTTCGACGGAGGTCCACTGATAATCGGGCAGGACCTTCACCTTGGCGCCGATGAGCAGGAAGAGAGACTTGCATACTGCTACCCCGACGGGCAGATGCGGATCGCCAAACTGGCGGAACGATTGCGACAGGTTGTCCAGGAGCGCGGAACTTGGATCAATGGCCGCGCCCTCGACGCCAGCGATGGTGACGAACACGACGCGACGTCGACCGTCGGAGAGCTGCGATGCCGACGCCTTGCCGATGCCCCCGAACGCAACCGCAAAATCGGCGTAGTCCTGGACCGAGACCAGGCGGTCCAGTGCTATGGCTGCCGTGGGCGTGTTGCTGCGAGAGGTCTCCAGACTGTCGCGGTCCGCGCCACCGCTCGCGGGCAGCGGATTCACTACTGCTCGTGCGCCGAGCGGCTTCGTACCCAGCATGCTGATTTTCCCTGGATCTGCATTGCCCGCCGAACCAATTCCCACGTGATAAGTGGCCTGCACGTTCTCGGCGCCGGTAGGCAATCGCATGCCGTGCCGCCCATCGCCGAAGGTGAGCGTTACCTTGTCGTTGTTGTCAGTCCGGGTAACGAAAGAGCGGTCCGATGGTCCGGCACTCGAGAGCGAATCCACCTCGTTCCATTGCACGCCGTTGACGGAGACTTGCAATGTGCTTGCGGTTCCCTGGGCCGTGGGGGCTGAAACGTAAGTCAGCGGCGATTGGCGCAGGCTGAACTGCTGGAAGGAGACTGCGCTGTCACCGCTTCCCAGCACTTCATTTTTCGTCTCTCCGTGAGTTGCGGGAACGACATTGCCGTATATACTCACGCTCTCGCGGCTGTAAGTGTACGCAAGCGGATTAGATAGCTGCAGGAACGTGTGAATCGTGTCGCCTGGACGGTTCTGCATCGCGGGCGGCGCACCGGAGCTCGACGTGGAACTAGAGTTCGACCCAGAGCTTGAAGAACTCGGCGTCGTCACAGGAACCTGCTGCACTCCCTGTTTCACTCCGGAGAGCATCATGAGCTCAGCGGCGTTGACTCCGGGAACATCGGAGCGTTCGCCTTGGACGATCACCCATTGGCCCGGCTGCAGGTCCGGGCGTAGATCGCCCAACTCGATTTGATCTCCTGCGATATTGGCGGTGATTGGCTCTTCGGCAAGCGCAAGCTGTTCGCTCTGAGTGAACACCGTGGTGTTCCGCGCCACGCTGAGCATGAGGTCGTTCTTCGGATCGAGCCATGGGTCTTTCAGCGTCAGTTGTGTGACCCGAGTGGTTAGGCCGTAGGCGGCAATGGAACGCTGGGCCACGGCGGCGACCGTGGTGGTGAGAGTCTTGCCGGTGTCCGCGCGAACGATCAAAGCCCAGCTTCCCGGAACGATCTTGTCGTAAGGGGCATCCAGGTTGATGACATTTGCGGAACTGTCGCCGGCGGCGAGCGCAGCGTCGTCGCTAAGAACGATGGCGGCTCCGAACGAGACGAGCAGATGGCGGTCGCTACTGCCCGCAGTGGCTTTTTGCCCCGACGGCACCAGAATGTTCTCCCCATCGTCAACCTTCACTGTCAGAGTGCCGTCATTGGCCAGGTTGAAGGAATAGGAACGGTCAAGTTGCGGGAATTTCAAATCGACCTCATGCTGCTTACCTGTCTGCAGGTTGATCTCGAGATCCCATTTGCCAACCTTCAGGGTCGAGTGGGCGACAGGCGCGGAATCGCTGGCGCTTACATCACCTTGTACGACTTTGGCGAATACGGTTAGGCCGCCGCTGTGCAGTTTCTGGAGAAGATTGGCCTCGAGTTGCCGGCCGGCATCGCCGCCCGCTGTCGCACTGATCACGAGCGTGATGGAGAGGCTGCCATTTAGCGGCCACTCTTCCGTGCCGATGACAATGCCGGTCGAATCTGTGATGGACTTCAGCGGAGCATTGTTGCCGAACACCGCCGCCTTGGTGCGGAAGGCATGCAACTGGGCGGTGGCCGGCGGCGTGACTGCAGCATTCGCCAATGCCGTATAGAGCAGCGCGCCAAGCTCCGGATGGAAGGCCTGAAGCATTTTCGTAGTTGTGTCGAGCTCCAGTTTAAAGACGTCGGCGGGCGTGCGCACCAATTGCGACGCATTCGCCGGGTGCGGAGCGGGCGGCAACAACAGTGGAGTTAACAGGTTCTCCGTAGCTCTTACAGGCAGGGGCGGTGATACCGCTGCCGGCTGCGCCTCTGCCGGGATAGTCTGCGATTGGGCGGTGACGCTCGATTCCGCTGCGACTGCTCCGCTGGGTGGGGGCGTGACCGATGAGCTGGGCTGGAGCGTGATCAGTGTCCGGTTGTCGCTGCTCTGCACATCGACGGTTGCGATATAAGCCAGGGCCGGCGGACTTGCAATCAGCAATACGGGATCGTTGGGATTTAAATTATTCGCGACACCCGAAACATAGACCTGTGTAGTGGCTGGCGAGAAGATTTGCGGCTGCGTCATGCGCGGGGCCAGGTCGCTCGATGCCGCGCTGGCGTTCAAGTCCTGGGATGTTTCAAAGGTCTGCGGCAGCTCGCCGGGCCCGGGAATGGTTTTGGCCTTGGCGCCTCCGCTGACCGTAGAACCGTCGCCGCTGGGATCGATTGTGTAAGCCAGAAACGTGGAACTGGCAATGCCGGGGCGCAGCGCGTGGCCGACCAGGGCCGCCAACTGGAGCACAGATTGACGCTCGGTGGCCGTGCGCAGATAACCCTCGTTGGCGATGCGCTCCTGATAAAACGTGAGGACGTCGGCGACCACTGCCCAGGCATCGAGCAACGCAATCGCCGGATCATCCTCATCGCGAGTCTTCAAGGCCAGCAGAGGGGCGTCGCCGGAAGCTGTCCGGAAATCCGGGCTCGAGAGCCTGGCCTTCATCGTTTCGAAAAACGACGTGTAGGTTCCGATGCGATAGACAAGCGCATTCAGGCCAGGCAGGTTCGAGGTGTCCGCGGGAGTGGCAATCGCGACACCGGTACAGCAGCCGCACGGAAGCGTCATCGGCCACCTCGCAACTCGAGCCGGAGAACGCCGCGTTCCGGAAAGACCGGATCATTTTCAAGCTGCGCGACTTCGAGCGGAGCAATGGGCAGAACGCCGTTTTCCAGTTCGTGGTCCGGTTCCGCAAAAAGACGCTGCAGCGTGGTAACTTCTACGCTCATGACGCCGGGGACCGCCTGCGCCGCTGAAATGATGCGGCTGAGATAAATGCTCTGGCCGAACGTGAGGTTATCCGGATGAAAGAAGCCGAGCTGCCCGTTCGCCAGAGTGCGGTTGCTGAAAGCATCGAGCAACCCTGCTTTGACGTGCGCGCGGAGATAATCGGGCACGACCTGAGCCGCGATGGCAAGCTCCAGCGGCACGTATTGGGCCTGAACGACAGCCAGATCGTGGCCGATGCGGCGGTACTTTTCGAGATCGAGCAGGACTTCTTGCAGCAATTGCGGATCGGGCGCGTCGGTTCCCAGCGGATCGATGGCGACATGAGCCTCGTACCGGCTGCCGGTCCACACGAGGTCAGCAGCCGCGCGCTGCACTTTCGGGTTGTTTTCAGCCAGGGTGGCGTAGTCGTCGGCGGTGATGGCGCGCTCCAACTGATCGAGAAAAGTGCCCGGTGCGAACATCTTTACTTCATCAACCGGTTCCGGAGCGGTGCCGCCCAGGGCAGGCTGCGGGTTCGATGGCGTTAGCGTCAGCCCCTCAACCAGACCGTCAGCAAGCACGATGTGGTCAATCACCTCGGCTCCGACGTTGCCGTCCACGCCGTTACCTACGCGGTATGTGGCCGAGAAGGTCTCACCTGCTTCGGGAGCTCGCCCCAGTTGGCCATCGCCAAAGCGAAGATGCGCGAAGCCGTTGTCGTCAATCTCGGTAACGAAGTGGAAATCCTGCGACTGGCTCTTTAGAAGATCGGCACGCGGAAGCCAGGTGCGAACGAATCCAGCGGTTTCGTTCGCGAGCGCGCTCTCGAGAGCGGGGTCGATCGGCTGTCGCGGATCAAAGTGCGCCAGCAGGGTCAATGTCTGTTTTGAAAGCCGACCATAGAGATACAAGGTGCCCTGGTCTTTCTCTGTCGCGGCGAGCCTCTCAGCCAGAAGCGCGGGCTGCTGCAACTCAGCGAAGCTGCACAACGGACCGGAGCCGTCCGGCAGGGGCGCGATGCTGCGCAGGCGGACCTGCGGAAGCGCGGATCTGGGATCTTGCATAAGCGCCATCGATGCCGGCGCGTTGGCAACGATCTCTTGCCGGAACGTCAACCAGGGAACCTGCAGAGTGGCGGAAAACTTTGCACCCTGAACAATGGATGGCGAGGGATTATGCTCGCTTTCACACGCCGGGGTCGACGCAGCGAGTGAGACGGCGCCCACCGATTCATCGGCGATCCAACGCCCATGATCGGCAAGCAAGACATTCGCACGGGCGAGAGTTACATTCTTAATCAGCTCGCAGCTTGGAGCCGGTCCTAGCGCAGAAACACAAAGCTGAAACGGGAGAGCGTCGGTGACGCCCCACTCGATCTCTAATACCGGCTGTTCGTTGAGCGGGTCGGACGAGGCAGAGACGGCGGTCAACCTTACCACGCAGCGGTGTGACTTATCGGCATCGGCGGCCGCGCCGGTTTGCGGGCCAAGCACCTCCTCGAACAAAAGGTAGTCGCCTTGTTGAAGATGAAGGGCGCGTCCGGAACCTGGAGCGCCATCCTGCAGTGTGGCTGAAGTCGAGCCGCGGGAAAGACAGCACTGGCGATCACCCCAGGTGTAGAAATGAATCTCGTTGTGCGCCTGATAGACTTGCGCCGGAGCGCCGACAGGCTCGAACACCTGGTATAGGCTGGCCGGCACAGCATTGAGATCCCGCGGCAACAGCATAGTACCCGCGCCCGGCAAGCCTTCGAATCCCGCAATGAAGAGTGCCTGCGATAAATCGGGGGGGGGCTTCAACACATCCTGGCTCGCGGTGAGCTGAATCCAGGCGCGCGCGTTACAACCTTCATGCATGGTGTAGTCAAGAAGGCGCACATGCCGCCGAACGGAGATGCGCTGCCGCGCTGTATTCAGATACGCCTCGGTGGCAACTGCATCCTGGTAATAGCTGAGGTAATCGGCCACATAGGCCAGGACCTCGATGAGTGCAACGCCGATATCGGGAACGTGCTGTTCCTGCCAATCCGGCATGATCAATGCAAGACGATCCTGTATCAATTGCAGGAAGCTCGCATAATCCTTGGCGAGATAGTTGATGTCGGGCCCGGCGGATGCTGATGGCGCGCAAACGCTCTGCTGCCGGCAATCCAAGCCGCTGGGCAAGCCGGCTTTGAAACTGAAATTCAGATGAGCATATCGTGGATCGAAGCCGCTAAAAGGGCGGTTCGTTGGATTCCCGGCTTCGTCCACTTCGACGAGCTTCAGGGTGTAAGTGGAAAAGTCGCCGGCCTTGTCGAGGACCAGGTTCACGCAGTCGTCTTCTTCCGGATTTTCGGCCGAACAGAACCTGAGATCCAGGACCTTGATCCCTTTGATTCGCACTCCGCCGTCAATCACGACGTTTTCTTTCGCTAAAGTGTCAGGCGCGCGGCGCAGGAAATACACCGTTAGCGTAAGTTGATCGTCACTTACATCGAGATAATCGAGGCCATTCCGTCCTTTGGCGCGGATCTCCGCCCTTCGGTGAGGATCGACGCAGACTTCCGGCATCTTGGCATTCATGAAACTAGACCGTCTGAGTGAACTGGACGGCGACACTCTGGTTTGTCTGCCGGATGGAATATTGGATGTCGATACTGAGCGTGGCATCCTGGCTGGTTACTTCCAGCGTCTGAACCTGGATCAGGTCGCCCAGCCAGCGCTGCAGAGCCGCTTGCATCGTAAATTGCAGCGCCGCGGCGAGTTCCACGCTGTTGGGCGCAAAGACCAGTTGCATGACCCCGCTGCCGAAATCCGGCCGGTTCACTCGCTCGCCGGGATTGGTGAATAGTAACTGCTCAATCATGCCGTTGAGATGCTGTTCGTCGCTCGCGGCGGCAGTGCGCCCGCGCTTGTCAAAGCGGAACGGGAAATCGATGTTCATGGGGTTCACATCCCGAACACGAGGGTTTGGGTAGCCGTAATCAATAACGGAGTTCCCGAAGGAGCGCAGAGCGCCTGGCTGTCCTGCAAGAGCACCGGCATTCCATAAGAAGTAACGCGAAGGGCCCAGGTTAGGAACTTGGCAGTTGCGCAGGGACCATTGGCGGTGGGAGGCGTGGGAAGCGTGCACCCGACGATTCCCCACGGCGGCGTACTAACCACAATGGACTGCCCGCTGACGCGGACGTTAGGGACAACCGACATCGGCGTCGCTTTCCCCTGGTGCGTGCACGTGACATTGGCACCTTGATGTAAAAGAAATCCCGGCATGCTGAGTTCCTCCGATCGATTCCGAATTAGGCCTGCGTGATTGCTAAAGCTCCTTGATTTATGATTACCGTCCCGCCCGCGATGGTGATCGATCCATTCTTCCCGTCGGAGATAATGATTCCGGCCGCGGTGATTTTGATCTGTGGGCTCGTCGCGCTCGCCGCGGGGCCGCAACTCAGCGTAATCCCGGTAACCGGGTCGCCGCTAATCGACAACACATTTTGTCCGACGGTCTGCATCACGATATTCGGCACGCCGGGCGTTCCGAGCAGCGCCGTCAACGGAATTTGCTCTTGCGAGTCCCAGAAGCAGCCGGTCCATATCGGATAGTTCGGATCGCCGTGCTCGAATTCCACCCACACGCTGGCCTCGAGCGGCGGCAGCACAGATATCCCACTCTGCGGTCCTACCCCGCCCACCACCGGCAGGCACGGGAGCGCCCAGGTAGTTGGCACGTCGCCGAAAACGTCGGGAACGAGCGCTTGAATCCGTCCCTTGACCTCCGGATCGACATTGTCGAACACAGTTCCGCGATACTTGCCGAAAAACTTCTTCCGATAATGTGTGCCGCCGATCATGGAACCACCGCCGGGGTCAATGAGATCAGTCCTTCACGCGCTAAATTGAAGCTTTGCTTGTACTCGCCACGCTTGATGTTGTGGGTGACGCTAATTACGTAATAGAGGCCATCGTAGGCGGTCCCCGCGCCCCGCACTCCAACCAACTGCCGGGCTTTCAAAGGACGTCCGTAGCGCAGCACATCCAGTTGCCCGGTGCCGGTGATCGGATCTGGTTTGATGCTTTCCGACAACCCCTGCAACGCTGCTCGAATGGGATCTAAATCGGCCGCGTCCTCAAGCCGCGTGGTGCGCATCGACACGGCCGGCCTTAACGCGAGAGGAGGGCGCAGTAAACTTACGTCGGGAAGTTGCACTTCTATCGGAATAATGCCGCTGATCGGGTCGAGGATGGTCACGGTAAGGTTTTTTCGTGCCATTCCGTCGTAAGTGAAGCTGAGCGACTCGACGTTTGTCTCCGCGTCCATGTTGACGTTCAGAGCCGATTGCGGCACTCCTACGCGAATTTCCGGTCCAAAATAAGCTAAGTTCGTACCCGGAACAGGGCCCGGATCAAGATAGAAGACGTACCCGGCCTCTCCGGCGAGCTTAGTGATGTAAGATAGATCGGTACCCACTTGCGAATCCCACCTGTCGGTCGGACTGTCGACCACAAGCTCAATCGGCGGAATCACCAGGGGGATCATGCCGTAGATGACGTATTTCAGCAAAATAAGGTTGACGACGCCTACGGGCGGCAGCGCGAGGTATGGAATTTCTTCGTCATCGTCCAAGTCCATCATCAATGTAAGATCCTGGCCACTTACTGCCAGGGTCGATTGCCCGGGATCGTTACTCGGAGTAACCGTGTGCTGAGTAATAACGCCGTCCATCAGCACGCTCGGCAAGCTATTCACAGTGGCCATAAGAATTACTCGGATGCCCGGATCGAAAGCTCCTGCCGGCAGCAATATTGTGTTCAGAATGGACTTCTTACTCAACGCGAAGGTCAATTGAAAACCACTCGCCTGACCTGCGGACGTGGTTATCTGCGCACTCATCAGGGCGTCGATTACCTGTCGCGGGGCCGGTACCGGGATGGTCGGCCCCATCATCAGCGTCAAGTAGAAGCCTCTAAGCATTGGTCGGGAGCGGAATGCCTGCGGGTAGCGTGATGCGCAGTTGGCGGCCCGGAGTCTCGGTCAGCTCCTCTGGCTGCATGGCGTTGTTGGCATCGCAGATCTGCCAAAACATGGACGGATCGCCTAGAAATTGATTGGCTATGTTATCCAGCCGCTCGCCCTGAGTTACCGTATGGAGCTGCAATAAAGCGAAAAGGTCGGGCGAAGGAACAAAGCGGCGGGTCAGGTAAATGATGGTCTTGCCCTGCGGCGTGACAAGCGTTGCCGTTGCGATTCCGGAATAGCGGCTGGTCGCTGAGAATAGCGGCGTAGCAAGAGGGTTCGCTGCGGCAGTGCTCATGGAATTCCTCTCAATCCCAATCCGCTCAAAGCGCCCTTGGGCGCGATGCTTGCGAGTTGTTCTTTCTGTTGCAGATAAGTCATGAACAGATTTCCGCCCTTGTGCGAAAATCCGAGGTCGTTAACCGTGAGGACTCGGAAGCTCAAACTGACTTTGGCCCGAATCGGATTCAGATTGGGGTCGAAAGCCTCTTCGGTGATGCTGAAATCGGTGATGCGCACAGGCAGCACGCGCTGCTGGCTCCACACGAACAGCGATAGCGGCGCTTCCATGGGAGCGATCTCGAGCGTGCCCATCTGCGATTGGCTATCGTTTGCGAGTAACTGCTGGCTGGAGGGGTAGGCCATGGTTTCTAGCACGGCGAGCTGCGGATAGATGCCCAACTGAGCAACCGTCGAGTCGCCGGTTTCCATCTGATCGGTCGCGTCGATCTCGGCCTCGAGCTTGATGGTTTCAAGCGGCGGAGCTTTGAAACGCAGCGCTTCGAGGCGGTCGCCCGGCTCCGGGCCGATGCCCTGCACCTGCAATGTGCGGGTGAGCGTGTCCGGGTTGTATTGCAAGACGATGATCTGGACCGGCTGCCCGGAATCGACATCGAGCAGCACGATGCCGCCCTTGAGTAACTGTGGAGAGCCGGGGAAGTTAGTCATAATCTAGTATTTGAGCCACTTCTTCTCGAGCAAATCCCAACGGTCGCGGTTGGGTGCAAACTGACTCGCGCGATCCGGGCTTTCGCCGCGCTCCTGGTAGATTGCCCTCAGATCGTTGAGCTGCCGGTCCCACTCGGGGTACATCTTCTTGATCGAATCGAGTTCCTCGCGGATCGCGTAGGTATCGTGACTGGAATACCAGTGCTCATCTTTGGCGAACTCCGTGTCCACTTTGGCGAAGATTGCTGCCTCTCTATCTCGCAGCGTGAGGCAATTTTTGATCAGGTCACTCAATCGTGCGTTCCGTTCCTCAATGACCTGATTTTGCTGCGCGAGCGCGGCAGCATCTGCTTGGGGGGCGGGGGTAGCGCCCTTGGCCTCCGGTTGGCCCTGAGCGGGGACAGGACCGGCAGTTGTAGGGGAGGGCGTCAATTTCCGAACCTCCGCCCGAAGCTCCGTGCGGCGCGCAGAGATGCGGCGCATCATCTCCGCGAGCGCACCGGGACTAATATTCTCCGCCTGCATTTGCACCTTAGTTAGAAGTGCTCCCAGGCGGTTGTTCGCGCCGTTTAGCTCAGCGATGGCATCGGGCGCGTTGCCGCCTTGGGCCAGCTCGCGCCCATGCGCCAGCGGATTGCCGACGATCAGTTCGTCATAAATCGGCTTCTGGTCGGCGAGCTCATCAGGGAAATCGAAAGCGATCCCCGTGTCCGATACCGCAGCCTCCACGATTCCGCTTCGATTGCTGCCTTGGCTTTCGTACTCGCCGATTGCCTTGGCGATCAGATTGCGGTCACCCTCAGCCGCAAGCACCTTACCGCGCGTGCTGCGCCAATCAATCAAATTCGAAATTCCTTGACCCCTCCAGGCTTTCTCCCACGCCCTGCTGTCTTTTGCCAACTCAGCCAGAAGAGAGAAGCTATCGTCCGTCAATGCCTTCCCGGCGTAATCCGTCTTCTCCTGGAGCAGCTTCGTGTCACCCGTCGCAATGCCGACCAGTGTGCCTACAGGCCTCTTCTCCACCGCCTCCGCGAAGTGAACGGCCGATTTTCCATAGTCGCTCTCTTTCCTGGTGGAGCTTGTCTCGCCCGTGGCTTTGTTATCGGGCCCAACCTGGCTCGTAAATTTATCTGTCGTGGAACTGGAGGCGACCGTTTTGCCGGCCACGGTGAAGCCACCGCCCAACGTGGAGGCGCCTTCGTATCTTCGTGTGATGCCGGAGGCGTCCCTGGTTTCGTCCTCGCTAAACGTCCCTCCTTCCGAAATGGAGAGGCCGAATCCTGCGACAGAGGCCGACGTCTTGCCTCCCGTTGAGGAGCCGTGTCCCGTCGTCGTCGATCCGGCGAGCTCCTTGCGGCGCTCGGCCAACTTGCGCAAATCGTCCACCGTGTTCGCGCTGCTAACCTCTTTAAATCGGGAGTTGAAGTCCGGATCCTTTGGATCGAGCGCAAACGTGACAGAACGGCTCTCAAACTCAGATCCTTCGCGGGTGTACCCAAAGCTGCCCACTCCGATGCCGGCCGATCCGCCAAGACTCTTGGACGTTCCCGCTGCAACGGACACGGTGTAAAGGATCTTGCCGTCCTTCATCTGCTGGGTGCGCGTGAGCTCGCCGCTCTTCGAAATTCCGAACTCGATGCCCAGCTTCCCTTTGCCGCCGGAAGCAGTGCCACCCGCAGTCGCTTGCAGGGAGGTAGTAGAGATATCGCCTTCGGCCATATGCTTCGCCGCTTCCGCTGAGGCTTGGCCCGACTTCCATTGCGCCAACGCGGCTCGCGCCGCCGCCAGGTCGTTATGCGCGACCATCTGTGCAATCTGCAGCTCTTGAAACGCGCCCCCAGTGCCTTGCCTCGCCTGTCCCAGATAGCGGTCGGCTTCTTCCTTGGATAGCAAGTGGCTCTCGGACTTGGTTAACGATCCCGCGGCGTACCCGGACACTCCCGCGCGAGCGCCACCCTCACCCTCTTTTGAAACGCCTGCCCCCACCTTGCCACCCAGGTTCAGCGTGAGCGTCACCCGATACTGCGTAGGCGAGGTATTGGGAACCTCCTCTACATTGGTCACGATTTTTCCGTCGAAACTGCTGGAGGTTGTCGATCGCACGCCGTGCCCGTGCTCGTGAGCGGTCTCATGTCCGATCGATCCGCCCAGGCCCGCCTTGTCGGCGCCCGAGACGAGCGACGCACGGGGCGTAGTCGAACTGGTAGTGGACGGCCCCGAAGCAGCGGCTGGCTTGATAAGAGCGGGAGGAGCGGAGTGCACAGGAACAATGGGCGCAGGTGCCACAGCCTTAGCGGCAGGCGGTTTTGGCGTTACTGGCTGAGCAACGGCCGGCTTCGCCGCAACCCGCGCTTCAGGTTTAGCGGATGGCGGAGCCGCAATGCGTGCGGGCGCGTTTATCTTTGCAGCGTCTCGCACTGCTGGTTTCGGGGGAGTCGGCTGGGAACTCAGCGGATGCTCAGCCGCTCCGGATGGCCCTGCATCTTGTTTCGGTACTCCCGATCCGCCGCCTTGAACCACGGGTAAACGCCGGAAAAGGGTTGTTTGCTGATGCGCGAGCTTCAGAGGATCTGCCGCAGATTTTTTTCCGGCCTCCGTTTGTGCCTGTTCCAACTTCCGAACTTCTTGCGGATCGGAGATCTTGCCAAGGGTCGTCTTGGCGGTGGCTAATCGGCCTGTGTCCTTGCCTCTGGAGGTGATGATGGGGGCGTGGGTCGTCGATCCCACGGCCCTCATAAAGCCATTCGATTTCGCAAACTCCCGGACGCGTGGGAAACATCTTGGACAAACCTCCTGGTCGCCGGAGATGATCATGGTTGCGCCCTTGAATTGTCCTTTATCGGGCATCCGATTCAGTTCGTCCAGCAAGACATCCTCGGCGTGAAGGCTCTTGTTCGGGTCCTTGTTCGGGATGTTGCGCGCTTGCAAGGTTCGAATGACTTTGCTCTCCGGCGGCGGGCTCACGATTTGAATCGTGACGTAGGTTTGTCCCGAGTGCCCGAGCTTGCCTCCCTGCAGCGCGGAAAGCGGCGCCTCATCGGCCGGCTTGCCGGAAGTCAAGAATCGGATCTGTTCGTCAAGGGTTTCGATTTTGCGCTGAAGTTTCTTCTTCTGGATCTCGGTGCCCTTTTGAGCCAGTTGCGCTTCCAGTTTCTGCTTCTGCTTCGCCAGATCTGCCGGATCGGCTTCAATCAGTGTGGGTCGCGAGACCGCGATGCGAGCTTTCGCGGCGCTGATCTCCTTCTTCAGGGTGTTTGCGGCTTCCTGCAACTGGGCTTTCCGCTTTCCCTTGGCGGTCTTGATTTCGTCTTCGAGCGTCGAAAGCTCATTCTGTTTCCCCTTGATCTCCTCCTGCTTCAGCGCAATCGCTTGAGCGTTCAGTCCGACTTCGAAGCCTCGCTGGGCGGTCACGACGGTAGAGGCCTCTTCGGGAGTCATCGGCTGAGTCGACGCGGCCGGGTGTTGATCCAGGGGCGCCGCGCCGGCATGGGGGCCACGAGCCACCTTATTAAAGCGCGTCTTCAGCTCCTGCGCCTCTTGAATCAATGCCTTGTCTTTTGAATTCGCCGCGTACTTTAACGCCGAGTTCACTGCGTCATACGCGGCAACGGTGTCGTTGCTTCGCTCGGAAGTTATTCCATGCAGGCGATCCAGTTCATGCGTCGCTTTGGCGATCCTTGCTCTTGCCTTCGCGATCGGATCGGGTTGTGTCCCGGCATCGCGCTCCGAGGTTTCCGACTTGCTGCCAACTTCGGCGGAATCGCCTTCGTGCGAATCTGCTCCATCGGGTACTCGCGCAAGGGCGATTCCAGTGGGGGGAATGGAAGGAGGCGCAGCCGAGCCGTCTATCACCTGATTGGCGACGCGGTCCGCGACCCTTTCGTGCGCAGACTCCTCATAGTTGGCGGCCTGCAACCCGCCACGCTGCTGGACCACGTGCGTCAGTTCGTGCGCAAGCAGCCGGTCCCCGGCGCTCGAACCGGGCGCATATTGGCCCGTGTTGAACACGACGTGACTGCCCAAGGTGTAGGCGCGGGCGTGAACGGCGTGTGCCGATTCCGCCGCGCTTTGCCCGGTGTGAATTCGAACGTTGCTGAAGTCCTGATGGAAGCGCGGTTCCATGGAATTGCGGACGGATAAATCCAGGGGCCGGCCCGGCGAGCGCACTTCTTCATGAACTACTGGTGGGATCGCAGGCGTTACTTTCGCTCCCGCCGCAAATCTCTGAAGGAGAGAACTTCTGTTTTTCCCGCACTCGTCGCATTCCGCACCGATAGCGTGCTGCCCGCACGCGCACTTGCGCTGGAGGACACCGGTGTTGACGGGCGAGCATGCAGGCGTCCATGCCTTCTGCGGCGCTGCAATGGCTCGTTCGCTCACTTCGCTTTTCCGATCCCGCCGTGCACCGACGTTGCAATCCGGCGGCCTAACTCAGGCGCCGGTGCATTGCGCTGCGGATGGAATGCTCCGGCCTGCACGGAAGGGACCGCGACTCCGCTCCGCAATTCGTCGCTCAAGCCGCTTTCCACCAGCAAGCGAGTCAACTCGCGCTGCACTGCTGCCCTAACCTGGCGGCCCTCTGCCGGCGTCAGAGAAAAGCCGTCGAGCACCAGCCGCTCGATCTGCAGCCGCATTCTCATGCGACCACCCCCGCCGCCGGCTGCCAACGGAAATCGGCTTCGTTGATGGGACGATCGAGCTTAATCAACTCCTGGCGCGCCGCTGCTAATGCCATCCCCATGCCGACCGATTCGTTCGATTGCGCGGCGAGGAACGCAGCATTCACGGCCGCGTTGCTGATCCCGCCGCCAGTCAGGTTCAGCCGCGCCAATTTGTCGTAATCGAGCGTATCCACCGGCGTTTCCGGCGGGAAGGCCTTTTGCCACATCCGCTTCCGGTCCGCGGCATTCGGAAACGGAAAACTCACAATGAATCTCAGCCGCCGCGTGAATGCAACATCGAGAGCGCT
Organism: uncultured Acidobacteriaceae bacterium; assembly: GCA_963762495.1. Classification (GTDB taxonomy): domain Bacteria; phylum Acidobacteriota; class Terriglobia; order Bryobacterales; family Bryobacteraceae; genus Bog-105. The sequence goes on from CAVXKZ010000017.1 coordinate 233,687, forward strand.
CCGCATATTGGTCGCCAGAATCGCAAGCCCGCTATAAGCCTCCATGCGCTGCAACAAATAATTGATCTCGATATTGGCGTAGCGGTCATGGCTGTCCTTCACCTCGCTGCGTTTGCCGAACAGCGCATCGGCTTCATCGAAGAGCAGGATGGCTCCGCCGTCCTCGGCCGCGTCGAACAGGCGCCGAAGGTTCTTCTCGGTTTCCCCGATATACTTACTCACCACTGCGGAAAGATCGATTCGATACAGGTTCAGCCGCAGGTCGTTTGCGATCACTTCCGCCGCCGTCGTTTTCCCGGTTCCGCTGTCGCCTGCAAACAAAGAGGTGATCCCCAGGCCGCGGTTCATCTTATGGCTGAAGCCCCAGTCTTCGTAAACCGTGCCGCGCTGCTTGACTTGGGTGGCGATCTGTCGCAGCAGGCTCATCTGCTCAGCCGGCAGGACAATGTCGTCCCAATGAGCCTTGGGCTCGATGCGATGGGCCAGCATATCGAGCGTTGGGCGAAGCCGCGCGCGGCACGCGTCCCACAGCTTTTCGCGGCCAGCCTCATCGTGAGCGCGCTTCCCAAGGTCCGCCTCTTCGGCAATCCGCTCGATGTCCGGAACATTCAGATTGAACTGCGCGGCGAGCAGCGCCGCCGCAGCTTCGTTCTTCGCCCCAAGAACGCTTCGCCACGCCGCGCGCTGCTCGTTGACGGTCGGCTTGGCAGCGTCGAACACGAAGGTCTCCCGGGGAAGACTTGCCCACGGTTCGCGGACTCCCAACATCAGCAATCCTTCGACCCGGCCCAGAAAGCGGCGCACCGATGCCGCATGCGCATCCGAAGGAGACGCATCGATTTCATTCGCATCGAGATAAAGCGAGAGCGGCAGTAGTGCGCTCTCGCGCTGCCATAAGCGCGCGAGCAGCTCCAGCTCCGCGGTCTGCGTGGGAAGCGTTTCGGCAGAGATGCGGTACAGACGCCGCTCTACGCCGGCCGCTGCGCGCGCGGCAATCATCAGCTTGCTTGCGTGGTCTCGCCCGGCTAGCTGAACCAGCGGCACCGGCCCATCCTCTTTGCCGGAATTCCAGCACGCTTTCACCTGTTCAACAACCTCCTGCTGAGATGCAGGCAGTTCGACGGATTTCCATTCGCCCATAGCGGCGAGGTAGGGCGCAAGGCGATCGTCCACGTAGTTCAGGCCCTTGATGTAATTGACGATTCGTTCGTCGGCGCGCAATGCACTCGTGGTCAATGCCTGAGCGCCGGGTTGATTGATTTCGATCAGCCGCCAGTAACGCAAGGGCCGCTCCGGAGAAAGCGCCTCCCAGCCTGGATCCTCGAACAACTGCAAAGCCAGCGAAAAGGTTGGCGATTCGCGGCGCACATCGCTCTGCGCCCGCGCGCACAGTGCGGGGATCGCCGGATCGAATTCCGGAGCCGCACACAGTAATAGAACGTTTTGCTCGAATTTCGAGAGCCCGAGCGTCCGGCTCAAAACCGTCAACGCCGGAGGCGTCTTCATCTGCGACTCCAGGCTTTGCATTTCGGCGTCCGCCGCGGACAGCCTCTCCGCAAGGCCCTCTCGTGGCACCTCTTCTTTCGCGCGCTCCGCCTGGTTCTCTTGAGCGGATGTCTCGGTTTTTTTGGAGCTTGCCCCGCCGCGCTTCTTGCGGGCGGCGGTTTTCGCGGTGAAGCCGCCTTCGGCGAATAGCTCCAGCCGAAGTCTAAGCCACTCCAATGCAGCCGACAGATATTGCGAATTGGCTTCTTCCCAGGAGGCCGCCGCTTTCATGAGATTGTCACCTTCTGCGTATCGTCAAAGCCCGGAGGAGTGACGGTGCGGTTGATGAGCTGGCTATCCACTCCGTCCACGCGTAAGCGGACATAGTAAGCGCCCGGCGTGGGAGCCACGATCGAGAACGTAAGCGCGCTGGTGGGCGCCGGCACCGCATCCGCCGCAGTCTCCTGATCGCCGAGCAGTAAACTAACGCGCTGCTCGGGCAGCACCTCGGGCGAGCAGGTCAAGTTCAGCGTGACGTTGCCACTCACTCGCTGCACGCTCATGGGCATGGCGCTGGTGATCGCCGGTGCAATCGGCAAAGGCAGTTCGTTCGATGTATGGTCCGGTGCGCCCTGCTTGCTGATGATCAGCGAAGCTGTGTAAACTCCGGCTGGCCAATTGGCCGGATCCGCGGGTATCTGCACCGTAACCTGCTGATCTGAGCCGCCCGCCTGCGCCGGAACAACCAGAGGCGCGGCAACCCGCGGATTGGAAAACTGGACGTTGACCGAATCACCGCCGAGATTCACGCCGCTCAGCGTCAAGCTATCGCCGAGTTTGACGGTGGTCTGCTGGTTCGGCATGGTCACCTGCGTAAGCGTCGGGAATGGAGGAAGCAGATTGGCCTGCGCCAGGATTCCGCTGTCGCCGGGGCCGCGCTTGAGAACCGGAAGCGGCGTCTTGGCCGGCCGATCGCTATCGATCAAAACCACGGCGGCCTCATACGCAACCGAAAGCCGGTATTGCGTCTGAAAGCCGGTCCATATCTTCGCGACCTCGTCGATCGAGTAAGGCTGCAGCGTAAACCGGACCCGTTCTACCTGAGTCCATAGATCGTTATTCGGTAGAGCGGACTTGATCTCATCGGACCCAAGCAGCGGATGATCGTTCAGGATACCCATCGCCCGGCCCATCAGTTGATGGCTGAAGGGAGCCTGCGTATCGTTGTCCCGGCCAAAAGCGGTAAGCAGGTAATACAGGTTCAGGCCCAGCGGAGGAATAGCGGTTTCACCCGAGCGAACACGCCCCGGAACGTCCATGTTCCTCCACGTCCCGCTAGGCAGAACGTGATAGAGAAAAATGTTTAGCTGGTTGGCGTTGCTACCGTTTGTGCGCGCGCGATCGAGCGGCTGCATGGTGATGGTCACGTCCGCAAGATCGCTCTCGGTGGCCAATCCCGCTTGCAGCAGGTTGCGCAGCGTCGCGGTCACCGCCGCGATCGCAAGCGAGTTGCTCATGCACGGCTCCGTCCCGATCGACGCCGTAGATAATCTTCAAGGCTTGGCCCGGCGGATGGACGCCCGGTCTTCGGAGCCTCGGAGGAAACCGGCGCGCGCACTTCGATACGCCCGATGCTCACTTCAATCACGGACTCGGCATTCCACCGCGCCTGAGGTCCTTCGCCCGTTGTGCCGCGCACCGCTCGCAATTGTGATGGGATACCGAAGTTCGACACTACCGCTGTGGCCGCAGCCGCAAATTGCACGCGCTCGTGAGTTTCCTGTTTCCGGGCAGACGTGAGCCGCTCTTCCGCATCCGCCTCTTCGGACGGCCGTCTCGCGTAGAAGTGCTCGATATCTTCCCTCAGAGTTTCCGCTCCCGCTCTCGACAGGTGCTCGGCGACAGTGCTACCGCGCTGCGTCCCTCTCTTCGAAGACGATAGTGCAAGCGCTGACCGCTCCGCCACCTCAGGCGCTTGAAATCTGCGGCGAATTGGCGTGGCAGGCGCTTCATCGACAACATCGCTGATCCCCGTCTCGCGCGACACCCGCGACTGCCTCGGTATCAACTGCTGTGAGAGTTCATTCGAATCGTGTGCCTCGGAGATCGCTTGCGATTGCCGCTCATCGTCTTCGGCGCGCGCTTCCTTGATCGTCGTTTCACGTCGATAGAATTCTCTTGCCGGTTGCGATTCCCTTGCCGCTTGAGATTCCCGTGCCGCTTGCGATTCAGTTTCTGGCTCGGGCCTGCTGCGAGGCCGTTTGGTGCTGGCGCGCTCTTGCGATGCCGCCGCCTGCTGTTCGATCAGCGGCGATTGCGGAGAACTCGAGCTATCCTGCGGAGCAGCCCGCCCAACCGCCATGGGCGCTGATTGCCGGGCAAACGAAGCGGGTTTTGTCCTTGCCGGCGGAGATTCAATTTCGACAGGCTCTTCCAGGTTGCTTTGCCGGGAGATCCCGCTCTCTTCGCCTCGCGGAGCGCCGAACAGCGTCGGTAGCACCGGCTGCACACACGCCTCAGGCTCGAATGTCCGCCGCACCAGGTTGGAAAGGTAGCCATTCATGCTCCGAGCATCTCCAGGTAGCATTGCCGGCGCCACGCTCGCATGTTCAAGATGTCGCTTTCGCGCCATCCGTAACCGCGTGCCAAAGCGTGTACTTCGCGCAGCAGCCTCACGGCCCAGGCGTCCAGCTCTTTCCAAAGGAAGGAGCCGATATCGAACAGCGATTGCCAGCCGCGCCCGCACACGTCGCAGCGCAGATTTAGCCGCACATCGGCCTGTGGATCCGCCTCTTCCATCGCCTGCTCGATTTCGGCGATCAACTGCTCCGGTATCTCCGAATACGGCACGTGTTGTCCGGCGCGCGAGGCTCCGAGCATGACGCGCTCGAGTAGCTTGTTCCGCTTGCCTTCGAGTCCAGCTACGTTGCGGACCGCCAGCAGATCGCGGCTGCCCGGCAGCCGGAACGCGAGCTCGTATTCACTGGTCTGCAACCGGAGCGGCGCGCCTGCCCGCTTCCCGCCGACAGTCACGTCTGCGACATTGAAGCGGATCTGCAGTACTTCGCCGCAGGAGGGACACGTCATGCGACCCTCCATGCCTGGCCCGAAAAGCTGTTCCCGCATGGCTAGCAGCAGCGCATCGCGTTCCCCAATGCTGAGCTCGGCCAATTCACTGAACGGCACGTCGGGATAGCATGCCGATAGCAGTACCAGCGCGCGCGTGACGCCTTCTGGTTCGGCCCGGCCCCGCTCCCATGAAGTAAGCAGGTCCTCGTTGGACAAGCTGTGCATGGGGTCTTATGTTGCCGGTACAGTGAATGAAGGCTCGGTCGGCTCGGTCACCGAAACGTCGCGCTCCCAACCTTCGTTCTCCAGCTTGATGTGCTGGATCGCCACCGCATTGGCGTTGGCGTCGAGATCCGGAACAGCCTGGAATTCGGAAACCCAACAGCGATAGATGTTATAGGCCAGCGCTAACTGGCCGGCTTCGTTATAGACCTCGAGAATGATGTCTTTGCGAAAGTCCTTGAGCGAAACTTCCTTGCCCAGGCCGCTGCCGAAGTCCCAAACTTTGTTGGCCCACTTTTCGAACTCGGTATCGTTGGTGACGCCGCGCTCGAGTGTAATCGCCTCGTACTCCGTGCGCCCAGGCGACTTGCGGCTGGTGCTGGGATCCCCGCCCGAGCGGTGCTTGACCACCTCCGTGGTCTTCTTCAAACCACCCACCTTGCTGATGCCCGCCACGTATTTTCCGTCCCATTTCACTTTGAACTTGAAGTTCTTATAAGGATCGAAACGGGTTGTATTCACGGTAAATTCGGCCATTCGAGTACGCTCCTTAGCTACGTTGCGATGCTGCCCGCGATCTGTTGAATTTGTATGATCACGAACTCCGCCGGTTTCAATGGTGCGAATCCAACGATAATGTTTACGACGCCCAGGTTGATGTCATTCTGAGTGGTCGTGTCCTTATCGCATTTCACGAAGTACGCGTCGGTCGGAGTTTGACCCTGAAAGGCTCCCTGTACGAACAGGTTGTGCATGAACGATCCGACGTTTAACCGAATCTGCGCCCAGAGCGGTTCGTCATTGGGTTCAAACACCACCCACTGCGTGCCTCGATACAGGCTTTCTTCGAGGTATAACGCCAGGCGGCGGACCGGTACGTACTTGTAATCGTCGGCTAACTGATCGGCGCCGCGCATGGTGCGGGCTCCCCACACCACACTGCCGATGAGAGGAAAGCTTCTCAGGCAATTCAACCCCTTGGGATTCAGTTGTCCGTTTTCCGCATTGGTGAGGCTTTGCTCGAGTCCTACGGCGCCGTTGAGCGTCGCGTCCACGCCGGCCGGCGCCTTCCAGACGCCACGGGCAACGTCGGTTCGCGCCATCACGCCCGCCGCCATGCCGCATGGCGAGTACGCGTTCACCTGCCCCTTGCTGAGTGGATCCGCCTCCTGCACCCGCGGAAAATAGAGGGCCCCATTCCGCCCGTTATCCCCAGGGTTCAGCTTCAACATGAAAGCATCGAGCTGACTCGCCGCCCCTTGTGGAGCATTGATATTCACGCTCCCCCAAGCGATCGGCGTGTCCACAATCAACATGGCTCGCCGGGTGACACAGTATTCCAGGGCTTGCGAATACACTTCTGAATCGATATCAACGTTGGGTTGATCCGGTGGAATGCAGAGAATGTTGAACAGATCCACGTTGTCTAACGCCGAGAGGCCGGTCTTCAGTACCGGATCACCGATGAAATCCGTATCTTTCAAGCCGCTGTTGTCGTCCGCGCCGTTCTGCGCCTGAGTCGGGGCGGGCGGGCTGCTGGAAGCGGAACCGGACGAACTTCCCGTTGAGCCTGTCGATCCAGTGCCGGAGCCGGTCGATCCTGTACCAGATCCCGTGGATCCCGTACCGGACCCTGTTGACCCCGTCCCGGAGCCTGTCGATCCCGCACCTGAACCTGTCGAACCTGCACCGGAGCTGGCCGTGCTCGAGCCGCTGGCAGCCACCGGCGAGCTCCCAGGTAACTTCGGCTTGCCGGAGCTGTCCACTGCAACTCGCACCAATTGAGATAACTGCGCGAGGACCCGGTCCACCCTTTGCGCTCGGCCGGCAGCGGTGACGGTAGGTACGTCTGTGTCTTTCCTCCACGACAGATTGAGAAATCGTTCCTGAGCGAGTGTTCGCCCGTTGGCGATTTCGGTTACCGTAAGGTTGAACAGATCGCCGGGACTAAGACCGTAGCGGCTTGCAACGTCCGCGGTAATCCCGTTGCTATCCACGGTTCCTTGTAGCGCGTTGCCCCAGGCTCCTGGACTCGAAGCCACTAACGACAGGGTATTGAGTGTGAGCGTGGCCGAAGCGCTCGCGGCGCCCGCCAAGCGGACAATAATCGCCTGGCTTCCGCCGTTTTGATAAAAGTCGTTAACGGCGTAACTCATCGGATAATCGATCCCGAGGCCGCCAAACGTCCGGTCAAAATCGGCGAAGCTGTTGATGACCGTCGCTTGATTCGCCGGGCCTGCGATCGCGCGTCCGAGAAAGGCCGCGATATTAGTGGCGACCCCCACGATGGTCCGTACGCCGCTCGGAATTTCTTCAATGTAAACGCCTGGAAAAGTCGGTGCGACGGGCATGTGTTCTCCTGCGATGGAAATTGGAGATGAAAGAACAACGGTCACCCTTGCAGGAGGTCACGAGCGTCAGCCCGAGACTCTGAAACCGGGGCGAAGGCAACATACGAAGTGTCAACGAACGCAAGCAGTTCGAGTAGCTTGTTTTGAGCACCTAGGGTACACTAGTATCCCTCGTTGGAGGGAAAGTCAAGTAAAAAGTTGAACCTGTTATCGAACTGCATTCGAGTAACCGAAATCGGCGAGTCGCATTCGAACTTTGTTGATGGTTGCGTAGAAGGCCGTTTTAGGTAATTATTGACAAGTTACCGGCCCTTGTACTCGCGACTGCGAGAACCAGTGGCCCTTCGCATGCTAGGCGACTTTGTTCCTGCGCGGCAAGGATGTGTGTATGAGCTCTGCTCAAAATCAAGTGCCTGTGCTGTCGGTCGAATGCCCCAAGTGCGGCCGTGAGAATACCGCTGGACAGCGGTTTTGCCAGTTTTGTGGAAATCGCCTGCCTGCGCGGCCGTCTCCCAAGCCGCCCCAAGGACCCGATTCGCAGCCTCTACCGCCGCCCGAGGTTACAGAGCAACTGCAATCGTCCTTACACGCTGCTCAAAATGAAAACCAAAGCCTGCGTCAACAACTCGCAGCTTTGCAAGAGGAATTGCACCGCGTTCCAGTCGCAAGCGCCGCACCCGAGCCGTCGCCGGGGATCGTCGCCGAGCTGCACACCAGGTTGAACGCGGCGGAGGGCAGGGCCGCTGCGCTGGAGCCGCAACTGAGCGAATGGCAGAGAAGATGGAGGGCAGCCGCAGACAAGGCCGCATCGCTTGAAAAAGAATTAGTCACCAAGGCCGAACAACTGGAAGCTGCTATGGCTGGTACATCCGGGAGTAAGCCACAGTCGAACTCCCCCTTGAAGATGTTGGCGGCGGCGCTTACCCTGATCGGCGGCTTAGGCGGGTTCGCGGGCGGTCGCTACACGGGCGGTGGCAATCAGCAAGCACAAGTGAAGCAGCTATCCAGCCAATTGGGAGACTATAAATCGCGGGTCAACGATTTGACTGCCCAGTTAGGAGCAGCAAAGAACCAGCTTAGTCAAACAGCTACTGACATATCGGCGCAGTTAGATGCGGCGAAGCAGAACGCTTCCAACGTCAGCAGCCAATTATCGTCTAGTCAGCAGGCCCAGCGCGCTACCGCAGCGAAGCTCGCAAGAGCCCGGCAGGATCTGGCTAACGCGCAGGCCCAGCTTCAGGCCGCGGAAACCAAACAGCACGAAGCGGAACAACTCTCGTCGCAGCGGCTGGCTGAACAGCAGTCGGCCGAGCAAAGAATTCGGCAATTCGAAGCAGACATTCAATCCCGCGATCGTGAGATTTCGAGCTTGCGCCAGCGAGCCGCCAGCGCCTCAACTCCATCTTCTCCGCATCGCGGCTTTCTGGTTTGGTCCGGTGAGCTTTCGGGCAAGCGCAGGATCAATATTAACAACGGCGTTGCAAACTACGGGAGGGTCAGCGGGTCCTTCCCGGGCGCGCCGTGCGCGATTTCGATCTCCGCGCCTGCAAAGATAAGGACCATTCCCGCCAAGAACAACAACTGGAACAAAGTGTCCTTCGATGTATCGGGGACCGGCACGGTCCAGGTGCGAATCAACTGGTCGCTATTGCAGTGAGTCAGGCGTTAACCTGCTCATCGGCTGCTTGGGTCTCGCGCAAGCGCCGGTCCAGGTAGTTGTGCCGGCACTCGGTAATCATCTTACGCGCGTCCGGCGGTCCCTTCCACCCACCCATCCTTGGTGGTGCCGCCCTGGAGTTCCTTGTAGATCGAAAAGAAGTGCTCGATCTCCTTGCGCACGTGCGGGAAGACCTGGTCCATGGTGTGGATGCTATTGAAACGCGGTTTGCGGCTAGGCGACTGCCAAGACCTTTTGATCCGCCCGCCTCTCGTCCATCGTATTGAGCAGTCCCACCGACCGCACGTCCAGCAGGCAGCCGGTGAAGCTCAGCTTATCCACCGGGATCAGCACGTCGAGCGGATCGCCATCGTCGGCCAGCATATCTTCCTTGTGCGCGTTTGCGCAGATCAACGTGCTCAGTTATCACAACGATAACTTCCGTACCGGGCAGAACCTGTCGGAAACAATTCTGACTCCGCAAAACGTCACGGCTGCCAGCTTCGGCAAGCTCTTCGAGGTTTCCGTGGATGGGAAAGTGGATACGCAGCCGCTGTATGTCTCGGCGCTTTCGATCGCCGGCAGCGGAACGCGCAACGTGGTCTTCGCCGCCACAGAGCACGACAGTGTCTACGCCTTCGATGCCGACAACGGGACACTCTATTGGCATGTCTCACTACTGGGGCCTGGCGAAGCCACCTCCGACGACCGAAGCTGCGGCCAGGTCACGCCTGAAATCGGCATCACGGCAACGCCGGTGACTGACCTGACCGCCGGCGCTCACGAGACTATTTATCTCGTGGCCATGAGCAAGGATGGAACCGGGAATTACTTTCAGCGTCTGCACGCGCTGACCTGGTCACGGGCGGCGAGCAGTTCGGAGGACCGGTCAGCGTCCAAGCCTCGGCGCCCGGAACCGGCGACAACAGCAGCAACGGGACGGTCACCTTCGATCCGAAGCAGTACAAGAGCCGGCCCGGCCTGCTGCTGCTCAACGGCATCGTCTATACCAGTTAGGGCTCGCACTGCGACATTCGCCCCTACACCGGCTGGCTGATCGGATACGACCGAACCACTTTGCAGACCAGCGTCTTCAACTTCGCGCCGAACGAAAGCGAAGCGGCGCTGTGGAACAGCGGAGGCGCGCCCGCTGCCGACGCACAGGGCAATATCTTCGTCGCCGTTTGCGAACGGCACGAGCATTTACACCTACAACGCGGAGTCCGAGACCTGGACTCAGACTCCCGGGACACTGGCGACTATCGTTGCGGGCCCGAACGGCACAGCGTGCGGATTGAATGCGGTTCGGCAGCATTTATCGCTGGTGCCCGCCGCGCAAGCGTGGGAGTTCGTTCCGGGAAATCTTGCGCAGCTCGCTATTGGGCTCCGACGGCGATGTCTGGGGCTTCAACAGCAGCCAGCAGGCTTGTGGGAGATCGGTCGCGAAAAACGCCGCTCGCGTGCTCAATCCAGTTGGCAGTCGCCGAGCCGAAGATATATTGACATCACCGAAAAGCCGTCTGTAGTCGCGAAGTATTTAGGAATGTTTTGGCGAACTAAGCCCGATCGCTATCTCTTGCTCGCAGAGGGTGCACTCTATACGGACCGTGAAAATCAGATTGGCCCCACCCCTCAGTGCAATAAGCGCGGACATTCAGGATTTCTGGTCTTATTGATCCTGCACAAACGTTAACTCTACCCAGAACCGTCAAGCCCGAACTCGTTGGCGCGAACGACGGATCCCACCGATCTTTCTCAACTGAGTGATTCTCTTCTCTGGCGCGTATCTATTTCTTCAAATTCGCGATCGCCCTACGGCAGTTCTTCAATTCGCCATCGCCCTACGGCAGTTGACCTTCTTTAGCCTGATTCCGATTTCAAGGCTTGTCTGGGTTCTGCTTGTTCCTCTTTCCTTCCTGATGTACTTGGCACCGCTTCAGCCGAAACCCGTTGCGCCCGGCACTTGCTCGCGTTCTGCTTTGCGCTCTTTTATTCTCCGTTGAGGTAGCGCACGGTTTCGGTCCCACCACAAACTCCGAGGACTGCGCCTTTCGCAAATCCGGCGAAAAACTTTGCAGTCCCCCGAAAAAGCACGTTCACAACTTTGGGAGCAACCAGCCTCGCGTTTGAGTGCCCACAGCAGGGCACAAAGAAGGAAAACTCAATGAACCTCAATCAGCTTTCGATCATCGGATTTGTCGGCAAGAACGCCGAAACCAGGTCTCTGCCGAATGGCACTCCAGTCACCAAATTCTCGGTCCCCACCAAGCGCTCCTGGAAGGACGAGAATGACACCTGGCAAGAGAAAACTCAGTGGCACAACGTGGTCGCTTTTGGCAAGGCTTCGCGCAATTAACCGATCGGCTCGTCAAAGGCGCTCACGTCTTTGTGCAGGGCGAACTCACCACTCGTGAATACGATCGCACGATCAACGTTCCTACAGGTAAGGGCAAGAGCATCGAGCACACGACTCAGCAGCTCGTGGTCGAACTCGGAGCCGACACGATCCGAACACTTCATCGCTCCGCGGTAAATGGTCCACAAAGCGATGCCGCCGAACCACTAACCGACGAGGTCCCCTCATAGGGGCTTCTCGACTTGTCGCTGGCACGTTGTTCATCTCGCGGAGGTGCCTCTTTAGCGCTAACCCTCTCGAAAGGGGTTCTCAATTCGCACACCTGAAATCGTCTGCCCCGGGTTCAGATCCTCTGACAGAAGTCGATCTGCACCCGCCTTTATTGCCGCCGCGACGATTAACGCATCCCAAAAGGCAATCTTCGCCTCATCCTCGATTCGGAATGCCGCCGAAATTTCCGCTGTTGTGGTTTCAACACACCAAATGAGATAGCTGTTCACGATTGAGCGAGCAGCCGTCTTGGACAGCGCCTTTGGGATCTTTCGTGTCACGTTAACGTAAAACTCCTGGAGGACCTGTGTGCTGAGAGCCCCAGTTCGCGCGTTCCACAACTCTTTAAGGATCTGCTTCCCGCGCTGATGTTTCGCCGCAGAATCTACGTCGTGGGCATAGATCAAAACATTTGTGTCGACAAAGGCTTTACCGCTCATGCAATTCTTCGCGGCTGGCAGAGATTACACCACCAAGATGGAAGCCCTTGTCCAACATCGCCAGAGCTGCTCGTTCGGAGCGCTCGTACGCCTCGTCTGCGCCGACCAGCGACTCGATTTGCTCGGCGAGAAGTCCACTCAGAGAGGTGGATCGCCGCGCGGCGAGTACTTTGCCTTTGCGAATTGTGTCTGCACTCAAACTAACGGTAACGTTCTGTTTTCGTTCCGGTGTGTCGTGGGCCATGGTGCTTCACGCACGTTCAGCATGTGCTACACCCATTCTACGTGATTTTGTGGGATCGATGCCCACGATTCGTGTCCGGCCTAGCTAACGCCGACAAACGCGATGCCGGCAACTTTCAACTTGATAGTCTTAGACCTTATTTGGACCTTACGCAAGCCGCCAGCCAGCGCCGCTGCCGACCGGCCCTCTTCCGCGAATCAACAACTTAGACGGCCCATAGCGGCCTGTCACGGCCTTATACTAGCTTGAGGTGCTAGCGGGTAACTCCGTGGGGGTTCAAGTCCCCCTCTCCGCACCATAAAATCAGCAACTTATCGCACGAACCCTGCGAGTGTCTTAGAATCGCAACATGGTTCCTTCCCTCACGCGCCGGCACTTTGTTCAAGCCGTTGGTGCGGCATCCCTTCTTACGGCCCGCGGATATTCCGCCATTACGGACGCAAATGACCGGTTGCGCATTGGCGTGATCGGAGCCGGTGGCCAAGCCACCAGCCATATGGAGACTTTGGTCAAGATGCGCGATGGCGACAACCTTGAAATAGTCAACGTCTGCGACATCTACGACAAGCGACTGGACGCCGCCGCTCACTTGACGGGCGGCAAGCCGGTGAAAGATTACCGGCAATTGCTGGAGAACAAAGACATCGATTATGTTTTGATTGCCGTGCCAGAGCACTGGCATTTCAAGATGGCGATGGACGCGCTAGATGCGGGCAAGCACGTCTACGTGGAGAAGCCGATGACGCACACCATCGAGCAATCGCAGAAGCTGGTCCACAAGGTTCAGACCAGCGGCAAGAAACTGCAGGTGGGCGTGCAGGGGATGTCGGACGAGTCCTACGCCGTGGCTAACGAGCATATCAAGGCCGGTGAGCTGGGCTCGATCGTGCTGGCGCAAATCGATTATTCGCGCAACTATCAAGGTGATTTTTGGGCGGGCGACGAGTATCCTATCGACCCCGACGCGAAGCCGGGAGTGAATCTGGATTGGGGAGCGTGGCTGGGGCCCGCGCCGAAGCACGCCTGGGATCCGGAGCGCTATTTCCGCTGGCGGCGGTATTGGGACTACTCGGGCGGAATTTCCAGCGATCTGTTCATCCATCGGGCTACGCGCTTGCTGAAGGCTTTGAATTTGACCTATCCGCAATACGTTGTTGCCACGGGCGGCAAGTTTGAATTCAAGAACAGCGTCGCGGAGATTCCGGACACATTCAATGTGCTGGCCGATTTCCCGGGCGGACCCACCATGCAACTGATCTCCTCGATGGCCAACGATGCTCCGGTGGATCACATGATTCGCGGGCACAAGGCCACCTTGTACTTCACGCGCACGGGCTTCACAATTAAGCCGCAAGAAGCGTATGAGAAAGACATGCAGCCCATTACGTATGAGAAGAAGGGCGCAGAGGATTTGACTCTGCATCACCGGAATTTGCAGGCAGCCATTCGTTCCAACCAGCCGTTGAACTGCGATTGCATGCTGGGGATGTATGGAGTTGTGGTATGCGACATGGCTGTGCAGTCGTTCCGAAAGCGCGAATACCTCAAATGGGACGCAGTCAAGGGCCACGCCGTTAAGGCCTGAAAAGTACGGCTTAAGCTTCGGTATAAGCGGAATCAATCAGCCGCTGCAGGTAAGCAAGGGAAGCCCGAATATCGGCTTGCTGGTGTGGGCCGGAGATTTCACGTTCAATGGTGATCGGTCCAGCGTAGTGCAGCCTGTGCAGTTTGCGGATCACTTCCGGAAAATCCACCTTACCTTTCCCGATGGCCACTTCTTCTCCGAGATTCTTCGGGTCGGTTGGATAGAGACCGTCTTTCGCATGTAGGCCGCGCACATGTTTGCCAACCACGTCGAGTGCCCCCACTGGCTCGCCTTTCCCGTAGAGAATAAGATTGGCCGTATCTAGATTCACTCCGATATTGTCGAGGCCGGTGTCTAGAATAGCTCGCAACATGGTGACAGGCGATTCCTGGCCAGTCTCCATCAGAAATGTTTGCCCGTTCGACTTACAGTAGCTCGCCACTTCGCGAATGGCTTCAACCGTATCGGCGTAGAGCGGCTCGTTGGGATTCTCCGGTATGAAGCCGCAGTGGGTGTGAACAGCTTTGATATCGCACATTCTGGCCAGATCGGAGGCCCGCTTCAGAGCGTCGATGCGCGCGGCCCGGGTTTGCGGAGGGACGAGACCAATGGTCAAAGGGCCTTGGTAGAAATTCCAAATCATCTTTCCCGGACCGAGCGTCATAGCCGCGGTGGCCTCCACTTGATACTTAGCCAATGCCGCTTTCAAAGGTTCGGCGAGACTCGCTGGGGCCATGCCCACTCCCACCTGGCAACATGTCAAACCAAACGCTTTCACCTTGGCAATGGCCCTGTCGGGCGTGTCTTCTTCGGAAACACTCACGACCACACCCAGGCGAGGTTTAGTACGCCCGGATTCCGCATCCAGCGGAACCGCTGCTGCCGCTACTGCGGCCAAACCGGTTTTGAGAAAGAGGCGTCTATCAGTAACTCGCATTTAGCTCCTTAAACCGCGTGGATTCGAATGTTTGATACCGACCCTGATTCTTGATAAGAATGAAGGCCGCGAGATCGGATTGCCGGTCGGCATAGGCGATTCCTCTTTCGCAGCCCAGAACGCTAATGGCAGTTGCCGCAGCATCGGCCGTGATGCCACGGCGCGAGATGGCTGTTACGGTCAAATCGTTCTGCAGGCCCATGCCGGTCTTGGGGTCGATGATGTGCGAATAGGTCTTACCGCCGATATTCAGATGTTGCTCGCTATTTCCAGAGGTCGAAACCGCGGCGTTCGAGAGCATTAGCACACGCGTGAACGGCTTGTCCGCACGGTCAAATGAATCGACTCCGATCTTCCAGCCGGGTTGACCCGGAGGTGCATCGCTGAATGCGAGGTCACCGCTGGCAGCAACCAGAGCGGAGTGCAGGCCGAGATTCGCCAGCACAGCCAGCGCCTCGTCAGCGGCATAGCCTTTGGCAATGCCACCAGCATCGAGCAGCATTTGTGGCGCGTCGACTTCAATTGTGTGAGCGGCGTCGTCCAAATGAAGTTTCCGGTACCCGCAGCGAGCTAGCGCGGACTGCACCGCTTCCGGTTGCGGGAGAACGTGATGCTTGCCGAGCTTGCCGCCACAGATGAGTGAGCGGGCCGATGGTCAGATCGAATGCTCCGTCTGTTCCAATTGATACCTGCTCAGAAGATTGAGCAATGCGGAACAAGTCGTCGCTGACTCGGACAGGATGTCCTACGGCTGTTTGGGTGATACGGCTTAACTCGCTTTCCGGCCGGTAGTCGGAAAGAATCTTGTCGAGTTGATCAATGCGTTTGAAAGCTGCCCGGAACGCTTGCTGGGCGGAGGACTCATCAGGCGCATAGAGCTTGATGCGAAAGAGCGTACCCATATGTGGTTCCACGGCCTCATAAGGATTCAGAACCGTATTGGGGGAGGGGCTGGATAAAGCAGTAAGAACAAGCAGAGGAGCAATAACGAACTTACTGCTCGTCATGCTCAACACCATTGTTCCAATACTTGTACATTTCCTCCGCAGGCGGTAGTTTGCCAGGCCGGATGAGACGAAATCCGAGCCATTGGGCATCGGTTTCATACCAGATGCTCTTGGGAAGCTGAGGGTCCTGCTGCTTCCACGAAGGATCGGAGGCGACGCGCGAACCGCAGGTAACCTGATCCGCCGGATCGTTCCAGGACCCTCCCCGCACGCTAATCGGGTACGGCGCGGTCGGTTTAACCCACGGATTTATTTCAGGACCTGCCTTGTACGGCGCATAGGCATCGAGCGTCCATTCCATAGCATTGCCGAGCATGTCGTAAAGACCCCAGGCGTTCGGCTTTTTAGTGGCGACCTTCTGATATTTGCCGCCGCTATCGGCCGAATACCACGCGTAGTCTTTCAATTGGGAAGCGTCGGACCCGAAATAATATGGAGTCGTGGTGCCGGCACGGCAAGCGTACTCCCACTCCGCTTCCGTCGGTAAACGGTAGAACTCGCCGGTTTTGGCACTGAGCCACTCGGCGTACTTATTGGCGGCGTGCTGCGTCATGCTGATCGCGGGAAAGCCGTTGATACCCATGCCGAAACTCATCTCTACGTAAGGACGGGTAGGCCGGCTGACGGCGTCCACGGTCTCATCTTTCTTTGCGATATCGCCCGCTTGGTTGGCAAACATGAATAGGCGGTACTCATCCCAAGTGACTTCGTGCGCTTGCATCCAAAACGCGTCGACGGTTACCTGGTGCGGTGGGCGCTCATCCGGTTTCTCAGCCGAACCCATCATGAAATGACCGGCGGCGACGGGCACCATAGAGTAGGCTACGGTGGTGTTCGGAATGGTCACGCTGTAAGGTTGTGAGGCTTTGTGCGACTGGTTCGCGGCGATGCGCTCGCGGATCCGGCGAACGTTTTCGAGCTCAGATAATTTCGGAGCATTAGTATCCGCCTTCGGGGGAAGCTTCAAGTCCAGACCCGCCGGCCAGACTGCGCCATCACGAATCCATCGGGCGATTGCTTCGATATTTGCGTCGCTGAGCTTGCCGGAGGGCGGCATGGCTCCGCTCTTAATGCTGGTGTAGAGTGGGCTCCGCTCAGGCTGACCAGGTACGACTAGTTTGTGACTGAACACAAAGTCCCGCGAGGTCAGATCAATGTGCTTGCCTTGCGTCGCTGTGGTGGCAGCGGGTACAGTTCTGTTCCAGTATCGGCGCAACCTCATCGCGGAAAACGGCGGTCACCGGTGGCTGGCCACCCGCGAATAAGAGCGCGCCAAGAACAAAGGCGATCATTCGTGGGCTTAGCTAAATTTTGTGATCCCGGGCTCTGCGCGCGGAGCTACAGAGAGGCTGCCGTTCCAATCCAGATTGTCTGGGAAGACCTTCTCTTGCGAATTTAACGCCATATCCCATGTGATTTCCTGGCCGGTATAGGCAGCCATGCGGCCCATGATGGCGAGCATCGTACTGGTTGCGAGACGTTTGCCGTTGTTGACCGGCCGACCCTGGCGAATGGACGCGAAAAGCACATCGTGTTCGCGCTGGTACATGTCGTATTTTTGGCCGTTCCAGGTCCAGTTGGTTTTGCCTTCGATGCGCGGAACTGGTCCGCGGCCGAGGGTACAAGTCCCCTCTGAGCCCATGATGTAGTCGGAGTTTTCGTTGTAGCAGCCTTCGATCTGACGATTGGCAAGCGTTGCGCGAACCCCGTTCGGGTAAAGGTAATTGACCTCGAAATGATCGTAGATATTGCCGCCTTCTGCCGGAATAACACGACCGCCAACGGCAACACAGCTTGTGGGCGGCTGATCGTTCATCATCCAGGCGATCTTATCGGCGCTATGAACTGCCTGCTCGACAAGGCTATCCCCGCAACTCCAAACGAAGTTGTACCAATTCGCGATTTGCCACTCGGTGTCGCTCATACCGGCAGGGCGAGAACTGGCGGGCGGCATGGGCTTCACAGGACTGGTGTAATAAGTGGCATAGTAAGAAATCACTTTGCCTAGGGCGCCGTCCTGGACCTGCTTAAACGTATCGATAACCATGTCGTTGTAACGCCAGCAGAAGCCCGCGACCAGGGACAGATTCTTGGTCGAAGCTCTGTCCGCGGATGCGAGAACGGAGCGGATGCCGGGCGCATCAGTCGCCGCCGGCTTTTCGCAGAAGATGTGTTTGCCGGCTTCGACAGCAGCGGCGAGGTGCTGCGCATGGAAACCCGGAGGCGGAGCGATAACCACAACATCGATGCCGGAATCGAGGACCTTCTGATAGGCGTCGAGACCGACGAACTGATTTGATTTTTCAACTTTGACGTGGTCAGCGATTTTTGCGATCCGGCCCAGCTCGGCAAGAGAAGCATCGATTTGCTTCTGGAACACGTCGCCGACCGCGGTAAGTTCCACATTGGGGTCGGCGTGCAAAGCCTCACTGGCTGCGCCCGTGCCGCGACCACCACAACCAATCAACCCGACCTTCAGTGCATTCGTGACCGTCTGCGCGGAGATGATGGCAGGAAAGCCAAGACTGAGTACAGTGCCGGCTGCAGCGCCCGCCGTTTTGATGAAGTCACGGCGGTTTGAGGATGTCTGTTGTTTTTCCATTCTTAATTCCCTACTTTACCTATAGCGTAATATCGAACGATACTGGAACGTAACAACAAACGCGCATTAAATGAACCTTTATGACACGCCGAACATTTATGGAGACCGCTGTGCTGCTGGCAACCCCCGCGTTCGCTGAAGGCCCCCTGCCGATTCACAAGGCCGTGGAATACAGCATGCTGCCCGAAAGCGCAAGCATACCTGCACGATTTCAGATGGCACGCGATGCCGGGTTCGAAAGGATCGAGTGTCCGACGACGCCCGACCAGTCGCAGGCGGAAGCAATGAAAAAAGCAGCCGAGAACGCAGGCATCAAAATCCACTCGGTGATGAACATGGATCACTGGAAATATCCGCTCTCATCTTCTGATCCGGCCGTTGTGGAGAAGAGCCTCGAAGGAGCGCGCACTTCCTTACACAACGCGCATTTCTGGGGAGCAGATACCGTGCTGATCGTGCCTGCCGTGGTGAACGCGGAAACATCGTATCGGGATGCGTACTCGCGCTCGCAGACCAGTGTCCGGAAACTTCTACCGTTGGCGGAAGAGCTGAAGGTGATTATCGCTCTTGAAGAGGTATGGAACAAGTTTTTACTGAGTCCGATAGAGTTCGCAACCTATATCGATCAGTTCCAGACCCCCTGGGTAAGAGCCTACTTTGATGTTGGCAACGTGCAACTGTACGGCTACCCCGCTGATTGGATTCGCACTCTCGGTAAGCGGATCGTAAAGCTGCACATCAAAGATTTTTCGTTCAAGCATCAGCCGGGTAGCGACAAAATGGTAGCCGAATGGGTGCCGTTGCTGGAAGGCGATCTGGACTGGCATTCGATCTACCTGGCGCTCAAGGAGATCGGATTCCACGGTACCGCGACAACGGAACTGTCGGGTGGAGACGAGGCATATTTAAAGGAAGTGTATAAACGTTTGACGATGATTTTAGATGGCACGGTACCAGCGAAAAAACGGAGTGAAGAGTCCTAGGCTCAACGCTTCGACAGATCGCGAATCCAGATATCCTTGAACTCCATATTGCCGTGACCACCAGCGTGCAACTGTAATGCAATGGCGCCGTCCGGAGCGCCCGGTTTGGGGTCGGTGAAATCGACCATCTGCACTCCATTAAGGCGCGAACGATAGCGGTTGCCGGTAACTTCGACCAGATAATCGTTCCAGTCGCCCATACGAACTACGCTTTCATTTTCGGGAGCGGGCCAAACGACCCAGTGTCCGTTCTCTTCGGCATAGACACCGCCAGTGTGGTGCATCATGACGCAGTCGATTTCAAACTGCATCCCTTGCGTGACGTCGGCAGTACCGGGCTTGAACGCAGTGTGAAAGAAAACGCCGCTGTTCCCGTCGCCCACACACTTGAACCGGAGCGCCAGTTGAAAATCCTTGTAGGCCTTATCGGTTTGAAGATAACCGTAATCCTGGGTCAAGCCTTTGCCATGGATCAAGCCGTCCTCTACGGTCCAACTTTCCTTTCCGATCTTCACCCAACCGGACAGGTCTTTGCCGTTAAATAGCGAGACCCAATCTTCGCCTGGCAGTTTCGGCTCGGCGGTCTGAGAATAGCTAAGCAGCGCGATAAGCGTAAGCGATAGGACGAGACCTATCCGTTTTTCGAATTTCATGCTTTCGAATCTCATGGAATTGAGGTTATCAGTTGGCTCGGTTTCGCTGTCACGTTACACTGATACATTCTTGGGAACCAGAGCTTACACCATCATTTTAATTTTGGCCGCAGGGTGTCTCCGGGCCCAATCCACGCACGATAATTGGAGCGATTACGGTGGCGCTCCGGATTCGGCGCAATATTCGGCACTGAAGCAGATCAACCGATCGAACGTCGGCCAATTGAAGGTCGCCTGGAGTTATCCGACCGGTGACCATCGCCACTACTTTTTCAATCCAATCGTGGTGCACGGACTGATGTATGTTCTGGCGAAGAACAATTCCATCGTGGCGCTCGACGCGGCGACGGGCCGGCAGGTGTGGGAGCACCCGACAGATCCGCGGAGCCAGTTGATTACTAACCGGGGCATTAACTACTGGGAGTCCGCAGATGGCGCCGACCGGCGTTTACTGTTTTCACAAGATAACTTTCTGCAAGAGCTGGACGCGCGCACTGGCCAGAGCATTAGTTCGTTCGGAAAAAACGGGCGCGTGGATTTGCGTGAAGGGCTAGGCCGCGATCCAGGCGGCATTGTGCTGGTGCAATCCACCACGCCTGGTCGCGTATTTGAGAATCTCCTGATTCTTGGCTCGGCGACAAACCAGGAGTACGAGTCCGCGCCGGGAGACATCCGCGCTTACGATACACGCACGGGCAAACTGGCCTGGAGCTTTCACACTATTCCGCATCCCGGCGAGTTCGGTTATGATACATGGCCCAAAGACGCGTGGAAGACCATCGGGGGCGCCAACGCCTGGGGTGAAATGTCGGTGGATGAGAAACGCGGAATCGTGTATGTGCCCACTGGCAGTCCAAAATACAATTTCTATGGCGCTAATCGTAAAGGCGCTGATCTGTTCGGGGATTGCCTGCTGGCGTTGGACGCGCGCACAGGGAAGCGCATTTGGCATTTCCAAATGGTGCATCACGACATTTGGGATTACGACGATGCCACTGCGCCGAAATTGCTGACCGTGCAGCACAACGGGCGCACCGTGGACGCGGTGGCCGAAGTGACCAAACAGGGCTTCTTGTATGTTTTTGACCGCGTAACGGGCTCGCCGCTTTGGCCGGTTGAAGAGCGCCCGGTTCCAAAATCCGATATGCCGGGAGAAGAGGCGTGGCCGACGCAGCCATTCCCAACCAACCCGCCACCATTCGCGCGACAAAGCTTTACCCCTGGCGATTTGAGTCCGTTCATCGAGGATCCGGCGGAGCGGGCGCGGTGGATCGATGAAATTGAGAGCGCGCGGAACGAAGGGCTGTTCACACCGCCAGGCTCGCGTAATACGGTGGAGATGCCCGGTAACAATGGCGGAGCGAATTGGGGATCGGCGGCGGTGGATCCGGCAAACGGAACGTTGTACGTGACCTCGAAAGACTTGCCCGCGATGCTGAAGCTGGAGCCGGAAATTGCGCTGAGAATCCCGCGCAACGGTTCGCTCGAACGGCAGGGACTGGCGGTTTATGAGGCAAAATGCCGGTTGTGCCACCACGCGGATTTGCGTGGACAGCCGCCCACTGTACCCTCCCTGGTCGATATTCGAGCACGTCTCAGCCGGGAGCAGGTGGCAACCCTGGTGACGCATGGGAAAGGACTGATGCCCGCTTTTCCTGGGATGGCGAAAGAGGACTTGGCGAGACTGACTGCGTTTCTCTTTAGTGATGCTCCACAGGCTTCGGTTACCGATGCTCGGCGGGCTTCCCGGCAGATCCCGGTCGCCGCTACGGCGGCAAAACCCGCGGAGCGCTATCGGAGCGGATTCGGCTTCATGATTACATCGAACGGGCTTTCACCGATTAAGCCGCCGTGGACATCTTTGACCGCCTACGACTTGAACCAGGGCACGATCAAGTGGAAAATTCCGTTGGGCGAAGTGCCGGAACTGGCGGCCAAAGGCTTCAAGAATACCGGATCGCACTACCCTAAGGTTGGGCCAGTTGTCACGGCAGGGGGATTGATCTTTACCGGCACTCGCGACCGGAAAGTGCGAGCGTTCGATGAAGAAACGGGGCAGATGCTTTGGGAGACAGAAGTGAGCGAAGCCATGGAAGGCATTCCAGCCGTGTATGAGGTGGGTGGGCGCGAGTACGTCGTATTCTGCGCGGCAGCTCAAGCGAAGATACCGCTGCCTGACTCCACTGCACCAGCGCCTCACGTCGAAAACGGAGCTTATGTAGCCTTCGCGCTGCCGGATAAGTAACTCGGCTACTGTGTTGGCGCACACAAGCGTGGAAGCTCGGCCAGCGCCTGTGAGTCTGCCATTTGTGTTTCCGGTCAAAGACAGTTCAAATCGGAACCCTATTCGTAACGGAGGGCTTGTACGGGATCCAGCTTGGCCGCTTTATTTGCCGGCCAGATTCCGAAGAAGAGACCCACTCCAACAGACACTACGATTCCCGCAATCGCAGCCCATGCAGGGACGGAAATCGGCAGCGACGTAAAGACAAGCTTAGCCAGGATGGCGATGAGCCACCCGAGCCCAAGGCCACCGATGCCTCCGAGGCCGGTAAGGACGGAAGCTTCGAGCAGAAATTGAGTGGTGATGTCCTGTCTTCGCGCGCCGATCGCCTTACGGATCCCGATCTCGCGCGTACGCTCTGTCACCGAAACCAGCATGATATTCATGACGCCGATCCCACCAACCAGCAATCCAATCGAGCTCAGCACAATCATCACGAGGAAGGTCATGGCCGTGATCTGCCGAAACTGCTCGACCATTTGTGTGGCCGTTGAGACGTCGAAATTTTCGGGTTTGCCCGGCGCAACATGGCGCTCTATGCGCAGAATCGTACGAATCTGATCAAGCGCGGCCGGCAGGCTGCCGTCCATCGCGGTCACGCTGATAGCCACTTCCTGGGCATTCGGGTACACCTTCTTCATTGAGAAAAACGGGATGAACACGCGGTTATCCGAGCTATCGAAGAAGCTTGCCGTAGGGCGATGCATAGCGCCAATCACTTCAAATATCTGGCCATCCACGTTGATCGACTTGCCAATCGGATTCTCGGGCCCAAATAGTGCCTTGGTTACGTCGGCTCCAATCACTGCGACTGAAGAACGGTGGCGGGCTTCAAAATCGCTGAAAAACCGGCCCTGGTCCATATCAATTTGACCGGTTTGCACAAAAGCTTCTTCCACGCCTCTTAATTGCGTTTGATAAACCGCGTTCCCCCTATACTTGGTCACAACCGGATTGTGATTCGGCCATGCCATGGCCGAGACGAGTTCGCATGCGGCGCACCCCCGCCGAACTGCGTCCACGTTTTCATACGTAAGCTGCTTGCGCGCGCGTTGCTCGGGTGTCAGATCCGAGGTTCGGAAGGCCGGCTCACGCGTGACAATGACTGCGTTCGGACCGAAACTCTTGAAGACATTCGTTACAGCACCGTCAAACCCTGTGAGAATCGAACCGACGGCGATAATCGTGCCCGTTCCGATAATGACTCCAAGCATGGTGAGCAGGCTGCGCAGCTTATGGGCCCGAATGGTGTCTAGCGCGAGCATTGTATTGTTGCGGAAGGCCGTAAAGAGCATATAAATTACTCGGCGTGCAACGCAATGATTGGATCCAGCTTCGAGGCTTGCCTCGCCGGGTAGATTCCAAAGAACAAACCCACTGCGGATGACAAGCCGACGCCCAGGACTACGGAACCCAGCGGCATCTCCATAGGCAAAGGCGTGGTGCTCTTCACAATTACTGTGAGTAGATAAGCTGCGATCACGCCGATCAGCCCCCCGACTGTTGCGAGGACAGCAGACTCCACCAAAAACTGATTCAGGATGTCCTGCCGGCGAGCACCCACTGCTTTACGGATGCCAATTTCATAGGTTCGTTCCGTCACCACAGCCAGCATGATGTTCATGATGACGATTCCACCAACAACCAGGAAAACAGACACTACGCCAAGAGCCATGCCGGCTATGGCTCCTGTCAGATTGCTCCAGGCATCTGACAGGGTATCGGAGCCGAAAATGCTGAAGGTGTCATCTTCGCCCGGCTTAGTGTGCCGGAGCGCACGTAACAGCATGCGCACCTCGTCTTTGGCCTCTTCCACATGGCTCGGGTCGTTGGCGCGTGCGAAGATCGCAATATCGTCGTGAATACTATTCCCGTAACTTTTGAAATAGGCGTAAACGGGAATCATCACGAAATTATCTTGCGATTGACCAAAGACGGAACCCTTGGATTTCGCCACTCCCACGATTTCATACGGAATCGAATCGACCTTAATTGTTTTTCCGATTGCTTCAACTCCGGTAAAGAACTTATCGGCCACATCACTTCCGATGAACGCCACCTGCGAGTGCCGCTGTGTTTCTATCTCTGATATCCCGCGACCGGTCCCGACCTCGATGTTACTCAAAGCTGGAATATTCGCGGTTATGCCCTGAAGGTCAACCGATCGCATTGTCTGCCCGGAATACGCTAGCGTCACGCTCTTGAATGTTTCCAAACCCACATCACTCAGTAAGCGTGCGTTTTGTTTGATGAACTCGTATTCGATCGGCTTGATCTGTGGGTTCCGACGCTGCATCTCGAGAAACTTCTTCGGGTCCCAGTTGCCGATGAAAACTATGCGCATCACGCGAAAACCGTTCGAGCCCATGTCGGACAACTTCGTGGCTATGTACACGTTCATACCGTGAACGAAGGACGTAACGGCGATCAGGGTGCTGGTGGCGAGGATGATCCCGAGAAGCGTTAGGAAACTGCGCAGCTTATTCTTGCCGAGCGACTCGACGGCGATACGGGCAGACTCCCGGAAAGAGGCACTCTTCAGCAGGCGGGCGCGTCCCATTGTCCGTTGATCAGTTTACGTTTGCCATGGAAAAAAGTTCCCTGAAAGTCTGCTCGCCGGGAGCATTTGTCCTTAGCTTCGAAATCGTGAACCGGCTTTTCAGATGTTCGAGCAATTGACGCCCGAGTGCGCAGCGACGCTAAAAACCAAGTTTAGATCCTGGTTCTTGACCCTCCGCTATTGAGAAGGCGCTGTAATCTCAGCCTCTTTGGCTAGCTCGCCGTTAATTTCCTGATTCTGTTTTTGGATTTTTTGATACTGCTGCATTGCCTCCGCGGCCAATTGGGTTTCGCCCGCGGCGCGGTATGCGCGAGCCAGGCTGTAATGCACGCTGCCGTCATCATCGAGTACAAGCGCTTTCTTGAGGTATGGGATGGCTTCCGGGTTCTTGTTTAGCGAGACGAGGGTTAACCCCAAGGCAGCATCCGCAGCCGGAACATCCGTATGGCCCTGAACAGCCAGTTCTAGATAAGGCAGCGCTTTTTCCGCCTGCTCGGTGCGAAATAGACTTGCACCCATCAGATAATTCAGATCGGATGCTTTCGG
Source organism: uncultured Acidobacteriaceae bacterium (assembly GCA_963762495.1). Lineage (GTDB taxonomy): Bacteria > Acidobacteriota > Terriglobia > Bryobacterales > Bryobacteraceae > Bog-105. Next base: position 258,938 of record CAVXKZ010000017.1, read on the forward strand.
CTCTTGCACGAGTTGTTCCTCGATCAACGGCATAGCGGATCGGTAGTCTTTCGCATCGAACAGAGCCGCCGCCAGTTCGCGCTTCACCTTGGCATCGCCGGGTGCGAGCTTTAACGCGGCGCGCCACTCATTGGCCGATTCCAGATCCTGTTTGTGATTGTGCAGAATCTGCGCCCTCAACGCATGGATTTCCACGGACTCAGGCAATTGACTCAGCCGATCAAAGGCCTCCACAGCAAGTTGATTGTAGGCCTTGGTAGCCCAAAAGAGCGCGGCTGGAGAAGCGTTCGTGGTCGCGTCTTTGGCGGCATCGATGAAATGCTGTGATAGGAAGGCGCAGGCGGATCTTTGCGACTTACAATCGGGCGCCGGCAGAGTTGCTTCACGCTTTTCCTCCGCCGCAGCCCAGTCGGCGTGATCGGTATTGCGATAGACCTGCGCCAAACCCGCGTGTATGCCGGGAAGATCTGGAGACTTGTTTTCCGCTTGGTGATAGAAGAAAAAAGCGCTGCGATACTGATGACGTTGCAGACGCGTGTCAGCAAGCAGAATTGCCACGTAAGCGGATTGGGGCGCGCTCTGGTTCAAGCGATCGAACGTACGGGTGGCAAGTGACTCATAGGCTTTACCCAGCCCATACCAAGCGCGCGGGTCGGCATCATTTCGCGCGATCAGCTCGCGATACTGTCCGGCAGCCTCTTCGAATAAGTTCTGGTTCATTTCTGCGTCGGCAAGCATACCGAGGGCATTGAGATTCTCGGGATCGAGCTTTATCAATTTGCGGAGAGGCGCGATGGCCTCCCGGGATTGATTCAGTTGGAGCCGCGCCATGGACAGCGATATGAGAGCGGGTACGTTATCCGGCTGAACTTTGAGAACTGCTTCGAAGTGGGGGACGGCGCGGGCCGGACGGCCGGCCATCTCTTCGGCCAAGGCCAGATTCAAGAGCAAGCCCGTATTGCCTGGGACAGCCTTTACCAGATTCTCGTAGATGGGTATGGCCTCCGCGAATTGGCGTGCAGCCATCAACTCCTTGGCGCGATGAGATTCGGTGGCTAGATCGTTATCTTGCGAGAGGGCCGCAGTGGAGGTAAGTACAAAAAATAAAGCGGCCTGCAGAGCAAGCCGCTTTCCGACAACAACCATCAAACCAATTTTAGAACGATAAGCGTACCGCGAACCGGATGTTCCTTTCGCCGTATGAGCTGGTGATCTGCATGAACGTACCGTCGTTCACGTTGTTATCAGGGCCGTTGAAGTGCGAGGTATTCGGCAAATTGTAGAATTCCGCCCGGAACTGCAGATTCAACCGCTCCTTGATAGGAAAGGTGCGAACGACATTCAGGTCGGTGTTCCAAACGCCGGGGTTACGTAAGATATTTCGCCCCGAGTTGCCGTAGGAAACGGTGGTGACAGGCGCAAAGGCCGCTGGGCTGTAATAGAAGGCACCCGGCCCAACTCCGCCGATAAATGGAACGTGGGTCATCACTTGATTCGCGGTCTGTACCTCGTCAGGTGCGTTCAGTGAAGTGCCATTGGCGCCGACAGTGAAAGGAGTACCCGTGTAGCAGGCTTCGATCCCGGCGAATTGCCAGCCTCCGATAATTTGCGAGACTAAGCCATTGTTCAGGAATTTCTTGCCTTTGCCGAACGGCAGTTCATAAACCCAGCCAAGCTCGAAGTTCTGGCCGACGTTGAAGCCGGCAGTGGCACGGTTACGGGGAAACTGCGAACCAAACCAACCCGTTTGAGCCCAACCGTCATCATCAGTGAAGTCGATCGCATGCGACCACGTGTAAGCGCCTTTCAGCATCAAGCCTTGCGAAAACTGCCGATTGAATGCAACCTGCAAAGAGTTGTATTCGGAACTCAGGTAACCAGACGAATTCATTACAGGGCTGTTATCCCCGAAAGCCTGATACAGAGGCAGGCCCGCGAGGCCCGATCCAGGGTAGCCCGCATTAAGATCGTAATCGGCAAGCAAGTGAGTGGAATGCTGGCCGACATAGCCGGCGGACGCCACGATCTCACCCGGCAGCTTCCGCTCTACGGTGAAGTTCCAGGATTGGATGTAGCCGCGCTTCAGTTCGCCCGCAAGCGGAGCACGCTCAAAGGCGTTCGGGTCGAGCGGCACGATACCAGTGGACAGATTGGGTCCAATCACAGGCGGAATACCGCCCGACAACGTACCCGCACCGTTCGCTGGAAGATAGGAATTTAGGCCAATGTAGTTATCGTTAATTGTCAGTGGATAGAATCCGCGCCACGGCCGCGAATAGGGCAGTGGATCGTAGTTCAGGCCGTATCCTGTGCGAATGACCGTCTTATCATTCAAGCGCCAGGCGATCCCGAGGCGTGGAGCGAACAGCTTGTGGCTGACCGTGACATACGCGTCCTCGGGTACGCTGCCGCGGCCGCCCATGTAGACGTCGTTATTGCTGGGATTGTAGCTTTCAATGCCCTTTCCATTGCTGCGCGTCATTAACGGATATAGCTCATAACGCAAACCAAGCGTCACCGTCAGATTTCGAGCCACTTGCCAGCGATCCTGGAAGAAAGCGCCAATCTGCCATTCGCGGCCTGTCATGAGAATGTATTGCTCGCCCTTCTGCGTGTTGTCCGAAAGACCAAGCAGGAACTGCGCATAGGCGTTGTACTGATTGGGCGACGCCGCATCAGGTGCGTTGTCGGTCGTGATGCCGCCCCCGAAATTGAAGTAGCCTCGGGGGCCGCCATTGCTCAATTCAGGCTGCCAGTGATTGAGGTGATGCCGCACAAGATCAAAACCGGCGCGAAGTTCGTGCGCACCCTTTGTATAGGTCAGCTTGTGGCTGGTGGTATATGTTTCGTCGGTGCGGAACAAGGGCATCCAGTTGGGGACGCCAAAACCCGTATACGTATTGAAATTGATGTCCGGAAATCCACTATCGCGGATATCCGATCCGTTCAGACCGGGAATTCCTAGGACGCTCGAATAGTTCGTGCCGAAATCCGTTCCTTTTACGTTCTGGTTTAGCCGCTCGTAACCTACGGTTCCATCCAGAACAAGATTGGGAGAAAACGTGTAGGTATGACCGATAGCAGCTACCTGCACTGTCGTATGACCAAGACCCGGGTCGCCAGCAGGCGTTGGCCCGCCAGCAACTCCGAATATGCCGTTTCCGCCAGACTTCGCCACCATGTTGTCGTACTTGACGAAGATGACGTGCTTTTCCGTGCGATTCCAATTCACCTTGATGTCGGTTTGATAGCGGTCCAAAATCGGGCTGGCCGTGGCGGCATAGTTGTTGACTGTGCCAGGGAGATTGGGTGCCGGAAAATAGCTCTGAATCTTCAGAGCCTGCTGGCTAAGGAGTCCACTCGGTATGACGCCGCCCGTAAACAGAGAGCGTCCGGAACCATCCGGATTACCGCTGAAGGGATTATAGATCGGCGTGTTGTATGCACTGAAGTTTCCAGCCCTCTGGTCGGCGGTGGGCACGGTGAACAACCCATTGCCGCTCAATTTCTGGGCCACGGATTCAAAGCTGCCGAAATAAAAGAGCTTATTCTTTTTGATAGGCCCGCCAATTGTGCCCCCGTAGTTGTTGAAGATTTGTACAGGCTTAGAGGTGCCAGGCTGCAGGAAGAAGTTGCGCGCGTTCAGGTGCTGGTCATTGTGAAATTCGAAGGCGCTGCCGTGTAGCTCGTTGGTACCGGACTTTGTCACCACCGTGATGGAGGATGAGCCGGCGAGGCCCTGGGAAGCGTCAGCCGCGCTGGTGGTAACGTTCACCACGTCTACAGTTTCTGCCGGGGCAACGTAGCCGGTGTATTGGGGCAGCCAGACATTTATACTTTCGGCGCCATCGATGGTCGTCACGTTGGTTTGGCCGTTACCGCCGTTGATATGTGTATTCAGCGGAATACCCGGGACGTCCGTCATGGAATTGTAGAAGCTGGACGGAGTGGAGCCGGGTGTCAGGTCAATCAGCGATTGATAGTTTCGATATCCGGAGCCGGAGATCGGCAGATCGGCAACAGCTTTAGAGGTGATTTCCGTATGTGTATCGGCCTTGTCGGTTTGGAGTTCGACAGCTTCAGCCGAGACGGTGACCTGTTCGCTTGCCTGCCCGACTTCCAAATGCACATCAATCCGGTCTACGGTATTGGGCGTTATGACAACGTTTGTCTGTTCTGTCTTCCGGAAACCCTGCGCCGATACAGTGACGCTGTACGTGCCGGGGACGAGATTGACCAGGTTGTAGCGGCCGCTTTGGTCCGTTTTGTCCTGACGAGTTTGACCTTGCCCAACATCAGTGACACTGACGTTGGCATTAGGAATCACAGCACCGCTGGGGTCAGTAACGGTTCCGACAAGAGAACCGTAAAGAGTTTGCCCGCACAGACGTGCATGTAATCCGAAAAATAACGTAAAGAGACTCAGAACAAGGGTGAGCCGCTTGAAATTTTGACGCCCTGAAATTCCCATTTTTCCTCACATTTCTTCTGCGCTGTCACGAGCAGTAAATCGACGGGGAAGGAACTAGTACAAAAAGCGAGCTTTGAGCTAAATAGACTTTAGTAGATAATTTACGGCAAAACTGCGATTCTTACGACTGGTAGTTCTACTGGTGCAGGTCTAAAGTCACTGATTTGAGAGCCGGTCATGCGCGTCAATCTGGGTTAATGCTTGTTTCGCGTCCTGCGATTCCGGCCTGAGTCGCAGCACGGTCTCAAACTCGGTCTTGGCTTCTTTAAACCGACCGAGTTGAGCCAGCGCGCTAGCTAACTGGAAATGCAAATCCGGGTCGTCGGGCCGGAATACAAGCGAATCCCGATAGCGCTGCACTGCCTGCTCCCGCTTGCCGGAATCGGCTAATTCATCACCCCACATATAGAGCACTTCACCCATGTGCTGGCGGGCATTCTTGTGATTGGGGTTGCTATTCAGTACTTCTTTGTAATCGGCGGCCGCTGCGGACCATTGCCGGTTATTGGCTTCCACGCCCGCCAAGTTATAACGCGCGTCGGTGTACTTAGGGTCAAGCGCCAGCGCTCGCCTAAACTGCTGTTCGGCCTCGTAAATGTTGTCCGTGGCGAAAAGCGCGGCACCCAGTTCGCCGGCCGCGATGGCGCTGTTGGGATCGGCCTCCGCAGCCATACGAAAGTACGACACGGCTGCTGCCGGGTTGTTCTGATCCATCATCAGGTCACCCAAATTGAAGTTGGCGGAAAAATCGCCCGGATATTTTTCCAGCCGCCGATGCATCAGCGCTTCCTGGAGAACGGCGCGTTGATCTCCTTCGCCTACCGGCAGCACCTGCAGCCAGAAATGACTCATTTCGTCCGTCGACTCGTTGCCGGCTTTCACGCGCTTGGGAGGATTGTTCGGATTCAGCGGATTACCGGCGGAATTGTCGTAGTGATAGCTCATGGACACTACCGTTCCCTTCGGAAGTATGAGCGGCTTCTTAAGCCGGTAAACGCCTTGCCAGTTGAGATCCCAGTGTGGAATGCGGACCAGCCACTTGCGGGAACCGTCCGGGAGCGTGGCATAAGCCTCCATAAGAGTGGCCAGGTAATGCGCGTGTGGATAGACCGCAAGAACCTGTAGGTCAAGGGGGCAGCGGAACTCATCAGTAATGACAAAATCTTTGTCGCCCGCGGGAATGTCGAGCGCGCCGTCATGCTCCAACTGAACCAACATCGGGTATTTCGTCTGGGGCTGGTCTGTGAAGTAAAGCCCGATAGAGGGGCTCACCGTCTCCTCTTTACCGGAGCGGCGGATGTGGACGTTAAGCACCAAATCCATACCCGGTTCCACGCGCCATGCCAATCCGTTAGGTTCAACTACCGGCTGGCTTCCGGGCTTCCACGATAGAAAGTGGCCATCCGGATCGAAGGTATCTTCTTCCACTGTCAGGTCCATACCAGGAAATCCGGCGCCGGGCTTGGATTCTTTCCGCAGTGCCGACCCTGAACGATCGATAATCACATTGGCGTGATGAAATACCTTCTGATTGCCGGGCCGGACTTCCATCGCTCTCACCCAGCGTGTCTTTGTTACCGGGACGGGAATTACAAAATTCCAGAAGATCTCAGGGCCGTCCGCTGCCACGTGATACGGTTGCGCCACGTTGAGAACCATGTCCGGCGGACCGAGCGTCCATTCGGAATTGAATTTGGGGACGGGGGGCGAATCCGAGGGCCGTCCTGCCGGGGCTCCGTTTTTGACCCACTCCTGAATGATTTGAATTTGCTTGTCGCTTAAGCGCCGTTCCTCTTCAAATTCACCGTAGCCCGCTTGCGGTAACCAGGGCGGCATAAAGCGCCGCTTGGTCACCGAGGCAATTTGCGATGCGTGCCGTTTGACGTCGTTGTAATTCAATAGCGAGAAGGGGCCGGATTCGCCAGGCCGGTGGCAAGTTGAGCAATTTTGATAAATGATGGGCGCGATGTTGCGGTAAAACGTGGGCGCGGGCGGGGAAACATTACTGGCAGCGCAATTCAAAACAACTGCCAGAAAACCTGCAAACAGGCCTTTGTACTGCATTCGAAGCTTTCATGCTAACGCATGTCCAGTGGAAAAAGGCTCACTGGAAACTTATGCGACAATCGCAACCAGTCCCCTCTCGCAATCTTTCATGCGTCCTTGGCTGGTCCTATTTAGCTTGGCCCTGTTGGGGTTTGTGCTCGCTGGTTTTGCGGAAATAACGGCGCCCCCTCCGATTCGCTTTGTAGAACAGGCATCCAGCGCTCAGCTCAACTTCGTTCTCGAAAACAGTCCAACCGAGACCAAACACCTGATCGAAACCATGGCTGGTGGCTTGGCGGTTTTCGACTACGATGGCGACGGCCGCCCGGATATTTTCTTCACTAACGGCGCGGAAGTGCCATCACTGCGAAAGACTTCACCAAAATACTGGAACCGGCTTTATCGCAACGAGGGCGGCATGAAGTTTCGCGACGTTACAGAGGAAGCCGGAGTCGCAGGCAGCGGGTACGACATGGGAGTTGCTGTCGGCGATTACGACAATGATGGGCGGCCCGATCTGTTCGTGGCCGGCGTGAATGGCAGCACTCTTTATCACAATTTGGGGAATGGCCGGTTTGAAGACGTAACCGCGAAGGCCGGCATCAAGACAAAGGGTTGGGCCGTTGCCGCTGGCTGGTTCGATTTCGACCGAGACGGCAAACTCGACCTCTGGGTGGTGCATTACACGAAATGGCAACTGCCCGACGACCGTTACTGCGGCGATTCAAACCGCGGCATTCGCGTTTACTGCCATCCCAAGTACTTTCAAGGCCTGCCGAGCACTTTGTATAGAAATCGCGGCGACGGCACCTTTGAAGACGTCACGGATCGCGCCGGCTTATCGCAATTTGCCGGCCGTGGCATGAGCGTTGCCTTCGCCGACTACGATCACGACGGTTTTCCTGATGTCTTTGTCACTAACGACAACATGCCCAATTTTCTGTTTCACAACAAGGGAAACGGAACTTTTGAAGAAGTAGGACTGACGACCGGAACCGCCCTCCGCGACAGCGGAAAACCTGTCGCGAGCATGGGCGTCGAGTTCAAGGACTATGATAACGACGGTCAACCGGACCTGATTGTCACCGCTTTATCAGGCGAAACTTTCCCCGTTTTCAAGAACGACGGCAAAGGTAATTTTGTGGACTCGACTTACTCGTCGCGTTTGGGTGCGGCGGCGGTGAAGTACAGCGGCTGGGGATTGGGATTGTTCGATTTTAATAACGACGGCTGGAAGGACCTCTTCACCGCGAATTCTCACGTGAACGATCGCGTAGAACAGTTTGAGTCGTACACCTACCGTGAGAAGAACAGCGTGTTCGTCAACTGCGGAGGCACGTTCCGGGATGTCTCGCAAGAAGCCGGCCTAAATCTGACGAAGGCGCACCGCGGCGCCGCGTTCGCCGACTTCGATGGTGATGGCCGTATCGACGCAGTGGTCACTTCTTTGGGAGAGCCAACGGAGCTTTGGCGAAACGTCAGCCCCACGGCGCAGCATTGGATCATTCTGCGCTTACGCGGCGTCAAATCGAATCGTGACGGCATTGGAGCGGTGGTTCGCATAGGAAATCAATATGCCGAAATGACGACCGCTCTCGGTTACGCTTCGTCGGCCGATTGGGGTCTCCACTTCGGTTTGGGAAATGTTTCGGTCGTGAAGGAGATAAAGATCTTGTGGCCGAGTGGGATAAGACAGAAATTGACGGACATCAAAGCAGACCAGGTGCTGAACGTGACGGAGGAATAAGCTAAATTCGGAAAGAGTAATCATGATTGACGAGACTGCTTTGAACAAAACAACGACAATGTCACGCCGGGACCTGCTTCGAGGCGCGACGGCATCGGCTGCTTCTTTCCTGATCGTTCCACGCCACGTTCTGGGAGGCGCCGGTTATGTGCCGCCGAGCGATAAGGTGACCATTGCCTCCATCGGGCTGGGGCGGCAAGGGCAGGCCATCTCGATGGAATTGCTAGCTCGGCCCGATGTTCAGATTATCGCGGTCTGCGATTGCAATGCAGGCAGCAAGAACTATGTCGAATACGGCGATAACGATCTGCTGAAAGCCGCCCGCGAGTTGCTCGGCCCCGGATACGAGAACTGGGGCGAGGATCTGGCCTCGCCCGGCGAAGTGCAACTTACGCACGAATTCCGAACCAGTCTCGGCATGGGAGGCCGTGACCCCGCCCGTCGCCTCGTCGAAGCCTACTATGGCTCACGCAAAGGCTCGGCATCCGGCGGCTATAAGGGATGCAACGCCTATAACGACTATCGGGAGCTGCTTGCCAAAGAAAAGGATCTGGATGCGGTCTACATCGCAACGCCCGACCATTGGCACGCACCCATCTCCATAGCGGCGATGCGCAAGCACAAACACGTGTTGTGTCAGAAGCCCATGACACACAGCATTGCCGACGCGCGGCGGGTGGCGGCCGTGGCTCGCGAGATGAAGGTAGCCGCTGCCATTACCGTCAATAATCCTTCATCGGAAAGCACGCACCTGATCGCGTCCTGGATTGCCGACGGCGCGATAGGACAGGTGCGCGAAGTTCACAATTGGTCCAGCCGTCCGTTCTGGCCGCAAGGCATTGACCGGCCCCAACAGGTGGATCCCGTCCCGGCGGGCTTTGACTGGGATCTTTGGCTCGGCCCTGCCCCGGAGCGTCCCTTCAACAAAGCCTACCTCCCGTTTGTCTGGCGCGGATGGTACGACTTTGGCGACGGATCGTTTGGCGACATGGGTTGCTATAGTTTTGCCGGCGTATTTAAAATTCTGAACCTCACGCCGCCTGTATCGGTCGAATCGAGTACCAGCGAATCCTATGCCGAGACGTTTCCAAAAGCGTCGATCGTTTACCTGAACTTCCCAAGCATCGACAACCGGCCCGCCGTACGCATGTCCTGGTATGACGGAGGCCTTCGACCGCCCCGGCCCGCAGGTCTGCGCCCCGAGGATCAGCGGCTATTTAAAGGGGGCGAGGACGGTGAAGGCATCATGTATGTCGGGGATAAAGGACTTTTATTGGCTGGGTTCAACGGCAATCGTCCGAGCGTCTATCCCGCGTCTCCAAAATATCGGACTCCGCCTCCTCCCCCTGACACGAGCGAACACTTCGACATTGCCATCGATCAGTGGCTCGCCGCTTGCAAAGGTGGCCCCGCGCCCGTTGCCAATTTCGAAAGCCAGAGTCCTGTGACCGAGGCTTTTCTCTTGGGCTGTATTGCGCAGCGCCTGCCAGGCGATTTTCTGGCGTGGGATACGGATAAGATGCGAATCACAAGCTCGGAAAAGGCGAACGCTTTGGTGGATCCTCCCGCCCGCAGCGAATACAGCATTTGAGCAGGGGGCGGCGGACTGGGGGTTGATCAGACCTGTAAGCTGCGTAGGTAGGGGACGCTGGCCCTCATCTTGTCCAAATCCATTTCGACGAAATAATTCTTGATGCCGCCCGTTTTCGCGGCGCTAAAGATTCGCTTCCAATCGAGCGTGCCCTGTCCAATCGGCACTATTTCTTTAGTTTTGGCCGACCATCCTTGCGCATGCATGGAGAGGAAACGCCCCGGGTATTTCGTAAAGTATTGAGCGGCATCGTAGCCGCGGCTGATCGTCGAAACCTGGAACTGAAATTTCACCAGCTTCGGATCGAGAAACTCAAACAGCAAGTCATAGGTTCGTTTGCCATCCACCGTTGTAAGCTCGAAGTCTTCGTTGTGAAGACCCTGCTGGATACCGGCATTTGCCGACTGTTCGGCGAGTTTGTTGTATTCATCAGCCGCCCGCTTCACATCGTCCATAGTCGGATTCCGCGGCCCGTCAAGACTGGGCACCAGCATCTGCGTTAAGCCCAGGTCCTTCGCCCATTCGATACGGCCCGGCATATCCTTCCGGAGTTCGTCGATACCGAAATGAGAGCTCACGCATTGGAGATTCATGTCGCTCAAAATCTTCCGCAGTTCGGATCCTTTGTATTTGGTAAGGCCTCCGAAACCTGAATCCGCGTAACCCACCGGTGAGCACAGCTCGACAGCCTGAAAACCAGCATCGGAGAGCTGCTTGAGAGTGCCGGGAAAGTCCTGCGCGATCATCTTTCTGACGGGATAGGTCTGGCATCCGATTGGGAGCCCCAGCGGATTCGCGCGAAGTTCCAGCGCGCCGCCTGATAAGACCCCGATCGCCGCCACATTCGTCGCCATCTTTGAAAACTCTCTTCTAGAAATCCCCGCCATCTCTGCCTCCCCGATCAAGAATCCCACGCTCCCCTTACGACTCTGCACCGACACTTACTACGTCTACCTTTACGTCTGGCGCTGGAAGTTCAGGAAACGCCAACCCTCTGTATAAATCCACGACTTGTTCCGGTGCGCCGTCAAGAACCAAGCGGCCTTTTTCCAGCAGAATCGTCCGGTCGCAATTCTCCGTTATCTGACCCATAACGTGCGTTACAAACACGATCGTTTTACCCGCCTCGCGGAATTGCTTCAAACGCTCAAAGCATTTCTGCTGAAATGACATATCCCCGACCGCCAGAATCTCGTCAATGATCAGAATGTCGGGGTCTACTTCCGTCGCGACTGAAAACGCGAGTCGCATATACATACCGGTCGAGTACTGCTTAGTCGGCACGTCGATGAAATCGCCGATCTCGGCAAATTCTATGATCTTCTGCTCGCGATTGAGCATCTGCTGCTTCGAGTAACCCATCAGCAGACCATTCAAAAGAATGTTTTCCCGGCCAGTAAGCTCGCTATGCATGCCGGCCCCGAGTTCGATAAGGGGCGCGATTGTCCCGCGCACGTTCACGCGGCCCGCGGTTGGCCGGTAGATGCCGGCGATCACTTTTAGAAGCGTGCTTTTGCCTGATCCATTGCGCCCGATGATGCCAACCATCTCGCCTGCCCGAACGGAAAATGAAACGTTGTTCACCGCCTCAAAATCCGAATAGCTCACCTGTTTGCGGAAGAATTTTGCAAACAGTTCCCGTATGGAGTCTGGCCGTTCATGGATGACCCGGAACCGTTGGGTCACGTTCTCAACACTTATTACGACGCTCGAATCCCTCATTTACTTGCTAGACGTAAAAGACAAACTCTTCCTGGTGTTTGCGAAAGACCCAGAAGCCGAACACCAGTGCAATGAAAGCACAAACGAATGAAGCGAGGATCGACTTTGCCGCCGGGAGCAGTCCGTAATAAACGCTCAAGCGAAATCCGTTCATAAAATAAATCAGCGGATTCAGCTTGAACACCCACCGATACCTTGGCGGAAACTGTTCCAGCGAGTAGATAATCGGCGTCAGATAGAAAAGTATCTGGAGCAGAATTTGAAGGATGTGAGCTACGTCCCGGTAGTAGACATTGGCAACGGCAAAGAGGAATGTGGCGCCAAGCGTAAAAATCGTAAGCGCCAGGAGTGGAATGGGCAGGTAAATCCAGGTCCAGTGAAACGGATGACGCATCGCGATAACGATGAGCGCCAGCGGGATCAACGACAGAAGGAAATTGATCATGTTTGATACCACTGCCGCGACAGGGAAAACAAGCTTGGCAACCGATACCTTCTTAATCAGATCGCCGTTCCCGACGATAGACTCAACCGCGTAAGTAAGCGATTGCGAAAAGAATGTGTATGGCAGAAGCACGCTGAGCAGGAATATCGCATAGTGTCCCTGGGGGATCTTTATCGGCATCACCGTTGAGAACACCACCGTCAACACCAGCATCAGGAGCATGGGGTTCAACAAGGCCCATAGAAAACCCAGCACCGATCGTTTATAGCGGATCTTCAGTTCTTTCAGCGCAAGCGCCCAGATGAGTTCCCGGTAGCGGTATGTATCCCGCACAAGTTCAAGCATGTCTGTAAAGCTGCCGCTTGAACGCTCCAAATATGAGATCCCATCCAGTGGGGTAAGGCAAGCGCAACTCTGACTATTGTAGCGGAAAAAGCCTCTCGAACCTCAAACCACAGTGGAACTTGAAGGTTCGCGGCGGTGAGTGCAAACAACTCGCGGGGCCGGCGATTCACTATATTGAGCGTCGCTTACCCCCTCTTGCCGGTGTCTTCAGGAGCGGCAGGAGGCGCGGAACAGGTCCTGTTTCTTTTGGAACGCGAATTGGTAGCCGCCGGTCACCGTTCGCTGGTGATTGCGGCCGCCGGATCCTGCGTCAGCGGAGAGCTTTTTGAGACGCCCGCTGCTCCACCTGAAATCACCGACGAGATTCGGGCAGACGCCCAGCGCCTCCACGCTGAAGCGATCGAGCGGGCGATAGAACAGGAATCAATCGATGTGATTCATTTCCACGGTCTTGATTTCTGGGCTTATCTGCCACATGGAACCGTAGCGCGCCTTGCCACACTCCACCTTCCGATTACGTGGTATCCGCAGGCGATCTTTGATGATCAAACGCTTCAACTAAACTGCGTTTCCAAATCGCAAGCCAGATCAGCCGAGACCCATAAGCATTTGCCAGTGATCGAGAACGGTATTGACACGGCACAATACGGCGGTAAACGGGAGAAGCAGAATTACTTGCTTTGGATTGGGCGCATCTGCCCGGAAAAAGGTCCGCATGTCGCCCTACATGTTGCGCAACAGGTCGATATGCCGCTTCAGATTGCCGGTCCGGTTCACCCGTTCGCTTATCACCGGCGCTATTTCCACGAACAGATCCAGCCTCTGCTCGACGAAAGACGCCAGTACGTCGGACCTATCGACCTGGAAAAGAAATCCGACCTGCTGGGAAGCGCTCGGTGTCTGCTGGTCCCGAGCTCGGTAGCCGAAACAAGCTCTCTTGTGGCCATGGAAGCGCTGGCTTCGGGAACGCCGGTTGTCGCCTTCCGTTGCGGCGCCTTACCTGAGATCGTCGAGCACGGCCGCACTGGATTCATCGTCGATTCCGAGGAAGAAATGGTTGAAGCCGTTCGGCAAATCAATGCCATTTCTCCCGATCTCTGCCGTGCAACGGCCCGCGAGCGCTTCGATGTCCATCAAATGCGCAACGGGTATCTGGAACTCTACTGCCAGATAATGGAACGCTCCCCGTCTAGGATTGGCGTGTAATAATCACCCGGCGTTTGGGAATTTTCTTTGCTCCCCATTCAAGTTTGTAAGGTTCATTCCCTCGCAGAAAATTCCATGAGTGATGTCGTTGCTCAAAGGCATACTGCATAGAGCTGTACAGCAGAGTTCTCCCGAATCCGAGAGCTTCGTACTCTGGATCGAAGCCGCTCAAATACGAGAACACAGTGTTCCCTAGGAGAAACGCAAGAATCACGGCCACAACGCGGCCTTGAAAACGCAAGCTGAACAGTAGCAGCGATCCCGCATTCGCAAACACCGACGCCACTTCGAGGATAAAAGCGGCGGAACGATTTTCAACAATCATTCCTGCCTCCCCGCGCGTCTGCCATCGGGCCGTGTGCAACGTCGTTAGCGCATTGATCACTTCCGTCTCCGGTTCCAACGACACCACAAATTGTGGCTCCGCGACCAATCTGGCCTTTTCCAGATAGCGCCGGACGTTGCGTCGTAAGCCGTGAGGGCGTTCGGCCCAGTATGCATTGAAGTCGCCGGTCAACAAAATTTCGGAGCACTCGGTATCGTCTTGAGCCCTGACGGTAAGTCCATCACCGGCAAGCTGAGCTAACGGTGTGTCAGCATTCAAATCCTGCCAATTACAGACGTCCCAATCATCCTGGTCCTGAAGAATTCGCCCGGCCGCTCTCAAAACTTCGTCGTCAAAACCTGAGGCAATTGGAGGCTCCAAATAGTCGGAAACTCCAGATCCCATCAGGGTCAATTGCCGCTTGCCTTCCCATTCGTGTAAAAAGCAGGGCACGACACCCGCAAGCCGCCCATCTGAGCGAAATACAAACGTCCTCAACCTGCCGCTGCCGAAATACTTCCACCATGTCAGAAGCCACTCGGGCGATTGCGATGGTGTCAAAAAACCATTCGCTTCCACGAGCCTGAGCCATTCGTCTTTCAGCGCCAAAAGATCCGCAAGGCTGTCAATGATCTTGACAGTCAGCATGCGGAGCGAATACTGGCGCAGGTCATGCTTGATTCAACTCATGCCTGATTGAATTCAGGCCGGTTCAATTCCGCGCAGTTTGCGTCCAGCACTCGGAGGGCTTCACGATATCCGTTCAGCGTACCGACATCCACGTAACATTCACCCGTCTTAAACCCGTACGCGCGTCCGCCTCGCGCCAGATATTCGTTTATAAGCGTCCCCAAGTACTCGTCACGCCGAGCGACCCAAAGCTCATGCAGTTCGCTCAAAACGTGGCCGGGCATCTTGAGAGCCCCCCAAACCCAGTGGGTTGAAGGTGCCTCATTCTTAACCTGTACTTCCAGCACTTCGTCGTTTTCGTTCGTCGCTACCGCGTCGAACCTCTCGGGATGTGCAACCGGGAATAAAAGGAGCGAAAGAACGCCATCCGGCAGAAAAGCGAGCGCGTTGTCGGGAAACCAGATTGTGTCGGGAAGACCAATGCAGACGTGCTCGTCTGGCGGAACAAGCGGGAGCGCCCGAAAGATCGCGTCGCAGAGTCCAGCGGGTTTCGGTTGAACCGCGTAGAAGATCTCCGCGGAAAGTGCATGCCCGCCGAAATAGTTCAGGATGTCCGACTTACCGGGCGAGATGACAAAACAGATCTTCTCTACCCCGCCGTTCGTCATCCGCTCGATAAGGTATTCGCTTACTGCCCGTGGCCGTTCGCCCGTTCCCTCAATAAAGCTGCCAACGGGCAAGAGTTCCTTCGAAAACGCCAAAGGTTGAATGCGGCTGCCGGTGCCGGCAGCCGGAATAATTCCCCACACGGTCAAGCTCCTTTCGTCACTGCGGTCTGCTCGATTTCGGAATCGCTCACGGGATCTTCAATTAGCTGAATCAAGCGTTCCGCGCGAATCCGGGCAGTATGGTCGGCCAGAGCGCGCTGCCTCGCCCGGTTTCCGATTCTGCTCAATTCGCCCCGATCGCGAGTGATCGCGGAAATCGCGTCTGCGCTCGATGCCGCAATTAGGATTTCGGTGCCTGGCTCAAAAAATATATCCAAACCACGCCACCAATCGCTGAGAACGGCAGTTCCGCAAGCGGCAGCTTCAAACAGGCGTCCGGAAGGGCAATACCCCATTGCGGCCATCGATCCCCGTGTGACGTTCAGCGTCACAAGCGACGAGGAATAAAACGCACAGTGGTCCACTGGAGCCACGTGGTCGAAATAGCGGACATTACCGGGCCAGAGGTGCCTATCTGAATACATCGCGCCTCCTACCACGAATCGCCTTCCCGCAATCCGCCTTGCCGGCTCAAGTAAAAGCCTTTCGAACGCGGCCTGACGGTCAAGCGAGTAAGTACCTAAATAGGACAGGTCAGCTTCGAACTCCTCCCTCACAGCAACACGATGGTAAGCATCGGGATCAACCCAGCCATAAAGCGTCGCAACACATCGCGCACCGAGCGTGTTTTGTAGGTTCTCGAGAGCCTGTCCCCCGGTGTAACTAAGAACAACATCGAAGTTCCTCAGGCCTTCCGAAGGCAGGTAAGGGACTGGTTCACCGCGCTTCAGCCGGCTCAACGTGACCGGCGTATCCATATCGTAAAAAATAGATCGGCAAAGGTTTGCAGTGAATATCAGCTCGGATGCCGCGGCTCCATCCGGGCAGTAAGAGGTGACCATGCCCACATCTGCCGACGACAGTAATTTTCGAGCTTCGGCGCGGACGTCATCCCAATCGGAGTATAGATGGAGATCGACGAAATGAAACCGGTCGGCGTCCCGGTGCGAAGCGTAATAAGGTGTATTTCGTTCCAAGAAATGGACCTCATGGCCCATTCCATGAAGTTCACGAAAAAGTCCTCGCAGCAGGGTTGCGTGGCCGTTTCCCCAAGCGGAACTGATTGAAAGCCCGAAGACAACGATCTTCATGATCCGATGGCCATCGGCTATCTCCTTTTAAACTTGTAAAAAAATTCCACGCTAACATTGCCGTTGTAATCGCGCAGTGCAACGGCTGACAGCTTATTCGTGAGGTCGAATTCCACCCGAACGATTTCTGAGTTAGCCTGGGTTACGTCCTGAATATAAGTAAACGTTATGTTGCTGGTGATTTTTTGTTGCAATGTAATCCGCGCGGAAGGCTGCCCGTTGTTACCTGCTACGGATGGATCAATCTTGAAATCGGTCAAGCCAAACACACGCTGTACGCGGCTGGCGAGAGGGTTGGCAATCGCTTGGCCAAGTACCGCCGATTCTCCCATTTGACTTAGTGATTGCTGAGGTGGAGTTGGCTCGTGCGCGGCAACTTGTGGATTAGCGGGCGTTGTGTTCGTGGCAAGAAGCTGAACGATCTGTTCGAAGGTAAGTGGTGGATCTGAGCGGTAGCTTAATTTCAAATCGTCCATGGAGCCCGAGACCCCAATTATTACGTCGACGCCTTGAGCAATAGTCTCGAGCGATATATCTATTATCGGTTCGATAGAGTTTGGATTGTAGAAGTTGATGCCTCCCGTATCCACGGTATAGGTGTTACCGAAGAAAACAAGCTGACCATTGGTAATATGAACCCTGCCTAAAATTCCTGGATTTGCCGCGGTTCCACGCACGGTCATGTCGGCAAAGATTTCAAGCTTGTCGGTAAAGGTTGAGACCACCTGAAGATCTGGAGCAGTCAAAATGTGAATGTTCAGACGCATGCCCGCCAGCAGACTTGACGGATTCGATGGTGCGGATGGCGGAGTAGACGCGGAAGAAAGGATTGATCCAACGTCGCTCGTGGAGTTATAGGCGATCCGTTGAAGCGTCACCGTTCCGCCAAGAAGAGATCGATTGGCGTTGCCAATAAGCGTTATAGTCGAGTTCGACACGACATCGATTCCCGAATACCGGACTCGGACCCTATTAGCGCCAGCGCGTAGGTTGTAGCTCATGACGGGACCACCGAAAGCAACGAACCCGGTGAGTGCGATCTTCCCTCCCCCGCTCTCGGCCGTAAGCGTCTGAATAGTCGCGCTCGTGCCGTTCAGCAAAATTGTGCCGTTCGCGTTCGAAAGGCCATTGGGTGATTGCGTGTAGTTGACATTGGCGCCCTTCAGAACCACCTGACCGTTGACAAGCGGCTTCGAGAAACTCCCCCGGACGGTCGCATCCACTGCTACCAGCCCTGAAGAGTAAAACTCCCGATCGATGTCCTGCAGAATGGCCAGGTTGAGATTCGCGGCAAGCGTGAGACCGAGCGGGTTATTGCCGTTCTTCAAATTGATTCCGCCGGAGGCCGTGATGTTGGTATCCGGACCGCTTATCTTCAGTTGTTGTACGCGCACTGTGCCGTGATCGAGCGTTACAACAATCGGGCCCTGATTTTGAAGATCGACCGTCCTAAGCGCGGGACCACCGGTCGGCGAAGCCTTCGGATGCGTCTGGACGTTGAGCTGATTTAACTGCAGACGCGCTGCGAGATCGTCCACTTTCAGCAAGGGCCCGTTCACCGACGCCTGACCTGCCAAGCTCGCATCGAACAGTTGTTCCGGGCCGGCTTCTGTCGAAATGAAAGGTTGTATATTCGAGTACCGGATGTTGCTAAAGGTAAGATCCGCTCGCGTCACGTAGTCGCCGCTCAGTTGCGAAACTCCCTGTGCATGAATCTGGCTCTGCGCAATATCCGAGTCAAACCGATAATTGAGACTTTCGCCGGTGGTACCCGCGATGAAAGTGGCTTGGCCGAGATCCTTGTCGTTCAGCCGAAGAGCGCTAGCCGTAACATTGGCATCGAGGTTTGAAAATCTCACTTCGCGGTTCCCATTGTGATCGCGCAATGAGGCGGCAAGGTTCGCGGCAAAAGTCAGCGTCCCCGTAAAGCTAGGTTCCTGCTGCTCCAGGTGTCGGATTTTCGCAAGTTGAATTGGAGTACTGTTTACCTTTAAGTCGAGTGCGCCGGCGTTGAAATTGTTCGCGGGATGAGAAAACGATCCGCTAAGAGTAACATTGCCCGCGGGAACGTCGAGAGAGACCGAGGGAATTTGGACGCGTGTGTCAGAGTAGTCGATAGTTCCTTGCAAACGATTGATCGGCTCCTGATACACACTGGCGCGCGAAAGAGTGAAACTCAGATTAGCGTTCGGCGACTTCAACGTTCCACTCACATGAGCGTTCGCCGAAAAGTTGCCGCTCACTGGATATTGCGTTTCGCCAGTGATTTGCAAAGTCTTTGAGAGCGATAGATTCTGGATGGAAGCATCAGCCGTTGTCGGATAGTTCTTCGCGAGAGCAGTGCGCCCGGAGATCCTTATCGCGGAGCTGGCAAAGTCCGAACTGACGTTGTAATTTACCGTTCCGTTGTTTGTGCGAGCGGTCCCGGTCAAGTCGCCCGCGCTCTGATTCTGTACTCGTAAACCGTGAGCGGCAAAATCTGCGTTGATATCTGAGACAGTCACCTCCGTCTGACCGCCGGCGTTAGTAAGGTTCGCTGCCGCGTTCGCACTGAGTTGAATTGTTCCAGCGGTGCCAGGACTTCGCTGCTGAAGCGGCGTTATGTCTGCAAGCTGAACGCCGATGCTTGCGATATGGAACTGCGCGTGGCCCACCGTGAAGCTGTCTTTCGGATGCCGGAACGTTCCACTGGCGGTGATGCGCCCACCCGCGGTATCCAACTCAACGTTGGAAAGAGTTATAAGTTGATCCCCAAGATTTACTCCCGCGTACAGTTTCTTAAAGGGCTGTTGGTCCACGGACCCATCCAGGACCTGAAGTACTGCATTGCCAGTCGGATTTCCGTATGTACCATTAACGTGTACATCGGCCTTAAGTTGACCTCTGGCCTGAAGCGACGATTCACCGGCCAGAGCCAGTACGCTGCCCAAGTCGTTGCTGCGGAGTTTGAGGTTCGCAGCCAGAGGCGAACGCGGAAGTGGACGCCACTTCCATAGTCCGATCCTGGCGTCGAAGGTTGTTTGTAAGTCTTGCCCCGTTAGATTTCCATTTTGAATGGAAGCGCCGAACGGCGAAGCAGCAAGGTCCAGAGAAAACCCGTTGAACGGCTTCTGCTCAGCCATAAAATTCGTCATCCCCATGTGACCCGCAATGCGCGGATCAGAAATATCCCCGGTAATCTGCGCCTGAACAGAGGCGGCTCCGCCCGGCGACAGGCTAATGGGCAGTGACTTTTCTGGCGTGGAAGATGCTAAGTTGGCAGCCGGCAGGAAATCGTTCAGATTGTGCGAAACGAGACTAATGTCGATGCGGTGGTTGAGAGATCCAGTTAAATCGATTCGCGAGTTTGGCAAAGAGACGTACGATTGCCCCAGCGCGACGATGCCCGTTGCACCGGCATAATTAGCCGTAATGCGGCCGCTGATCGGAACGCCGTGCGTACCAGGCACGATGGCAAGGTGAGCGTCCGCACTGTATCCGGTTGTGCCTTTCGCCTTTAGATTGCCTTGCGCTTTGAGCGATCCTTCAAGAACGCCGTCATACCCGAGTTGTTTTCCAGTAAACGCTGACGCCAGCACAGGAAGCGAGAAATTCCGCAAACCACCCTCGACGCTAAGCTGCTGCATCTTCTCGACAAAGACTTTCGCCGCAAGGCTCCCCCCAAAAGCATTCAACTTGATACCGTCAAGGCTGATCAGGTAAGGATCCGCATGGAAGGGCGAATACAAACTAACATCGGAAATGTGCGTTGTCCCGCTGCGCACAGCCAGGCCGCGCGAATTAAGCGTGCCGTTCACTGCGTAGTCATCGTGTGCATCGAGTGTCGCAGTTCCGTTCGCCACAAGATTGCCTTCGGCTTGAACTGACGAAACGTTCATCAGCCGCGACAGTTGCCCCAATGCAAGATTCGCGTTGAACTGGACACCGCCGTTCTGTCCAGGATTAACCGCTCCTGAAGCCTGAAACGTGGTCTGCCCAAGCGCGATGTGAGCGGTCTGAATCTGCAGGGCCTTTGTTTTCTCGTTCAGCTGAACCGCCAATTCAGCGGTGAGGGTCTGCGGAGCGCCCTTCGCGCTCGCGTCGATCGGCAGCGCGAGGCCGCGCTGCATTTCAGGCAATGAAATGCCCGCGTTCATACTCGCCGAAATAATCGGCGCATTCATATTCGTTAACGACGCAGTTAATCGAATCTGCGATTGCGGAGTCGCTATGCTCGCGTTATCAATCCTGATTGCATCCGGTTGGATAGTTACTGGAATGTTTACGTTCGCGTCCAAAGGCGCTTTGGCGCTTGACGTAACCCGCAATGGAGCAATCGCGAGATTGCCCGAATAGGACGGGTGGGCGAAATCATAGTTAAGCAGCACTCGCAGATTCTCGCCCCGAGCATTGAATGCGCTCTTCTGGTCCGCGGCAACAATCAATCCGTTTTCCAGCAGGAACTTGTTGACCTTCAGGTTGACAACCGTTTCAAGAGTATTGTTGTTGCCGCTGGGCTTTGCCGGATTCTTCGGTTGGGGAATATTCGTCTTACCATCGGGGGAAATGATCAAATCGACCTGCGGTTTCTCGATCCCCAGGTACGCGAGATCGAGTGTGTGCATGATGCCCGAAAACAACTTCATCCGAAGCTCGAGAAGCTGCACGTAGAGCAGAGGCGCCGCGGATTTTGGCTCGGTCCCATGCAGCACGAAATCGTGAATTCGTATTGTCAGGTGAGAGAGGTCAAATTCAAAAGAACCGATCGTCGCCACGCCGCCGGTGGCATCCTCCAGCTCGGCGACAATTTTGTCCTTCGCAAAATTGGCAAACCAGCTACTCTTCAAGACAATGATTGAAGCGATCGCTAGAACCACCACCAGTCCCGCCACGGAAGCGGCGGCAATCAACAGGACTTTTTTGGCTCGCTTTGTCACGCCAGGTTTTCCTCGAGAAATTTGACCTTTGTCTGTTTTCGCTGCTCATCCAACCACGCGAAGAAGAGCTTATTTACTTTCTCGCCCGTAATGATGTTTTGAATTTCGTCGTGAAGATCATCCAGCGAAGCTTTTTCGGGATATTGCCGGTGGAGTGCGGCGCGATGCTGTTGATAGTAAGTTTCGATCTCCTGGTCGCTCACTAGCACTGCGGGCTTGAAACGCGTATCGATGAACTGCAGAACTGTTAGCTGCCACTGAAACTCGGTTCGCAATTCCAACTCCGTGATGCCGTATCTCCGCAACGCCTGCTGAAAGCCGGCCTGGCTTTTGAATCGGTGGCTCTCAAGCTGGTTTAATTCCACATCGGTTCGCTGCAGGGTGGCAATGGGGTAATCGCCAATCCTAATTTCTCTCCGAATTAGTGCTTGATTGATAAGCCGACCCGCGGCTTCTTTGCGAGAAGAGTTGGACAAGTCCAATGGCCTGGCATTCAAGAAATCGGTCACCCGGATATCCCTGCTGATGTCACTGTCCTTGATAATCGCGTTCCCGACAATCACAGCAACCCGGTCGATAATCACACCGGAGGCAAGGACAACGAAGCCGAGGGAGACGAGCATTGCTCGGGGCCACATTAGAAAGCCTGCCCGATTGAGAAGAAGAATTGAAGATGCCCAAGCTGTTGACCGCTGGCGCTGCATGCGGCTGTTTTCCCGATTTGCGAGGGTCCGCATAGTAATAGCTGCTGGATCGTCTCCTTGGTGTTGAAACCCAAATAGCGGGTAGGATTCAGCGCGTATGAGAAATCGACGCGAACCGGCCCCAGCGGCGTCTTGTAGCGGATTCCGAAGCCCGGCGACTGCACGGCATAATTGAAGTCCTGATCGCTGCTCTGGTGATAGGCGAATGAAACGTGACTGAAGCCGGTATAAATATTGCCCATATCTTCAAAGAAAACGCCACTGATATTAGGTGCGATTAGCGGGAAGCGTAGTTCGACGGTGTTGAAAAAGAGAGCGTTGCCTCCGATCGGGAACCCGGTTGGCGTGTTCGTCGCAGTTCCGGGCAATTCGTTAAGTGTTCCAATGTCACGGGGGCCCGCCTGGTTATCTCCAAACCCACGCATCGAAACGCTGCCGCCTCCGAAGAACCTTTCAGGAAGTGGGATGTCTTCGAAGTTCGTAACGCCGGCCGGGAGATTGAACGGCATAATGACCCCAATCTGGGTTTGTCGAGCCAGCGTCAGATTGTGACCAATCGGTGTATATGTGGCATTACGAGCCAGAACGCGGGCAAAGTCGCGTTGTGATCCAAAAAAGCTCTCCGCAATTCCACCATCTACAGTGTTCCAGAAACCGCGGTGCGCGTCGGCGGGATTGTCACGGTGATCTTGTATGTAACTGGCCGAGAGGATTCCGATGCGAACGGGTTGAAGAAGCTGGGGAATCAGCAAGGCTGGTATCTCTATATTGCTTGTGCTGACGCGGCGATAGGAAAATCGAAGCAAGAGAGTGGAAGCACGATTGAACCTTTGCGATGTCGAGACAGAAGCTTCTTCTCGTCTGGACGAAAATGTCTGAACGTCCTGCGTCGTGTCATAGAGGATCTGAAACGTGACGGTGCGATTCTGCGATCCGAGAAAACGCGGGACGATGTAACTCAACGATTCGCGCTGCTCGAGAGTCGAATACCTGGTCTGCAGCGAGATCGTTTGCCCGATGCCGCGGAAGTTAAGACGATTCACATCAAAGGACACAATCGGCGATGCGCCTTTGGCTCCCCCGGCGTTCGACAGAATGTTGGTGGTTTGGCCGAACTGGCCTATCTCCAGACCAAATCCTACGTTAAAGGTGTATCGTGCCGCTTCGTCGAAATCGTACAGAATGTTCTTGTATTGATTGCTTCCATTTGGGTCCTGAATGCCAGTGTTAACGTTCGCGAAGATACCGAGGCTAGTAAGATTTTGGGCTACACTGTTTATCTTGAACATGGAGACCGGCTCGCCCTCTTCAAAGTTGATCCGCTTTTCTACCAGCGATGGACGCGTGCGATAGAGACCGGAGATGATTGCCTCGCGAACGAATTCCTGGTGTCCTTCGGTGATGTAATAGCTAACATCCATGGTTGTCGGATCGGCCCCCGGCTTAGCCGCGAAACTGAACGAGGCAGTGGGAAAACCGTGGTTGTAGTAATACTCGAGAATGCGGTTCCGGTCTGAGCCGACATTCACTTCGGCGTAGGGCTGCCCCTCGACCGACGCAAGCTGATCCTGTATCGGCTTCAGATCCAGACGCGCATTTCCTTCGATCTTCAGGCTCGCAACCGTCCACTGCTTGCCCTCGTTAATCTGGAAATTAACGGCGAGGTCCTCTGCTTTCCCTTTATAGTCAGTCTGGACTGCCGATGTTACTTTACAATCTCGGAATCCGTTCGCTTGATAGAGAGCTTCGATAGCTTTCTCATCCTGTTTGCGGAACGCCTCGCTATAACGCCCGTAGCGCATCAGGAAGGTTGCCGTTTTCAGGAACATTCGTTCGTGAATGGTATCGGGCGTGAAATATGTATTGCCTTTAATGTCGATATTTACAAGCCGGCGGCGAGGACCGGCCGCAATGTAATAGTTGATCTGCTCCTGATCGTTCTGAACAGGTTCCCGATGCCAGGTAACCTCCACATCCGGGTAGCCCTTCGCCTGGAAATAATCTTGAATATTGGCCGCACCTTCGGTGAGCAGATCGTTGTCGACGGATCCTTCTTCATAAACGGGAACAAACTGCTTCAATTTGCTCTTTTTGATCTTGGCTTCGAGCGCTTTGATGATTATTTTGGGTCCGGCATTGATATCGAGACTTGGCTGGGCATGAGCGGTTTTAGCGTCATAGCGAAGCGAGGTGAGATTCACAGTCGCGGTTAATCGATCTTTTTTTCCGTACTTCTTCTGAATTCCATCCGTTCCGCGATCCGTTAAAGCCGATGTCACTTGACGGTATTTGTGAATTAAAGGCCACCGCCAACCTGTGGCTCTAATAATCGCCTCGTCCGATAAAGGGGTTATTTTCCCCGTAATCACTGGAGTTTGATATCGCGCTCTCTTCCCGGCGTAAACGAGAAAGCGGATCGTCATCTGGTGGGTCGCCGGATCTTCAATGGTGGTAACGCCCACGGTGCCCGCGAACAGGCCATTCTGGTGGAGTTCTTCCTCCAGGTTCTTTCTGGCGGTTTCGAGCGTATCGGGATCGAACGGTTGACCGAGATACAACTGTGCATCGCTCAGAAGGACAGCCCGGCTGGGTGGATTTTTGACATCGCCCTCCGCATCCACGTGTCCAATGAATCGCCGGGCCTGGGTAATGAACCGGATGATCACCCCTCCCGCACTTGGCTCGGCGTCCACTTCAATGTTGTCGTAAAGCCCAGTCGCCCAAAGCCGGTCGACAGTCCCTGCCACTTGATTGGGATCGAGCGGCTCACCCGTCTGAACCATTTGTGCGTTCCGCAGATCTTTCGAGTAAATCGGCTGATCCGTAGGCTTATACTCGACAGCCGTGACGGTTTTGCCCGCAAAGTCCTGAGCGCACACGTTCGAAACAGCAGCGATCAGAATCAGGATGAATAAACAGGGCGACCTGCGGGCAAGTGAAAGAATACTCATCTCTGCCGGTCGTAGAGGCCGTGATCCAAAGATGTAGTCAAAACCCCTTCCCCCGATTCACGCGATCTCCTGCCGTAGCATTTCCTTGACGCCCGTGCTTTGTTCTCTGTTACATCTGTCTAAGCCCTGAGGGTTTAGCAGTCTATAGGGGCAAAGGTGCGATGAGTTCCCGAAAAGCAGCGTTGCAGTTACTTCAGGCGACGCTTACAAAATGGAGCGCTCACAACGCACCGAGGCTTGGCGCCGCGCTGGCTTACTACACGCTGCTGTCGATTGCACCTTTACTGATACTGATAGTAGCCATCTGCGGTCTGGTGTTCGACAGAAACACTGCCGAAAGCCAACTGGTTGATCAGGTGAGGGCTGTGGCCGGCTACGCGACCGCGAAAACGCTCAAATCGCTGATTGACAACGCGCGTCACACCGGCACCGGCGTTTTCGCGACAATCATCGCGCTGGTGACGCTTTTTTTTGGCGCCTCGGGCGTTTTCATGGAGTTGCGGGATTCGCTGAACATCATCTGGGATGCGCCGCCGAACCGTTCCTCAGGTTGGCGCGGCATGGTCGGGCAGCGGCTGGCATCTTTCGGAATGGTTCTCGCGCTCGGATTCCTGCTCCTCGTGTCGTTGGCTCTGAGTACTGTACTTACGGCCACTGAAAAGGTCTTTCGCGGTTATCTGCCGGTCGGAACTGCCGTCTGGAGTGAAGTTACCAATTTCGTAATTCTGCTGGTGGCTGTTTCCATCCTGTTTGCGCTTATTTTCAAATTCGTTCCAGATGTCCCGATCGCATGGCGGGACGTCACCATCGGCGCGATCGCGACGGCGGTCCTGTTCGACATCGGTAAGGCGCTCCTGGCGTTATATCTCGGGACAGCGGCTGTGGGATCTACGTATGGCGCCGCCGGTTCGCTGGTTGCATTCGTAGTTTGGGTTTATTATTCGGCGCAGATTTTCTTTTTCGGCGCGGAATTCACCAGAGTATACGCGGACGCGCTAGGTTCTTGGGCGCACCGTCACGCCCGCAGGAAACAAATGGCGGCACAGAAGCGGAGTGCGGCACCGCAACAGGGTATTTGAAGCGGTTAGTGCGTTACAATAAGGATTCCCACCCGCTTTTCTCCTTCCATGATTTCAGTTAGTAATGTCAGCATGCGCTATGGGGGCAAAATCCTGTTCGAGGACGTCACGACGGCGTTTTTGCCCGGCCGGCGCTACGGATTGACCGGCCCAAATGGCGCCGGAAAATCTACCTTCATGAAGCTGCTCTCCGGTGAACTGGAGCCGCAGAAAGGCATCGTGGTTCGCCCTAAAAAAATCGGCGTCCTCGGTCAAGATCAGTTCGCCTTCGATCAATACCGCGTTGTCGATACAGTGATCATGGGCAACCTGCCGCTTTGGAAAGCGCTCGAAGAGCGCGAAGAGCTTTATGCGAAAGCGGATCTCACCGATGCGGATGGTATGCGCCTGGGCGAGTTGGAAGGAATTGTCTCGGAAGAGGACGGTTATTCCGCCGAGAGCGATGCCGCGGTTTTGCTTGATGGACTTGATATTTCCGAGCCGCTTCATCACCGTAAAATGAGCGAGCTGCAAGGCGGGCAAAAAGTCCGCGTTCTGCTCGCCCAGGCTCTTTTTGGCCGTCCGGCCTCGCTACTGCTCGATGAGCCGACCAACTATCTCGATCTTGAATCGATCCACTGGCTGCAGAATTTCCTGACACACTACGACGGAACCTCGATCGTCATCTCGCACGATCGGCACTTCCTGAACAGCGTTTGTACTCATACAGCCGATATCGATTATCAAACGATCATCACTTATCCGGGCGGATATGACGACATGGTTCTGCAGAAAATGCAGATCCGATCTCGGATTGAATCTGAGAACGCTCAACGCGAGAAAAAAATCGAGCAGTTGAATGAGTTCATCGCGCGGTTCTCGGCGGGCACGCGAGCGAGCCAGGTAATGTCGCGCAAAAAGGAAGTCGAACGCCTGCAGACGGCCGAGCTGGCCCGTTCCAACATTCAGAGGCCCTACATCCGCTTCGATATGAAGCGTCCATCCGGCCGCCACGCGCTCGAGTTCAAAGATGTGAAAAAGGGGTACGGGGGCACGGAGGTTATTCGAGGTTTCTCCGCGGCCGTGCAGCGCGGCCAGAAGGTCGCGTTGATGGGCCGCAACGGCGCGGGCAAGACAACCCTGCTGAAAGCGTTGCTGGGAAACGCGCCAGGCGTGGACGACTCCGATACCGGGCTCGATTCCGGATTGGTCACCTGGGGACATGAGGCGCAAGTCGGGTACTTCGCGCAAGACCATCGCGGCAGTATTCGCAACGGCACCACTGTGGCCGACTGGCTCCACGATTGGGATCCGCAAGCTTCCAAAGAAGAGATCCGAGGATTACTGGGTCAGATGTTGTTCAGCGGTGAAGAAGGCATGAAGCGGACTGACGCTCTGTCGGGCGGCGAAGCGGCGCGGCTGATCTTCTGCAAATTAATGCTGCAGAAGCCAAACGTACTGGTGTTCGATGAACCGACGAATCACCTGGATCTGGAATCGATCAATGCTTTGAACGTCGCGCTGCAAAAGTTCGAAGGCACGGTCCTGTTGGTTACTCACGACGAAGATCTGGTCGATGAGGTGGCAACCAGAGTCTGGACGTTCGAGAACGGAAAGATTGAAGATTTCGTTGGACCTTACGAAGAGTACGCCGCAGCGGCGGCAACATAAGAAGCTTGTTCGGCCGGGCGAGCCGCAAGCATTTCGTCCAGAATCCAGGCGTAGGTCCTTCTCATTCCGTCACGAAGGCGAATCGACGGTTCCCATCCCAGATACTGCCTGATCTTGGTGTTGTCACTGTTGCGGCCATTAACGCCTTTGGGCGCATCGAGCTTGTAATGGCGTTTCAGCTTCAAGCCGGCGATCTCTTCCACGATGTCAACCAATTCATTGATGGTGACGAGCTCATTGCTGCCCAGGTTGACGGGCTCGTGAATCTCGCTCTCCAGAATCATCTGCGTCCCTTTCAGGCAGTCATCGATGTACATGAAACTGCGAGTCTGGTGGCCATCGCCCCAGATCTCGATTTCATGATTGCCTGAAAGTTTCGCCTCGATGACCTTGCGGCAGATCGCCGCCGGAGCCTTTTCCCGTCCGCCATCGTAGGTGCCAAGAGGGCCGTAGACATTGTGATAACGCGCTACCCGGCACTGCAGCCCAAAGTCTTCCTCGAAGTGGCGGCACATGCGTTCGCTGAACAGTTTTTCCCAGCCGTAACCATCTTCGGGTAAAGCCGGATATGCGTCCTCCTCTTTAAGCGGGGTGACCTTCGGATCTGTTTGCTTGTCGCCGTTATAGACGCAAGCGGAAGAGGAGTAGAAAAAGCGTTCCACGCCGGCATTGCGCGCGGCAAGCAATAGGTGAGTATTAATAAGAACGCTTAGCATGCACAGGGCTTTGTTGTTTTCGATAAACCCCATACCGCCCATATCCGCAGCCAGGTTGAAAACTACGTCCATTCCGGCCACAGCGCTCTCGCAGGCTTCCTTGTCCTTTAGGTCAAGGACGAGATTTTCCACCTGGGGAGACTGTTGGTACCACTCCTCCTCCGGCTTGATGTCCACGGCGCGGCGAACGTCTATTCCCTGATTGAGCAGGCTTTTTACCAGGTGACCACCGATAAAGCCTCCGCCGCCACAGACAACCACTCTCTGACTTCGCAATTTCAAGAACTTAGCTCCTCCTCAGCCGCTCCCTGATGGTGCGGTTCCGAACACAACAAGTATCAAGTAGACTCGGCAAAGTACAGAATAGATACGTCGAATTGGTTCTAACGGTACTCGATCAAGGACCAGAGGCAAGAAAGCTGGTGGTCCTAAACTGTTCCAGCGATTCAGAATACTTTACTGGATACCTGACGTGACCGGCAGAGTTGACACGGCCTAATCGCATTCCGTGATCCCGAAAGAAGTAGAAGAAGTCCTTGATGAAGGTGCGGCTGTCCACGTTGCAGCCGCCGAATTCGAACAGCACAGCGGCGATGGCCTTCTGCCCGAACATTCGAAGTCCGCCGTGCAAAACGTCCAGCTCGTGTCCCTCGACATCGAGTTTCAGCAGGTCTATTTGAGAAATGTCCCCCGAAAGACAGTAGCAGTCCAGGGTTTCGATCCGTACAGTTTCCGATCCCGACATTTTCAGGCCGACGTGCGAGAGGTCACGGCGGGTGAAAGAGGCGAGCTCGGAGCCGGGAGAATCAAAGTAAAGTTCGCGATTGCCCGATTCGGCCCCAAGGGCGAAATGATTGAGGCGGATGTTGTGGCGCTCGCCGCAGTTCCGGGTCAAGTCTTCAAATGCTCGCGAAGCTGGCTCAAAGCAGTGCAGGAGAAACGACCGCTTTTGAGACTGACTGGAGACCAGCGCGGCAAACTGTCCCTTGTTGGCTCCGACATCGAAGATGCAGAGGGGAGCGGCCTTCACCGGATGACGGCGGAAAAGGCGGCGGACAACTGCGCGTTCACCGGGCGAAGGCGATTTGCCGGCCGCACCGATTCCCTGCGCATACTGCGCGGCCTTGATGAAGGTGTCGAGCAAAGTCCCTTATTGCTCCGTAAGCGAAACCGAGCGAAGGGAAACTGAGCCGCGGGCGCGAACCGTTCCCAGTGGGCGGGCGTATTCGAGAGTGAGACGGCATAGATTCACTCGCGCAGGTGAGCGAAAATCCCAACCGTTCACCGCACCAACGATATCGCCCGATGAAAGATCGGTGTGCGATTCGATTCCGACCGGACGGACGTGCCAGGTGAGGCCTTGCGGATCTTCGATTTGCCCAGCACTTGCCGACCATTTCAGATGATAGGTGCGGCCGGGATCGAGGGGGATGTACTGCCGGAGCAGGAGACAGCTCTCGGGCTGGTCTCCGGAAAGCGTGATCCGCAAAGCTTTCTCGTCGGGAAAATCGTCGACCGTTGCGCCGGGAGCGGGACTGGGTTGCCAATCGAACCCGTGAGGGTAGAAGGAGACGTCAAAGTTGCCGTTCGTGATCGGATGGGCGGGACTCGGAATGCTCTCATGCAACCAGCCGCCCCGCTGCATACTGGTCCAGACTTGCAGCGCGCCGTCCACGTCAGCCGATGCAAGCAGGCGATCTTCGATAGTGGCGACCAGATCATCGCGGCCCCAGGCGTGTGGGTCGCTGTTGCCGGCCGTCTTAACGAGCCGGTTCACGACGGGAGGGATGGCGCGGAACTGGCCACTGTTCGACAGAAACCAGGCGTATTGCACGAGAATTCTGGCGCGATCGGGGATGGCCGCGGCGATGACGGAAGGCTGTTGCGTGATCAGCCACATTTGAGCAAATACAGGATCGGACGAATAGGGCGTGATGGCGAGCGTTGCTTTCGCCCAGCGGAAGAACTCGCGTTGGTTCTGGCGGCGGAAGTAGAAGTTCATCAGCGTCCATTTGGGCAAAAACATATGGTTGACCTGCGCCGCTTTGAGGTAGTCACGCTCCGCTTGCACGATGTTCTGTTCCTGCAGCTCCGCCATCAGCCCTAGTTGAATCCAGGATTGGTAATCGAATGGATCGAGAGCCACAGCGCGACGAAGCAAGGCGATGCGCTCTGAGGGCTCCCACGCCGCCAAACGCGCAACATACTCGGCGTTGTACGGAACAAGCGCAACCGCGGCGGGGACCGACTTAGCTGTGTCCTCATGGAACAGATACCCGGCTCGGGCAAGAATGACCGCGTAGCCACATGCCGCGATCAACGCCGCGATCAGGAGGTAACGAAGCAGAAACAGAGGAATGGAACGCAAACTGCCCTCGTTCTATACGACAACCTGAGTAGCTCCAGCAGCCCAATGCTGCCGGAACCACTGGTAAGTGGAGCGAATGCCGTCTTCGAGATCGATCCGGTGACGCCAGCCGAGATCATGGATGCGAGTCACATCGAGGAGCTTGCGGGGAGTGCCGTCCGGCTTGGTGGAATCAAAGATAAAACTCCCGTCGTAACCGGTGACGCGGCCGATGAGATGCGCCAAGGCGGCGATGGGAAGGTCTTCACCAGTTCCGACATTTACGATCTCGCGCGCGTTATAGTGCTGCATCAGGAAAGCCGCGGCTTCAGCGGCATCGTCGGCGTGAAGAAACTCACGACGCGGAGTTCCGGTGCCCCAAATGATCACCCGTGGCGAGCCCATGACGACAGCTTCGTGGATCTTTCTTATAAGCGCGGGAAGCACGTGCGAATTAGTTAGATCGAAGTGGTCGCCAGTACCGT
The DNA here is from genome assembly GCA_963762495.1 of uncultured Acidobacteriaceae bacterium. Taxonomy (GTDB): domain Bacteria; phylum Acidobacteriota; class Terriglobia; order Bryobacterales; family Bryobacteraceae; genus Bog-105. Next base: position 290,232 of record CAVXKZ010000017.1, read on the forward strand.
ACAGATTAGTGGGCATGCAGCAAATCGCGTTGAAACCGTGTTGATCGCGATAGGCTTGGCAGAGTTTGAGACCGGCAATTTTCGCGAGAGCGTACGGCTCATTGGTCGGTTCCAGCGGGCCGGTTAACAGGTACTCCTCTTTGATCGGTTGAGGGGCGAGTTTGGGATAGATGCACGAGGATCCAAAGAATAAGAGCTTCCGCGCGCCGTAGCGATAGGCGGCATCGATAACGTTCAGATCGATGGCCAGATTGTCGCGGATGAAGTCGGCAGGAGAATTCGAGTTGGCGCCGATTCCGCCGACCTTTCCAGCGGCGAGGAATACGTACTCGGGACGCGAAGTCGCGAAGAATGCCTCCACAGCGTGCTGGCGAGTGAGATCCAGTTGTTCCCGCGAGCGCAGGATCAGATTACGAAAGCCGCTCGCGCGCAGGCAGCGGACGAGAGCGGAACCAAGTAAACCGCTATGCCCGGCGACATAGATGCTGGCCTTCTGTTTCATGAGACTCGCTGCGGCTGCAGCGGAGATACGGATTGGGGGGCACGAGCGAGTTCCTGTTCCGCGAGGAGCGTATCGGCGTCCACCATCATGCTGACTAACTGGCGGAAGGTAACCGTAGGCCGCCAGCCCAGAGTGGCGCGGATCTTGGAGGCATCGCCTTGCAGGTGATCGGCCTCGGTGGGACGAAAGTAGTTTGGATCGATTTCCACGTGCCGTTTCCAATCCAACTCCGCGTAGGAGAAGGCCTCTTCGACGAACTCCAGGACCGAGTGCGATTCTCCGGTGGCGACTACGAAATCGGCCGGCTCCGCATGCTGGAGCACGCGCCACATGGCATCTACGTAATCGCCGGCGAAACCCCAATCGCGCCGGGCGTTCAAGTTACCCAGGTAGACCTTTTCCCGCATGCCCACCTTGATGCGGCCGATGGCGCGGGTAATCTTGCGCGTGACGAAAGTTTCGCCACGGCGGGGTGACTCATGGTTGAACAGAATGCCATTTGAGATGAAGAGGCCGTATGCTTCGCGATAGTTGACTGCATGCCAGAAGGCAGCGAGCTTTGAAACCGCATACGGACTTCGCGGATAAAACGGCGTCATTTCAGATTGGGGCGGTTGGGCAGAGCCGAACATTTCCGAAGATCCGGCCTGGTAGAGACGTACCGGCCGGGCCGCGTGTTCGAGGTAATCCCGCACACATTCAAGCAGGCGAAGAACGCCCATGGCATCGATCTCCGCCGTATCTTCGGGATTTTCGAACGATACCTTCACATGAGACTGCGCGGCCAAATTGTAGATTTCATCGGGAGCGGCGCTCTGGATAATGCGGCGGAGAGTGTTGGAAGAGTTGAGGTCTCCGTAATGAAGGATGAGACGACGCCCCGCTTCGTGCGGGTCCTTATAGAGATGGTTAATGCGCGAGGTATTGATAGTGGAGCTGCGGCGCACGATTCCGTGAACCACATAACCTTTATTGAGCAGCAGCTCGCAGAGATAGGAGCCATCCTGTCCGGTAATGCCCGTGATCAAAGCTGACTTGGTCACGCAGGTTGGTCCGCCGGTTGCGCGCTCAGCAGAACAATGGCTTGCGCTTCACACGAGCGGCCTTCTCCGACCGGGCCCACCTTCTCGGCCGTCTTGAACTTCACGCTCACTAGGTTAGCGGGAAGCTGAAGGGCGCGCGCGAGGCTCTCGCGAATGACGCCGCGGAACTCCGACAGCTTTGGACGCTCCAGAATTACCGTCGTATCGACATTGGCGATGCGATAGCCTTCGGCCGCTGCCAAACGAACTGCCTCCTGCGCGAACTGAAGACTGGCGGCTCCGCGCCATTCGGGAGCAGTATCGGGAAAGTGCATACCAATATCTCCCAGGGCGAGGGCTCCTAAAACGGCATCGGTGACGGAGTGAAACAGGACATCGGCGTCGGAGTGCCCGGCCAGACCGAACTCACAGGGAACGTGAACACCGGCCAGAATCAGCGGCCGTCCGGTTTCGATGCGATGCGAATCCCAACCTTGCCCGATGCGGAAGGGCGGCTTCTTACTTTCAGCATCAGGGCTCAGCATCAGCGCGGAATTTCCAAGGCAGAGCTCTCGAGCATGAGATAGAGCCGGGCCAAGTCCATATCGCTGGGCTTTGTGATTTTGATGTTGCGATCCGTACCGAGGACAACGGTCACCTCTACCTGTTCGAGACGCTCGACCAGGGAGGACTCATCGGTACCGATGAAGAGATCCTGACGCGCTTTCTCGAACGCCTGCCGAAGCAGATCGAGGCGGAACACCTGGGGAGTCTGGGTAAGGATGAGGCGCTCGCGCGGAAGAGTGGCGCGGACTTTGGTCCGATGCACCTGTTTGACGGTATCGACCGGCACAATGCCGACGATGGCCGCTCCTGTCTCGCCGGCCTCGTGGATGACCTTCTCTATGGTGTCGCGTTCGACAAACGGGCGGACCGCGTCATGAACGGCGACCAGATCGACGTCGTCCGCGATGGCAGCGAGAGCGTTCTCGACGGACTGCTGCCGGCTTTCGCCTCCTTCCACGGTACGGACATTATGGGCCATGCCCTGCGATTTGAAGAGCTCCGTGGCCCAGGCGAGATCGTCGGAACGGATGGCGACCACGATTTCGGTGACAGAGGGGCAGCTCACGAACTTACGAATGGTGTGAATCAGAATGGGCGAGCCGTTGAGCAGCATGAACTGTTTTCGGCTGATGCCTTCCTTTTCGGGCGCACTTCGGCCCATGCGGGTGCCGAGACCGGCCGCGGGAATGATAACGGAAACCTTCATGATGGAAACAAGGCCTGAAAAAGGCGCGCGGATTTGCCTCGAATCTACATCATAGAGGACGGCTCAGGGGTTTTTCGCGAGGCTCAAGCCGCATGTCGAGCCTGCTGCGAAACGAACTTGGTCGATTCGTCTTCGGAGGGCGTGAATTGGAGCGCGGTTGCGGGTTTGGAAGGCGTTTCGGGTGGTTTCTGCGAAACGAAGTGTTTGGAAGCCAGGCGACTCTGCGAAACGAACTGCCTGAAGCGGTCTTTCTTTATACGAAGCAACACGTTGAGGGCGCGATGGAAAGCGCGCTCGTAGGTGGTGTGATAGCGCAGGAAGACGGCGAGCTGCTTGGTATCGACGCCGTCGGCGGTGAAGCAGTTGGTCTGCATGGCCATGGCACGCTGCATGAGCCAGTAGGATTGCGCGAGCTCGCGAACGAGCATTTCTTCGGTTGGATTGGCGGGCTGGTGCTCGTCCAGAAGCGCGTTCAAAAGCGCTTCATATTCGGCGGCATCTTCGCCCGGAATGATGAGCTGACCGGAGGCGAGTCCATGCTTGAACGAATTGCGGGAGGAAGTGGCTTTGCCCGTCGATGTGCGAGGACCGGTGGAACGGCCGGGGCGAGGAGCGGCGGAGACGCTGTGGTCGTCACGGTTCGCTTCCCAATCCAGGCTCGGCTCGGGGTCGGGTTGCGGCGCAGGTGAGGGAGGCGTTTTGGCGGCGGACGGCTGCGAGTCGAGGCTGATCCCGGCTCTGCGGTGGACACGTTCGCGGGCGGCGTTGGCCTGGGCGATGAGTTCGGGAGAAAATTCCTGGTCGTGTGAATAGGTGGCTTCGAGTGAGGGGGTGGCCCTCGGCTTTATGCGTTTGTTCGGCTTTCATGCGTTTGAATTCGGCTTTCTTGGCCTTGCGCTCGGCTTCACGGCGGGCGCGACGGGCTTCTCGAGGTGTCATGGGTAAGTCCTCCTAAAAAGGTAAGGGCAAGAGCGGCGGATGGCCGGACTTGCCCATGCAAACGGTAGCACCGAGAAATGCGGGTTGATCGCGGCGCGGCTCAGCGGAGGGTGGAAGCCGGATGAAAGGAAAGGAAGAGGAAAATTTTTTGGGTTGGTGACCGCCGGGGAGGAAGGGGGTCTCTTTTGATGAAAGAGAGGCGCGTTAATGCGGCCAAATTGCAAACAGACCGAGAGATTAGCGGATCGAGGGGGACTTGTCGGGGCTGAAACTGATGAATTCTGGCAGCCGCTTCGTAAACGACGGCTTCTGCTCGAGAGATTACGCTCGCTTCAGACGTTCAGGGACCTCAGGTAAGGCACGCTCAGCGGCATCAGCGCCGGATCCTCTTCAAGCTCGACGAAGTAATTCTTCACGCCGGCTGTTTTTGCGGCAGTGAAGACGGCTTTCCAATCGACAACCCCCTTGCCCAATGGAACCTGGCGAAAGCCAGACTTGGTGGAGGAGTCCTTCACCCAGTCTTGGCAGTGCATGGAAAGGTAGCGGCCCGAATACTTCTTAAAGTAGGTCGCTGGGTCATAGCCCTCCTGCATGGCAGAGACCTGAAACTGCAGCTTGGTGGTGGCGGGATTGAGCTCGGCGATCATCATGTCGTAGACCGGTTTGCCGTCGATGTATGCGGAGACGAAGCCTTCGTTGTGCAGCAATGCGACGATCCCCGCGGCGTGGGCTTTTTCGGCGAAGGCGTTGAAGGGATCGACGTAACGTTTCACGTCGTCAACTTTCTGGGTGGTCTTAGGACTAAACGGTCCAAGCGCGGCGATTGCCATCTGCGTCATGCCGAACTCTTTGGCATAGGCGATGCTCTCGTCCGCTTTTTGAAAGAGCTCGTTTGGCGCCCAGTGCGCGGAGATACAGCCCAGTCCCCAATCGTTCAGCATGCGCCGCAACTCCTGCGGCTTGTATTTCTGGAGGCTCGAAAAGTCGTCGTAGCCGTATGGCGAGCACAGCTCAATCTGGGTGAACCCAGCTGCACGCAATCCCTTCATGGTGGCGGCGAAGTCCGTACTGATCGACTTGCGTACAGGATAAGTCTGGCAGCCGATCGGCAAGCCAAGCGGATTGGCGGACAGATATCGCGTGCCGGTGAGGAGAGCCGAACAAGCAGCCCCTCGGATGAGAAACATTCTTGCGATTCGTCGTGTGCATGATTCCGTTTTAAGCGATCGAAAAAACTATAGCACCCGCAAGAACACTGCCTGTCGACGCCGGCAGTAGGTTCGCCGCAGATAGAGAGCGGTTTCATCATGGGCGGTCGGTACCGGAAGACGAGAAGCCGAGTTGCCGGTACGAATACGTTTAACAGCAAGGCTGATCACATTTTGAGGAACGCAATTGCCGGCGTTTCAGAACACGGTTCGGCAAATCTCACCGTAGCCGACTTCTCGGCCAGTTGAAATTCGCTCGCTCCAAGCAAACACGCAGCATCAAATTTAGTCAATCGCAGCGTAGGGCGACAATCGGATCGACATGCGGGGCTCGCCGCGCGGGCAGGTAGGCGGCAAGGAGCGCAATCAACAGGAACAAAGATCCTACGCCCAAGAAGGAAACCGGATCGAGTGTGCCGAGGCCAAACAGAAGAGACTGAAGCAAGCGAGACGCACCGGCAGCGGCGGCAACTCCCACAATCAGTCCCAGTATTACCGGACGGCCGCTTTCGAGAATGATCAGGCGCAACACGTCACTCTTACGCGCGCCAAGAGCCATGCGGATTCCTACCTCACGCGTGCGGCGGGCCACTGCGTAACTGACGGTGCCATAAATCCCGACACAGGCGAGCACCAGTCCAAGGCCTCCGATGAGCGAAGCAAAGATGGCACATAAGCGGGTGATGACAAACGTGGGAGTGGATGTAAGCAGGTCCTCGAGCGTGCTTGCGTAGACGACGAGGTTCGGGTCTACTACCTTCAACTGCTTGCCAAACGAAACCAGCATCGCTTTCGGATCGCTCCGGAAATGCACGAGCAGAGGCGCGCCATCGATTCGATCCACGGGCAATGGTAGGTACGCCTTGCGGTTATCCTCGCCTGGAGGAGTGATGGCGCGGGTATCTTTTACTACTGCTATGACCTGATATACAAGTCCCCGGGGAATCAATTCGACTTTGCCATGGAATTGGTTCGAAGCGTCGAGGGCCACTCTTTTTCCAATGGGATTTTCTCCGGGCCAAAACTCCGCGGCGGCCGATTCACTTAGAATTACCGTCGGCTGGGGCGCAGTTGATTGGCCGGCAAACGTACGTCCGGCTATGAGAGGAATACCGAGACACTCAAAGTAATTGGGTGTGACATAAGAATAAAATACGGTTCGCGCCGTGTTATCGGTCGATCGTTTAGCTCCATCCAAGCCCACCGCCGCGGTTCGGAGCCCGCCACCGTCGGGCGGAAGACCTATCGCCACGGACTTGACGCCGGGCACGCCGCCGATCCGGCCAAGCACGTGGTTTATTTCGGCGACCTGCTTCGCGTGGTTGTAGTCGAAACCGGGTGGGAAGTTCAGATCCAGAGCCATGACGTGTTTAGTCTCATAACCAGGGCTAAGAACCATTGAGCGAATGGATCCGTGAATCAGGAGACCAGCGCCGATCAGCAGGAACAGGCAGGCGGCTGCCTGGGTGCCCATCAACAAATCGCGTAAGCGGGAATTGGAAATGCGCAGCGCGGAGCCGCTACCCTCCTCTTTCAATGCGGAGGACAGGCTCGGGCGCGAAGATTGGAGCGCGGGCGCGAGCCCAAACAATACGCTGGCAAATAATGAGAGGACGAACACATAGGTGAACACGTGCAGATCAGGCTCAACGTGGAGGGCGAGAGAGCCCCATTCCAGCGGCAGGCTGGCCGCAATTCCCACCATCAAAAGCCGGAGCGCCAGCCAAGTCATCAAAAGAGACGTGCCCCCGGCGATCAGCCCCAGCAACGCACTTTCGGTCAGCAACTGACGGATGATGCGGAAGCGGCTTGCGCCAACCGACAGGCGTATCCCCACCTCTTTCTGTCGTGCCGCGGAGCGCGCTAACTGCAGGCTGCCGACGTTAGCGCACGCAATCAGCAACACCAGCCCGACCGCGCCCAGGATCAATAGAAGTGCGAACGCCAGTCCAGGGTCGTGGAGCACCGCCATATCCATGGGCCCGATGTGAGAGCCGGGCGTCAAGCGGATCGTACTTGTCTGGCTGCCTTCCGAATGTGGCGCATGGAGGGTCCGGGCGCGGCCTTCGAGCAAAATCATCTCCGCTTGAGCTTGCCGCAGTGAGATGCCCGGTGCTAGGCGGCCATATAACGCACAACAGGCGTCTTCGCGATCATGCAGGATAGCCGGCGTCTTGGACGCGAGCGGCCAAAGCCGCATAGGAAGCCAAACATTCGGAACGTTTATGATTGTTCCTACAAAATCGTGAGGCGTGATTCCAATAATTGTGAAAGCGATGCCATTCAGCTTGACGCTCTGGCCCAATATCGATGGATTGCCGGAGAAGCGCCGCTGCCAGAAGTTCTCGCTGATAAGAATAGCCGGGTGAGCGTCCAGGTCTTCAGCATCCTGGGGCAGAAACACGCGGCCGCGAATGGCGTGAACACCCAGCACGGCGAAGTAGTTTTCAGAGACGCTGGCGGCGCTTACAAATTGAGAGCTGCCGCCCATGACACTGGGAAGTCGAAAGCCGAAGGCCTGCGCGAGCCCTTTGCCCACTGATTTCCCGGAGTTGACGATGCCCGCACCGCCGGTCAATGTGAGTTCGCCGCCGGTGGTCGCGACCAAACCGGAGAACGAGCGGTTGTGGTCACGGTAAAACTCAAAATCCGGATAGCTGAAGCTCTGAACATACCCGCCTTGCTCGGTGGACCGATAGACGTTCACAAGTTGCCCCGGGTCTTTGGCATCGAGAGGCTGTAAGAGAACCGCCTTTAACGCTGTAAAGACTGCGGTATTCACGCCGATTCCGACTGCCAAAGCGAGCACCGCCAGGGCGGTAAATCCACGATGCTTAGCCAGCATACGGGCAGCAAAATGGATGTCTTTCAGCACCGTTTCAAGAAACACCAGCAGGTCGGCCTCGCGTGTACGTTCCTTTAACAGAGTCACGTTTCCGAAGCTTCGTCGGGCGGCTAAACGCGCTTCAGTTTGGGGCATGCCTGCGCGCCTGTTTAGGTCTTCGCGCATCGCCAGGTGATATCGTAATTCCTCATCCACCTCCGCCGCCAGTCGGTCTCGATGAAGCAGCGCTCGAACTCTACGAACCAGTCCCACGGTACGCCCCTTTCACGCCTTCCCGAAGCTCAGCACCAGGGCGACAGCGCCAGTGAGTTCTTGCCAGCTTTGTTCTTCTTTGGCGAGTTGTTTTTTGCCCGCTGCCGTCAGGCGGTAATAACGCGCGCGCCGATTGTTCTCCGAAACGCCCCACTCAGCCGCGATCCAGCCATCCTGCTCCATCCGGTGAAGGGCTGGGTAAAGCGAACCCTCTTCGACGCGCAAGACCTCATTCGAAATCTGCTGAATGTGGAGGGTGATACCCCAGCCGTGCATCGGCCCCTGTTGAAGAGTTTTCAGGACTAGCAGGGCCAGCGTGCCTTGGAGAATGTCATTTTTGCGAAGTGGCATCCCTTATAGATAGCTATAGGAAGTATGCTCCCGTGCGGGACTACGTGTCAAGTTGGAATGGCGTTCGTTGGAATCTGACGCCTAATGGACCACCGCACGAGGAATAGCAGAAATCGTGCTCAGATCAACTTGTCCGTATGACGCGCATGCCGCCGACGTGTGTGGGTGCGCACTATTCAATTCAACCCAAAGCCGACTATACGGCCACGTGCAGCACGAACTTCCCAACCGCGGGGGGTGACCGCCCGCGAACATTGAAAGAGAGCCGTTCTTCGCCCCAACCACCGGCTCTCGCACCTCCAAATCTCGTGAAGTCATCGGCCGAACCGCGGCGCTCAGCAATTATTGATGCTCTGGCCGGCGGCGGCAGTGGCGCGCCCATCAGCGCGCTATCCGGCGCGGGTGTCGAAACCGCCGCGCAAGTCATGCCTCCTGTGAAACAGTAGGGATTCCGTCCGAAACCGTCCTGACCTTCGCCCTTGCAGAATCCGTTGTATATCTCTCGTCAAACTAGGTCCGCTGCTCTGCGCGTGCGGGCATTTAAAAAAAGGTAAGTTCTAGCGTAACGAAAATCAACCTGACATCATACTGCTATTGGGCCGGTGCCGTGCTCGGTAACTCGCCGGCTGGGAGAAGGACATGTCATACGATCGTTCGAAAGCAATGGCTTTCGCCAAGGCAAACTGGACCAAACCTTGTGACGATGGATTGATCGGTCTTGGAAGAAGAGCACGCGCGATTAGCGAATCTACGCCTCCAAAACCATGCGCCAGAGAAGGATTGGGATGCCCTGTTTGTCCGTGAGCCCGGAAACGGCAGATCCGAGCGAGGCATCTTTCGGAAAAGAGGGGCAGCACCGTCTGCAGACGATAAGGCATTTGCGACGATGCATGAGCTGGATGACTGCGCTCACTACGTGTCTCAATGCTTCATAAATGGCGGCGCAAGGATCAGTACTCAATTTGGCGTCCAAGGCCTGGTCAATGGTTTGCAAAGTCTTCCTGATACTAAGACGTTGATCGAGAAATGTGACGTCACTTCTGCTGAGCGGCTCGTAAATTTTAAAGTCCTACAGCAGGGCGACGGGATCGCCTACTTCAATAACAGTGCCAAGATTGTCGGGTACACTCACAGCGCTATGTATGTCGGGGACGGTGGTATCACTTGCCACACGTTTTGCCGTAACAAAGGAGAATCGGGCAGTGAGGATGATGACTGGGATCTCGGCCGCGGTCAGGGTTTTACATACACGTTAGTACATTTTTCGGCTGGCGACATGATTGACCCTGCCGCCGCAAAGTCTCTGACCGGATGGTGGAAGGTGCAGTACGGCAGCAGGAAATCGTTCATTTTTGTGCTTGGCGACGGCCACGCGCAACGTTCTGCTGTAGAACCGAAAAAAGCCACTGAGATGCCACGCCGCGCAGAGCCCGCATATTGGTTCCAGAACACTTCCTTTATCCGGTTCAGTTGGCAATCTACAGGGGATTTGGAGGAGTGGACGCTGGATAGCAAAAACGCTGTCGTCAAATCCAAGCTGAACGATATTGCCGGAAGTGCCTCGAAACTCTTTTAGTCATCAGGCTCTTTTCGGCGGTTTTGGCGAAAGTTCCCACGTGTTCGTTACGATTGAGTTTGTCTTCGCTGCACGTGAGCTAAGATCCAGGAAGCAAACGGGTAGGGAGGGAAGGCGCTCTAACCTTTCAGCCGACGATGTAGGTCAACCCTCGATACATTCAGTTTCCCAGGTCATTTACGAACTCACTGAGATCTCCGGCATTGACGTCCGATATGGCCCAGTAAGTCATGTGCTCGTGTGTCCAGTGCACCAGGTTATAGCCCCTGATGGTGAGTGAGTGAGGGCCCGAATCCGAGGCTTGGGAAGGCCACAGGAACAGATTGATAATGTGCTGGCGGCGCTTATAGACAAGGGCCGCCACCGCACGATCGTCTAAGTAGTCCAGCCGCCCCCCGATCAAGGGAAACCCTTTGGAAGACAAATCCTTGACCACCGGCGCAAAGTCCAGCTTGCCCGTGAACCAGGGCTTTACCGTGTGTTGGTCGGTTGAAGCGACATCGCTCAAATGATTCGCCAGCAGGGATCGGATATGACTCGATACAACCTGCTGCGCCACCATCTCCGATGCTGAGCGACGTCTGACGGTCTGCACAAGCGCGACCGTGCTTAACCAGAACAGTGACAATGCCGGCGGCCATAGCCCAGGCTCGCCAGTGCGGAAACCACTCTTGTCCGGATAAGCTGGTTCTCCGCGCTCGCTAGCGGGATGGAGTCGTGCACGAAGCCTCTGCTCAAATCCTTCCGGGGCGTGGAAGTATTCCATGTGCGCCTGCACAGAATCATGCATCTGCGATACTGGTCGTATTTTGCGCGGCACTCAGCACATTCATTCAGATGACGCTCGAACTGTGAACTGCTGATTACATCCAGCTCTTTATCCACGTAAGCGTCGAGGAACTCGTAGACTTCTTTGCAACTCATACCGCCATCTCTCCCTGTGGCCGGCTTAGCCGGAGATAAAGTTCTTTTCGCGCCCGTGAAAGCCGTGACATGACGGTCCCCAAAGGAATTTCTACGATCTGCGCGATTTCCTTGTAAGACAGTTCTTCCAATTCTCGCAAGATCAAAATCTCTCGATATTCGAACGGTAATTCTTCCATTGCCTGACGAATCAGTTCAGAATTCGCATTCTTGATGAGCATTGCCTCTGGATCCGACCACGTCGCCGCCGCGGGCTGCGAATCGATATCCCATTCCATCGGCCATCTCGTGAGATCGATTCTTGCGATGCCACGTACGGCAGCAATTTCGAACAATAGTCAGCAGCCAGGCTCGCGCATCGCGACCGGCTGTGAACGTGTCGAAGGAGCGCAACGCCCGCAGGAAAGCTTCCTGGACGATGTCCTCCGCGTCGTGTTCATTACGGGTAAGCCATCGCGCCAAATTGTAAGCGGAACTGAGATAAGGCAAAACGGTACTTTCAAACAACTCGTCGTTTGCCTTTCCGTACCTGTTTCCCACCCGCTTATTCCAGATTTCTTCGCATTGTTATCGCGCAGCCTGAAGTAGGTCAGCGTAGCCGTTTCCACATGCCGCGCACGAATATTCGCCGAGAATGCAAAAAGTTTCGGCGCGGGAATATTTCTCGAGTTGCTCGGTACTGCTCAATGAAACACACATTCGACAGCGCTGTTTCAAAAGGAGAAAGCAATGTCTACGTCGGATAAAACACAATTGAACAAAGACGGCGTGGACCGCCGGGGATTTTTAGAATGCATGGCTTGGGCCGGCACCGGCATGATCTGGACGGAGCCGGAGGAGTGCTCAGTTCAAAAGCGTTCGGTCAAATGCCGGACCATCAGATGGACTCAGATGCAGCATTCAGCTTCGTTCAGATAAGCGATAGCCATATCGGCTTCAACAAAGCAGCCAACACTGACGTTACCGCGACCTTGCAACAAGCGATCGGCAAGATCAACGCCTTGAGCGTACGCCGGACTTTCTGATTCATACCGGCGACTTGAGTCATCTCTCCAAGCCAACCGAATTTGACACGCTCGATCAGGTGCTAAGGTCGGCCAAGCCGGGAAGACGTTCTTCGTGCCGGGAGAGCACGACATGCTCGCCGACAACGGCCAGCAATATCTCGAACGTTACGGCAAAGGAACAAGGGAGCCGGCTGGTTTAGCTTCGATCATAAAGGCGTCCATTTCATTGGTCTCGTCAATGTCGTGGATCTGAAGGCCGGCGGCCTCGGAACGCTCGGCGCCGAACAACTCAGTTGGCTTCAAAAGGACCTTGCCGGTTACTCCAGCAGTACCCCGATCGTCGTTTTCGCGCACATTCCGTTGTGGACCGTTTATCCCGAGTGGGGATGGGGCACCGGCGATGGAATGGAGGCTTTGTCGTACATGAAACGGTTTGGTTCGGTGACTGTGCTGAACGGACACATTCACCAGACCATGCAGAAAGTGGAAGGCAATGTTTTCTATCACACCGCCATGTCGACGGCATTTCCCCAGCCGAAGCCGGGAACGGCGCCTTCGCCGGGCCCGATGAAAGTGCCGGCCGACCAGCTTGCGGACGTACTGGGTATCACGCACGTCAATTACGTGCCCGGCAACACACGCTCGCGGTTGTCGATTCCACGCTTGCGATGCCGACCGTCTCGCGTGCAAGCTCTCGAAAACACGGCCGATACGACCGAAATCAAAATCGATAACTTCTCGTTCACGCCCAAGTCGATGACCGTCAAAGTTGGAACTGCTGTTACATGGACGAACCGAGACGACATCCCGCACAACGTCGTGAGTACGGAAAAGAAGTTTTCATCCCCTGTTCTCGACACCGACCAGACGTTCACTTTTAAGTTTCAAGAGCCCGGCACATATCCATACTTCTGCAAAATTCACCCGATGATGACGGGAACAATCGTGGTGGAAGCAGCTGCTTCCGGGCGCGCCTAAAAGGAGTTAAAACTCGTGATCGAAGGCCTCCTGCAACCCACGCATTTGCTGCTCATCCTTCTTGTCGCATTCTTTGTCTTTGGGCCGAAGAAACTTCCTGAACTGGGCAAAGGATTGGCTCAGGGCATCCGCAGCTTCAAAGATGGAATCAAGTTAACCGCGTCGGCTCCTACATCTGAAATCACCGAAAAAACTGACTCAACAAATAAGTAGTTACCGATAGCTTCACCTCACGCAAACGAATAGGAGCCTTCACATATGGAGAAAACCGTCCCGCTGCCCGTTTGTCACCGGAGTCGGCATCCATCAAAAATGCACTCTCGACTCCTATATTTAAGTTTGCTACTGATGCGCCGATTGCCGTTCGGGAAGCCGGTTGAGGATAAAGGCCGAGATCCGTTGACCAGCAGGCGGGTCCATATTGGCTAAAACCGCCACTACGTAACCGGCGGCGGGGCAAATGTTGAAATTGTCATCCGTTCCCGGCCCAAGACCACCCTTCCCGAAACATCTCAACCCATCCCACGTGGTTACTTCGAAGCCGTATGAGTAATGGATGCCTATTGGCGTCGCGATATCGCCAGTGTTCAGCCGTTCTGTGTACTGGGCGCCGAGAAGCTTGTTGTCCAGGAGCGCGTTCGCAAAGCGAAGCAAATCTCCGGCCGTAGTGTAGCCACCGCCGGCCGCTGTTCCGCGAAGTTGTGAAGCAGCTGTATCTGTATGCCAGCTCGTTCCTCCCCGTTTTGTATAACCTACGCTCAGATCCTGCACGGTTTTGTTTCCTGGCTCGGGCATGGCAGTCGACGTCATCCCGGCGGGAATGTAGACGTGGTTGCGTACGTAGTCGTAGTAGTTTTGACCGCTCACCCGATCGATCACGGCACCGAGGATCACGTAGCCATAATTGCTGTATTCGAAACGGCTGCCCGGCGCGAACCGCGGGGACGGCTGCCAAACAGACGGATGTAATCTTCGTGAGTGCGCAATTGGTGAGCATGCGTTCCCAACTCCGGGCCGAAAATGTCTCCCGTGCCGCCAGTATGGTTCAGTAGCTCACGAATTGTGGCCTTCGATGCGACTGCGCGATTTGGATAGTCCGTTAAGTATTCCCCAACTGAGTCGTCGAGCTTGATTTTCCGCGCCTCCACGAGTTGGAGGATAGCGACCGATGTGAACATCTTAGCCACTGACGCCATGCCGAATCGAGTGTTTAACGTATTCGGAATTCGACGCTCTCGATCGGCGAAGCCGTATGCGTGCGCGAGAGCAGCGCGGCCGTCTTTCGCGATTAAGACATCCCCGGCGAATTTGTCCGCCAATGTCGTGCGTTCCAAGAGCTGTCGCGTACGATCGACCAGCTGCTCCTCATTCAGATGCAGCGGCGGTATCGGCTCCGGGTGCAACTTGATAATGCGGTGTGGTTCTGAGGCTTCCACCTCGACAACAACTCGCGCCATCTGATCCGTATCGCGCTCCTCTATGATTACGGTTGCCTGGGTGGGAGTCTCGGCTTCTATTTTTCGAAGACTAAAACCGCCCGTCAGATCGCGAAAACCTGGATAGCGAAGCATGGGCTCGGCTTCGGCAACAAAGCGTCTCTTGACGAAAGCAAGGTAAGCGTTCCAGTCGTCTCCATCGTACGCGGCAAGCCAATGTTTCAATTGCTCAGTAGCTGAATAAGTTGAGGCCGTCGTCTGAGCAAAGCATAGGAGTGCAAAAATTAATAACGCAACGGGCGCAGATGCACGCTGTCTCACTTGCCGTAGCTCCTTTCGATGCGTAGAACTCTCCAGGAGTCAGGCGCATTTGAGCTTCTTTCCACAACCGCGATGCCCGTCGGAAACCAGAATCGAACCTCTGCGCGAGCCATCGTCCAAGAATCGCGATTTCGGGACTCTCCTCCATGTCCCAGCACGCCTGCAATCAGTCCGGCCACGAAAACGGCGACCGCCAATATCCGCGCCAGGTCCGGTGAGCAGCCTATGTCTGAATAGGCAAATTCATCTCGCGCTCTTGCAGTTGGAAAATGCTGAAGGTGTTCTTTGGCGGCTGAGCGAAGTGCGTCCGCGAAAACAAACCAGCAGCCTTGCGCCGCGCTACACTTCTCAAACATGCTCAGCATTTCGTCTCCGAACTCACGCCGGAAATCCGCCGGGTACAGCAAGAGCAACACCTGATACACCTTGCGTGAAATCGCCGCGCTCACTCCGCGCTCCTCGGCTTCAATCCTTGTAGGTAAGGCTTTGTTTGGCGGACCAGAAGTTCAAGGCGGCGGATCTCACCGAAAAGAACGACTTTGCCGGCGGCCGTCAGGCGATACATACGCTTTTCGTTCTCGGACGCAGGTTTTAGATCGCGAACCCAACCCTGATCCATGAGTCGTTTCAGGTTGTCGTAGAGCGTACCGGGGCCAATTCGAACTGTGTCTTGAGATTGGGCGCAAACCGCCTGGATGATTCCATAGCCGTGAAGATCCTCGACAGCCAGCGCAGCCAAAATCTGTGTCGCCGCCGGCGATAACGGCGAAGCAGTCCTGGCTTTGCGCTCCATAGTCGACAACCGACTATATCGAGATCCGACTATAAATGTCAAGTGGCCCCCATCCCATGCGCGATCGATAGGGCAAACGCTGAAAAGTGGGAATGTGCGCCCGCTCGCTAGCCAGCCCTCTCCCATAGGCATCCCCGATGAGCACTGACGTGCTCAACTCTCGCCTGCTCCGTTGCTCTTGCGCGGATTTTAGTGCAGGCCTATGCGGCGAAGAAGATCTTGAAAGCGAGGATCAGAACGCAAGCCATCAAGCAGCAAGTCAGATTCTAGGGACGAGGTAAAATCGAAAGATTTTTCCGAGCAACTTTCTCTAGGAACGCGAAGGCCTTCTTGTTTTCGTCGAGGCCGGCATAGATTGTAGCCATTGTGTATGGCGAAGCAGAACTCTCTTTTGCTTTGTGCTCTAAATCGCGCAGAATCTTGTCGGCCTCAGCTTTCTTGCCTATCGCTCGAAGCGCGTGTGCCAGCGCCACAACGCCCTCGGAACTATGTGACATCGCAATTGCCTGTTTGTACTCGGAAATCGCTTCCCCTAGCTTGCCCGTGCCTTCGAAGCCGATGCCGAGAGCATGGTGCTGAGGCGAGTCCTTGGGGTCCAGCAGCAGCCATCTCTTGCTTGATTCAATTAGGTCCGGGTAATCCCGCAGCTGAAAATAGGTCTGTGATTCCGCCATCGCCGCGCTGAAACTATAGTCCAGTTGGTCGATCTTTGCGATCTCGGCCAGAGCTTCGGCGCGTCGGCCAGTAATGGCCAGAAAAATGGCGCGGTCCTCGTGCGCGCAACTGTAGCTCGGTGCCAGCGCGATGGAGCGGTTGAATTCGCGGTCGGCAGTCTTCCAATCCCAGTCAAACTGCCAACTCAGCACACCAAGCGTGTCATGGGCTTCACCCATGCTGTCGTCGAGTTTCAGCGCTTTCGCTAATGCCTCCTTGGCAGACCGGTAGCCCTGGTCCCTGGTTAGAGCTCCTGCAAATGCCAGGTAGACGTAAGTGTCCGCCAGCCCCGCGTAAGCAAGAGCAAACTTTGGATCTTTTTGAATCGACTCTTCGAAGTAGCTTTGGGCCCTCTTAAGTGAGGCAGGCTTCGTGAACTCATTGACAAAGTAAAGACGGCCCCTAAGATAGTCATCGTAAGCCGCTGCGTTGACCGGGTGGGCCGAGCGAAGCTGAGCCCGCTGCGTTGGTGTGAGCTGTACGCGAACTTGCTGAGCTATAGCATTCGCTACCTCACTTTCCACATTCAGGATATCGCCAAGATCCCGATCATACGTCTCTGCCCAGAGGTGCCGGTCGGTCGATGCCTGAAGGAGCTGGGCGGTAACACGCACGCGCTGACCCGAGCGGCTGATGGACCCTTCAACGATGGCGTCGACGTTCAATTCGCGCGCAATCTCAGGCAGGCCCTTCTTTACCCCTTTGTACTGCATTATGGAAGTTCGCGAGACGACGCGCAGCGAGCCGACTTTAGCCAGGTCTGTAATCAACTGGTCCGTGGTGCCATCCGCGAAAAATTCCTCTGACGGATCGCCAGAGAAATTCTTGAGGGGCAGGACAGCAATGGAACGTATCGGTGAAACAGCCGCTTTCGCGTGGATGGACCGCCGCGTTGTCCAGGCAACGAGTCCCAGCGTAAAAAGAGCACAAAGAACAAAGACTAGATGCCTGCTCTGGTTGCGGGGTGTAATAAGGGCCACCGATTGAGTCGTATGGTCGTCGGTTCCTGCGGCCATCTGTAAGCTCTGAAAATCTTGTACCGGACCGATGTACCGGTATCCCCGGCGTGGTAGCGTTTCGATGTATTTCGGTGTCTGCGCCGAATCACCCAGCACATCTCGAATCCGGGCGATTACATTGTGAAGACTGTGGTCGAAATCAACAAAGGTATCGGCGTGCCAGAGCTGGTTCCGAATTTCCTCGCGTGTTACAAGATTGCCCGCAGACCGCAGCAACATCGCAAGCACCTGTACGGGTTGACCCTGTAGACGCAGCTTGATACCGCGTTTGCGCAATTCGCCGGCGTCCAAGTCCAGTTCGAACGTGTCGAAACGTAGAACGCGCGCGGCGGAAGCAGGCGATGCGGACATATAGCGCGAGCTAAGGGTATCACAATCTGCTCTACGGAGACCAATGGTGAAAATGTGCTAAGTCCAGTGCCCTCTTAAATTTAGTCAAGGAGGAAACTTTGAGGCCGAATAGGGCCGCCATGGCTTGATTGGCGTTTGTGTCACGGCTACATTGCACTCGTGACCGCTGGCCAGATGTAACGGCCAGCCAAAGTCACCAATTACTCTCAAGG
This sequence comes from uncultured Acidobacteriaceae bacterium, assembly GCA_963762495.1. Classification (GTDB taxonomy): domain Bacteria; phylum Acidobacteriota; class Terriglobia; order Bryobacterales; family Bryobacteraceae; genus Bog-105. The sequence continues at coordinate 307,955 of CAVXKZ010000017.1, forward strand.
GACAACGCTATGAAGATACGAATCAATACTCTCCTCCAAAGATCAGACAGGTGCATCCTGCATCTGGGGCTGATAACAAGTGTCGCCGCCGTGACGCTTCTCGCAGTGAGCGGTACCGCAGCGAACGCTTTCGGGCAAGAGCTGAGTAGCCATGAGCATGCCTCCTCGGCCAAGCTAGTTCAAGCCGTTCGCGAAGCTACTCGGCAGTTCATCGACGTCAATGCGGCGACGGCGGCAGGCTACGAGCCGTTATTTGGGTGCGTCACTGGCCCGGATCACGGAGCCATGGGCGTGCATTATATCAAACTCGCTCTGGTGACCGGCGGCGAGATCGACGTTACGCAGCCGCAAGCGTTGATCTATGAGCCGTGGGAGGGCGGTATGCGATTTGTAGGTGTCGAGTTCATAACCGACTATGCCACGTGGCTTAAAAATCACGATGGTCCGCCGGTGCTTGAGGGCCAATTGTTCCAGTTGATCGCCAGCCCGAACCGCTACGGGTTGTCCTCACTATTCGAACTGCACGTTTGGGCGTGGCGGGACAACCCGAACGGAGCGTTCGTGGACTGGAATAACCGGGTGACCTGCGAACATCGATAGATCGATGGAGGACCGTCTGCTCATGCGACGTACCCCTTTCGCGCCGGTCGCGGACCGAACGCCACAAGTACGTCGCGGTGAGTAGCCGCCATCACAGCGCGTTAAGAGATCCCCAGAGTTATTGTGAGAATCCTCATATGCCGAAATATGTCATTGAACGGAATATTCTAACGCTGGCACTCTGTCAGCAGAAGAGTTGCAGGCTATTTCACAGAAGTCGTGCAGCGTGCTCCACAGCATGGGGTCGCAAATCCAGTGGATACAAAGTAGTAACTGGCGACAAGGTCTATCGCATTTACATCGCCCCAGACCAGCAAACCCTTCGAGAGCACGGGCACCGCGGCGGTTTTTCGGTTGAGCGCATCAGCGAAGTAATAAAGGTTATTGATCCGACTACCGCGGAGATGCACGCCGCCTTAACCGACTAGCTTACGACACCTGACTCGAACCTGGCCCCCACCCGATGACAAAACATTCCAAAAGCGCCAAGTAAGCCGATGCCAAGTAGCGCGAGGCTAGATGGTTCAGGTGTTGCAACCGTTTCAGAGAGAAATTCTCCCGACGCCGACGTGAACGAAACGCCCGACGGAAGATCGAGGCTCAAAGGATCGGAAATGAAGGCGTCTCCCGGTTTGGACGCGCCGCCAGCCTCCGCATTTACATAGACTTCAATTAACATCGGCTGATTATTATAAATAGCGTAAGCCTGCGAGTAACTATAGGATGGCTCAGTAGAGATAAAACCAGAGGCATTGCCTACCAGTTGGCTGTATGGTGATATATACCCTCCGGCCACTAGATTGGATGAAATTAATATGGCCCCCACTGCAACCCTGGTATCGCCTTGAAGTCCCGAAGTTCCTGTTACGGTGATGGTCGCAGTATCTCCCTTGGCTACACCCGAGAAGGTAAGCGTATCCCAAATAATCGCCGAAGAGTATCCGTCGCCATAGGCGCAGCACGCTGATATATAGCTCCCGGTTGAAGCCCCTGCGCTCACAAAACCTTCACCCAGGCTGGCCTGGGCATACGAGCTGCCGCTTAAACCCCTACTACTTGTATTTAAAGAACCGTTGGAAACGCCGGTAGAATGGCTGAAAAAGCAGACTGCGTTGTTTTTAAAACCTTCCTGAAACGCTCCCGTCGCTGTTTCGCACGCCCCATACCCAAGGCCGGCTGCACCCACACCGCCGGCTACACCATACACAGCACTGCCAAAAAGCCCAGGATTCAAAGTGTTAACATTTATCTGGCCTGCGCTTGCGTTAGTAACTGCCGCTCCCATCCCAAGCGCGACAACAAACGCACATTGCATGAATTGTTTTCCCATCATGTTCACCTCAACTCGGAGTATAGGTCCGTTTTGCTCCAAGCGACCGAGTAACTTCGCAAACGGGTACTAACCGCTCCCCAACGGTTTAAGGTGCGTCGGCCTCGAGGGATGGATGCTAAGTCGAGTATCACCGACGCTGGATAGCCGAGGTAAGTTCTCGCAAGTCCGTTCTAGCTTTGTACGACTGTATTAAACAGAATGCGTCAGTACAGCTCCATTTTCCCGAATCCATTCGAACTGACTTTGTTTTAGATTGTCGATTTATTTGGAAGAATTTCGGGAAGCGACACCTCGTGCTTGTTTGTAAATTACGGACCGCGTGTCGTTTAGCTTCGACAATTCTGGTGTTGAGCAAACTAACTTTTCAGCTGCGGAATGGGCCTTTGTGCAGTCGAAGCTAGCGGCAGCAATAGGCGTTGCTGTCGAAATGCAGGCTACGGCGAGTAATGTTCCAGGTAAACATTGGAATCCAATTTCATGTAAACCAACTCTGGCGCGGTCTTGCGGGCTTCCTGAAAGTTCCTGTTGGCACTTATCTATAGTTTGCCCGGGCGTTACCTGGTGTAGGTAAAGCTTGACCTTCGACGCCCATCCCTGTCGGCTAAGTAAGCCGCCGGAGTATAGAACATTTCAACAATTTCCAGAACGTCGCGCTCGAGACCCGTCGTGGACAAGAGAGCGTTTCGGGGACCTCCTCTTCCGTCGGTGTTTAGGCATTCTGGGCGGCCTCCTGCGCCGCCTTCAGTCAGAATGTCCACAAACTCCACCCTTGACCGCCAGGGAGGATTATCCAGTGAACGGCACATATCAGCAACGGGAGTTTGGGGCCACGTGGACTACACGTAAGCGATGCAACGAGCGTATGTAGTCACAAGGATAACCGCCACTTTGTGCGGGTGTAGGCGATCTGGAAGCCTTTCCGTTCGGCATTGCGTTGGGAGTCGCTCCCAGCCTCGGCGACCATCATGGCTAGATCACAGCCGTGTTCGAAAGCGTACCGCATACGTTCTTGGAGAAGCGCCGCCTGTAACCCGCGGCGCCGCATCTGTGGAATTGTCGCCGCACCGGCGAAGAGAGCAACTCCTTGGTGAATACAGAGCGACCCTGCGGCGCCGGGTTGGCCATCGAACTCGGCGAGGAAGCACGGACTCTGCTCGCGTATTGAGGAAATGGCGGTGCTTTCTAAAAAGAAATTCAGCAGTTCGGGATGTTCGTGTGTCCAGCCTTTTGCGCTTACGTCGGTCCATAGGTGCGCTTCTTCCGGACGTGTCACGCGAACTGTGATCCTGCCGTGGTCCTCAGCCATCGGCTTCTCAATAGCCCGATACATGACATTGCTTATCTCAATTGGCCGGTACTGACGCGAGCACAGCAAGCTTAGCGCAGCGACGCCCACGAGTGGGCTCACCTCGTGATCCACCTGTGCCCCGCGGTCGAGAAAAAATCGCTCGATCACATCCAGCGAGGCGGCGGTCAGTTCCTCAAAAATGCCGAGTCCGAAAGTCTGAGTGACAGGAGAGCCGATACCGTCGAAAACGGCGTAGGCTCCTGAATATTCCATCCACTCGGAACCGCTGTCGGGGAAGAGACGGCGCCGAGCCTGCGCAAATTGGGCGCAGGCGTGCCCTTCTGCTCGCTCCAAACGTCGTGAGAGTGCGAGGTCAGAGAATTGCATCCATTGGATATAGCACACGTCTCAGAAAGCTAGTAGCAGCCTCCGACGCTCTCGGCGCAGGCGCCTGTCGCGGATGACCCAATCGTGGGTGTATCCAGAGGACGTAGTGGCCTGTCGTGGAAACGACCCTGCCGCCTAGCTTTCCTCGCGTGTAGTCGCCATCTGTAGATCTACCCTGGACCGTGATCCCGTGAGTGCAACAGCTAAAGCAGGCGAACTCCTGATCAGATAACAGCCCGCTGATTGGCCTAACAGTCGGGAACATCAGAATCAGAAGTGTTTGACATGATTCCTGTTGGATGTGACTTTCATTTCTCCTATCAGGAGATTGCATACGTTCGTCGGTTTTCCGCGCTATCAGTGATCATGCAAAGGTGCCGGGGTGCCGTCAGACCAGTTTGGCGCTACCACGATATAAGTCGTCAAAGGCTCTGGGGCACCCTGAAACTGGGGGTTCAAGAAAACAGGCGAGTGTTCGGCATCGGCACCCCATTCCGTCCCGTCGGATCGGTGACCGTAAAACATCAGGTGCGGATGCCAATGCCCCACGGCATCGCCCAAGTAACTGCCTTTCCCCATCATGTAGGACATCGATCCCGCCTCGAGCACCGGGAGTTCCTTGCGCGTCACGATCTCGGTGAGGCGGGCACGCATTTGAGCCTTCATCAAGCCGGCCAACGCGAACTCGGTTCTCTTGAAAGTGATCGGCAAAACGGACCGCGCCGCGGGTGGATTGAAGCAAATGGCTCCCCGCATCTTCGGGTTCCAAAATTCCGCGCCGTCCAGTGGTCCCATCCAAGCGCGCTCGACAAGACACACAAAGCCGTTCTTGCCCTTTTGTGCCACCTCATACCCGCTGCGCTTCAGCACCAGAACTGTGGCGTCGCGGGAGATGACAGCAGGGGCAGCGCTGCGTGCCAGAGCCGCCTCGGCCTCGAAATTTGTATCGAGATATTCAGCGACCGGTGCCATTTGCGCATAGCGATTATCGCCCGTTTGGGCGTACACCCCGTTGTTCACGCCAATGACCGCCGTGAGTGCGAGGCTTAAGAGCGCCGATCCCCGGGCTTGAAAAGACAGAACGCCACCACCCTTCTTATAGCTTAGAAAGTCAACTTCATGGTCAACTGCAGCTGCCGCGGATTGCTCGAGAAGGCCTGACTCCACTGCGCGAAATTTGCCGAGGTTGGCTCAACGGCGGTCCGAGCCAAATCACCGGCGATCGTACCTGCCCCAAACGCCACGCCAGCGACGTCGCTGAGGTTGCCTCCAACGTATTGGGGATGGTTGAAGATATTAAAGGCGCGAACCGAGAATTCCAGATTAAAGCGCTCGCTTAAGCTGAACCGTTTCAGGGCGGTGATGTCGATGTCGTCAATCGGATTCATGGTAAGAAGGCTCCTTCCGCCATTCGGCAGGGTGCCTTCCGGTGAAGCAACGAAGCGGGCGTTCGGATTATTCGCCAGGTAAGCAACAACAGGAGGTGTCACTCCGGAGGGTTCCACCGGACACACGGGAGCGGTTGGGCCGGAACAGAGGGGGGTGGCGCCCGTTCCGACATTACTTGCGCCGCCCGGGTTGATCATGACGCGATCAGGCGCGCTGTCACCGTTGAGGTTCGAATCCACGGCGCTCTGAGGCGTAACTAATTGGCCGGTCTGGTATTGGTAGACGGGCGCCAGTTCCCAGTTTCCGACGATGTTTTTCATGAGCCAGTTTCTGTGCTTGAAATAAGGCACGTCGTAAATCATGGAAAACACGACGCGATTGCGATGATCCAGCAGCGACGAAGCGCGCTCCATGGCCAGAGCCTGAAAATCCTGCGGGCGGCGCGGCGCCAGCACCGTTGAGTCGAGTGCATCGGTGGAATCATCTATGGCATGACTCCAGGTATAGGAACCTTGAAATTCCAATCCGTTCGACAGGCGTCGACTCAACTGATTGGACCAACCATGATAGGTGGAGTTCCCGACTGGCATAAAGGCAGTTATGGGGCTCACGAAACCCGCATTGGCGTATGCAGGCACGATGTTTCCGCCGTTGTCGTACGCCGTCTGCAGGGCCGGCAAAGTACTGGTGAGGGAGTTTAGGGTGGCTAGGCTCGGCGTTGTAAAGTAAACCGGCAAAGCATTGGACGCATTAGCCGTAGGCTGCCGGTTCAGTTGCACCTGCATCGGCAGGAACAGACCACGCGTACCGACATAACGGCTTTCAAAGATATAACTATCTGCAAAGACATGCTGGATGCCGAAGTTCCAGTTATAGGCCTCGGGTCGCTTCTGATTCGGAATGAAGCCGGCGGTTTGGGCAATCGCGGCGGCGCCCTCCGGGATGGCAACGGAGGTGTTAGGTGGAATCCCTCCACCTGCGAGAAAACCAGTTTTATCCAAACCAGTTACATCGACCGTAGTACTTAGCTGAGGCGGCAAAGTGGTCGTTCCGAGATTGTCGTACAGCACGTCGTCGGTGATACCGAAACCGGCGCGGATTGAAGTCTTACCGCTGCTTCCGGGTGAGTAAGCAAGACCGACACGAGGCATGAAGTTCTCGTTTTGGGTGGTCGGCGAATGAAAGCTGATGAGACCAGGAACGCTGGCGCTAGAGTTCAAGCTTTGACTATTCTCGCCTAGCGGAATAGAAAGATACTCATAGCGCAATCCGAGATTGACAGTCAGATTGGGCCTAATTTTCCAGTTGTCGTTGCCGTAAAAGCTCAGGTACGCCTGGTTCTGATAATAGGTCGGATGCCCCAGCGAGCGCTCCGCAATTCCATCGGGATTGGTGTCGTATAGATAGTCCGAGAGGTAACTCCACTCGTAGTCGCCACGCGACCGCTGGGTGAAGCTCGAAGGCGAAATGGAACTCCAACCATCGAAGCCGAATTTGAAACTATGGTTCCCTTTGGTCCAGCTTAGATTGTCGCTAGCCTGATACGAATTCTGGATCCTGTATTGGGGTGCGCTTGAATTCGGGCCGAAGGCCGCATTTAGCTCATACACGTTTATGTTGGGAAATTGATCGAGGCCAGGGAAGGTTTGATCCCCAGCGACCGGAAGAGTCTGGTTAAGCCGATTGAAACCCAGGCGGAATTCATTGAGGAGAGTGGGCGTGAAAGTATGATATTCCGAGAGTGTCGCGAGATAAGCGTTCACGGGTTCAATCGCGAAGAAAACGGAAGGGAAACCACCGGTATCTATGTTTCCAGTCCGGTTCAAGATAAACCGTCCGCGCAGAGAATCTTTATCGGAGATGTTGTAGTCGACCGAACCCACTCCTAATTCATTGTTTGTGAATGCCGGGAGCGACGAAGAGATTTCTCCTACCGGAATTGTAACCGCGCCAGGGGCCCCGGTAACGGCAAAGACACCGGTCCCCAGACTTTCGTTACTCCCCGAGCCGGGCGCAACCAGAATTGGCGCCTGGTTAGGCAGCGTGGAGGGGTTGGCCGGCGTTGTGGCGGTACCCAAATACTTCTGAAACTGCGCCAGATTGTTGGCGTTGATACTGGGTAATCCGGCGAGCATGGCGTATCCGGCAGCGGTGGGAGCGTAGTAGTAAGTGGAACTGGTTCCGCCGATGGGGTTATATTCGTAGTCGACAAAGAAGAACAACTTGTTGTGCTTGATGGGACCGCCGAAGTCGCCGCCGAATCGATTTTCGTCGAAGCGGGGATGCAGAGGATTACCCTCGACGAAGTTTAAGTTATCGGCGGCATCGAGATTTCGATTCTGGAAGTACTCGTAAAGCGCTCCGTGAAACGCATTGGTTCCGCTCTTCACTACCTGATTGAATTGGCCGCCGGAAGAATGGCCGAAATCCGGGGAAAACTGGTTCTGAAGAACGCTGAACTCTGAAACTGCATCGTTAGGAACGGTGACTATAGGCCCTGTAACGGCCAAGTCATTGTTATCGATACCTTCAATAGTGAAATTATTGTTCGTCGGACGCTGACCACCTACAGACGGCCCGGTACCATATCCCGCGCCGCCGCTGGTCGTGACGCCGGCACTCAGCAGGGAAAGATTGATCACGCCACTGCCGCTGCTGGCCGAAGGTAAGTCGGCGGCCTGTTTAGCCTCAAAGGTAGTTTGAACTTGAGCAGTTGTGGTGTCGATATTGGCGGCTGACGTATTCACTTCGACTGTCGTGGCAGTCTGGCCGATTTGCATCGTCACGTTAGCCGTCACGGTTTGGTTGATATCGACCGCGATGTCATTGACCACTGACTTAATGAAGCCACTGGCGTCGACGGCCACCGAATATTTTCCGGCCAGCAGGTTCTGGATTCGATATTCACCAGTCGAGGTGGACACGGTTTGATTTTCTGTGCCTGTGGCGATGTTCCTGGCAACCACAACCGCACCAGGCACAGTGGCGCCTGACTGGTCATATACCGTTCCCTGAATGTTTCCACTCGTTTGCTGACCGGGAAGCAGGCCGCCGAATGAAAAGAAAACCAACAATACGGCACCAATCCGCAAGCTAAGAACGTTCATAATATTCTTCCATTCCAGGACGTATGAGAGGGAGACGGTCAGCAGATACAGTTTGCGTGCTATTGCGCGCGCCACGAGCTAATTACCGCTGTGCTGTGACCGAGCCGCGATTATCGCGTGTATTTCCTCATCGCGCCACTAACCTTTTCGACCCCTATGCACGTTAGATCGATGAATCTCGCCAAACTCATCGGTGCGGGCGGAAAAAATTGCGATCGCCCAAGCGTTCAGTGGTTATGCGGGAAGGTGTGGTGGCAATTCGAACTTGGGGAAGAGCGTCTCCGTGTCCAGAAACGAGTTCCAGCCTGCAATCTGGTCGCCGGAGAGTTCAAGAACGACTAAAGCGAACGGCTTATGTCCACCATCCGCGTCGACCTTGTAGTGACCAAAAGCCGGCAAACCGCATGCCGCAGTTGCCAGGAGGCGAGAACCCCGGCAGCCCGAGCCCATACCCAGAAGCCAGGCGCGAACGGATTCCGGGCCTCGAAGCCAGAGGGAGTAAGGAGGCATGGAGAACGTCGCGTCGTCACGCAACAGCGCTACCAGTTGATCGACGTCATACCTTTCAAAAGCCGCGACGTATCGATTCAGCATCTGTTCCTGGGATTCCGTCAGTGCGGAGGGGACCGCGCGCCAGTTCCGGCCGGCGAGAGTAGCGCGGGCCCTCTGAAGCGCGCTGTTGACAGAAGCAATGGACGTGCCCAGTGTTTCCGCCACTTCGGCGACAGACCAGCCGAGCACTTCGACGAGGAGTAACGTCGCGCGCTGTTTTGGGGCGAGACTCTGGAGAGCACCGACGAACGCGAGCCGGATGCTTTGGCGCAGCATCACGCGTTCGAAGGGGTCTGCATCTGCTGGTATTGCACGCGCATCCGGAACGGGCTCGATCCAATGCGTGCGCGGCTGCTGGACCAACGCATCGGTAGGTGCACCGGCCGGACGCTCTTCAATTGCGCGCGCCCGACGCCTGCGATCCGACAGTTTAGCAATGCAAACGTTGGTTGCAATGCGATACAACCAGGTCAGTAAAGCTGCCCGTCCTTCGAACTGATCGGCATTCTTCCATGCTCGGATGATGGTTTCCTGCGTGGCGTCATCGGCGTCAACTGCTGAGCCGAGCATCCGGTAGCAGTGGCCCGTCAGCGCGCGGCGGTGTGCTTCGATCTGCTCGATATCGGCGATCATTTTACGATCAATCTAGCATTGCCGTAGCTGCCGTGTGCGTCACACTCGGCACTCGTGCGCCACGCATGTATTAGCAAAACATACCCAGGATGTTGCGGATCATCTATGGCATGTCTCCGCAGCCGCCACCAAGGTCTATGCCAACATCGACCTGAATGGTTTCCACAAAGTTTCATCTTTCAACCTCTCCGTGCAATGTTGCGCGCCGCGTCCCAAAAGCTCAACGATCCGGAGGCTTTCATTCGCGAGACCGACCGTTTGTATCGGGCGTGGGAAGTTGCCCGACCCTTGTCCAGAATAGATAGAGCAGCGTCGAAGCGCTTCGTTGAGAGATGTCGGACTTTTTAGGAGATGCAATCCGTGATGGATTCTGAGCGGTTCAGCAGACGAACTTTGGTCGGAGCTACGATCGCGGCAGCATACAGAGGAGCGCCGCTGTTCGCGGTTGCCGCGGGAAGCGAACCACTGGAATGGACGCTCAACGAAGCCGCGCATTCGCTCGCCAATCGCAAGATTTCATCAGAGGAATTGACCAAGCTTTGCCTGGCGCGCATTCATAAACTTAATCCCGAACTGAACGCCGTCATCACCCTTCAAGAGGAGACCGCGCTTGCACAGGCGCGAGAATGCGACCGCCAGCGAGCAGCGCACGGACCGAGGGGCCGCTTATACGGCATCCCAATTGCTCTGAAAGACAATATCGATACGGCAGGCGTGCGGACCACGGCAGCCAGCAAGGTTTTTTGGGACCGTGTGCCGGTCGAAGATGCGGAAGTTACCAGCCGACTTAAAGCCGCGGGCGTGGTTTTCCTCGGGAAGCTCAACCTTGACGAGATGGCATTCGAAGGGACAGGTACAACGAGTTGCTTTGGCCCGGTACACAATCCCTGGAACAGGGATAGAATTACCGGCGGATCTTCGGCGGGTTCCGCGGCGGCTGTATCTACAGGAATGTGCTTTGGTTCAGTCGGCAGTGATGATGGAGGTTCGGTGCGTATTCCCGGGGCGTTCTGCGGCGTCGTCGGGTTTAAGACCTCTTATGGCCGGGTGAGCACACGCGGGGTTGTTCCCTCTGCCTACTCGATGGATACCATCGGTCCGATCGCGCGAACGGTGGAAGATGCAGCCGCGCTCCTCCAGATTCTCGCCGGATACGATCGTCTGGATGCGATCACCCTTCCCCAACCCGTGCCTGACTATTTGCGGGCGCTCTCGAGTCCTATCTCCCACCTGCGGATCGGCGTGCCGCGTCAGTATTTTTTTGAAGGGCTGCAGGCGGACGTTTCTTCGGCGGTCGAGGAAGCGATCCGGCAACTGCGAAGCAAAGTGGCGGAGGTACGCGATTTCATTCTTCCACGTCTTCAAGTTCCGGCAAACGGCAGCTATGATGTGGAGCTGTACCATTACCAGAAGCCGTTCTTCGACAGAACTCCCGAACTGTACCACCCCTGGTCACGACGCCAGATGAATGAACTGAAGAAGGTAGAAACCGTGCCTTACGTGGAAACGTTGAAGAGGATCCGCGAATGCCGCCGCGATATTCGGAGCACCTTTGAGATGGTCGACGTCCTGGTCCTCCCAACCAAAAGGGAACCCGCCCCCCTCATTTCGGAAACCATAAATGAAACACACCAAAGGCCGCCCAGCAATACGAGCGCTTTTAATCATTTCGGCACACCGGCGATCACAGTGCCCTGCGGCTTTTCGAAAGACGGGCTTCCCATTGGCTTGCAAATCGTCGGGCCCGCGTATGGCGAACCCGTTGTTCTCGCGGTTGCCTATGCTTATCAGCGCTTGACGGATTGGCATACTCGAAAACCACCCATAGTAACTGCATAACTGAGAATGGAGAAGCTGAAACGGTTCTCCACGCCGGATCGCCGCCACATCGGACGACAGCATTATGAATCAAGCCACACACCTAGCGCTCGCCAGTTGGCAAAACTTCTATGTCATCTTAGGGTCATCGGCCGGAGCTCTGACTGGTCTCCAATTCGTCGTGATCACCCTGATCATGCAAGCAAGGGTGGGCAGCTCGATGCGTGATATCCGCGCGTTCGGCACACCGACCACCATGCACTTCTGCACCGCGCTGCTGATCTCTGCCCTAATGACCGCACCTTGGCAGACGCTGGCCAGCCTTGGCCTTTGTCTTGGAGTGGGCGGAGTGGTAGGAATCGCATACTCGTTGCGGATCATCTGGCACGCTCGCGGAGCAGCTTATCAGCCGGATCTGGAGGACTGGGGCTGGTATATCGTTCTTCCGCTTCTCGGGCATGTGGCGGTGGTAGGCGCCGCCGTCCTGCTCTTGCGGAACGCGATGTGGTCTCTCGGGATGATTGCCGCCGCCGCGCTCACGTTTCTTTTTGTCGGTGTCCGTAACTCCTGGGATACGGTGACGTTCATCGCCGTTCAACACGGGAAGCGAGCGAGCACCGAGGGAACGAAAGATCGGGTCGATTCGGCCGCGCGCTAGAGAAAATAATCGCTGCACCTCTTCCACGTTGCTAAATTGTGATCGTGCTGGATCGAAGTGCGACCGCTATGGCGAAGAGCATCCGCTCTCGCGAGATCTCTTCGGTTGAACTGGTGGCGGCTCACCTGGAACGGATTGAGCAAGTGAACCCGGCGATCAATGCCGTTGTCGAACTGCTCGCCGACTCCGCCATGAAGCAGGCGAAAGAGGCGGACCGGCAGCTTGCAGCGGGTGAAGGGACTGGGCCGCTGCATGGCGTGCCGTTTTCGATCAAGGATTCGATCGATGTCGCCGGAACGAGGTCTACCGCCGGGACTCTGGGCCGGAAAAAAGCCGCGCCCGCCGAGCGCGATGCAACGCTGGTGGCCAGGCTGCGCGGTGCAGGAGGCATTCCGATTGCGAAAACCAACCTGCCCGATTTGCTGTTCTCGTTCGAGAGCGACAACCTGATTTACGGCCGCAGCAACAATCCGTACGATCTGACGCGTACGCCGGGCGGAAGTAGCGGCGGAGAATCGGCGCTGATTGCCGCGTGCGGTTCTCCTTTAGGGCTTGGCAGCGACTGCGCAGGGAGCGTACGGTTGCCGGCGGCGTTTTGCGGGATCACGAGCATTAAGCCGACCAGCGGCCGTTTGCCCCGGACCGGTCACGTACCGCCTCTGGGAGGCTGGGTGGAAGCGCTTTGGCAGATTGGGCCGATGGCTCGGCACACCGAAGATTTGATGCTCGCGATGAAGCTGCTCGCGCACGAAGACGACGAGGATTTCACGTCGCCGCCGATGCCGCTGCTGAATCCGGAAAACGTTCGCGGTAAGCGCGTTGCGTTCTTCACCTTCAACGGGTTCGCGCGCTGCGCCAGGCCGGTTATGGAAGCGGTACGGAGTTGCGCGAGCGCCCTTTCGAAACTCGGCTTCATAGTCGAGGAGCGTATGCCTCCCGGCGTGGAGCAGGCGTATGAGTTAGAGCTGGCGCTTCTCGGCGCTGATGGAGCGGAAGGAATCGACGCCTACCTGCGCGACGTGGGCAGTTTCGAAGTTCATCCGCTGCTAACCGGTTTCGTCGATCACATGAGACCGTATCGCGCCACTGCGGCAGAATTTGCGACACGGTGGGCGCAGTGGGATGAATATCGATTCGCAATGAGGCGCTTCTTCGCCGATCACGACGCGATTCTCTGCCCCGTTTACACACAGCCCGCACTGCCTCATCGCGGTTCGCTGGATGAAACAAATTTTCAAGGATTCAGTTATACGATGGCCTGGAATCTGGCGGGCGCACCCGCGGCGGTGGTTCGCTGCGGTGAATTCGAAGGGCTTCCGATCAGCGTCCAAGTGGCTGCCAAGCCGTGGCGCGACATGCTGACGCTGGAGATTTGCCAGTTGCTTGAAAGCGAGTTGGGCGGGTGGCAGCCGGCGTCACTGAGCAGGCACGAAGAGAACGTCCACGGGTGAGGGCACATCGAAGGTTTGGCCGGTAGCGGCGAGCTTCCCGCTATTCCGGTCGATCTTCATCACCACGAGATTGTTCGAGTCCTGATTGCCAACCAGCAGATACTGTCCAGTGGGATCGAGGGCGAACCCGCGCGGCGTTTTTCCGCCAGTAGGGATAGCTTGGATCATCCGAATGGTGCCGTTCCCGGGATCGACCGCAAACACCTGAATGTTATCGGCACCTCGATTGGACGTATAGAGAAATTTGCCATCGGGGTCCAGCCGGACCTCGGCCCCAGTGGTTTCGCCGGAGAAGTCGGCCGGCAGCGTGGCGATGTTTTGAACAACTTCGAGACTGCCGTTCGTCTCATCATGCCGTAACACGGTTACCAGCGGTTTGATCTCGCTCAGAAGATAGGCGTACTTGCCATTTTTGCTGAAGACGATGTGCCGGGGCCCCGAGCCCGCTTGTTGCTGCACATAGGGCGGATCATTCGGCGCCAGTTTCGCAGTGGCCGGATCCAGGCGGTAGATGCGAATGTGGTCGAGACCAAGGTCGGGAACGTAAACGCGCTCGTTATCCGCAGCAATGACGGCCTCGTGAGCATGAGGGCCTTCCTGGCGTGCCGTGTTGGGGCCATGGCCTTCCGCCGTCATGAGCGAGACCATTCGCCCGATTCGACCATCACGCTCGATTGGATAGGAAGAGACTCCGCCGGTGACGTAATTGGCGACAATCAGCGCTTTTCCGGTATGATCCACGGCGGCGTAGCAGGGAGCTTCGCCACCGGAAGGTTCGCTGTTCAGGGCGGTTAACGCGCCGGTTTTGCGGTTAATCCCGAAGGCGGCGATCGCGCCCTGGACTTTCTCAAGCTCGCTGACGGCGTACAGATGTTTGTAGTCGCGGCTGGCAGTGACCCAGGACGGATTCACGACCGCTCCCACCATTCCTAGCGGCTCAAGGCCGGCAGAAGCGGAATCGAAGCGAAAGGCGTAAACGCCTTTACCGTAGCTTCCGATATAGACCAGATATTTCGTCTGACTGGATTGGTCGGGAGTTGCACTGTTTGCGGTAGACATAGCGAAGGAAGCGAATAAGGCTGCTGCTACAGAAAGATAAAAGCGCATATGCGGCTTTCAGAGTATCTTACGCTGGTTCGATTTCCTGATCGCCTCCCGATATGCGCGTTCGAGCATGAGCTCGATGTGGATCTGCGGCATGTCCATTGTCATGGCACTCTTTTCCGCGTCGATTGCCACTGTGTAGGGGCCGTCCTGGGTGCCGAACTCGTCGTAAAAAGCGAGCTGGTTCCCATTTAGCTCATAGGTTCCATGCCGCTGCACCTGTTGCCCATGGATATGAATATCCTTTACGAAAGTGTTGTCCGGCCTGAAACTCAATGTGCCGCTGCATTCCTCGGGATGCGGCTTGCCGTCGAAGCAGGTATGTTTGGTCTGGATTCCGCTATCGGGATCCGTAACCGTGACGTATTGCCATCCGCCCGGATCTTGGAATAGCTTCAACTGTTGTTGAGTAAGATCAGGGCCTCCGCTCAGAGAAGCTGCCATCAGCAGAAGAGTGAATGAGGAACGAGTCCGCATCAGTGGGTCATTGAATAGAGAATGTAGTTGATTCCAACGCGCATACCGAGCGCGGAGTATTCTTCCGGGTATCTGGCGTCGTCGGCCCATTCCCATGAATCGCCGATATCGGAGTTAAATGCGATCGCGACCATAAGCCGGCCCTTATCGTCGTAGATGCCGCGCCAGTGCGCGACGTAACCATCGTTCCGGTACGGCACACCGCGCCACACGCCCCATTCGCCGGTGATCTGATAACGATGATCCAAATCATAGACGGTGTGGAAGATGGCATCGGTATCCGCGATTTCAACTACGGGCCGCTCGGGAAAAATGCGCTTCATACCGTCTTCGAAGACTTCCCAGTCGCGCGTGCCCCAGAAATCGTCGCACATCAGGAAGCCGCCGCGCAGCAGGTATTCGCGCAGAGTTTTGGCCTGCAGGTCGGTCAACTGCCACTCGCCCACGAAGACCGCATAGAGCCATGGGTAATTGAACACATCACCGGGATCGTCGAGGTTTACGGGTTGTTCCACGGACCGGGCATCCAACCGGGTGAGTCGTCGAACCGCTTGCAGGAAATGCCGATCGGCACGCGGGTAATCGTTCGTCCAACTCGAATGTCCCTTGGTCCAGTCCCACCCGGCGTGGCGGAAATGCGCGTCTGGAATGGAGGGATACATCAGGCGGGCAAATACCCACTCCGCTTTGTCCTGGTAATTGGGAGGAAGCGGAATGAAATCGATGCTGTATTCGTCGCCTGGATATTCGCGGAACGGCTGCGGGAGATTTTTGTCAGCGGCGGCGTAACCGACGCCAAAAACAACCAGTGCAATCGCCGAAGCCCGCAAAACCGTATTGGCGCTGAGGCGCAAGATACTCCAGAAGCGAGGGTAAGCCCCGCCCCGAGAATAGCATTCAGAGCAACAGGCACTATTTTTTGCCGGCCGAAACGACCGAAACCTGAATATTCATGCCGCCGACGAATTTGTCGGCCGCTCCGTAATAGCCGAAGAGACTGAACTTGTTCGTACCGGTTGTGTTCCGGTCAGGAATAGCTCCTTCGAGGAAGATCACGTTGGGAACGTTGCCAACCTTTTCCCATGGGAGCGCGGGCTGGATAAACGGCTCGGTGGATCGTACCAGGACGCGACGCGGATCCTTTTTATCGAACAGCACCCAGCCCGGCCGGTAGACTAGCGAATCATCAGCGCCGTTGTAGAGCAGCAGGATACCGAGGTCCGTCAAGAAAGGCGGAGGGCCGGGCTCCATTACCCGTGAATCGAACGCGCCGCGGCGGCGGTCGAGAACGGGTTTTTCGGTGGCATCGCTCCAGTGCAGCAAATCGGTCGACGAGGCGAGGCCCATGTAATCGCGCGCCTGGCCATCGCTGTCTTTCTTCGTTCCCAGATAGTACATCCACCATTTGCCGTTGATCTTCTCCCGCACGATGGCGCCCGATTTGGTCCACTGCTCATTCCAAGTGCCTTTATAGGCGGGCAGGATCACGCCGAGACGCTGCCAATGGATCAGATCGGCGGAGGTTGCGAGGCACAACTGCGCGGAGTTTTGGTCATAACCGGTGTAGGTCAGATAATACACTCCGCCGATTTCGAGAACGCGCGGATCCTCGACACCGCCGCCTTTTTCGTAGGGTGCTTCGGGAGAAAGCACGGGCTGAGGACGGACCGTGAAGTGCAGACCGTCCGAACTTTCGGCGTAACCAATGTATGAGGTATGCTTCGCGTCTTGAGCGCGGAAGAGCAATACTGTTTTGCCGTCCTTCTTTATGGCGGCCGGATTGAAGAGACCGAACTGCGTCCAGGTTGTTCCGGCGCTGCCTGGTCGTAGGAGCGGCTGCTGCGACACTCGATGAGCATTGATTGCCAGCGATAGTATGACGGCTATAGACTGAATTGCAATAAGGCTCTTCATCTTTGAATGCTTTCTGAGTGATTCTACCCCCAAGCTGGCGTGCCGAGATACAATCAGCCGCGTATGCGATTCGCCTTGCTCTTAACCGCTGGTTGCGGACTCGTGTGGTGTCTTTCCACACAGACGCAAACGTCAGCCGACGATCAGAACGACCTTGTCAAACAAGGCTGGGATCTGAACATGCAGGGCAAGCAAGAGGAGGCGATTGCCGATTTCGATAAAGCCATCGAAGCGCAGCCGAAGTCTTTTGAAGCCCACCTATCGAAAGGCGAAGTGCTGGATTTGAGTGGCAAGTACGGTGAGGCCAGAAGCGAGATTCGCCGGGCGATCGAGTTCGCGCTGGATGCCAAAGCGAAGGGGCAAGCGGAGAAAGCAATGGCCATTTCGTTCGCCTTCGAACGCAACCCGGACGAAGCGGCGCGGTATGAAGAGGAGCTATTTAATGCGCAGGTTGCTGCCGCGAACTTCACAGGCGGCGGCGAAACCGCGGATGAACTGGCACGAATTTACCTTGAATGTGGAGACGTTGACCACGCTTTCGATTGGTACCAAAAAGGCTATGAGACGGCGATGAAGAAGCCGGACCTTTCCGCTGTCGAAAAGGGCTTGTGGGGATTCCGCTCCGAAGCGGCGCAAGCACGCATCGCAGCCCGGCGCGGGAACAAAGCTATTGCGGATAAAGACCTGGCGGCGGCGGAAACGTTCGTGGAACATACCGATGACCCGCGGCAGAAGGCATTCGTTCCCTATTTGCGCGGTTATGTGGCTTTTTACGCGGGCGACGCGGGCGCGGCCATTACTGATTTGCAACAGGCGAATCAGCACGATCCTTTCGTGTTGAGTCTGCTTGCCCGAGCCTATGAGAAGAGCGGTGATAAAACAAAGGCGAAAGAGACGTGTCAGACCATCCTGACATTGAACATGCACAACATCGCGAACGCATTCGCGCGGCCGTTCGCAAAGGGTAAAGTCGGCTCGAGTTAAGTCCCGGCGCGCTTCTCGACCGGGAAATTCTTTGTGACCCAATCCGCGTGGAAGTTCGTCGGGATGTCGAGCACATGCACATGAGAAAAGCCCTCTGTGCGGAGTTCTTCAAAAGCGGGTCTGACATTCGGACACTTTTGAAAAGGGCAGCAGCCGCAATAGAGGACAATTTCGCGGTCCTTTGGAACCGCAGCGAAAGCACTCTGCAGTAGCGCGATCCCTTCGGGCTTTGAGCAAGGTCCGGCTAACTTCGCGCCGGGGATGTGGACGCTCCGATACAGCACGGGAAAACCGACATATAGGATCAGAGGCTTAGGGCGGTCGCTCGCGAGCCAATCGGCCAAAGCCCGAGGCTGAATCAGCTGCCGATCGTTCCACGGATCGACACTTGAACGCGTTTCGTCTTGCTGCTGCCCGCGAATGGCCGGCAACAAACATGCCGCCCACAAGGAGAACCGTCAGTCCTGCAAGCCTGCTCATCGACATCATATTGAGATTACAGCGAAGTTCTAGCGATGTTGTGAACGAAATCGTTTTCTGAGTCGTTATAAAATCCTGCCGTGAGACAAATACACGTTTTGTTGGCGGGAGCCTTGCTCCCCGCGCTGTTCATTCCGGTGCTGCTTTCCCAAGAGGAATCGGTAAAGATTGAACGGTTGGATAAGCAGATAGACTCTCTAATCCCAAGCGATGCAAAGCTGGAGCGCGTCGCTACCGGTTTTAAATGGACCGAAGGACCAGTGTGGATCCACGCCGGTTATCTGCTGTTTGCCGAGATCCCGAGCGACAGCATACGCAAGTGGACACCTGAGGCAAGCGCGTCGATTTTTCTGCAGCCGAGCGGATATAAAGGTTCGGCGTCATCCTATGGCGGTCCGGAATCGGGATCGAACGGCATGACACTCGACGCCCGCGGGCGCCTGACTGTGGCGGGCCATGCCCAGCGCGACGTGTATCGGCTGGAGACGATGAATCC
Source organism: uncultured Acidobacteriaceae bacterium (assembly GCA_963762495.1). Classification (GTDB taxonomy): domain Bacteria; phylum Acidobacteriota; class Terriglobia; order Bryobacterales; family Bryobacteraceae; genus Bog-105. Next base: position 326,626 of record CAVXKZ010000017.1, read on the forward strand.
GAAGGGCCAGATCACGATTCTGGCAAACGCCTATCAAGGCAAGCGGCTGAACAGTCCCAACGATCTTGTTTACCGGTCGGACGGGTCGCTGTATTTCACCGATCCTCCGTATGGGCTGCGCACGCAGAGCGACAATGATCCGCAAAAAGAGCTGAAGGTAAATGGAGTTTATCGGCTGCCCGGCGCGACCGATCGGCCGGCGGGATCGGCTCCGGATAACACGAAATTGCAGCTTCTCATCACGGATTTGCCAAGGCCCAACGGGATCGCTTTTTCTCCCGATCAAGGCGTGCTGTATGTCAACAACTCCGAGCCGCGGAAGATCTGGAGACGGTATCGCGTTAACCCGGATGGGTCTCTTGCGGACGGCAGACTTTTCTATGACGCCAGTTCCGATAAGCGGCCGGGCGCTCCGGATGGAATGAAGGTCGATCACCAAGGGAATGTCTACAGTGCGGGCCCAGGAGGCGTATGGGTCTTTTCGCCGGATGGTAAACATCTGGGCACCATCGATATGCCTGAAAGAACGGGCAATCTCACGTTCGGGGACAAGGACGGGAAGACTTTATATATTGCGGCGAGCAGCAGTATTTATCGGATGCGGGTGAATGTGGCGGGTATTCGGCCCTGATGAGTTTCTAACCCTTTGGGCGACTTAACACCTTTACGCTCTGTGGTTGCGATTCCACGCAGCGCATCGTATCAGTAACACCCGAAGCAATGTCGGCGCATGCATTTTCGGTGCCGGATCGAACGGCGCCCTGCTCGCTTTTCGCTTTCACGGTCCGGCACGCCGAGCGGCCTTGGTACGCCATGCACACCTCAACGCGGTAGCGCGGTCCGTTCAAAGTGGAGTAAGCAATCAGAGCGAGGAAGCCCAGAACGAAAATCGCGATCACAATTCCGATCCGATTCAGAGGCTAACCTCGGTGAAGAAATTTCCCATCTGCCGGAATTTGTTGTATCGCTGATCGATGATCTCCTCAGGCGAGACCCCTTCCAGTTCGCTCAAAGCCTGTTTCAAAGTATCTCGAAGAGAAGCAGTCACGGCATCAGGGTCGGTGTGAGCCCCGTCGTCCGGTTCGGGCACGATCCCGTCGATTAATTTCATCTGCAAGAGATCGGGCGCGGTCAGCTTGAGAGCGGCAGCAGCCTCCGGAGCCTTTCCCGAATCGCGATAAATGATCGCCGCGCAGCTTTCCGGCGAGATCACGCTGTAATATGCGTTCGCCAGCATGTACACCCGATTCGCAACGCCGATTCCAAGCGCCCCGCCACTGCCGCCCTCGCCGATCACCACCGAAATTATCGGGCTTGCCAGACGAGACATTTCCCGCAAATTATAGGCGATCGCTTCCGCTTGCCCGCGCTCTTCGGCGCCAATGCCGGGGTAGGCTCCGGGCGTGTCAATAAAAGTAATGATCGGTTTCCGGAATTTAGCGGCAACCCTCATCAGCCGCAGAGCTTTCCGGTAACCTTCGGGCTTAGACATCCCAAAATTCCGGAGTAACTTCTCCTTTGTATCTCGCCCTTTCTGGTGGCCGATTATCATGACCGGCTTGCCCTCGAAAAAACCCATGCCGGCGATGATCGACTGGTCGTCACCGAAGAAACGGTCCCCGTGCAGCTCTTCAAAGCCGGTTATCAGGCCATGGATGTAGTCGAGCGAATGCGGCCGCTTCGGATGCCGCGCCAGTTGAACGCGATGCCAGCTCGGATTGTCATGAATCACGGGAGCATTGGAAGCGTAGTCCAGATTCGGTGCTTCAGCCTGCTCTTCATCCTCTTCATCCATGGATCAGCTCGCTAATACTTCCATTGCTTCGGGGCCGCAAATTTTTTCCAATTCCGCCCGAAATTCGCGGTCGGGGCGTACCTTGGTCGCCACGTCCATGATCACAGAAAAATCGCGCGGCTTCTCGATCCGAAGCCGAACCTCCGTGCTGCCGCTCTTTCGAACGAAAAGATCGCCGAGCGCATTTGCCTTCTCCGCAGAGTTTTCCTCTTTCAACCAGAAGCGAATGGAAATCAGCGAGGGGAGGTCGACCCGGGCGTCCTCCAGTTTGACCATGTCCTGAATGGAAAGTTTCGGCGGCCCACCCTCTTCGGGCAGAACGACCGCCCGAATAAAAACGGCCGCATCGTCTCTCAGGGCGGGCAGCAGCTCTTCGTACCTGTTGGCAAACACCATGGCATCGGCGGTACCCCGGCCATCGTCGATCTTGAGAGCGGCCCAATACTTTCCGTCACGATTGGTTTTTCGAATGATGCTGGTGAGCATCGCGCACATCGCAACCGGCGTGTTCTTTTCCAAGTCTTCCAGCCGATCGGTGAAATGGGTGGTCAGATCGGATATTTTATCTTTGAAACGATCCAGCGGATGGCCGGAAACGTAAATGCCGAGCACCTCTTTCTCGCCCGCCAGCTTCTGCTCCATGGTCCAGTCGGGTAACTTAGCAAGCGGAAATTCAGTTTTTTCCTCGTCTACTGTAAAGCCGAAAAGCCCGTGCTGGCCCATGGCGCGATCGCGAGAGGCGCGCGCTCCGGACTCCAGCGCTCGATCCAACGCTTCGGTGAGTTGAGCCCGATTCGCGCCTGTTTCATCCAGGGCCCCGGCTTTGATCAGGCTCTCAAGCACACGGCGGTTCACGTTTCCGAGATTCACGCGATCGCAGAAATCGTAGATTGACGTGAACAAGCCGCTTCCTTCGCGAGCGGCGACGACCGCCTCGACAGCGCCTTGGCCGACATTTTTCACCGCTCCGAGACCGAAGCGAATCGCATCGCCAGAAGGGGTGAAGTTGAAATCGCTTTGATTGACATCGGGCGGAAGAACACGAATCCCCATCTCGCGGCACTCGTTGATGTACTTCACGACTTTGTCCGTGTTGCCCGATTCAGACGTGAGCAGCGCGGACATGAATTCCACCGAGTAATGCGCCTTCAAGTAAGCAGTTACGTAGGCAAGATAGGCGTATGCGGCAGAGTGCGACTTATTAAACCCGTACCCGGCAAACTGCTCCATCAGATCGAAGATCTTGGCGATCTTTTTAGCCGGATACCCACGCTGAGTCGCCCCGCCGATAAAGCGCTCGCGCTGCTGGGACATTTCCGCGGCATTCTTTTTGCCCATGGCCCGGCGGAGAATATCCGCTTCACCCAGCGAATAACCTGCCAGCGTATTTGAGATCTGCATTACCTGTTCCTGGTAAAGGATCACGCCGTAGGTTTCGGAAAGAATCTCCTCGAGGACTGGAAGATCGTAAACAATTGGCTTGCGGCCGTGCTTACGGTCGATGAAATCCGGGATCATCCCGCCCTGAATGGGCCCCGGACGATACAGGGCGTTCAAGGCGCACAAGTCTTCAATCCGGTTCGGCTGATAACGGCGCAGGATATCTTGCATTCCCGAAGATTCGAATTGGAAAACGCCGCTGGTGAACCCGGTGCTGAATATCTTTTCGTAGGTTTGCGCGTCATCGAGGGGCAGATCTTCGATTACAACCTTGACTCTCCGGTGCTTTTCGATGAGTTTCATGGCCCGCTCGATGATCGTGAGGGTGGTGAGGCCAAGAAAATCCATCTTGAGCAGCCCGAGCTTCTCAAGCCCGACCATGTCGTACTGCGTCACAAGTTCCTGCTTATTCGTGACGTACAGCGGGACTAGCTCTTTGAGCGGGACGGAGGAGATGACCACGCCCGCGGCGTGCATACCGGCATTCCGGCAAACACCCTCCAGCCTCAGACTGATATCCAGCACCTCTTTCACTCGCGGCTCTTTGGCGGCGGCATCCTTTAGCTCGGGGTCCTCTATTGCCTTCTCGAGCTTGATGTTGAGCTGCTTCGGAACGAGCTTCGAAATCCGATCGACCTCGGAGAAGCTCATGTCGAGCACGCGGCCCACATCCTTGATGGCAGCTTTTGCGGCGAGAGTTCCGAAGGTGATGATCTGGGCAACCTGCTCGCGGCCGTATTTCTCCGTCACATACTGGATCACTTCCCCGCGCCGGTTGGTACAGAAATCGATATCGATATCCGGCATGCTGACGCGCTCCGGATTCAGAAATCTCTCAAAGAGGAGACCGTACTCGAGCGGATCTATATCGGTGATCTCCATAGCGTAGCCGACCAGGCTGCCGGCCGCCGATCCGCGCCCCGGTCCGACAGGAATGCCGCGCTGTTTGGAGAAGCGGATGAAGTCCCAGACGATGAGAAAGTAGCCTGAGAACTGCATCTGCTGGATCATCTGGATCTCGCGCTCCAGGCGTTCCACGTATTCGGGAACATCGTGCTTCAGACGGCCTTGCTTGCGAAGCGCTTCCAGCCGGGGGCGGCGCTTCTCGAATCCCTCCCGGGCAACGTGGGCGAAGTAAGTGTCCGTCGTGTGCGAGGCCGGCACGTCGAAGCGCGGGAAAGGATCCTTTACCTTTTCGAGCTTTACGTGACAGCGCTGCGCGATGTCCCAGGTCCGATCGAGCGCCTCTTCGACTTCACCGAACAGCGAGAGCATCTCCGCCCGCGATTTCACATAAAATTCGGGGGTGCTGAAGCGCATCCGATTCGGGTCGGACATAGTCTTGCCCGTTTGAATGCACAGCAGGATCTCGTGCGCGCGCACGTCATCGTGACCCAGGTAATGCGAGTCGTTGGTCACAACCAGCGGAATGCCGGTCTCCGAGGACATGCGCCGGATCTGCGGCATCACAAGCTTGTCCTGATCCAGGCGATGATCCTGCATTTCGAGAAAAAAGCTATTCCGGCCGAAAAGATCCGCGTATTCGTTGGCGATCCGCTTCGCGTCGTCGTAGCGATCGGCCATGATGGTTTCGTTAATATCGCCGCGCAAACACGCCGAGAGCGCAATGAGCCCCTTGGAGTGCTGCGCGAGCAGATCCTTATCGATGCGGGGCTTGTAGTAAAACCCGTCCAGGTACCCGATTGACGCGAGGTTGATCAGGTTTTTGTAACCCTCCTGAGTTTCGCAAAGCAGGACCAGGTGGTTGTAGCGGTCCGACTCCGAACGAGTTTTATGGCCCTGTTGCGAGACGTAAACCTCGCAGCCGATTACCGGGTGAATGCCGTGGGCCATCGCCTCGGTGTAGAACTCCACCGCGCCGAAGAGATTGCCATGATCGGTCATCGCAACGGCGGGCATTCCCTGCCGCTCAACGACGCTCATAAGCTTTTTGATATCGCAAGCTCCGTCGAGGAGCGAGTAATCGGTATGACAGTGGAGGTGAACGAACGGGCGCTCGGGCATGCGGTTTTTTCTAAGGACTTCGCTGCGCGGGGGAACGCAAGCTCACTCATTCCAGTTTAGCGGCTGAAGGAGAAGAGCCAGCGGACCATACGAAAACTGTATGAGGCTATTCGTTCACTGAAAACCTTGCCGGACCGGTTCTCGCCAACGCGACCAGCAGGTCAATTGATCGGGAACAAGCTCAGCGGGTGCGCCTTGAGCTGTCAGGAGGGACTTCGTCAGCCCAAACCCAGTCATTCTTCCCGTAGCGCGATTGCGGGATCGACCCTGGTTGCCCGGTAAGCGGGCGCACAGCTCGCCACCAGAGAAACAGCCGTCCACAAGAGCGCGGCCCCGGCGTATGTCCTCACGTCGGTTGGGTTCAATCCGTAGAGGAAACCGCGCAATAGATTGGTGGAGGCAAGAGAAAGTAACAGCCCTAGGCCAATGCCCGCGAGAGTGATCGTCAGGGAATCGCCGGTCACAAGCTGGAGCACATCGTGCCTTTGCGCCCCGAGCGCCATGCGAATTCCAAATTCGCGCATCCGCTGGTTGGCCGCGAACGCAAGCACGCCGTACAAGCCGACAGACGCGATCACTAGCGCCAGCATGCCGAATGCGCCGAGTAGCGAAGCTTCCCAGCGTGCCTGCCAAAGAGACTTATCCATCTGATCCGACAGAGCCTCGACATCATAGATCCGCAACCTGCTATCCACGCCATGGAGTTCTTTTCGTAGCGCCAATACCAAGTCCGCCGGGTTGTATTCGGTCCGTATGACCAATGCCACATATCCGACGTAATGCTGTCCGAACGGATAAAACACGTACGGCTTCACTGAAGTATCGAGCGAAGCGTATTGCGCATTTTTCGCAACGCCCACAATCTCGGCAACTGTACCCTGGCCTTTATCACATCCATCGCCCACGCGGATGCGGTTACCAACTGGATTCTGCTTCGGCCAGTATCGCCGTGCAAGGGTCTCATTCACAATCACCACCGGAGGCGCCGACAAGTTATCGCTGCTGGTGAATTCACGGCCACCTAGCAGTGGGATGCCAAACGTAGAAAAATAATCCGGGCCGATGATGTTTGCGCCTGCGTTAATCGAATCCGGCGAGCCGTTAGCCTTATTCGGCACAGCACACTCGTACATCGTGAGCATAGGCGACGCATAGGACAGGGTTGCGTTTCGCACGCCGGGCAACGTGCGAGCGTGATCGATCACGCGGCGGTAAAAGAGCCAAACCGGCGGCCTGGTTGAACTCCGGCTTCGCAACATAGAGTCTCGCGGAGAGCAATCGTCGTGCATCGAAACCGGGATCGATGTTGCTAGCCGTCTGGAGGGCTCGCAGGAAAAGTCCAGCCATGACCAGCAGCACCAGCGAAAGTGTCACTTGCGCCACCACGCTCATGTTCCGCAGCGTGAGCCTGCGATTCCGCAAGAAGGTCGCGCTCCCTTTGAGCGCAGGGATCAAATCCGGTCTGGACGCCTGCAAAGCAGGGATCAACCCGAATACAAACGTCGTTACAACCGAAGCAATCAAAACGAATCCAAGTACCCGCCCATCGAGCGACAGACTTGCTCCGACCACAATGTCCGATGGAGCGGAGGAGAGCCCGCGCTCCAGGATTCGGTTCGTCCATTGCGCCGCCGCCAATCCTGCCGCTGCACCCATGACACTGAGCAGCAGGCTCTCCAGCAGCAACAGCCGGCAAATTCTTGCTCGACTCGCTCCGATAGCCAGCCGGACCGACACTTCGTGTCGCCGCGACACGCCGCGAGCTAGCAGCAAATTGGCGACATTCGCACAACTGATGAGCAGCACCAGTCCAACTACCGCCGAGAGCAGCATCAAGACTGGCGCAACCATGCGCCGATAGCCGGGATCTGCCGTTCCGCGAGCGGTGTCTACTCGCAGCGCTATTCGTCGCGCTTCCGGCCGTGGATAATCCCGGCGTAACTGCGCATCTACCGAGTTCAACTCGGCTTGCGCCTGTGATGCGGTTACGCCAGGCCGGAGCCTGCCGAACATCATCACCCGGCTTTCCACGCGATCTTTTACGATGCGGGCACCGAATTCATTGTGTTGCGCGTATCGGACAAGCGGTACCCAGACTGCCGTCAGGACCGGCATTGCCATGCCTTGGAAACCCTTCGGAGCCACGCCAACCACGGTGTACCATTGCGATTCCAAACGCACTTGTTTGCCGATCACCTGCGGGTCGCCGCCAAAACGGCTCTGCCATGTCCGGTAGCTGATCACCGCCGGGAAGCCGGCTGCGCGCTCGTCTTCAGCCGCGAACCATCGCCCAAGCGCTGGCTTGATTTCCAGCACCGCCGCGTAATTATAGGAAACGGCCTCGGCCAGGATGACTTCACTGCTGTCGCCAACATCGAGCGCGCTTTCAGTTGTCGTGTCTGCAGCTAGGCCCGAAAAGGCATCGGCGCGTTTCTGGAAATCCAGGAAGTCCGGATAGGAACATGGACGACCTTCGCCGCGGTAGATTCCGAGCATCCCAGCGCTATTTGGCACCGCCAGGGGCCGCAGCATCAGTGCATTGAGCAAGCTGAAAATGGACGTGTTCACGCCGATGCCGAGGGCCAGCGTCAGAACTGCGACGGCGGCGAACCCGGGGTTCGACCACAATTGGCGCAGTCCGTACTTCAGGTCTTGCCATATCGTCTGCGCGGAAACCAGGATCGCGAGCATAGCCGTATCGACAGGCAAAGGTCTTCTTTATCCGACACCGGCTCGGGTGGCATTGTTCCAACTGGCGTTCGCGCTATTTCGAAGGCGGGTCGCCGGTCAGCCATGTCGACGTGTATCCAGCAGGAACTACGATATTAACGCTGGGGGAATCGGTGTCAAAGATAAGAGCACGATGCCATTTCTGATCACTCATAATGGCGAACGGACAAGGATGATTGCCATCGACCGCTTTACCGCAAATCAGTCGGGCGCGGATCGACGAAACGACGCCATTCGCTTCAATCGTGTCGAAATTCACCCAAATCAGAAAAAAGTATGGACTCCCGTTATGGACGACTTGCGTTTTGGGGTCGAAATAGTCCAGCCGACGCAGATGGTGTTCCATGCGCATGATCCGGCCGGTTAAGGTTGAACCCGCGGGCGCCCGGATCTTCGACGGCCCCAGCATCGCTTCTGCAAGTCTTCCCGTAATCACATCTCCCGCGGCGGCAGTGATCGTATCGATGGGTGCAGTTAACACCAGCTTGAACGGCACATTCCACGTAGGCGGGAACAATGGAGGGCGCGGCCGCTCGGGAGCCCTTTCCGGTGCCTCGCGGCAGTCCGAAAACGTCGTGACCCATTCCGTTTCGGTGGTGTCACGCTCTAAATCGCGGGTCCGGGTCGTGCTCGGAAGCAGCACGCCCTCACCGCCGGATGGATATTCCAGAGTTGTGCTCGATTCGCACATGGAAGTTTCCGGCGGCAGTTCTTCCGTTTCGATCGTTAGCCGCTTGAGGTCGAGCGAAGCCGAGTCGATTGTCAGAGAGCCGCCATATCCCGTCTGATGCCACTGCGCGCCGGCTTTGACGAGGGAACTACTGGCTTCAACCGGGACCCGAAAACCGAATTCGAGGTCTTTGCCGTTTTGACCGAGAAGCCGAAAACGGACGAGTGGGTTAGCGAATATCGCGTCGACCCGGGCACCCAACCCACCGGTGCCGATGTCCCCGGATTGCACGGCCTCTTCGACATTACGCGAGAAACCGCCCGGCCCAGTCCATGCATAGACTTCACCCCCGCTCGTCAGGGTCACCTGGAGCCGCAACCGATCGGTCTTGGCGAGTTGTAATTTTTCCCGTCCCTTTTTTCTGTCCGCGGAGATCTCTTCGCAGGATTTTGGAGTCACGGGCGGCGTCTGACGGCGGAAATAGCTGCGATCGATCGTGGCGATACAGGCATACCCAATCGGCGGCAACCGTGCGATCACTTTATCCCGCGCCTGCTCCAGCACGTCGGCGGGATTCGGTGAGGACTGCGCGTTCAGGAGCATCACGCCGGCAACGCCGAGTCCCAGAATCTTTATGGCGCAACTGTTGTCCATTTGGATTGGAAGCCGGCCGGGATCATATACCCTCCGCTCTTCGCCGGAAACACGAAATAACTCCTCGGCAACGCCGAAGCGGGTGCCGGCAGCGAAAATTCGGTTCCCCGGGTGACAAACCCGCCGGGGCTCCGCCTCTCGGCTTTAATTTCGCAAGCCAATCGGACCGAAAGCGGCGATACCGCGCCTTTTGTTTCGAGCGTATCGAACCGGATGGAAATCAGAAATTCCGAGGTCCTCATCTCGTGCCGCATTTCAACAATTCTGCCCCGGGCAATCGCGTCCGCGGGCACCAGAACTTCCTTCGATCCCCGTGCACGAACGGAGTGGACAACCCTCGCCGATACCTGGTCGCCTGCGGCCGCAGTGCTTAGATCGATAGCACTGGTGAGTGCCAGAGTGAAAGTGACGCCCGGTCGAAGCGCGGTAACGCGCTGTGGCGCGGTCCTGATCGATCCCAAGTACGTGTCCTGATCATCGAATCGAAGATTCGACTCAGCCGTATATTCGCGACAGGCTGAAAACTTCGTCATGCTGTCCGTTTGGCCACCGTCGGTGTCGAAAGTGTCGAGTTCGCTCCGGCGCGGGAGTAGAAATTCGCCATCGCCAATCAGCATGATGTGGTAGTCGGTTGAGATTTTTGCCTGGCACATGCCCGTGTCGGGCGAAAGTGGATCCGTTTCGACTACCAGGCGTGCCAACTCCGCAGTCGCCGCGTTGATTCTCAAAAGAACCGCTAAATGCAATGATCTGCCATCCGCGACTCCCCTTCACGCCGTTATGGCTAGCCTTCAGAGGCACGCGGAACGAGTATTCGAAGGCGTCGCGAAGTCCGTCGGCCTTACTCGCGATGAATTTGATCTGTGTACCAGGATTCGCGAACACGTCGAAAAGAGTCGTTCCGAAGGATCCCGTGCTGAGCGGCCCGAAAGGAATCATCTGGTCAAAGGAGCGCGTATCGAAACGGCTCGCCCCCGGCCAGGAATGGATTTCACCCTCTCCCGTGGCGACGACTTCCACTCGCAACCGGTCCTTCGCGTCCAACAACAGACGGCCGGCGCTGTTCGCGGCGCACGCGAGAGCGGGACGATCGTCGGTCATCATATGCAGGCTGTGTTTTTCAGGTGGCCGAACGTAGTACGTACGATCGACGGTTTCCAGGCAAGTGTACTTCGGCAGCCTGCGAATCGAGTTGAGAATCTTCTCGCGCGCTCGTGTCAGCAGAGCGGAGGCATCTTCAGGTTCCCCAATCGCTCTCGGCGGTGGCAGCGTCTGCATGACGGCGATGCGCGGAACGAGAAGCGCCACTATGAGGGCACGGCGGAACACTCTGCTTCTTTGGCCAACCCATTATACGTGCGAAAGTATATGAGATTCGACCGCAGTCTCTATACTCCATGCTTACCGCCCGTCGGTCGTGACTTCTCCCAATGAGTGTGAACAGGACCAATTTCGGGAGCCCCGAACAACCGTTCGGACCTGTGTACCGGACGCTTACGCTAGATCCAACTGACAATCCGTACGAAAGGAGCTCCTGGCCGGCTGCAGTCACTCCGCTTTGAGCGCATCCACAGGATTGACAGTGGCGGCGCGAGAAGCCGGTAAGTAGCTCGCAACAGCCGCCGCTGCAGCCAGGATGAAAGGCACAACAGCGAAGCTCAATAGATCGAGAGGGCTGACACCAAACAGCAGCGCAGTCATCAGTTGCGCGACTGCTGCGGCAGCTCCGAGGCCGATGAGGATGCCGACCCCCGCTAATCCCAGAGCGACGCGCACGAACATCCAGCGCATCTCGCCCTTCCGTGCGCCGAGCGCCATGCGAATGCCGATTTCCCGAGTCCGCTGCGACACAGCGTACGAAATTACCCCGTAGATGCCGATGAGGCTGAGAGCCAGGGCCATCGCCCCCGCGATTGCCAGCATGACAAGCGTGAACGAGGCGCGCGCCGTTGAGCGGTTGTAGATCTCGCCCAAAGTCTGCACCGACGCCACAGGAAGGTTGCCATTCACCTGCCACACTGCCCGCTGAATCTCGCTGCGCAGGCTCTCGGTTCCCGCGCGGCCGGTGTGCACCACGAAGGTGGCCGCACGCTCCGAATTGATCTCTCCGGCTGCAAACGGATTCGGCATCATCGCCGGCCAGTACACCATCGCTGGCGCCGCTTGATCCACCCCGTTCTGCCGGACATCCTCGGCCACACCAATCACTTCTTGCCACGCCTGGCTGGGCAAAATGCGGAACCGCTTGCCAATGGCCGCTGCGGCAGACCCCCACAACTCACGCGCCAGGTTCTCGGAGACGATGCCTACCGGCCTCAGCCCGTAAAGATCGGTCCACGTGTAGTCGCGACCCACCACCAGGTGCGTACCCACGGTATGAAAGTATCCAGGCGAGAGATAGTTGAACAGTCGCATTGGTTCGGTTCCCGGCCGCTGGTACTTACCCTGGATGGAAATGTTATTCCAAGCCGGGTCGATTCCGTCCATGGGAACGCCCCGCGCAAACCCGACAGAGTCCACGCCGGGAATGGCTGCCAGCTTATTGGTAATACTGTTCTCGACGCGGGTGGCCGTCTGCGCGTCGGGAATGAGCTGCTGTGGAATCGCGATGCGCAGAGTCTGCACATGATTCGCGTCGGCAAATCCGGGGTCAACGCCGCGAAGCGCCGCTAGTGTACGAATCATGAGCACGGCGCTGACCAGTAGCACCATCGCCATCGCTACTTGCGCAATCACCAGCAGATTGCGCCCGTGTTGCCGCTCCCGGCTTGCGCTCGCTGTGCGCCCACTGGAAGCTTGCGCCAGCGACACGGTGGACCGCATCGACTTGAGCGCCGCGATGGTCCCGAAGAGCAGCGCCGAAACGAGCGAAAGCGCGAGCGTGAATGCAATGGACCACGCATCGAACGAGATCTCGTGCAGGCGCGGCAGGTTGGTAGGACCGATGGCGGCCAGGAACCCCAACCCAGGTTGCGCAATCCCAATGCCGACCATGCCGCCGATCAGCGCGAGCAGCACGCACTCGGCCAGCACCTCGCGAGCTATGCGCGTCCGCCCTGCGCCCAGCGCCGCGCGAATCGCCAGTTCCTGCCGACGCGCTTCGATACGTACCAGCAGCAGGTTCGCCACGTTAGTGCAGGCAATCAGCATCACCACGCCGATGGTGCCCATCACCACCCACAGCGCGCTCCCCACGTTGCCGATCACTTCCTGCTTCATGGGGCGGATGGCACCCGAGATCTTCCACGTGCGGTAGAAGTGTGGGTCGCCGCCGTCGTTGTTGGTCCACGAATCCATCCAAATGTTGAGCATGCGCGCGATGTCCGCGTCCGCCTCGCCAATCGTCACGCCTGGTTTCAGACGGGCTATGCCGTTATACCCGAAGCCGGCCAGGATCTGGCGCCGTGGATCGAACCCGAGCGGGATAAGCAAGTCGAAATCCTGGTTCTCGACCTCAAAACCTTGAGGCATCACGCCGACGATCTCCCGAGTCTGCGAATCGACTTGGATGTTCTTTCCGATCACCGTCGGTTCGCCGCCAAAACGCTGCTGCCAGCAGTCGTAGCTCAGCATCGTGACCTTCCGGCTGCCCGGAACCTCGTCGGACGTCAGTATCCAGCGCCCAGCCGCTGGCGGAACGTTTAGTGTCTGCAGCACGCCGTCGCTGATGTATGTTGTGCGCACCTCTTCCGGCTGTGCGATTCCGGTGATGTTGGCTGTACCTGAAACCCACACGCCGATCGAGTGAAATGTGCGGTTATGTTCGGCGAAGGTCAAATACATCGATGGCGAAAGGCGTAACCCTTCGGCGAAATTGGCCAAGCCTTTTGCTCCAGGAGCGTGCAGCCACACCGCCACGAGTTGTTCCGGCTGAGGATAGGGCAGCGGCTTGAGCAGAATACTCTCGACGACGGTAAACACTGCCGTATTGGCGCCGATGCCAATGGCCAGTGTGAAAACCACTGTTGCTGCGAAGCCCGGCGATCTTCTTAAGCGGCGGAAGGCAAGTTTAAGGTCGGTAAGAAACGATTCAAGCCTGGGCCACTGCCAGACGTCGCGGCTTCGCGTCTCCACGAGAGTCGGATTCCCAAACGCACGAAGGGCGGCATGGCGGGCCTCGGCGCGCGATAGATTCTCGAGGCGCATCAGCTGCTCGGTCTTCTCTTCGATGTGCTCGCGCAGTTCTTCGGCTAGTTCGTCGTAAAGCCGCCCGCGCCGGAAGATTCGTTCAAGCCAGCTCATGCGAGAGAGTCCTCCTTAACTTGTTGCGCCCCTCTTCGGCCCGAGGACCATCTGGATACCTTCGAGCATGCGGTCGAAGCTAGAAATCTCGCGGTTCAGGTGGCGCAAGCCTGTCGTGGTGATCTGATAGACACGTACGCGCCGATTGGTGGAAGCGGAAACAGTCCACTCGGCCTTGACGAGTTTCGCTTTCAGCAGGCGCTGCAGCGCAGGATACAACGAACCCTCTTCAACCTGAAGCAGGTTCTGTGAGCGCTGCTGGATGTACTGCACCAGCGCATAGCCGTGTGCCGGCTGGCGGCGGAGCGATTCGAGGATCATCATCTCCAGTGCGCCAGGGAACAGGTCGCGTGAAACGCCCGTGCTAGTTTCCATAAGGCATTGTCCGACAATACCTAGAGTAAACAGCGTAAAGGATAAAAGTCAAGTAAATCGCCAGCCAATCGCGGAAGCGATTACCCAGACGGTCATAGGTCCGCACCGAGGGCATCGCCGCGGTAGGCTCGCCTGTCAGCTATTCCAGATCTGATCCAAGCTTCCGGGGACCTATTCCGCTTCTTGTAACTCACTTTCTTCCGGTGCATCAGTGGGACTCGAAAATTGAAGTCGATAGCCGTCAGGGTCGGTAAGCGGTACCACCCATAGACCGTTTCCTACAGCGGGCCGATTACGAACATCAACACCCCTCGACTTGAACTCGCGATAAAGGGCGAGTGAGTCTTCGCACATAAAGACCACCGAAGCGCCGGTTCCTAGCGGTTCACTCGGCCGACGTTGCGGCGCAAACTCCTGAAGCATGATCGCGGCGTCGCCAAGCTCAAGCCAGCACCAGCGGATTTTTCCATCAGAAGGATAGTGTTCGTCGCCCTCTGGAATCCATTGGCGCTTCATTGTGAATCCAAGTCCGTCGACATAGAACCGCAGAGAAGATTCCATGTCCGTTACCCCCAAGAAGGGTACTGCCTGTTTGACATTTGCACTCATGATGTTGCTTTACCCGCTGAATCCATAGTGAACGAAATCCATCAGCCAGTTTGACCTCAGTTTCAAGCCACCGTCCAACAAGGAATTCGAGTTTCTTCATGCCGGTCCGTTGCCGATGATTGATCGCAAATGCTGGTTTCGACGATTCGACGGTTGTACGATCTAATCTCGACATCGTTCTACAGTGGACCAGTGCGCCAGTGCCTAATTTTCCGATCACCAAAGCTGCCACAACCCGCGTCCTTTACGCGCTGCTGTTTATATACGCCGGCATCGCGGGTACCTACGAGGTCGTAAATTCGGCCTCGACGATCATTGGTAACTTCAATCTCCGCAACCAGGTACAAGCGCCTTTTCAACTCTACGGAAACTTAATCGTCAGTCCCACGGTAGCGGCCACGCATGCCGGGCTTGCCAAGGGTGACACCGTCCTCGCTATCAACCGATTGCGCTTTACCGGAATGGCGCTGTGGCAGCGCATTCGCTGGTACTCCCGGCCAGGCGAGATAGTCACTGTTGCTGTCCGCAAACAAAACGGGATGACACTCACCTCGACGATTCCTCTCGAGGGCTATCCCAAGGGCTGGTCAGTAGAGGACCCGCCAGTCAGGACCACGCTGCCGGACCATATTTTTGTCCTGATCGTTGTGCTCGTAATTCCGCTTTTCTGCGTGGCACTGGGCGTTTGGGTTGCATTTGCTCGCCCTTTCGATCCGAACGCCTGGTTCCTCCTGGTTCTTCTGACCGTTCCGCAATCGTTCAATCCCGGGGCGTTTCGCTGGTGGATTCCAGCCTGGCTGGGCCTCCGACTTTACTGGCATCTCGCGATCCAATTTATAGCGCCCGCAGCGTTATTTCTTTTGGGTTTGCTTTTTCCGGAGCGATCGCGCCTCGACAGATGGCTTCCCTGGCTGAAGTGGCTGGTTATCGCCTTGACCGGAGCGAGCGTGGCTGCCGCTTTCGTTTCGGAATACAACGCTTGGTACGACATTTCTCTGCTGCCGCGCCTCGATGCTATCGACCGATTCTTGAACCCGGTCTTCGTGTGGTCCGCCATTTTCTACATTGCACTGTACTGGGTTCTGCTCCTCGATAAGTTGCGAACCGCCAATTCGCCGGATGCACGGCGCCGTCTTCAAGTACTGCTTGCAGGCTCGGTTGTGGGCCTCGGCAGCATTCTGGTGATTTTTGGATTATTGCCTTACCTGGGAGTGGCCGATCCAAACGAGAGTCAATGGCTTCTCTTCCTTGGCCTCGTACTGATGCTCTTCTTTCCGCTCACGCTCGCCTATGTCGTGATCGTCCAGCGCGCTATGGACGTCCGCATCCTGTTGCGCATGGGCAGCAAATACGTGCTGGCCAGTGCTACGGTGAAAGTCTTTCGGGTTGCCGGCATCGCGGCCCTCATCTGGCTTATCGCGATTCCGCTTTTCACTCACCATCACACTCCGCTGAAGACTGCCTTCTTGGTGGCGGTGCTTTTGCTTTTCGGCTTTCTGTTCCTCAACAAGAGGTCGCCTACCGACCTTCTGCAACAGTGGATCGACCGCAAGTTCTTCCGCGAAGCGTACGACGCCGAAGTGATGCTAAGTCAACTGGCCAAGACCGCGCAAACAATTTCAGAACCAGCAGAGTTGATCCGCACGGTTTCGCATCGGATCTCGGATGCGCTTGCATGTCGAGCGATTAACGGTGCTGCTCCGTAAGAACGGCGATTTCGAGCCTGCTTATGCCATTGGACCGGTGCTTGCGACGTCGATTCGTATGTTCGACCAAGCGCGCTCATCGACACCGATCTTCGATAGTGCGAATGACGGTCGCACGCCTGACCCGGAGTCACCCGAGTTGCTGCTTCCACTGCCTGGACGGACGCGAGTGTTGGGTGCGATGGCGCTCGGCGCGAAACGTTCCGAAGCGCCATACACGCCCTCCGACCTGCGTCTGCTCGAATCGGTCGGCCTACAAACGGGACTCGGACTCGAGCTTAGCGAAACCGCCGCGTCGCTGGCTGCCGCGGCAGTGGAACGCGCACATATTGCACGCGAAATGGAAGTTGCGCGCGAAGTTCAGGAGCGACTGTTTCCGCAGCGTCTGCCGGAGATTGAAGGCATCAGTATTGCCGGAGCGTGCCGCACCGTATTTGGCGTAGGAGGCGATTACTACGACGCGTTTGCGATCGGCGAAGGCTGCCTGGGGCTGGCGATCGGCGATGTCTCAGGCAAAGGCATCTCGGCCGCGCTCCTGATGGCGAGTTTGCGCGCCTGCCTTCGAACCATGACTCGCACGAGTTCGGGTGAACTCACGCATCTGATGTCGCATATGAACCGGCTGATCTATGAGGCCTCGGCCATCAATCGTTATGCCACCTTCTTCTTCGGAATTTTCGATCCGCGCAGCCAGGAGGTTCCAGTACGTCAATGCCGGTCACAATCCACCTGTGCTGCTCCGTAAGGCAATGCCCGGGAGCTACGAATCGCTTCGCCTGGATTGCGGCGGACCAGTGGTCGGGCTGCTGCCGCAAGCATCCTATGAGCAAGGCTCTGTCCAGCTTCATTCCGGCGATCTGTTGCTTGCTTACACAGACGGCATAAGCGAAGCTATGAACTCCGCGGAGGAAGAATGGGGCGAAGAAGCTATGATTTCGGCCGCCCAACAAGCTGCAGACGGAACCGTTGAAGATATTGTCCAGGCGATCTTCGCCGCAGCCGACCTTTTTGCCGGAGGTGCAGCGCAGCACGACGACATGACCGTTCTCGTAGTGAAATGTTCGAGCACTATTTGAACGCTGACTGCCAACCGTTTGGAATCGGCAACCTGGCCATCAGCACAGTGCGTGTGATTTGCTCGTACTGGCCTGAGCCAATCCGCCACATAGCGCACAAAATTACCTCCTCCGATTGGGCGAAAAGATGCTCCCGTTGAATACACGAGGTATCACCATGATGCTCTTCCAGTAGGTCATATCATCGTGCTGCTGAAGATCGATATCGCTCCGGCGGCTGAGCAGCGCACCCGCGTACGCATGTGGAGAAGCGCTTCTGTTAGCGAATCATGGTCGATGTACTCGAGACTTCTGCTGAAGTGCGCATGCGTCCCGCTATAGTGTTTGCAGGAAGTTGACCAAGTCCTGCATCTGTTGCTGTGTGAGGCCGATTTGGAAGCGCTGGTTATAAAAATTCACCACTTGCTGGAGATTGGCTGCAACTCCGTCATGAAAATAGGGGGCGCGCGCAGCTAGACCGCGCAAGATAAGGCCCTTGCCGCGCCCAATATCGCTGCATTGTCCGGTAATCAAGGCTTTACCTGGATCGGAGGTGTAGTAAGTGTTGCCGGCGAGCGCGCCCTGAGTGCAGGCCAACTCAAAGACCGGCAACTTCGGCATCCTCAGTTCCCTGAGCCCCGCCACGATGTTCGGGTCCGTCTCGTACTGGAGCGAGCGGCTGGTTCCAATATCCAGCGGCAGGGGGAAGGAATGATTGCCCACATTAACCGTATCGTGGCAGGTGGTGCAGGTTCCCGTAATCTGCTGATTGCCGGTGGTTAATCCTGGGACGTTGCTGATGGTCAGGGGTTGAGTGTTGAAGATCTGCTCGCCGCGGGCAATCGAGGCTTGCTGTGGATTCCGGGAATTCTCGAAGGACGAGTAGATCGTAAATACGTCGGGAGTGAACGGCTTTCTTTGAGGATCGGCCCCCAGCGAATCGTTCATTCCCGGATAGTATGGCTGCATCGACAGGAATCGGGCTCCACCATGCGCGTTTTTCGAGAGATCTCCGGCGGCGAAGTCAAACAATTGCGCAGAGTTGAGAGACAGTTCGAAATCCACGATGTTGCTGAGCTGCGTTGCCGTGGGAGCCTGCGCGGCCTGGGCATGGGTCAGGGTTGCGTCAATTGCCTGTTGCGTCAAGTCGATATTCAGATTGGCGGGGAAGGTTTGCCCATTGTTTAAAGGGTAGGCAAAGGATTCACGGCCATCGAACATGACCGCGCTCAAGAAACTTAGATTTGTAGTTGGTAAGGGCCGCCGATAAACGGAAACTGTCTGCACCCCCTCGGCATCGGTGGTGAGAGCACAACCATAGGGGTCCTCAAGGGCGGTGATCGTGTATTGCGGAGGGGATGGATCCGTTGTGTTGGGTGGAATGGTAAGTCCGATCCGAATTAGCCCGTCATTAACGACCAAACTGTTGTTTATGGGCCCCGTGGGACAAGTGGAGCCATCAAACTGGTCAAACAGTGGGTCCTTCCCGCGTGAGACGAAGTACCGGAGTTGCGCGCCGACGGCGCTCAATCCGAATGCGTTATCGGGTTGGTGGCACGTTCCGCAGGTCCTACCATTGGTACCGAGACTCTGAAAGAAGGGCCCACTCAGATCAACGCTTCCGGTATTGCTGTACGTCCCGGAGAAACCGGTGAAATCGAGGAACGGAAACAAATTGGTAAGGTAAACGCCGGCGATGGCAGAGCCCGTGGCAATGGCCACGAGGGCGACGATACGGAGCACGATTCGACTTCGGATCATGCCATCGACAGAACTATGGAGTTGCTGACGGAACTTTCGAACGAAGAGACCGGTGCGCGGCTTGTCAAACATATGTGCTCCTTCATAAAAATTTGGTGTTTCTATTACGAGACCGGCGCGATTGATTCACCTCACCACGGCTCTTCGTCTACCGCCAGTCAGCGGACGCCATCGGCGTTACGTTTTCCTCTTTGCGTTCTGCCGTTGGTATTTCGTCTCTTTAATGTGAACTCAAAACGCTCAGCGTTTCACACATCCCCAGATCCAGGGCGAGGACCACGGACAAACTCCAACGAGACGTTACATTAACGCTCCACCTTTTGATACAAAAGACCCGTCAGGGCATCAGCAGACGTCAGCCACCGATCTATTGAGATTCGCAAGTCACGTGATTGTTCCAGTCCACGAACGCACCTTGGGGGTTGTCCCGCCAGGCCCATACGTGCAGCTCGAAGAATGAGGGGATGTTGAAACGATTGGGAGCGCCGACGAACTGGAAGACTTGTCCATCGAGTACCGGGGGCGTGTTGCGGTTGCTTCCCAGCCAGGTTGCCGCGTCGACGATGAATTCCACGCCGACCAGCCGCAGCTTGCCATTCTCGGGCTCGTAGATCAGCGCTTGCGGTTTCGAGGCGTCAAGCTGGGTTTCGCCAAGCAGGGCTCCGTTGACGTAGTGGATGCCCATGGCTCCGTGGTCCGGGCCGGTAACGCAGCCCAGGAACGGTTCGTAACCGGCTGCAGTAGCGTTGTTGACGTCGATGAATTTCCTTGTGGCATCGTGGACCTGCCGCACGAGCGAAGCTGGGGAGTCGTGTTCGTCATCCGCGGCGTGCTGGGTTACTTCCTGCGCACAGAGAAACGGCGCCGCGACGACAAAGATGGTCAGCAAGGCCAGGGGTGGCATAGCCATGGTTGGCCGGTCGATGAGTTTTGCGATTGGTGTTGTCATATTGTCCTCAAGAATTTTCACTGAAATGGCTGCTCGAACCCTATCGGTCGCGAGCACTCGAGCACAAATCTAGCCCGGAAAAGCGAATCCAGCAATCCATGCCGCCTCCATCTGTTCCCAAAGTTCTCTCCACGTCTAAGCGATTGATGACGAAGGACCCTCGACTGCCTCCCGCCGTGTCGAAAAAAAGGTTGTGATAGGCTCTTTCAGGCTCGCTCGGCGCCGTATGGCCACCTCCTCGCGAATCCCGCAGCTGCTGCGCTTTGATATTTTCGAACTTGACGTTCGCGCCAGCGAATTGCGCAAAGGTGGGACGAAGCTGCGCCTGCAAGGCCAACCGCTTCAAGTGTTGGCAATACTGCTGAAGCGAGCCGGAGAACTTGTTACCCGCCAGGAACTTCGGGCAGAAATCTGGCCCGCCGACACTTTCGTCGATTTCGACCACAGCCTACACAATGCGATCGCGCGGATTCGCGAAACTCTGGGGGATTCGGCAGACGCCCCGCGTTATATCGAGACTCTGCCGCGGCGTGGATATAGATTCATCGAAAGCGTTGATGAGGTTAAGCCGGAGGCACCCACGTCCCAGCTTCGCCATAACTGCGACGGAGATGCGCGAGGAATTCAAGCTCTCGCCGTGCTGCCGCTGGAGGATCTCTCGGGCGAACCAGGGCGCGAGTATTTCGCGGATGGCATGACCGAGGCTCTCATTACATGCCTGGCCAAGATCAAGGCCTTGCGAGTTATCTCACGCACGTCCGCGATGCAGTACAAAGGGGTGCGAAAATCGCTGCCGCAGATCGCGCGCGAATTGAACGTGGACGCGGTGATCGAAGGCTCTGTCTTGCGCTCAGGAGAGCGAGTCCGCATCACTGCCCAACTTATCCACAGCAGCGACCAGCATTTATGGGCTGAAAGTTATGAGCGCGATTTTCGAGATATTTTGTCGCTGCAGAGCGAAATTGCCCGGCAAGTCGCCCACGAGGTCAGGATTGTTCTCACGCCTGAGGAGCGGGATCGGTTGGGAATCGCCCGACAGGTGAACCCGGAGGCCCACGAGTTATATCTGAAGGCTCGCCACTTCTGGAACAAGAGGACCGAAGAGAACGTAAGAAAGGCACTCTCCTACTTTCACCAGGCCATCGACAATGATCCAACTTACCCTCAGGGGTACGCCGGCTTGGCCGATTCCTACAACATCCTCGGATACTACAACGCACTTCCACCGAACGAAGCTTACCCAAAGGGCAAAGCAGCAGCCTTGAAGGCGCTCGAGCTCGACGATTCCCTCGCTGAACCTCACGCACAGAAAATCTCTTCAAGAATGTGGTCAACACTCGTCCCGGGTTTCACGACCTGCGACTGGGCCAATTCCTGACTTGTCGCCCTGTTGAGCGGCGCTTGAAACAAATGTCGAAAAACGGACTCTTTCTATACTTCAGCTGTGAGGACAGCTACAGCCATCCTGGTTTTCGCGGCGATCGCTGTGGGAGCTTTTGGACAAAATGACTGGCCAGTGTACGGTCACGATTCCGGCGGCATGCGATTTTCGCCGCTGGATCAAATCAATTCAACGAATGTGGACCGGCTTCGGCGGGCTTGGACCTATCACACGGGCGAACATCCTTCCACTGCGGGTCCACGCGGTCAAAGGCAGGTTGCGTTCGAGACGACTCCAGTAATTGTCGACGGAGTGCTGTACCTTTCCACTCCCGCGAATCGCATTGTGGCTCTCGATCCGGTTTCGGGCCGCGAACTATGGAAGTTTGATCCGCAGTCAAAAGCTGTCGGAGCGCTGAAGTATCGCGCACACCGAGGAGTCGCCTATTGGCCTGGAAACGGGCACACACCACCGCGAATTCTCTTCGGCACATTGGATGGACGCCTTATCGCTCTGAACGCCAAGACAGGCCTTGAGGTACCTGGCTTCGGAAACGAAGGCGAGGTGAATCTGAGGCAAGGCGTGGCCGAAGGCTTCCCTGAATCCACCTATGCTGAAACATCTCCGCCGGCCATATACGGCGATCTCGCAATCACAGGAGCCGAGGTGCCGGAGAGTCCCGGATTGGGACCACGGGGCGATGTGCGAGCGTGGGATGTCCGAACGGGCAAATTGGTATGGACTTTCCATACCGTTCCGCAGCCGGGTGAACCAGGACACGAAACGTGGCAGGGGGATGGTTGGAAAGATCGAACCGGCGTGAATGTTTGGACCTTGCTGACAATTGACGTAGACCGAAGCATGGTGTTCCTGGCGATCGGCTCACCGGCTTTCGACTTCTATGGGGGCGATCGCAAGGGAGCAGATCTCTACGGTGACTGCTTGGTTGCGTTGGACGCGCGAACCGGCAAACTGATTTGGTACTACCAGTTCGTACATCACGACATCTGGGATTACGACCCGCCGGCGGCGCCGGCGCTGATTGACTTACAGCAAAACGGCAGGACGATTCCCGCCGTTGTTCAAGTAACGAAGATGGGACTGGTCTTCGTTTTTGATCGCCGTACCGGCACGCCGCTGTTTCCAATACGAGGAGCGGCCAGTTCCGAAGAGTGACGTCCCGGGTGAAGCCTCTTGGCCAACGCAGCCGGTACCGCTTAAGCCGCCGCCGCTCTCCCGTTCCAGCATGACCTCTGCGGATCTTACCAATGTCACGCCCGAATCACACGCCGCGTGCGCAGCAATGTTCGCGAAACTGGAGAACCATGGCAGGTATACACCATACGGCACAAGTCCGACTGTCGTGTTTCCAGGGACATTAGGCGGCGCGACCTGGTCAGGAGTTTCGTTCAATCCGAAGCTTGGCTACCTATACGTAAATACAAACGAAATCGGAGCGATTGGACAGATGGTGAAGCAGCCGCCTGGTTCTCCAACGGCGTATCGTCGCACCAGCTCCCAGGGAGCTTACGGACGGTTTTGGGACGAGAACTTGTGGCCTTGCCAGAAACCACCCTGGGGCATGCTCACTGCCATTAACGTCAACTCCGGTGACATTGCGTGGCGCGTACCGCTCGGGATCACCGACGAACTCGAAGCAAAAGGCATCCACAATACTGGTGCGCCAAACATCGGGGGGTCGATTGCGACCGCGGGGGGTCTCGTGTTCATAGCTGCCACGAATGACAGCCGCTTTCGAGCGTTCGACGCACGTAGCGGGCGCCAGATCTGGTCGACAAAGCTTGATGCTGCGGGTTATGCGACGCCAGTTACTTACCTCGGCCGCGACGGCCGACAGTACATTGTGATTGCAGCAGGAGGTGGGGGTTTCTTCGGCACGGAGTTGGCCGATTCCCTGATCGCGTTTGCCATCACCAAATAACGAAGCGGGACTGGCTAAACGTTTTTCCTCTGATAATTTAGCGCCGCCTTGCCGGTCTCAATGTCCATCCTTGCAGGGCAGAGAGAATCTGAATAAAGACTCTCGAAAAAACGATCGCATGGAACCTTTTTGCTTCCGACGTGCAATCACCCTGTGAGGCTTTGAGAAACCCGAATGAAGACCGCCATGCGAGTACGTCCAGTGCTGCCATTGCTATTTCTTATGGCGTGGCCATCACACGCCGCGACAGCCACTCATGATGCGCTTGATCGCTGGTTGGGCGCCTTCAATGCAATTCGGCTAGTTCGCACCGCATCTCTTTCCTTTTCGCGCGTTCTGAATCAGCTACCTTTTGAGTAGTCGAATCGCTTCTCGTGTCCGTGTTAGTCCGCCGTAATGATGTAGCTTTACGGATCGTGTCCGAACGGACGGGAATCCGTCCATTGGACCGGATACGTACCGGGAAGTCCCCTAGCATTTTGGGGAAAGATAGCTCGCTACGAAGCGACACTGGCATTCGGCTTTGAGAGTGGCAATCACTCGTGTGCGCTTCCAGTCGCTTACGCTAGATCTTGCTATCGTCTTTGAAAGGACGAACGCACGCGCGAGTTCAAGTGGTCCCCCTCGGAGAAGGCCATAGCTCGAAACGCGTTTGATCAGGCCCTCAATAATCAGCTGCAGGAACTCGTTCGTGAGGCCAAAGCCAGGGCAGCGCTCATCGATGAACCGTCCGAGCTATGGATTTGCACGGGCTTGCCCTAGAAAAGATTGAACTGATCCTAAGCGCTTCGCGGCTGTGAGGACACTGCTCGGCGGCTCACAATCGCGCTCGCTGCTCGAATCGGACTTCGACAATTCTGTAGACCACTCTCAGGGTTGCTCGTCCACTTTCCGGGTTGCCCGTAACACAGGATCTACCCCTAGACAAAATAGAATTCGGAAACAGAACCGTTCTCAGATATCAGTTTCCGAAAGCGCGGTCCCGATCACGAGGCCGGGGCATACCATCGAAGTGGCGGGCAATAGAGATGCTCGCAAATTCTCCCGCTTGCTCGTGCGCGGCGCCACATTCAAATACATCAGTGCCGATGGGATCTAAAGCGTCTTCAGGAACGCAATCAGATCCCGTTTGTCTGTCGCGGATAAGTTCAAACCGAATGGATGACCCTGAATCGGGCCGGGGCCAATGTGAAAGCCCTTCGGCACATAATCGGGTTGCAGCCGCGTGGGGTCGAGCCATTCCTCCAGCGTCTCGGCCTGACCACCGTGTCCGAACGCATTGCGGAACCAAAGGCCTTGAAGCGATGGCACTTTATAGAAGCCGGTGCCTCGGCGTGTTTTCAGTGCGAGATAGGGGTCGGTTCCGACGCAGATGTCCAGAATGTCATCAGTCTTGCGAAGGTCATCGGGGACTTTGAAGCCGAGCGCTGGCGTCACCCGGTTGTTAGTGTACAGGGGCGGGGTGTGGCAGTTTATGCAGCCCTGCTGTTGGAAGATGATTTGCCCCTGGCTTGCGTGCTCATCGAATTTGTTCGGGTTCGGTGGCGGCTTCAGCGAGTAAATGTAAAGAGCCAGCGCGTACAGTTGTTCATCGCTATATCGAGTTCTTTCTTCGGGGCCAAAAGGCGTAGGGCCTGGTTGAAAATCGCCATAGTGCGCGAGAGTATCGAGACCTTGATTGAGGATCGCGTAGCGCATTAGATCGCCAATAGAGCGATTTCGAACCAGACCGGTAGCATCCAGATATTTGCGATCCCGAACGCCAATGAGCGAGGGGATGTGAACCGGGTGCGAGGAGCTTGTGCCCTGCCGGAAAAACACACCAGGGCGCTCGGCAGCCACCTCCAACGCATACTCTTCAGGGGTGTAGCGCGCCTCGAACTCTTCACGGCTCATCACCCACGGAGTTCCGTAACTGACCCAAAGAAAGCCCAATCGACGGCGCATTTCGTCGGGTTTCGGCTGTTTTGCGTTGAGTACCGCGAATTCTGGTGCACGGCAGCAGGAGCCTTGTGCACCCTCCCAGAACGAGCCGTCCGGCATGATACGCGTATGGCATCCCGCGCAGGCGGCTGTTCCCGCCTCCAAGACGCCTTTCTTGCGGACGTAATACCGAAATACAGAGCCGGGCAGCGTGCCGTCCTTCGAAACGGGAAATCCCAGCGCGTTAGCTTCTGTTGGCGGTTCTCCTGCCGGAAAGAATCGTATGTCCGATTCAAAAACAATTTTGCCCGCCGCAATCCAGTCTTCTTTGGTACGGAGCTTAGAAGGATCGAAGATGATCTCCGGGTCTTTCTGCTTAAGGGATTCGCGGTAGCCTGCCGGCTCCCGCCCTTTAGCATAAACGGGGTAGGAGCGGTAGATAGGCCTTACCTTGAGCTTGTAATATTCTTCTGCGCTCATATTGCGGGGCGAGCGGTCGCGCTGAGCTAGCGGGACCTCGAGCCCTTCAACAGCGGCGTCGTCCCAAGCTCTTGGAATGTTTGGATGAAAGTCCTGGGCCCAGCACGGGAAGGTGAACGCAAGGATGGAGAAACCGATTGCGCGTAGACAGAAAGCCATACTTGGCCCTCCTATTTGCAGGAGATGCTACCACGTTCCACCTCTTTCGACAGCCCGCTGCTTCTGTTGGGCTTCTGGTACCGGGGAATAAATTTGAATTTCGACATGCGCGTGAACAGCCCCGTCAGTTGGAGATCGTGTGCGTCCTGGGGCGCAGATCTGGAGCAGATTAGACCCCAGCGGGGTGTTTACAAATTGCTGCCGAGCGGTCAATCAGCCCTGTAGCCGAGCGGTCGCTAGCCTTGATCGGGAGTGACGTGGCGGGAGAGTGGTTGAGGCGCAGCGTAATGTGGACGCCGCGTCATTTTCGATAAGGAGACTAGAAGGGAGCCGCTGGTGGTTGCGGCGGCGCGGCTATGGAGAAAGAACGTTGACGGAACGGTCAATGTTGAGTGGGTTTTGGCCGGAACGTGCAGATGCTCTGCGAAAAGCGGCGAATTTTGAAGCAGCATGCGTGCGGCGTTATGGCGCTGAATGTTTCATGAGACAGCAACGGCGGTATGCAAACACACGAGTGCGCAGGCGTGCGAGCAGTACGCCAGGTTGTCAAACATGGTGTGGCGCGCTAAGAAGAATCGAGTGCAGGACACAGACGGAGAAGCTCCGCGGCCGTAAATGCCCGCTCGACTTCCATACGGGCGCCACAGTGAGGGCAACGCCAAGTGGGATTGCGGTCGCAAGTAGCGGCGCTACTGGAGTTGCGACTGCGAGCAGTCGCCGGCAAAGCGCCAGCGATTGAGTACGGAAGCGGTTCGTGAGAAAGCCGAAGTGGCGGATGCGCACAAAGCCTTTGGGCAACACATGCAGAAAGAATCGGCGCAGGAACTCGGTCGCAGCGAGCGTCATCATCTTTTGTGCGCTGGCGTGCGCATAGTCCTTCCACTGAAAGCTGACTTGCTCTCCGTCAAAGGCAACCAGGCGATGATTGGAAATTGCAACGCGATGCGTGTAGCGGCCGAGATAGCGCAGCACTTGCATCGGTCCGCCGAAGGGGGCTTTGGCGTAAACCACCCAGCGACGCAGATGCAGACGGCGGAGTAGTTTCCCAAACTGTTTCGGATCGGCAAACAAGGCCGCCGGTCCGCTGCGGCAGAGCTGGCGGCGTTGCCGCAGTCGCTTCAATCCCGCGACGAACTTCCCGCGAAAGACTTTTCGGAGCACTGGGATCGGCAGGAAGAAATCACTTCTCGCCGAAACCCAATGGCTGTGGTCGAGTGCTAAACCACCGGCCGGAACCACGCAGTGGATGTGTGGATGCAGCAGCAGATTCTGTCCCCAGGTGTGAAGGATAGCGATCATGCCGATCTGTGCACCAAGACGCTTGGGGTTCGCCGCTACTTCGAGCAGCGTGGCGGAGGCAGCGGCGAATAGCAGGTTGTAAAAGCAGCGCGGGTTTTCAAGCGCCAGCACGTTTATCTCGTGCGGGACGCTGAAGACAACGTGGAAGTAAGTCGTCGGTAGAACTTCCTGTTCGCGTGCGGCGAGCCAACGCTGGCGCGCTTGTGTCTGGCACTTAGGGCAATGCCGGTTACGGCAGGAGTTATAGGAAATGGCCTGATGACCGCATCGAGAACACGAGTCGAGATGACCACCCAAAGCCGCTGTGCGGCAGTTCCGAATGGCGCGGAACGCTTTCAGTTGTTGAAAGCTGAAGCTCGACCGGTATCTGTCCAGAAAGCGGTTGCCCTGTGCACGAATGATGTCGGCCACCTCCAGGGTGGGCCGGCTCATTTTTTTCGTTTGCGGGGGTAGAGGCGATCAGATGTTTTAGAGATCGTAAGATGCTCAAGCGGATTAACGGTCTTCTCCAGATGTCGGCGCGACAAGTGCAGATAGATGCTGGTCGCTTCCAGGTCGGCGTGGCCGAGCAACATCTGAATCGTGGGCAGATCCGCTCCGTCTTCCAGCAAATGCGTGGCAAAACTGTGGCGCAGCATGTGCGGACTCACCCGCTTCTTGATACCAGCGTGCTGTGCCGCATCGTTGCAGACATGCCAGATGGCTTTGTCGGTCAGGTGGTTGCCGTTCGCTCTTGGCTCGCCGGGAAACAGCCAGGTTTTTGGTTTCTTCCATCGCCAGTATTCGCGAAGCGTTTCGAGCAGCCTGGGACAGAGCGGCACATCGCGATCTTTGCCGCCCTTTGCCTTTGCGGATATGGATAACCATGCGTTCGCTATCGATATCCTCGACGCGCAAGCGAACCAGTTCACTCCGCCGTATCCCAGTGGAATACAGAGCCATGAGGATGGCACGTGCCTGCAGAGTGCCTGCCGCTTCGATCAGACGAGCCACTTCGTCCGGGCTGAACACGCGCGGCGTTCGGTGATGGGAGTACTTCGGGTACGGAATGGAGTCCATCGGTAGTCGCCGTTTCAGCACACGACGAAAGAAGAAGCGTAATGCGGCAACGTGATTGACGACCGTGCCGACAGCGAGTTTCCGTTCATGCAGCAGATGAGCTTGCCACTGTCGAATATGATCGGGGCCGAGTCGATCGGGCCGTTTATCAAAATATCTTGCGAACCGCTCGACAGCGCCGAGATAGCCGCGTATAGTTTCGGAAGAGAAGTTGCGACGCTGGAGTTCCTCCAGCATCAGTTTGCGTAATCGGGTCATAAGGAACCTCCTTGTGACCCGCTACTCTATCTAGTTCTCACCAGCGGTCACCGCCCACGCGTAAGCGTCCGCCGCCCAGCGGCTTTGTTCTCGTCGGCCACCCGGAAGGTAGCCGGGAGGCGACCGCGTTTCGGGTTAGTTCTGTCCGGATCGCCCGTCATCTTTGCGGAAATCCCGATTTGGCTCAGGGTTTCATACTACCGGACTTTGCATCCCGTTCCTGACCGGTATAAGACTGATATCGTGGCTCACGCCTCAGTGAGCGTCCAGGGAGTGCCGAGTCATTTCGTGGCGGGCTGAACCAGTAAATGACCAGTTTCGTCTATCGATAGCCGAGGGGCGAGAATTCGGCCATTCCTTGAATAGGCGCTAACTCGAAAGCTGCGCGGAATGGTCTCGCTCGGACAATCAAGGCTAACGTTGTAGTACTTGATAACCAGGAACTTCTTCAGCGTTGGGCCACTCGCAACCCAACCCAACTTGCCGGCCGGTCCGGTTAGCAGGGTGCCGTCGCATGCGAAGGTATTGTGGGGTTGGTGCGCTCTATAGCTTACTTCTGCTTCATAGATCTGTTTCAGAAGACCGGGCACGGCCTCGCTCTCAAAGGTTTCGCTGCGGGGGTTCGTCAAACCCGGCAGCGAAACGCCGATTATCAGAGCGCTTGCCAACGCGATGAAGTACACCGGTTGCAATGTCCGAATACGCCCAAAGAGTCCGCTAAAGCCACTCCCAATAATCGGGGCTGGAAGGCTAGCGAAAAATACCAGCGGCAGAACGACGGGCCACATCGATTCAGCGGGATGCAGGTAGACAACTTCATAACAGAAGACCACGGTTGGGGCTAACGCCAAGCCGACCGCCACTGCCGCAATCTGTGACCTAGTAGAGAAAATCCCGGCGAACCCAATTGCGGCAAGCAAGACGGCTGCCTCATACCACGGCCAACCATGAAGGTCCGGGTTATTGTCTTGCCAGAACCGGTGGTACAGAAAGGCCCCGGAGATGAGACCGCTAGCGATTGCTGAAAGGAGCTTCACGCGCGGCACCATTCGATGCTTTCCGGAGACCTTTGCATTGCATTTGAATAAACGTGACAGTTCTATCACATATTGAAGTCTGTCCTCTGGTCGCGACTAAGGCTGGCACTCGCTTTGAGCCCTCCTGGATTGTCGGCGATCCTTCCATTGGACCGGGATACGGCGCTATCGGGATGATGTGCTGCAATTGCCGGATTGCCAGGTGACGTACACTCAGGAGAACCCAACACCGCGGGTGGCTTAATTGATGCCGAGCATCTTACTCGTCCCGGTGCACATGCTGCCCTCCCGATGATTGGCCTCGTACCGCGATCACCTGAAGATACTCCGCATCGACCCTGGTGGTTCCGTCAGTAGCCCGATTGTGACGGGACCACAGATCGGTCAGCTCGTCACGAAGCTGCTGTTGCGCCTCTTCTCCGATTGATGCGAACGCGCGCGTCATCGGCCCATAGTTCGCTCGGAAGAACTCGACTACATCCGCCGGCGAAAACGGATAACTGAGTTCGTAAAGATGGCGTGAGCATTCGAGACTCGCGATCCCGCTCCTCAGCCGTTCGCGAACGGTCGGCTCATCGCCCCACAAAACTGGCGACGGCATACCCGAAGGCGCAATGTGTTTTGCGATGGCCTTAAACATCTGCCCAACGAACCCAGGACCCGTCCAGTTGGCCATTGCGATTATCCCTCCAGGCCGGCAGACGCGGGTAAGCTCGGCTGCGACCAGTTCCGGATGAGGCGCGAACATCGCGGCGATTAGGCTGACCACCACATCGAACGTGGCGTTTTCATAAGGCAGCGCTTCCGCATCGCCTTCTTCAAACACGATTGTTAGCCCCTCCGCAGCCGCACTTCGACGCGCTTGGGCCAGCCAGTTGGTCGCGATGTCACACCCGGTCACGCGCGCCCCCGCTCTCGCTGCAATCAGCGACAGTTGCCCCGCGCCGCATCCCACATCGAGCAACTGCGCGCCCGGCTTTATGGGCAGGCGCCTGTAGAACGCCTCGGCATCGCGTTCCATATAGCGGCTGAATCGGCCATAGTCGCCTGTCATCCAGGTATTGCGTAAGCGGGTCTTCAATTCATCCAGTCCGGTCTGTTTCTCTAGAACACTCATGGGTATTGCCTCCTGGCTTTACTATGCGGCGAACTGAATTCTAAAACTTGCTCGATCATTCCACATTCTTGCCGAAAACGTCCAAATCGAGCGAAGCTGGAGCCATGGACGCCCTCTCCGAGGTGCTGAAAATCGTCAAGCTCAGAGGAGCATTGTTTTTCAATGCCGAGTTTTCCGCTCCCTGGTGCCTGGCGTCGTCTCAATCAAGCCAGGTCGCTCCGCTGCTCTGCCCCGGAGCGGGTCACGTGATCATCTACCACTACCTGGCCGATGGCCGCGCATATGCGCAGTTGCCCCAAGGGAGCCGTCGCGATCTGGGGTCAGGCGACGTGGTGATCTTCCCTCACGGAGATGCGCACATACTGGGAAACGGCGCAGGCAAGCCCGTCGATTCGCTAAAGACCTTCGCTAAGAATTTGAGCCATGGACTCAAGGTTGCCCGCTATGGCGGCGGAGGGGAACTTACGAAGTTCGTGTGCGGCTATATGGCCTGCGATCCGAGCTTGAGCGAAGTCGTACTTGCGGGGTTGCCCTCGATGTTCGTGGTCAATATCGCGAATGATTCCGCGGGACAATGGCTGGCGAATTCGATACAGTTCTCAGTGCGTGAAGCCGGAGGGCCAGGAACCGGCAGCGATGTGGTGCTTGCTAAGCTGTCTGAAGTTCTCTTCGTCGAGACGCTGCGGCGTTTCATCCAGGACCTGCCGGATGAGCAGAAGGGATGGCTCGCCGGAGCACGCGATCCGGTGATCGGCGAAGCGCTTGCGCTGCTGCATAAGAACCCGTCGCACCCGTGGACCATCGCGAACCTCGCCCACCAAGTCGGGGTTTCGCGCACGCGATTCGCTGAGCGCTTTCGTCACTTTCTGGGCGAGCCTCCAATGGCATATCTCGCACGGTGGCGACTTAAGCTGGCTGCGGAAATACTTATGTCTTCAGACGCGAACGTCGGCGAGATCGCGGCCGAGGTCGGCTATGCATCGGAAGCGGCGTTCAACCGCGTGTTCAAGCGGGAACTTGGATGTCCGCCTGCGCAGTTCCGCCGCTCCCGTAACCTGCGAAACAAACAAAGTGCTGGCTGAAGAATATTCCGGGGGGCACCAGCGGATCTTCAGCAGCTCGCATGATTAGTCTGCTATCTCGTCCGTCGCTTCGTTTCGCTCGGCCGCTTGACCTCGGTCTTAACCGTACTCGCGTTGATCTGAATCACTGGCACGAGCGATTTCGTCTCGACCGTCCTGGCCGCGCTGCGCTCCGAAAGCTCGTGGTTCAATGTCGCGACGAACCCTTGCATCTGCTTCTGCATCGCGTCCATTTTCTCGCGCATGTTCAGGATGATCTCGACGCCCGCCAGATTCACGCCCAGCTCGCGCGTGAGCTTCAGAATGATCTGCAGCCGCTCCAAATCGTCGTCTGTATAGAGCCGTGTATTGCCCTCGCTCCGTGAAGGGGCCAGCAGCCCTTCGCGTTCATACAGCCGCAAGGTTTGCGGATGAATCGCGTATTGCTCAGCCACCGCCGAGATCATATAAGCCGCTTTGCCTTTGTTTTTCATCGTCGCCCTCGCCTGCTCACGCGGCCGGCTGCACCTTGCTCCAGAGGTCCGCCCGCACATCTTCTTTTTGCACCTGCGCGAGTTCGCGTAACAACTCCCGCGTCCGCTCATCGTGAACATCGGGTGATTGCAGCACCACTTCCACAATCTCGTCGCCCCGTCCATTTTTGCGCCCGTTGAAAACGCCTTTTTCACGCAACCGGAACTTCTGGCCGTTCTGCGTGCCTTGCGGAATCTTCAACAGCGACCGTCCGTCCACTGTAGGCACTTCGATCTTCGCTCCCAGTCCCGCCTCGCTCACCGTCACCGGAACTTGGATGTTGATGTTATCGCCGTCGCGCTTGAAGAACGGGTGCTCTTCCACCCGCACCGTTATGTACAAATCTCCCGCTGGGCCGCCCCCCACGCCCGCATTGCCTTTTCCCGCAACACGCAACCGCGAACCGGAAGCGACGCCTTGCGGAATCCGAACCTCCACCGTATCCGGACGCGCCTGCCGTCCTTCGCCGCGGCACGTCGGGCAGGTATTCTTCAATCGTCCGCTTCCGCCGCAGCGCGGGCACGTCAGGTTGAATTTCATCGCGCCGGCCATCTGCGTTACCGTCCCGGCCCCATCGCACTCCGGGCAGACCGCCACATTATTTCCCGAAGAACCCGTGCCGTGGCAGGTTTCGCAAGTCTCCTGGCGCGAGATGTTCAGCCGCACCTGCGTGCCGCGAATCGATTGCCAGAAATCCACATTCAGTCCGTACTCCAGGTCTGCGCCGCGCTCCGGCTGCGCTTGCGCGTGCCGCCCCCGTCCGCCGCCGAACATCTGGCTGAAGATGTCGCGAAACGAACCGCCAGATTCCTCTTCGCGGCCGCTCACCGGCCTGTTGCTGCCGCATGTATTCATTGAAATCGAAACCGTCGAAGTTCATTCCACCCGCGCCGGGACGTGGGCCGCCGCCGTTTGGAGGAATGTTCTCGGAGTAGAACCCGTATTGGTCGTAAACCGGCCGCTTCTTGTCGTCACTCAGAACGTCATATGCTTCCTGAACGTTCTTGAACCGCTCTTCTGCCGCCTTATCGCCTGGATTCAGATCGGGGTGATACTTCCGCGCCAAACGCCGATACGCCTTCCGGATCTCCTCCGTATCCGCGCTCCGCGCGACGCCCAGTATCTCGTAATAATCTTTCTTCGATGCAGCGGGCATGTTCAAACGGCGGCCGGTTCGCGGCCGCCGCCCTCATTCCGACTTCCGTCTTCTGACTTCCGTCTTCTTCTACTTCTTGTCTTCCACGTCGACGAACTCAGCGTCCACGACGTTGTCCTTCGGCTTCTCACCCTGCGCGCCATCCTGGCCCGCTCCGGCGCCCGCTTCAGGACCCGGACCCGCAGCTCCATTCTGGCCCGGAGTCTGCGACTTGTACATCGCCTCAGCCAGTTTGTGACTGGCCTGTGTCAACTTATCGGTAGCGGAGGTGATCTTCTCCAGGCCGCCTTCGGTCATGGCCTTCTTAAGGTCCTCTACCGCCGACTCAACCTGTTTCGCATCCGTCTCGGATATCTTGTCGCGGTGCTCCTTCAACATCTTCTCGACGTTGTAGATCATCGCGTCCGCCCGATTGCGTGCTTCGATCTCCTCTTTCCTCTTGCGATCTTCGGCCGAATGCGACTCGGCATCGCGCGCCATCTTCTCGACTTCGTCCTTGCTCAGGCCCGAAGAAGAGGTGATGGTGATCTTCTGCTCGTTGTTGGTCGCCCGGTCCTTCGCCGTCACGTTCAGGATTCCGTTCGCGTCGATATCGAACGTCACCTCAATCTGCGGGATGCCGCGCGGCGCCGGCGGAATTCCCACTAACTGAAACACCCCCAGCATCCGATTGTCCCGAGCCAGCGTCCGCTCGCCCTGGTAGACCTTGATTTCTACCGAAGTTTGGCTGTCCGCCGCGGTCGAGAATACCTCGCTCTTGCGGGTAGGAATTGTCGTATTGCGCTCGATCAGTTTCGTGAACACGCCGCCCGAGAGTTTCGATACCGAGCGACAACGGGGTCACGTCCAGCAGCAGCACGTCCTTGACTTCACCGCCCAGTACGCCGCCCTGTACCGCCGCGCCCACCGCCACTACTTCGTCCGGATTTACGCTCTTGTTCGGCTCCTTTCCGAAAAGATCGCGCACCATCTGCTGCACTTTCGGAATACGAGTCGAACCGCCGACCAAAACCACTTCATCGATGTCCTTCGGCGTCACGCTCGCGTCCTGCATGGCCTGTTTGCAAGGCCCGACGGCGCGTTGCAGGATGTCGTCCACCATCTGCTCGAACCGTGCGCGAGTCAGCTTGATCGTCAAGTGCTTCGGACCGCTGGCATCCGCTGTTAAAAACGGCAGATTAACTTCGGTCTCGAGCAGCGTCGAAAGCTCGATCTTCGCCTTCTCGGCCGCTTCTTTCAGCCGCTGCAAAGCCATCTGGTCTTTCGAAACATCGACGCCCTGCTCTTTCTTGAACTCTTGGATCAACCAATCGATAATCCGTTGGTCGATATTGTCGCCGCCTAGGTGGGTGTCGCCGTTGGTGGACTTAACTTCCACAACTCCGTCACCGACTTCCAGAATGGAGATGTCAAACGTACCGCCGCCAAAATCGTAGACCGCGATCGTCTCGTCCTTCTTCTTGTCCAGTCCGTAAGCGAGCGCAGCCGCTGTCGGCTCGTTGATAATGCGCATCACTTCGAGACCGGCGATCTGGCCCGCGTCCTTCGTCGCCTGGCGCTGCGCGTCGTTGAAGTAAGCCGGCACGGTGATCACCGCTTTAGTGACCTTCTCACCCAGGTAGGCTTCCGCCGCTTCCTTCAGCTTCTTTAGAATCATGGCCGAAATTTCGGGCGGCGAATACTTCTTGCCCTGAATCTCGACCCGCGCATCCCCGTGGTCGCCCGTCGTCACTTTGTACGGCACCAGCTTCATCTCTTGGCTTACTTCGTCGAAGCGGCGTCCCATGAACCGCTTGATCGAATAAACCGTATTCTCCGGGTTCGTGACCGCCTGTCGCTTGGCGACTTGGCCTACCAACTGTTCCCCGCTCTTAGTGAACCCCACCACTGATGGCGTTGTTCGGCCACCCTCCTGGTTCGGAATCACGGTCGGCTGGCCGCCTTCCATCACGGCCACCACGGAGTTGGTCGTACCCAGATCAATTCCGATAATCTTACTCATGTGTATAATCCTCCGCCAACCGCCCTGCGATTGACCTGCCTTAGCACAAGCCTAGTATGCAATATGAGTCTCCTATTGTCAAGTTGGTTTGCTGCTATCGTGCTTCTATTTCCTGTTATTTCTGTTGCCCAAACTACACTAACCGTGGCCGCCGCCGCCGACCTCATTACCCTCCAACCTGCCCTAGCCAGTTCGTTTGGTAAAAATGCGCCTCGGATTCGGGTTCGTTTCGTAACCGGTGCCAGCGGAATGCTCGCCCAGCAGATCGAGAACGGCGCTCCCTATGACGTCTTCCTGTCCGCCAATGCCCAGTTCGTCGATCGCCTGAGTTCGTTTGGTAAATTGCTGCCGGATTCCGTCCGCACCTACGCCATTGGCCGCGTTGCCGTTCTCTGGCGAGATAAAAAGCACCATGTGCTCAATGACTTATCTCAGAATTGGGTTCGTTTCGTAGCGCTGCCTGATCCAAAATTGGCTCCCTATGGAGTTGCCGCCGAGGAATCGATCCGTCACGCCGGAATCTGGGATCAGGTTCGTCCGAAGGTGGTTTACGGCGAAAACGTACGGCAAACGCTTCAGCTCTTCGAAAGCGGAAATGCCGACGCCGTAATCACGTCTGATTCGCTTCTCCAGGGCAAAGATCCCCAGGTGATCCCGGACGATTGGCACTCGCCCATCGAACAGAAAGGAGGAATTGTCGCCGCCACAGAGCACCGGGAAGCTGCGGAACAGTTTTTGGGATTCCTGACCAGCCCGTCCGCTCAGGCCATCTTTGCCCAGTTCGGGTTCTCTCCTCCTAGGCCTTAGGATGCGCTCGGTCGTATACCGACTGAAGATCCTTGAGTGAGACGTGAGTGTATTTTTGAGTGGTCGATAGGCTGGCGTGCCCGAGCAGCTCCTGAATGGCCCGAAGGTCGGCCCCGTCGGTCAGCAAATGAGTGGCGTAGGCGTGCCGGAAACTGTGGGGGTGAACGGTGGAATCCCCGGTTACCAGAAGGGAGTAGAGCTTCACCAACCGCCTGACTTGGCGGTCCCCGAGCCGGGCGCCTCGGGAATTGAGGAACAGAGCGCGCTCGCTTGGCGGAGCGGAGCGGCTGTCCAGATAGCGGTTTACGGCTCCAACGGCCCGTTCCCCGATCGGAACTTGCCGTTCCTTGTTGCCCTTGCCGCGAACCCGCAGCCATCCCTCGCCCAGGTCGATATCTTCGAGGTTGATGCCGACCAGCTCGCTGACTCGGATTCCGCAGCCGTAAAGCAGCTCGAAGAAAGCGATGTCCCGCTCTTTCGATGGCAGCTCGATCGCATCGCCGGATTCGACGTTATCGAGCAGAAGATTGGTCTTCTCTTCGCTCATCACCTCGGGAAGCCGTTGTTTCGTCTTGGGCGTGCGCAGCCGGGTGGTGACGTTCTTTTGAATCGCACCCTCTTCCATGAGGAACTTGAACATGGCACGCAAGGCGGCCAGCTTGCGGCGTACGCTTACGCTCGAGAGCCCTCGATCATAGAGATCGGCGAGCCATTCGCGCAGGAGCGCCAGATCAAGTTGTTCAATGTCCGGCGCCGTTTGGCCGGGCGGCTCAAAGTAAGTCGCAAATTGATCGAGATCGGAACCGTAGTTCTTGATGGTGTGCTTGGACGCGCCCCGGCGCGCGAGCTCAGCGAGATAGTTCGCAATACTCGAGCGCAGGGCAGCCATGGAGGAATTCGTCGAAAGCAGTCATTGCGCGGCGGCAGATTTCCGCGTGCCGCGCTTTCTTATCGTGCCGGAATCTGCGCTTTGTCTCGTCATCTAGCGCGGGCAGCAGATCGAACGTGATGTTCGCTGGTTGAAAATGCTTCGGATCGGCTTGCGTGATGTAGTGGCACAGACTGCCGAGCGCCGTCTGGCGCGGAAACGAATCCGGTTCCGCCCCACGCTGAAGCGCCGCGGCGTTGCGTCCGGCCAGCAAGCCGGTCGCGATTGATTCCGCATAGCCCTCAACGCCCGAGATCTGTCCGGCAAAGAAGACGCGTTCGTTACTGTGCAATTGAAGAGTCGGACGAAGCAGCGCAGGTGAGTTGATGTACGTGTTTCGGTGCATCTGGCCGAAACGCAGGAACTCGGCATTTTCGAGACCGGGAATCAGCCGGAACACACGCGCCTGATCGCCGAACCGCATGTGGTTCTGGAATCCGACCAGGTTGTAGCTATCGGCGCGCTGATTTTCTTGCCGGAGTTGGACGGCTGCATACGGCCAGCGCCCGGTGCGCGGGTCGCTCAGTCCGGCAGGCTTCATAGGGCCGAAGCGTAGCGTGTCGCGCCCACGTCGCGCGATCTCCTCAATCGGGAGACAGCCTTCGAAATACGGTGTGTTGTCCTCCGGGATATGGGGCTCGTAGGACCCGGCTGTGAGCAGCGCATCGATAAAAGTCTCGTACTGCTGCTTATTAAATGGGCAGTTTACGTAGTCGTCGGTGCCGTCGAGCGATTTGCCATAACGCGAGGCGCGAAACGCGAGCGTCATATCGATCGAGTCCGCCGTAACGATCGGACTGATGCTGTCGTAGAAGAACAGCCTGTCGGCGCCTGTAACCCGGCTGATCTCTTCCGCCAGCGCGTCGCTGGTCAACGGACCAGTGGCGAGGATCGTGATGCTATCGCACGGGATCTTCCTCACCTCTTCACGGCGAATCTCGATTCTGGGATGCGATTCGATGGCCGTCGTGATCTCAGCCGAGAAGACTTCGCGGTCAACTGTCAGCGCGTGACCACCGGGGACGCGCGCCGCCTCCGCCGCTCGCATCAGCAGCGAACCGAGTTGCCGGATCTCCTGCTTGAGTAGCCACGGCGCCGAATTCACCTGCTCGCTCTTCAGCGAATTACTGCAAACGAGTTCGCCAAACGCATCGGTCTTATGCGCCGCTGTGCGCTGGTGCGGGCGCATCTCGTACAGAACGGCGCGCGCGCCCGATTCCGCAGCCTGCCATGCTGCCTCGCATCCGGCCAGCCCGGCGCCGATAATGTGGATCGCGTCCAAGATTTATTCTAGAAAGCTTCCCGATACTCGCCGAACACTTTCCGCAAGGAATCTGATATCTCCCCCACTGTGACGTAGGCGCGACAGCAATCCAGAATTGCCGGCATCAGGTTTTCGCTACCGCGTGCGGCCCTTTCCAGTCGCTTCAAGACGGCACAGGCTTCATCCTGCGAGCGCGCGCCGCGAACCTGCCGTACCCGCTCGATCTGCTGTCTCTCTAAATCGGGATCGATGCGGAACGGCTGCACTGCCTCCGCTTCGTCGGTCTGGAACTTGTTCACCCCGACGACAATCTGGCGGTTCTCTTCCACCGCTTTCTGGAACTGATAGGCCGAGTTCTGGATCTCGCTCTGCACGTAACCGCGCTCGATCGCAGCCAGGGTTCCTCCCATGGCATCGATCCGTTCAATGTACTCGCGAGCGCCCGCTTCAATTTCATCCGTAAGCCGCTCGATATATTCACCGCCTCCGAGCGGATCGGCCGCGGCGGTCACGCCGGTTTCGTAAGCGATCACCTGTTGCGTGCGCAGCGCCAGGCGCGCCGATTGCTCGGTCGGCAAGGAAAGCGCTTCATCCTGTCCGTTGGTGTGCAGCGATTGCGTTCCGCCCAGAACGGCCGCCATCGCTTGCAATGCCACGCGGACCACGTTTACTTCCGGCTGCTGCGCTGTGAGGGTCGAACCGCCCGTTTGCGTGTGGAAGCGCAGCATGCAGGACCGGTCGAGTTTCGCGCCAAAGCGTTCCCGCATAGTGTGCGCGTAAAGCCGGCGCGCCGCGCGAAATTTCGCGATCTCTTCGAGGAAATTATTGTGGGCGTTAAAGAAGAAACTCAGCCGCGGCGCAAACGAATCGACGGCCAGGCCGGCCGCAATGGCCGCTTCGATGTACGCGATCGCATTCGCCAAGCGTGAACGCTACTTCCTGAATGGCGGTCGAGCCAGCCTCGCGGATGTGATAACCGCTGATCGAGATGGTGTTCCATTCCGGCAGTTCCTCACCCGCCCAGGCAAACAGATCGGTGATGATGCGCATCGCGGGCCTCGGAGGATAAATGTAGGTGCCGCGCGCGATGTACTCCTTCAGAACATCATTCTGCACCGTTCCGGAAAGCCTCTTGCGATCCGCGCCCTGGCTTTCGGCGACCAAAACGTAGAGGCAAAGCAGAATAGCGGCCGTCGAGTTAATCGTCATCGACGTGCTGACCTGTTCGAGCTTGATTCGGTCGAAGAGAACCAGCATGTCAGCGAGTGAGTCGATCGCCACGCCAACCCGGCCGACCTCACCGGCAGCCAGCGAGTGGTCGGAATCCATTCCCATCTGTGTGGGCAAGTCGAATGCGACTGATAGCCCGGTAACACCTTGCGAAAGGAGAAGCTTATAGCGCTCGTTGCTCTCTTCCGCCGTTCCAAAACCGGCGTACTGCCGCATGGTCCAGAGCCTGCGACGGTACATGTCCGGATAAATTCCCCGGGTGAAGGGGAACTGACCTGGTTGCTCAGGCGTGGGCAAAAGCAAACCTATCTTCTTGTCGGTGCTGATGAAATACGCCGCGCTTTTGCGAACGATCCGATTCCAAAGACGAGCATGACGGTGGCGAAGGTCAGCGAGAGGCCCAGTGTAAAACCGCTCTTCGGGTCGACACCGAGATCGCGATACGCCTGGAACGCCTTGGTCAACGCCGGAATCGCCAGGACAACGAAGATCGCGCCTACCGCCTGATTCCATATCACGCGCGCCGGCCGCACGACTTCAGGCACTACATGCTGCGCGAACCGCTTGGCGTTATCTACCCTGACGAACTTCGCTGCTTTCACCGCGTCGCCCGCCATGTATTTCGCTGCTTTTACCGCGTGGGCGAACTTCACTACGTCCTCATCCTAGCAAGCCGATGGGGTCTCAATGGCCCTCCGCTTCCAGGAACCGCTCCGCTTCCATTGCCGCCATGCAACCCGCTCCGGACGCGGTGATCGCCTGGCGGTAGGTGCGATCCTGAACGTCGCCCGCGTGGAACACACCAACGATGTTGGTACGAGCACCGCCATGCGAAATGATGTAGCCGTCCGCATCGAGATCGAGTTGCCCGGCAAAAGGTCTCGTGTTCGGGATGTGGCCGATGGCGACGAAAAATCCGTTCACCTCGCGATCGTAGCTTTCGTGCGTCTTCAGGTTCCGCAGCTTCACACCGGTGACTTCGCCTTTGCCGGCGTCGTAGATATCTTCGACCACGGTGTTCATGATGAACTGGATTTTCGGATTTGCTTGCGCCCGCTCGAACATGATCTTCGAAGCGCGAAACGT
This sequence comes from uncultured Acidobacteriaceae bacterium, assembly GCA_963762495.1. Classification (GTDB taxonomy): domain Bacteria; phylum Acidobacteriota; class Terriglobia; order Bryobacterales; family Bryobacteraceae; genus Bog-105. The sequence continues at coordinate 367,360 of CAVXKZ010000017.1, forward strand.
CTCGCTGCGGTGGACGAGCGCGACTTCACTGCCGAAACGGCTCAAGAAGTTCGCTTCTTCCATGGCAGAATCACCGCCACCGATCACCATGATCTTTCTGTTCCTGAAGAAAAAGCCATCACAGGTAGCGCACGAGCTCACTCCATGCCCGATCAGCTTCTGCTCATTGGGCAGCCCTAGCCAGCGTGCCGAAGCGCCTGTCGCCACGATCAAAGTTCGCGTTTGGATTTTCTCGCCATCGTCCTGCTCTAGCGTGAACGGCCGCTTCGAAAGATCGGCGTGCAGAACACGGCCGTGCCTATACACGGCACCGAACCGTTGCGCCTGCTGCTTCATATTTTCGATCAATTGCGGACCGTGAATGCCTTCCGGGAACCCCGGAAAGTTTTCCACTTCGGTGGTAATAGAAAGCTGTCCGCCCGGCTCGTGGCCTTCGAGAACGAGGGGCTGCAGATTGGCTCGGGCACTATAGATCGCGGCGGTGTTCCCGGCGCAGCCCGAGCCGAGAATCACTACGTTTAATAAGTCACTCATCTAATGGAGGAAATAGTTCGCCAGATGAAAGGCTAACCACGAACCAGCGTACGCCAGGGCCAGCATGTAAGAGAACTGAAAGATTGGCCATTTCCAGCCGCCAGTCTCGCGCTTAACAACCGCCAGCGTCGAGAAGCACTGCATCGCAAACGCAAAGAATATCAGCAAGGCCACCGCGCCAGCCGTGCTGAGGTCCTGATGCACCGCAGCTTGCAAGCCGGTGGATGGCTCTTTGCCTTCGATGCCGTAGATGGTTCCCAAGGTGCCGACGATTACTTCCCGGGCGGCGAGGGAAGTGATGAGACCAATGCCGATTTTCCAATTGAAGCCGAGAGGCTTTATCGCGGGCTCAATCGCTTTGCCCACCATACCGGCAAAGCTGTGTTCAATCGGCGGAGTCTGACCATGTTCGAGCGGCAAGTGCGCCAGCACCCACAGCACGACCGCGACCAGCAGGATTACGGTTCCCGCACGGCGCAGGAACACTTTGCCGCGATCGATAAGCCGCAAACTCAGAGACTGCCAGGTGGGCCAGCGGTAGGGCGGCATTTCCAGCACAAACGAAGAACTCTTGCTCTTGAGGATGGTTGATTTCAGTAAGCGGGCGATGAGTATGGCGGAGATGAATCCAAGGGCATACAAGCTGAGCATCGTGGCGGCCGGCAACGAGAGAAAGCCGCCTAGAATCGCAACGTTTGGAACGAATGCCGCGATCAGCAAGGTGTAGACCGGCAGTCGCGCCGAGCAGGTCATTAGAGGCGCGATCATAATCGTCGCCATGCGGTCGCGCTTGTCCTCTATGACGCGGGTCGCCATGATCGCCGGAACCGCACAGGCATAGGCGGAAAGCAGAGGAATAAACGATTTGCCCTGCAGGCCGAATTTCGCCATCGTTCGGTCCGCGATCAGAGCAGCGCGAGCGAGATAGCCGGAATCTTCCAATATTCCGATGAAGAGGAACAGCAACAGAATCTGGGGCAGAAAAACGACTACCGATCCTACGCCGCTCCATACACCATCAATCAACAGAGAACGCCAAGGCGAATTCGGCAGGACGTGTTGCATCCAAACGCCCGAAATTGACACCAGATGCTGCATCCCGTCCATCAGGGGCTTGGCCCAGGAGAAGATGCTCTGGAACACGGCGATTACGATCACAGCAAAGACCAGCGGTCCGGCAACCGGGTGAAGAAATACTGCGTCGAGGCGGCGTGTCCAGAGGGGAGGCGCTGGGGCCCGGTAAGACGCTCGCACGCCCAGTTTATGCGCCCATTGCCGGCACTTGGGCACGTCCTGAAGAACGGGCAATTCGATTTTTGGCGGAGGCGCGTTCAGACGCGCGGCAGTACCCTCCAGAAACTGCCGAATGCTGTCGATGCCGGTGCCTTTCGAAGCACTGATGAGAGCTACCGGACAGTTCAGTTCATTGGATAGAGCCGCCACATCCACTTTGCCGCCGCGAATCGCGAGGTCGTCGGCCATGTTCAGCAGGATCAGCGTCGGTAAACCGAGGCTCAGAATCGGAGCGGCCAGAACCAGATTGCGGCCTAGATTAGTCGCATCCAGGATCAGAATGACGGCATCGGGCTTGGGGAAATCGCCACGCTCACCCTTCAGAACGTCATGCGTAACCTGCTCGTCTTCCGCCCTTGGCGTCAGGCTATACACACCCGGCAGGTCGACCAGAAAGACCTCGTGGTGGCTCTTCAGCTTGGCCTTGCCCATCCGGTGCTCAACCGTTACGCCGGGGAAGTTAGCCACCTTCTGGCGCAAGCCAGTCAAGCGATTGAACAGAGTAGATTTTCCTGAATTTGGCGGCCCTACGATGGCCACGATAATGGGGTGGTCATTCGCCGGGCGAGGCGGCAGGATGGAAGGATTGGGCAGCAGCCCCGCTCTCGGCCCCGTATTGTGGCAGCTATTCATGAAAGAACAACGAAATCGGAGTCCGGATCGCGCCGAATATATAGCCGGCAGGCCGTTTCACGCCGCAGCGCCACCTCAGAGCCGTCCACGCGGAACACGCGCGGCCCCCCGCCGGGCGCCTTTCTGCCCGGGACTATCTCGTTCCCGGGAAGGAATCCCAACTCCATAAGCCGGCGGGCTACGTCTTCCGGCAAATCCAACCGGTCCAGGATACAGCGCTGGCCCGTGGGTAGATCCGCCAAGGTCAGGGGAACTGGACGAGAGGTACCTTTCGGGGTCCTCTTGCGAGAAGCCATGATATCGGACCTTTTTAGTATGAGATACCCGCTGGAGAGTGTCAACTGCTTGTCTTACAAGAGGATAGTCGAGGGTTGAACGGTTCTATTCAATGTTGAGCGGTGTTTGGTGCGTTCAGAGCGCAGTGCGAATTTCCCCGTTCCGGGGTGGCGTGTCAGTATTCAAGCCCGTGCGCCAGCACCGCGAGGCTAGAACCCGACGGGAGACACGAGGGTCTTACTAGGTCCTTTCTGCAGCCCCGCGCGGTTTGGGTAATTTCGTCAATGCGAGCCTCGCCGCGATTGAGTATGCAAGGGAGCCAAGGAAAACATCGGTTGGAATGGTATAAACGCACTCCTGAGACGTACAACTCGGACCGAACAAACTGTCCCATACATACGCGATCCTGGAACTCGGGGCCCAAGCCGGGTTCCACATTTTTGCGAGAGATAATGCGGTGTACAGGAACCAAACAAGTCCTGGAATCCAAACGAACACAGATGACCTTTGTTGCCGCAATCGGGTAACGTAGTAGCCCGCTATCCCGCCTGCAAGAATCGAGCACAGAGCCAGTTGCCGGAACGGCGATCCATAGTAAAACCGATCGAGGAGCATATCGCACGCAAAACCGATAACCATCGCGAACAGCGCGAGGAGAAGCTGAAGGATGTACTCAACCATCCAAGTTTTTCGGCGCATTGCGAGCCTCGTTAGATTGCCCCTACATGATCGGCGGAGTCCGCGGCGGAGATGGCGGGAAGAGAAATTGGAGCACGTCGAATCCGCTCCAGCCGAAGGGACCCCATCCTACGGGTGGTCCATAGGTTATGGTCGAACTAGCGCTTCCGCCACCGCCCCTCCCGCCGCTGCTCGCGGGTCTGTGCGGCTGTGGAGGAGGAAACACTTGAGACGTCGAACAGGAGGACCCAGATCGCTGCTCTAGCAGAGCCGCTTCTGTTTTAAGAATGCAGTCCACATCGTGCCCGCAGGACATGGACCAGGCGGTGTCATAAGGGTTCGAGGGGGCACCAGACGGGATCTCATAATTCGCATTGGGAAAAATCATCATAGGATTGGTACTTCCTCTGGGCAAGGTACCGCTAAATGAAAGTGCTCCTGTAAAGCTTCCAGGAATCGAGTAAGTTATATTGCCGATCCTGGCTTGTTCGGGCGACGTGAGGCTTCCCCAGGCCGATGCGAGCGTCTGTGTTCCACCGCTGAATGCAAATATATTTACCGATTGTCCGGCCGGCGTCTGCGCGATTGCAGAGCGGATGCCTTGAATCGTTGCATTAACATCGCCTCCGCCGCCAATCACTTGGACCACCCCAGTTGCAATATTTGTTCCTTCGTACGGGAACACGGCGACCTTGCCTGCCGAGAAACCCGTCACGAGGCTAGAATCGCCTGGATTCATGGTGATGCCATAGATCGCGACATCACAGGTACCCGATGGATCTACCGAATTGAGGGGATCATTTTGAACATAGCTGTATCCATTCCAGCTCTGCGGATTGGTCAAATCCGCGCCCGCATTCCCCGGATCGGGACTCAAAAAGCTCCCCAGCACCGTGCCGAGATAGCGCGCATTGAAGAAATCCAGCGGCGGCGTGGTCTCAGTGTCCCGTTCCTGCCCGGTGAACATCTGGTTGACGTTGGAAGCCGCGCCGAACTGGTTCCCAAGCCGCCCGCCCGTCCCGTTGGCGATCTCTTCCCCATACGGCAGATAATCGTGCCGCGACACCACGTTCCCATTCTGATCCGTCACCATCCGCACGCTGCCCAAATGGTCGTAGCTGAGGTAGCAGGTCACGCACACCGGGGTCGGGGCCGCCGTCGAATACTCCGCCGCCAACTGCCCAAACGCATCGTGCGCATACACCGTCGTCGGGCCGCCGGTCATCACAATCTGGATCCGCTGTCCGCCCGTATCGTAGCTGTAGTACGCGCAGGAGGCGCCTTCGCAGGCCTTCGTCTGCCGGTTCTCGGCATCGTAAGTAATCCCCGTCGTCCCCACCCCGGTCATGTTCCCGGCCGCATCGTAGCCGCTCGACAACAGCCGGTTGTTGGCCGCATTGTACGGACTGCTGCCTTCATTCACCGGCGTCAGCCCGTTCAGCCCCACATTGAAGTTCCCTACCACCGCCATGTTCCCGTACTCGTCATAGCCGAAATTCCGGATCCAGTGCGAGTCCTGCGCCCCGGTCAGCCGGTTCAGATTGTCATAGCCGTAACTGGCGTCCAGCCATGTCATGTTTCCCCACGTCACGCCCGGCCCATAGCCCTCGCCCATCGAATTGAGCGTTCCGTTCGTATTCCAACTGTTCTGAACGTATAGCAGCCAGTAATTCGGACTATTGCCGATGGTCGAATACGTCTGATAGCCTTCCAAGGCGTTGGTGAAGGTGTTCACCGGCCAGACGTTGTTGCCGAACTGGTATACATTCGGCGCTCCATGCGGCCAGTAACTGGCGTTACTTACATACGGATTCGCCTCGCCCGTCCCGCTCACCGTAACCGGCCGCCCCGCTATCTGGTACGCCGTGCTGATCACCCGCCCCGACGGATACGTCTCGCTGGTTAACTCTCCCGCCAGATCGTAGCCATACCGGAAGCTGTACGTCTGTCCGTTGATCGCTAACTGGCTCTGCAGCGGCCGTCCCATCGGATCGTAACTAGGATATAGCTCCGCCACCCCTCCGTCCACTGTCTGCGATAATTGCCCCACTTGCACCGTGTCGTAGGTATAGCTCACCGCCGGCGTCACCCCGTCCGTATAAGTTCTCCCGGTCGGCCGGTCCAGCGCATCATAAGTAAAGTTGCTCGTAATCGAGCGGGCGTCTGTCCGCGAAACCAGATTACTCGCATTGTCATACTTGTAACTCACGACACCGCTTTCCGGATTGTTCGCCTGCGTCAGGCGCCCCAGCGAGTCGTAACTGAATCCTCTCGCTTGTCCGCTTCCGCAGCCGCCCGCCGAACACTTGTTTACCCAAATCAAATCGCTCAGCGCATCGTAAGCGTACTGCGTGACCAGCTTCGATCCCGTCGCATCCTCCACCACCCCCGTCACCCTCCCCAGCCCGTCCGAGGTCGTCTGCTTCGCATGCTTAGCCGGATCCGTCACCGTGGCGGTATTGCCGGAATAGCTCGTCGTCGTGGTAACGGAGTTGTTCGTCATGGAACCGTCCGGACCCGTCACCGCCGTCATCCGGCCCAGCCCATCGTAGCCCCGGCAGGTCAGATAATTCAGCCCGTCCGACGACCACGTCGGAACGTACACCCGGGTCGGATTCGAAGTGCAAAACACCCGCCCCAGCGCGTCGTAATTGGTATCGGCCGCGATGATGTGCGTCGCATCGTCGAAAATCCGTTGCTCGATCGGCCGCCCCAGCCCGTCCTCCACCGTTTGGGTCTGTATCGCCCCGTCCCCCGGCGTCTTTTGATCCTGGTACACCACCCTCCACACCGGGCTTCGATATGTAATATTCGTTTGCGCCCCGCCCGGCTGTACTGTTTGCGTCATGCGGTCCAGCGGATCGTTGTACGCGTAAGTAGTCGTTTGACCCGCAATATTTCTACTGGATGTCGGCTTCCCCGGACCGTAATCGTACTGGATCGTTGTCTGCTGGTTCAGCGCATTCGTGATCGCCGTCGGAAACCCATAGGTGTTTCGGTTCTGCCCGTCACTGTAGCTGTCGTTGTACGAAAAGGCCGTCGCGTGCCCGTTCGCATCGGTCGCCGACATCGTGTTCCCGCCAATATCGTACGTGTAATGCGACGCCAGGTAAGTTCCCGTGGTGTTCAACCACACCCGTTTCGTCGTCGGATTTCCGCGCGCCGTAACGCCGTTGTAGGTAACATCGTACCTTAGCATGTTCGGCTCGTTCGCCAGCGCGGTCTCATCGTACTCCTGATCCCAATTGGCGATTTGATGCCCTGACCCGTCGAAGACCTGCGCATAAAAGAAGAGATTCAGCAGGTTCTCGTTCACATACTGGGCCGCACCCTGATAGACCTGGAACGTGTGGCGCAGCAAAGCGCCCGGCCGCTCCCGATCCCCAGTCGTAATCGTACTCGTCGCTCTGGTTGTTGTATGGGTCGTAAGCGTAGCTGCTCTTCTTTACCTGCCCGTTCATCGTGGTTGTCACGGTCTGCTGCGTCGAGCAGTTTACCAGGCAATTCTGCTGCGTCCACGCGGTTGTAACTGTCTCCAGCAAATTGCTTCCGCCCGCGTCGTAGTAATTCGCGGTCGTCTGCTGGTTGTACTGCGCCGCATTGTAGTTCGTTCCCGAACTCGGCAGCGTGCCCCCATTCGCGATCGTCTGCGTTTCCTTCGCCAGCAGATTATTACTGCCGTCGTAGTGGTCGATCTCGCCATTGCCCGGAAAATCCGTCCGAGAGTCGAGCACTCCGTTCAGATACACGCGCCGCTCCGTCAGCGGACGCGAGAGAGCATACATATAAGCCGAAGGTACCGTGATCGACTTGTTATAGCTCGGCATATAGAGCGAACCCGGCGCCGTCATTGAATAAGGCGCGTTCGTACCGTAACTATACTGAATCACGCCGCCCGTCGGCAAAGTGATCTGCGCTACATCGCCGTACGAAGTGTAGAGGAGCGTGTACTTCGACCCGTCCGGCAGGTCGATCTCCGACACCAGGCCGTTGGGATCGTACGCGGTGCCCGCATTCCCTAGTCCGCCGGCGAGATTCCACAGTTGGCCGTATGTTTCTATCGATTGACCGGAGGCCAGCACGCTGCTCAGCGCGGCGTAATGAACCGTGACGATGCGCCAGGTTCCCCCTGCTCCGAAGTACTGAATCTGATCGGAATTGTTTCCTCTGGTGATCTCATACAGCCGGCCCAGCGAATCCGTGATCGTGCTCCCGAAGGATGTTAGGTTTCCGTTGCGATCTTCGATTTGTGTAGCGGTCCCGCCGCTGATCGTGTACTTCGTTCCATCGCGCAGCAGCAGCGTGCCGGACGGGTAATTGGTTATCCCCGCGGCGCATGAAGTCGAATCCGTAATTGAGGCAGAGGAGGTGAATTTGGCGAATGAGCCATTGTCGGCTTTAAAAACTGTCCCGCGGTTGAAGCCCAAATTTCCAGCTTCCGGCGTGCCGTTCGTGTTCTGATCTACGAACTCCGTCTCCGTGCCATCGGAGGCCTGGAATGTCCCGCGTGTTAGTACCGTGTTCCAATGGCTTGCGCCACCATTTCCCACCACGCAATAGTCTCCCGCCGAACGAAACGCCATCGTTCCCGCTCCGAAGGTGCCTGCCCCGAGCCAACCGCTCGCGCTTGCCACATACGTCCACGCGATCCCCCCGCACCCATATTGGCCGCAGCCATAGAGGCTAGAGTAGCCGGTCACATCCCAAATTGGCGGCGTCGCCGAAGCCACCAGCGGAACGCTCACGCTGCCGCGGCCCTTCACCGTCACCAAAGGAATGTTGATGCTGAGTTGCCCGTTTGCCGGATTGAGCGTTTCAAAGCCGCTCAAGGCATACGATCCGGCCGGCGCTCCCTGTTGCACCTGCCCCGCCGTATAGCCGTCCAGCGGCGATACTTCTGGCATTTGCTGTGCCCGGCAGAACGAAGGGATGAACAAAATCGCACACATCGCATAGCTTCGTATCGTCACGAGTTTGTCCTCAATTTTCCGTAATCGTTATGTTCACGACCCAGTCCGCATGGGATTTAAAGCGCAGCTCATAATCGCCCGGCAGGAGATCGATCGTCTGGTGATCGCGCTGCTTGCTTTGGGTCGAATGCAAATCGAGAATCCCGTGCCTGTTCTTCTGCCCGTCGATTTGCAAGAGAGAAAACGTATCGTCCAAAACGCCCGACCGGTTCACGACGGCGATGATGAAAGGTGTCGTCACGTGACTAATTGCGGCCGGATACGGCCCGAAACGCGAGACGGTAATCGCGACGGCATCCGCCGGCGGCCCGGTTACTGTCTGCATCTGGCCAAACGCGATTGACGGCGTCAACCACCAGCCAAGAACCGCTGTGCCCGCCAGAACGGCGCCTGCCACGCCCGCGGACCGGAACACAGGCGCAAATTTTGACAGAAAGAGGAAAATATCCATACGCAGTCGCATGACGTCTCCAGAAGAAGGAATAAACTACTTTTTGGCCGTTCGTTACCGGGGAGCGGTCGTATGTGTTTCTGGCGGAGTAGCCGCTAGCGGGCCGGCGCTGCCAGTAGGGGGCTTCGTGACCGGTAGCTGCGGTTGCGGCGGTTGGGTGACCGCTAATACAATCGCCGTGGTGCTGTCAAACGAGAAAGTGGAAACTGCTGGCGAATTGATTGCCCCCGTGCTGCTCGTGTTTGTGGCGGATGCGGCGCCCGTCATCGGTGTCATCCCGCCGCCCGGCCCGCGTTCTTCTACCGCGACGAGAAGACCGCCGAAATAGATATACTCCTTCGTGGGAGCGGACGGCCCTAGCCCTTGCGCCTTTGCCCGATTGACAAATCCCGTCAGAAGCAGCAACATCAGCAGACCCATCGGCCGCGCTAGGCGGCGCAACACCTGTACGGGATGGCCCGTCTCCCGGTTGCCGTCTGTCGTTGTAAGCAGTTGTGTCCGTGATACAGAGCCGTCGTGGTAACTCAAAAGGGAAGATCCTCCGAAGTACTAGCAATAATGCCAGAACATCGGTCCTAGGAGAATAGCCATGAAGTACTGTCAGAACTACTCCTGACTAAATCAGAGGGGTATGCCCTCCGCCACTGCCATCACCGGCAGCTCGATCTCGACCATCAGCCCCGGTGACGCATTCCGTGCGCGAATGCTCCCCTCGTGCAGGGCGATCGCGCGCTCCGCAATCGACAGTCCCAATCCCACGCCGCCCCCAGCGGTCCGGCTGCGGTCCGTCTCCACGCGATAGAATGGCTTAAACAGATTCCGCAAGCTGCTCTCCGGCACTCCCGGCCCGCAATCGCGCACCGCGATCACCGGAGAGCGTCAACTGCTTGTCTTACAAGAGGATAATCGAGGGGTTGAAGTCTAATCGGAATATCGAACGGCGCAGTGGGATTGGTGCTATGATTCTTCTGTGCTGCGAGACCGCTCGCGCCATCCTTCACCAACCTCGGTGCGCGAAGCGGGTGCTGCTTACACCCGCAAGGAAGTCTGTCGGCTACTCAAGATCGACAATCGGCAGCTCAAGGCCTGGGAGCGGCATCAACTCGTCCCCGAGCGCGAGCAGTATTCGTTCGCCGATCTCCTCTCTCTAAAAAGGATCACGCGGTTACGGGACGAAAAAGCTTCCCCCCGCCAAGTCAGGAAGGCTTTCGAGCGAGTTCGGGAGTTGGTGAAAGACTCGCCGAATCTGGCGGAGGATATACACGTTTATAAGGATGGGCCGCGCGTCCGAGTGCGGATCGGCAAGCAGAAGCTGGATCCTTTTTCGGGTCAACTGCTGTTCGATTTCGATGAAGAAGAGATCAAAAAGCTATTGCAGCTTCCCTCCACGCACAAGACCGGAGCGGAGATCGCCGAGAAGCTTCGAAACAAACTGGAAGCGGACCGCTGGTTTGAGCACGCGCTGGAACTGGAACAGACGGGAGCGCCAGCCGAGCAGATCATCGCCGCTTATGAGAAGGCGACCGAACTGGATCCGCACTCCGCCGGAGCGCTTGTGAATCTGGGAACGGTTTTTTTCAACGGCCACGCCTGGGCTGACGCGGAAAAGCATTACCAGAGAGCTCTCGAGGTGGATCCAGAATACGCCTTGGCGCATTTCAATCTGGGAAACCTCTACGACGAGCAGGGTGACCCTCCTCTGGCGCTGCATCACTATAATCAAGCGATCCGGTTGCAACCTAATTACGCGGATGCGCATTACAATCTGGCGCTGTTGCATCAGGCTCTGCGGGATGTGATGGGCGCTGTGCGGCACTGGCGGATGTATCTAAAGCTCGATCAAACCAGCACCTGGGCGCAGATTGCGAAACGCGAATTGAAGAAACTGGAAGCCATGGCGGTAGTTCCGGGGAGCCGGCCTCGCTCATCGAAATTGCACCTGCTGAAGAGCGAGAAAGCTTGAGCCCCTGTAATCACTTGCCCGTGGCTGGGATCGTGCTGGCAGCGGGCGCGGGGGTCCGGATGGGCCGCTTGAAACAGTTGCTCCCGTATGCGGGCAAGCCGCTCGTTCAGCACGCAATCGAGCAGGCCATGGGCGCCGGATTCCATCCTTTGATTGTGGTGATTGGGGCGAATGCTCCAGAGATGCGAAGCGCCATCGCGGCGCAGCCGGTTGAAATTATCGAAGTTACCGATTGGAAAGCAGGCATGGGCGCGTCGATCGCGGCCGGAGTACGCGGATTGCAGCATTTGGAGACAGACGCGGCCGCGGTGGCGATCCTTTTGGGCGATCAGCCTTTAGTCACTTCCGAGCACTTAAACGATATGCGCCGAATGCTATCGCTGAGCGGAGCAAAAGCCGTCGCGGCCCGTTATGACGAGGCGCTCGGGGTACCCGCACTATTCAAGCGGGAACTTTGGACGGCGCTGGCATCGCTTCCGCCATCGAGCGGCGCGCGGGCATTGCTGCGAAGCTCTGCCTTTCAGGTTGATCCTTACGATCTGCCGGAAGCGGCCATCGATCTGGACACGCCTGAGCAATACGCGGCGGTTACTTCTTAGGCGACCATCGCGGATCTCACCTTGACACTCTACCGGAGAGGTTCTATGATTCACCTAGGGTGTCTACCAAAAAAGATCAAATTGAGCTTCTACAAGGCACCCTGGATCTGCTGATCCTTCGAACCTTGCGCGCCGGTCCGATACACGGACATGCCATTGCGAAAGCGATCGAGCGGAACTCGGAAGATGTTCTGCAAGTCGAACAAGGCTCGCTCTACCCAGCTCTGCACCGGTTGTTGAAACGCAGCTGGATCACGGCCGAAGAAGGCACCTCCGAAAACAACCGCCGCGCCAAATTCTACCGGCTGACAAACGCAGGCCGCAAGCAGCTTACGGTCGAAACCGGCAAATGGGATAAACTCGCCGCCGCCATAGAGCGCATTCTGCGCCCGGTCAACCAAGAGGGGCAATGATCTGGCATCGCCACCGCCGGCGGCTGCTCGAATCGCTCGATCTCGATTTTGAAGACCATCTCGCCCGCGAAACGGCCGAAAATATTGAGCGTGGCATGCCACCCGATGAAGCCCGCCACGCCGCGTTGCGCTCCTTCGGCAATCTCACACGGCTCAAAGAAGAGACCCGCGCCGTCTGGACTTGGTTCTGGCTCGGACAACTGACGCAAGATCTGCGCTATACCCTGCGCATGCTGCGCCGCAACCCCGGTTTTACCGCAACCGCGGCGTTGACGCTCGCTCTCTGCATCGGAATGAACACGGCGATGTTCAGCGTCGTTAATGCCGTCATCCTGCAGCCGCTGCCATATCCGAGTCCAGATCGCCTTGTTTGGATTTCCGACGATTGCAGCGCCAATGGCCATCTATCCGGGGACGACTGCCTCATGAGCCGCGGTGATTTCGTCGCATGGAAGCAGCAGGCGCAATCATTCGAAAAAATGGCGCTCGTCGGCAACGAAGATATCGCCCTTGTCTACCACGGCGACGCCACTACCGAACGAGTAGCTTCCATTCAAGGCGATTTCTGGACCATGCTAAATGCTCATGCGGCATTAGGCCATCTATTCGGCCCCTCCGAACGCGATGCCGTTGTTCTCACCTGGCCTTTATTCCAACGCACCTTCAACGGTGACCCCAAGGTGTTGGGCAAAAGCATCGAACTCGAAGGTCACGTCTTCAGAGTGGCCGGGATCTTAGCGCCCAGTTTTCAAAATCTGATTCCGCAAGCTTTGTATGCCGGCGACGAAATCCGCGACATCACCGCCTACATTCCAACTACCGTTGGAAACGAATTACCCGGTGAGCCGCTAAGGACAACTGCCCAGTCTGGCCCAACCCCCACGTGGTTCCGCATTATCGGCAAAATAAAGCCCGGCGTTTCCTTTGAGCAAGCGCACTCCGAAATGCAAACTCTCTTTGCCAAGACATGGAAACAGTATCGAAATCCCTGGATTCATTTCGGCAAGTCAAAACTCCGCTTCGAAACGCTAGCTCAACGCCTCGTCGGCCGTGCCCGTCCAACTCTCGCCATCCTCTGCGCAGCCGTCGTTTTCGTCCTCTTCATCGGCATCGCCAATATCGCCAATCTCCTCCTCGCCCGCGCCTCCACGCGCGAACGGGAAATCGCCATCCGGGCCGCAGTGGGAGCAGGCCGCGCCCGCGTTATCCGCCAGTTCCTTGCGGAAAGCGTACTTCTCGCCTTCCTTGGAGGCGCGGCCGGCGTTGCCCTAGCCGATATCTCGCTTGCCATCATCAAACAGGTCGGCTCACCCGCGCTCCCCCGACTCGACGATGCACACCTCAACCCATCCGTCCTCCTCTTCGCGCTGTTGATTTCATTCTTTACCGGAATCCTGTTTGGTCTCGCGCCCAGTCTCAGCTTCGCCCGCCACAACTTAGACGAAACGCTGAAACACGACTCCCGCGGCTTCTCCGCCTCATCCGCTCAGTTGCGCGTCCGTGGTCTCTTAGTAGCCATTGAAGTGGCGCTCACCATGGTTCTGCTCATCAGTGCCGGCCTAATGCTCAAGAGCTTTCAGCGCATGACTTCGTACCCGCCCGGACTCGAGCCCAACCGCATCCTGACCATGCGCGTTTCCCTCGCGGGTCCTCACTATGACCGCCAATGGCCTCATCAAGCCGTTTACTTACAGGAACTCTTTCGCCGTCTCGGCAAACTTCCCGGCATAGAAGCTTTTGGCATTGACTGCGGCCAATTCAACCAATCCTTGCAAGTTGCCGGAGTGCGCCCGTCCTCCGACGGCGCATCCGGGGGAGCGGTGCGCTACGTGACGCCCGGTTATCTCAAAGCTCTCGGTATGCCTCTCCTCGCCGGCCGCTGGCCCAGGGAAGAGGAAATGCTCGATGACGCGCTGGTGAATGAAAGCTTTGTGCGCAAAGTAGCTTCAGGCGAAAACGTAATCGGCCGCCGCATAAAAGGAACATTGGTCAGTGCAACCATCGTGGGCGTTGTGGCGGATTTCAAAGATTTTCAGCTCGATATGGAAGCCCAGCCTCAGGTCTACACCGCCTATCAAATGATGCCGGTCATGCGTGAGGTCCGCATCGCGCTGCGTACCGGGCAGGATCCGCTCTCGCTCGCCGAAGCCATCCGCAAAGCCGTCGCGGGCATTGACAAAACCGTACCCATCTTTCAAGTACAAACCCTGGCGCAAGAGCTTTCCAATTCCGTCGCCTCGCGCCGCTTCAACTTAGCTCTCCTCGCCATCTTCGCCGCTACCGCCCTGTTACTCGCTATTATCGGCATTTACGGAGTCATCGCCTACTTAGTCGCCCAGCGCACTACGGAAATCGGCATTCGCATGGCTCTCGGCGCTTCCCGCACCTCCATCCTGCAAATGGTCGTGCATCAGGGTATGCGCATGGTGCTGGTCGGCATCGTCATCGGCTTACTATCCGCCGCCACACTCACAAAAGTGCTGTCGAAGCTGCTCTATGGCGTTAACCCCAGCGACCCCGCCACCTTCCTCTCAGTAAGCGCCGCCATCGCGCTCACCGCCTCACTCGCCTGCATGGGACCCGCCCTCCGCGCTGTTTTAGTAGATCCCATGGTGTCCCTGAGAAACGAATAACGAGAGACTTGGCGGTTTAGCTGGAGCTGGCGCTTTGCTGATCACCCAAAGTAATCATTTGTCGCGCGGATTGGGTACAAACTTGCCGAAGAGTTGCAACGGTTGCGTATTCGCCACCTGCTCTATTTCACCCGTATTGAAATTAAAGCTCCAGGTTTCTTCGGCATTCCCGCAACGCTTGGCGGGAGGCACATCTTGTAATGTCTCATCTACATCGAGCGCTGTGAAAAACTGCGCTCGAACCAGGAGGACGACAGTCCTGTCTCCACTAAACCCCGCACCCGTGATACGAAACGAGCATTGCTTATCCCTACGCGCGTCGAGCATCGCTCCCAGTTGGGGCTCGTGAACCAATCCGGTTCTGGCGTCAATAGCGAGCACCTGTTGGTTGTCGCCGGCATCGGATCCCCACTGCCATTCCTCCGTCATCACCAAGAGCATGCTGGAATTTTTGGCCCAGCCCAAGATTTGCATTCCATTCGCTGCGGAGTAGCGTTTAGGCGGCATCAGATACACCACCCGGTACGGCGCGTCGACGCCGGCTACCCACAGCCGGGTGGTATGCAGGCATCCGAGATCGCTCCGCACATCGACCTCAACGTAGGCGCGCCACTTTCCATCCTCTGAAAGCGAGACCGGACTGAACACCTCCTTCGGCTTCTCCTTTTCGTCGCAGTTGACGTATATCGTTTTCTGCGAAGAAGGGTTCGCCGCGGGGTTTGCAGGCCTCTGCTGGCTCCATCCGAGCACCGGTAAGAACAAAGCGAGAGGAATGCCGTTTCCTCCTAACTTGCCAAACACTGCGGCCCTCACTTCTTAACCGGCGGCGGCGGGGGAGGAGGCGACTGCTGGTCGCCAAAGGTGACGGTGGACTCCGCTCCGAATTTCTTGTAATCCGAGTAGCGGATTATTAAGCGAATCCGCTGCGGCCAATCGCGGAAAAACAAAGTATCATCCGCGTAAGTCTCTCGCGGAAAGAACCATTTATCGTCGACCAATTGGCGAATGGTCGTGAAATGGGGTGTGAGGTTCTGCGACTTAGTCGTTTCAATCTGCGGAACGGACTGGCCCTCGGTACGAACCACCGAAAAGTCGGATTCGCGAACCCAGAGCATCCCCTCGAAGAAGCGCTGCCCGGAAAGAATCTGGCGCGGGCGGATGTATTCGAGAAAGCATTTATAACCGTCGATCGTTTCTTCGCCCTTGTACTGCCCCTCATACAGTGAGATTTGCGCGGTGGTAAGCAGCAGCGGATTGATGTTACGGATGTCGTTAAAATCTTCGGGGGTCAGCTTTAGGCGCGTCAGGGTATCGGCCGGCGGTCCTACCGGTTGCTCATAGCGGCCGCGAGTTGGCGAGAAAGTCACGTCGGTAACGGCGCGATATTCGCCGGTAACTTTACCCAGATCGTTGACCTCCTGCAGCGTCACCGATTGGCGATAGGTGTAGTTTTCACGCGCGACCGCGTTCTGGTTCTCACGCTCGGCGATCTTGTGGAGCAATCCGGGCGGCGGATCGTCGGCGAAAACAGCGAAAGGGTCTAGCACGAAAGCCGATGCTAGGATTAGGGCGATGCTCCGGACCATGCGCCCATTTTTCATAGCGTTAGTGTGCACGTGGACAGCAATTTTGGGTACCGCAATCTTCTATTACCAACATACGATCCACCCACAATGGGTGATGACGGCGGCGCTCCCAGCGTTTCTTATAGAAGCGATCTTCTATATCGGCTCTGTGTTCAAAGAGACACGGGAGTGGTTCGGCCGGCTGGGTCCGCCGCGGCTTCAGACGGCGATTCTGTGGGTAAGCGGAGTAATCCCATATTGCGTGTTTGCGCTCGCATCGGGAACGTTTCAGAGAAACGCCTTTTATCTGCTCGCAGCTTTGTGTGCGATTTTTGCGTTTTGGTACATTTTGCTGCCCAGGCGAGCCGCTTATGATTTCGGATTTCTGGTCATTGCCGCCGCGCCGATCGTTGCGCGCGTCTTCCAACGGCTCTATGTGTCTCCGGACCCGCATCTTCGGATCGATATTCTCGGACACCTCATGTGGATCCGGCTGGGTGTCGCCTCGCTGCTGATACTGCGGCAGTGGAATCCCGGAGACTTTGGATTCTGGCCGCGCGCCCGTGAATGGCGCTCGGGCATATTGTGGTACGCCGTCTTTCTGATTCCCATCGTGCTGGTCGCGCTGGCGACACATGATGTGCGCTTCCACCCAATGCAAGGCGCTTGGTGGCGCGTGGCGGGCACGGTGATTGGAACGTTCTTCGGCATCCTTTGGGTGGTGGCGCTTGGGGAAGAGTTATTTTTTCGTGGTGTGATCGAGAGAGCATTACTGGACTCGTGGCGATCGCCCGTCATCGCGATTGTGGTTTCAGCCGTGCTGTTCGGCACGGCGCACCTCTGGTTTCATTCGTTTCCCGACTGGCGGAGAGCCGTGACAGCAAGCGTCCTTGGAACTGCCTGCGGCGTGGCCTATTGGCAAAGCGGCAGCGTGCGCGCGCCGATGGTGACGCACGCCTTCGTGGTGGCGACTTGGCGCATGTTTTTTAAGTAGAGGAGGACAGCGGCGCTCCATTGCCCGATCGCGGTGCCTGCGTTGTAAGAAATCTCGTTCGGCAACCGTTTATCTGATGTAAGGTGCAGAGAGGCAAGTGGAGGCCACTGAACGTTTGAGTCAATCCGTTACCGGCACAGCTAGCCCCTGTCAAACCGGTGAGGCCGATTCTGAGTTTGAAGCCGCTTTCCTAGACCATTACAAACGCGTCCTCGGCATATTGGTGCGGCTGGTCGGCAGCCGCGCGCAAGCGGAGGAATTGGCAAACGAAGTCTTTTGGAAGCTCTCCCGTCAATCTCCCCGATGGCTGCTCACCAACAACGTCGGAGGTTGGCTCTACCGCACCGCCACGCGCGCCGGGATCGATGCCCTGCGCTCGCGGGCTCACCGGACGCGGTACGAACAGGCGGCGGCATTGCACGATCGCCAGGAACCGCGTGAAACAGGCCCGCTGCACGAGGTCCTTCGCGATGAAGAGGCGACGCGGGTCCGGGCGCTACTGCAAGCTATGAAACCCGCGCAAGCCCAACTGCTATTGATGCGCGCGAGCGGCGCCTCTTATAAGGAATTGGCGGAGGCGTTAGAAGTCGGCATCAAAGGCGTAGGTACGCTGCTGAACCGCGCGGAAACGGAGTTTCGCAAGCGCTATTTGAAATTGATGGAAGGGAAGGAAAAGATATGAGTTGCTTAACGGACGACTTACTGCGTACCCGTATGGATGAGGAGCTTGGGACGGCGGAGTCGGAGGGCGTGGACCGGCATCTCCGCTCTTGCGTCGATTGCCGTGCGAGGTGGACCGCGCTGGCCGTGAAAGCCGGGCAGGTCCGCAGCAGATTGGATGGGCTGGCTCCCGAACAGGAAGCCGCCGTTATTGATCCTGTTTTCGCATACAACCGCTATCGCCAAAGGTATGGCGAACGATTGCAGGGCCGGGCGGAGTGGTTCAATCGCGCCATCGGTGCCTGGAAACGCCCGCTACTGAGCGGACTTGGCGTTGCCTGCGTGATCGTACTGCTGTTGAGCTTCGCCCCGGGCCGGAGTTGGGCCCAGAGGATCCTGTCCATGCTGCGAGTGCAGAAGGTGGCAGTAGTCCCGATGGATCTTTCCGCTTTGACCGCCGAAAACGGAAGCGGGAACGGGAAGCTGATTGCGCAGTTTATGTCCGATAACGTCGTAGTCACGATGAATCCCGGAAAGCCCAGCATCGCGCCCGACGCCGGGGCGGCCAGCGGGATGGCAGGATTCAAAGTGAGAACGCTCGACGAATTGGGAGCTCCGCAACGGATCTTTGTTTCCGACGAGGGAGCGTTTCACATGACGCTCGATCGAGACCGGATGCAGGCTCTCCTGGATCAGACCGGCCGTTCCGACATTCAGATTCCGGCCGCAGTGGACGGCAGCACGGTAGCGGTCCACATTCCAAAGCTGGTGCGCTCTGTGTATGGGAACTGCCCGGACAAAAATAGCCCACAAGCATCGCCTGCTTCGAGCGGTGCTGCTTCCGACCTGCCGTCCGGAAACTGCATCAATTTTGTACAAGTGCCAAGTCCTACCGTCAGTGTCCCGCCTTCGCTTGACCTTGCTACTTTGGCGCAGGCCGGTCTGCAGCTTGCCGGAATGAGCGCCGCGGAAGCACAGGCATTCTGCCGAACCGTGGACTGGTCTTCGACGCTGGTGATTCCGATCCCCCAAAGAGACAGTTCGTATCGACAGATCGCAGTAGACGGCGTGAACGGAACTTTGATTGAGGATCCCCCCCAGGGCAACTTCGCCGGGATGTACTCGCTGATCTGGGTGAAGAATGGTATTGTCTACTCGCTCGTCGGACACGGGAGCGCCGGCCAAGGTCTCTCCGCCGTACAATCACTGAATTGACATGTGGACGTTCTAAGCTCAATCGTTCGCGACCGGGAACCAGAGATCTCACAAGCTGACGCACTCGGAGCCGCCACTCGGATGGAACTGGCCATCTCGGCACGAGCGTTGCGCAAAGTCTTCGGCGATAAGGTCGCCGTCCGAGGCCTCACTCTGGATGTTCGCCGGGGCGAGGTCTTCGGCTTTTTGGGCCCGAACGGAGCCGGGAAAAGCACCTCGGTGAAGATGTTGCTGGATCTGGTAAAGCCCACCTCCGGCGGAGCGCAGGTCCTCGGACGCCCGATAGGAGACCTCCGGGCTAAAGCGAGAATCGGCTTTCTTCCAGAGCACTTCCGCTTCTATGACTGGCTGACCGCGGCTGAGCTCTTGCGTTTGCATGGCCGCCTTTACGACATTCCAGCCGAGACATTGCGCCGGCGCATACCGCTGATGCTCGATACCGTAGGATTGGCGCGGCAGAGTGAAAAACAACTGCGGCATTTCTCGAAGGGAATGCTGCAGCGAATCGGATTGGCGCAGGCGTTGATCAATGAACCCGACCTGCTGTTCCTGGACGAGCCCACATCGGGACTCGATCCTGTCGGCCGCAGGCTTGTTCGCGACATCATCAAGGCCGAGCGCGAACGGGGCGCGGCCGTTTTCCTCAACTCGCACCTGCTAAGCGAAGTTGAAGTCACGTGCGATCGGGTCGCGTTCATCAAAGCGGGAGAAGTGATCGAGATTCGCGACGTGAGCAGCTTTTCGGAAACCCGCAACGCAATTCGGGCACGAGTGAACGGCCTCTCCGAAGAGATCTTGGTAGGACTCCATCCCTGGGCCTCTTCTATCGTTTGCGACGGGGAGCAGTTGACCATGAATCTCAACGCTCCCGATCTTGCGCCGCGCGTATTACGGTACCTGGTCGAACATGGGGCGGAAGTGTTCGAGTTTACTCCGATGCGGCTATCCCTCGAAGACCGTTTTCTTGAAATTTTGGGAACAGATCACGGCCTATGAGACACGTCTGGACCATGGCCGGCGTAACGTTTCGCGAGGCCGCCCGGAAGAAGATTCTCTGGATGGCGCTGATTGCGGGTTTGGCGTTTCTTCTGCTCTTCTCGTTAGGACTCCACTTCCAGATCGAATCGTTTGAAGAGGATCACGTCGCTCCGTTCGTGCGCAGCCATGCCCTGGACACAATGCTCATGATGGGACTCTATGCCATCGACTCGCTGGTCGTCGTGATGACAGTGTTGACGTCGGTGGATACATTATCCGGTGAGATCGCCTCGGGCGCCATTCAGGCGGTCGCAACGAAACCGGTAAGGCGCTGGGAATTGCTGACCGGGAAATGGCTCGGGTTCTCTTTTATGTTGTCGCTCTACATCGCGATCATGGTCTTGGGAATCAATGCGCTAACGCATTTCATGGCCGGCCTTGCCGCACGGCACATTTTGCGCGGGTTTGGTCTGATCTGGATGGAGAGCATGCTGCTGTTATCGGTGACTTTCTTTTTCGGGACCTTGTTTTCAACGCTCACCAACGGTGTGCTTGCTCTGGGGCTGCATGGATTGGCCTTCCTGGGCGGCTGGCTCGAGCAGGCGGGGGCTCTTACCCACACGCCGAAGGCTGTCGATGTCGGAATTATCGCGAGCATCCTGATGCCAAGCGAATCGCTGTGGCGCAGAGCCGTCTTCGAGATGCAGTCGCCGCTGACGACGGCATTGAATTTTTCGCCGTTCAGCGGAGCATCGGTGCCGAGCCCCTTGATGATTTGCTATGCGGTCCTTTATCTGGCCGCGTTTTTTGCGTTTGCGATTCGGCGGTTGGAGAAGCGGGATCTTTAGATTTGTTCCAGGGCTTGCTATTCCCCCACCTGCTCTAGCGCGTGCTCGAAATCGCCCAGCAAGTCGCGCCAGTTTTCGATGCCCAATGACACTCGCACCAAGCCTTCGGCGATTCCCGCTTCGTCCAGATCTTTTGCGCTCCAGGCGGAATGAGTCGTACTGCGAGGATGACAGGCCAGCGTCTCCACTCCGCCAAGAGAAACAGCGTTGCGGGCCAGGCGAAGATGGCGAAGAAGGTCGAAGGCCGCTTGCTTTCCACCCTTTAGGTCAATCGAAACCAGTCCTCCGGGATAGTCACACTGTTCGTGAAAGATGCGGGTTTGCTCACTGTCGTCGAACAGCGTCGGATAATAAATCTTACGAATCTTCGGATGATTGGCGAGCTGCTCCGCGATCCGCTGCGCGTTCTTGCTCTGGCGATTCATCCGGAGCGTCACGGTGGGCAGGCGAGTATCCAAAATCCAGCACTCGTCGGGCTGCAGAATATTGCCGAACAGACTGCGCTTACCGCGGATCTTTGTCATCAGTCCCGCGTCCTTCGCCAGAGCGACTCCGCCGATGATGTCGCTGTAGCCGCCGAGATACTTTGTCGCTGAATAAAGCGAAAGGTCGGCGCCAAGCGCTAACGGATGCTGGAACGCGGGCCCCAGGAAGGTGTTATCGATCATCACAATGGGGCGCTCGTGCCCGCCGCTGCCGTTCGTAGAACTGGAGTGAAGCGCCGCAACGGTGTTGCAGGCGCGCTTGATATCGGTCATCACGATCGTGGGGTTGGCTGGAGTTTCGATGAAAATCACCCGGAGATTATTCGCCGTCCGGATGGCCTGATCGATGGCCTCGCTCTGACCGGCCGGAACCGGAATACCGCGAATCCCAAACGGTTGGAGAAATCCTTGGATGAGGGTCTGGGTCCCACCGTAGATTGGGACCGTATAGATGATGCTATCTCCGGGATTCAGAACCGCCAGGAGAGAAGTCATAATGGCGGCCATGCCGGAGTTGAAGATCACCGCGCCAGTTGCGCCAGGTTCGAGGGGCAGGATCTGATCTTCCAAGATCTGAGCGTTGGGATGATTAAAGCGGGAGTAGACAAGATCTACGTTTTCGCCGGGTGAGCGCTGCCCGCGCCCCCCCATCAGATCGAATGCGCGTTCAGCCGCTTCGGGACTGGAGAAGACATAGGTAGAACTACGGAACACCGCGGGACGAGCGGAGCCGACAGAAAGGCTTGGATCGAAACCGCGAGTTAGAACGTCGGTCTCGGGACGGAGCTGTGCCAGTTGCTTGATTTCTGCCAAGAGCAGACCTCCGCCTAGAGTGTAGCTCCGCAGAAGGCTTCCTCGCGTACTATGAAGGGACGAAACAACCCGCTCCAGCGTACAGGGACGGGGCGGACATGTTTACAAGTTTACTTTAATTTTCTTTGCTGTTACTGAAGCGGCGAGACGGGCCCTTGCGGGCGCCAGGGAGGTGTTGCTTCAGGGGTCTTTCTATGAGGTTAGTCTCGCTTTGGTGGGAGTTGCCTCCCTGGCTTACTTTCAATACTAGGATATGATTTTACGGAATGCAAGAGTTTTCTATATGTTTTTCAAAATATTTTCTCGTATGCTGGTATGGACCGGGAGGGGCTATCTCGCCCTGACGCGGGTCTGATGAAGCTAAGTCTTTTAGGATCTACTGGTTCGATCGGCATCAGCACGCTAGATGTCGTTCGCCAGCACTCGGATAAGTTCCAGGTTCACGCACTTGTGGCCGGTAAGAACGTGGATTGTTTGTGCTCCCAAATTTTGGAATTCCGCCCGGCTGTCGCCGTGGTAGCGGACGAGGGAGGTTTAGCCGCTCTGCACGCGCGCCTCGCTGAATCCAGCTTGCCGCGGAACGAATGGCCGGAGCTGATCTCGGGTGGGGCTGCGCGGGTGGCGGCGGCGACGGCTCCCGAAGTGGGATTCGTCATGTCGGCGATAGTCGGCGTAGCCGGGCTCGAGGCGACCTACGCGGCCATTCGGCAGAAAAAACGGATCGGTTTGGCCAACAAGGAAGTTCTGGTCGCCAGCGGACAGCTAGTGATGCAAGCCGTGCGGGAGACCGGGACGGAACTGATTCCGGTCGATAGCGAGCACAACGGCGCCCATCAGTGCTTCCGCGCCGGATTGAGGCGAGACGTAACGCGGCTGCTACTAACGGCATCGGGTGGACCGTTCCGGAACACTCCCGCTGAGGCGCTCTGGAGCGTTACCCCTGAACAGGCACTAAAGCATCCGACCTGGAAAATGGGGCAGCGGATCACCATCGATTCGGCCACACTTATGAATAAGGGCTTCGAAGTGATCGAAGCGTGCTGGCTGTTCGACTTACCTCCTTCAAAGATAGACGTGGTGGTCCACCCTCAATCGTCCATTCACGCGATGGTCGAGTACAACGACGGCAGCATCATAGCGCAGATATCCGCGACAGACATGAGAATGCCTATCCAATACGCCTTAACCTACCCGGAACGCGATCAGGCACCGGTTCCAAGGCTGGATTGGACGGAGCCGCGGACCTGGAACTTCTCTGCCCCCGATTTGGATAAATTCCGGCTCTTAAAGCTCGCTTACCAGGCGCAAGAGCAGGGCGGATCGGCTACTTGCACCCTGAACGCCGCCGATGAGATCGCTGTCGAGGCCTTCCTTGCGGGGCGAATTCCCTTCCCCGCTATCGCACTTACAGTAGAGGAGACGCTGGCGCGGCAACCCAGCCGGGAACCAAACTCAATCGCAGACGTAATCTGTATAGATCAGGAGTCGCGTGAGCTGGCCCGGGGGGTCGTGAATGAATCGCGCTGGGCCGGCGCGCATGGGAAATGAAGCGCAGATGTATGTCGCGCGTCGAATATGGTAGTCAGGTCTTGAGGACCAGAGGAAGGTAATTAGGGCGTGGGGTTTCTGCAACCTTTATTTTGGGTCGTGATTCTGCTGGGAGTCATGATTCTTATCCATGAGCTGGGCCATTTTTGGGCGGCTCTGGCGGTCGGCATCAAAGTCGATACTTTCAGCATCGGTTT
Organism: uncultured Acidobacteriaceae bacterium; assembly: GCA_963762495.1. Lineage (GTDB taxonomy): Bacteria > Acidobacteriota > Terriglobia > Bryobacterales > Bryobacteraceae > Bog-105. The sequence continues at coordinate 391,106 of CAVXKZ010000017.1, forward strand.
TGGACCACGGCTGTTCGGGATGCGGCGTGGTGAAACCGATTTCCGGGTCTCGGCCATTCCGTTCGGCGGCTACGTGAAGATGGCCGGTGATCAATCGGAGTACGGCGCCTATGTCCGCACTTCCGACCAAACTGAAGAGGAGCAGCCGGCGCCGGATCCCAGATCCTTTCAGGCGAAACCGCGCTGGCAACGCGCGATCGTGATTGTTGCCGGTCCGCTGATGAACGTCGTTCTGGCGGTCGGGATTGTGGCGGGCCTTTATATGTACGCCTATCCCAAGCAACTCGATACCACCAACCCGGTCATTACCTCCGTTGCTCCCGGATCAGCGGCAGCGGCGGCCGGCTTACAGACCGGGGACCGGATCGTACAGCTCGACAATAAGGACAACCCAAACTGGGACTACGTGATGACGGAGGAGGCGCTCAACGCGAATCACGCTATTCACGGCGTCGTGGAGCGCCACGGACAACGGGTTCCTTTTACCGTTACGCCGCGGATGGATCCAAAGGCTGGCATCGGCACCGTGGGATGGAGCGGTGAGCAAAATATTCAGATTGGAGAAGTGACGCAAGACTCTCCCGCGGCCCGGGCGGGATTGAAGCCCGGCGATCTTTTTCTCAGCGTCGGCGGAAAACCGGTCGTATCGCCGGTCACGGTGCAGCAGGCTGTCTTCCACTCTTACGGCAAGCCAGTCGACTTCCAAGTCATGCGAAACGGCCACATTCTTTCTGTGACTGTCAGTCCGACGCCAACTAGCGATCCGAAGATGCCGTTCCATATCGGAATCGGCTTTCAGATGCCGGTGCAGATTGTGAAACTCGGGTTCGCACCCGCGTTCGAACAATCGCTCCGCTTCAACCGCCAGAACGCGCTGATGGTATTTCAGGTTTTGGGCGGGATCATCGAGCGCCGGGTTTCTCCCAAATCGCTCTCGGGACCGATCGGGATCGCGCAGATGTCGAGCCAGGCAGCGCAGGCCGGCGCTTGGAACTATTTATTCCTGATGGCTTTCCTTAGCCTGCAATTGGCCATTTTCAATCTTCTGCCAATTCCGATTCTGGACGGCGGCACACTGCTGATGCTCATTATCGAGATGCTCTTGCAGCGCGAAGTGAGTTTGCACGTCAAAGAGACCATCTTCAAGGTCGGATTCGTGTTCCTGATGATGGTGGTCGTGTTCGTGATCTATAACGACATCAGCCGCATACTGACACAGAGCTGAGCGAAGTCTGTTTGGGCTTTCCGCCAAAGATGCGCTGGAAGAACCGCTTCCAGTGCCATTGCGGCTCCTGGCATTCAGGATCGGGCGCGTACATGATCGTGTGCGATCCCCGCTGAACCGCCAGCGATTGAAGCTCAGCGCCATTAGCTTTTACGTTCACGGTCACGAACGATTTGCAGCCATCAACGTTGGCAATGGTCCAGGGAGAGGTTGCCTTCGTGCTCGGGCCCCAGTCGCGCAGAAAGCGCTGGTAATCGTAGTTCGTACAAGGATTCGCAACTGCGCAGCCCCAGTCGCTGTAGGCGGCCGGATAGTCGTGCGCATTCACCTGCGCGAGGAAGCGATTGACCGACTGCGTTTCGGAATAGTTATGAAACACCAGGTAAAGAATCCAGCAGACGATAAGGACAGCCACGCCACTCAGGATGATCCACTTGATTTTGCGGTTGCGGCGCTCCTCGCCGACTCCGTAGTGTTGCAGGTAATCGCCCATGGGCTAAGGTCCCGTCTTCATCCCACTTGAATTTGTACGAGCTATTTGGGCGGGTACGCTTTATCGTAGGCCGCCGTGGCCTCCGCCGTGATATCGAGCGCCGGTTTGAAGTAAAGCGTTGTGCTCGCGTCGACGACGACGTCGAGCGCCCGTTCCTCGGCGATTTTCTTGATTACGTCGCTCATCTCACGTCCAACCCGACTGAGGATATCCTGACGGTCCGCATTCACGTCACTCTGTAGATCGTCGTTTAGGCGCTGGAGTTGCTTCTGTTTTTCCGTGCCGTTTTGCCGGAGGTCGGCTTCCTTCTCGGGAGTGATGCCAGGTGCGCGCAATTGCTGATCTATGTCCTGCAGAGTGCGCTGAAGGTTCTCAATCGCCTGCTGGCGCGGCTGATACTTGGCCTGCAAGGTGGCCTGCTGCTTCTTGATTTCCGCCGTATCGGAAACCGCTTTCTGTAGATTCACAATCGCGACACGCGCGGGAGGAATGGATGGCGCGGGCGTCTGTGCGCTCGCAAGACTCGCGGCGGCAATAAGGAGCGATACGCTCCGCAAACTCGAAAACATTACAGTCTAAACTCCTGTTGTGGTCGTTGGACGTTCACCTCGTAATTGGACGGGGGACGCCGGCAAGATCTCGGGTATCATTCACAGCTTACACGTCCCGGTCTTCACGATCCTCGCAACGGGGTGCCACGCTTGCCTCGGAGGCGGGCGGCGCCTTACGCAGACGGCTTGCAAATGGTAGGAATGTCGGCCAGTTCGGAGCGACAGGAGTGCTTATCCGCGGAACTCACTACCCGTATCTACCGGCTGGATGCGCCCGTCCCGGTCGATGAGCAGCCTGCGATCGCGCCACCGAACTTCCCTTCCGGCATAGGAGACGATCCAGACCGCAAACGCGTACAGGTCCCATACCGGAGCGAGCCAGAAAGACCGCATCGCAACAGCACTGCGAAGAACCAAAGCCGCTGAGAGAAGCGCAGACGCGAGGCGCAGCAAGAGCAGCAGAAGAGCAGCAGATTCCGCTCCGGTTGCGAACGCGATCAGAATCCAAACACCCGCTTGCGCGATCGGCAGGCCGGCGTAGGCTTTACCTTTTGATGCGCGGATGGTGCGGGCCCAGCGTAACTGATGACGCCAAACACCCATCCACGTCGCATCGCCCAGCGAGGTTTCGACGGTGTAGGTCGAAAGCACCGCTCGCTTCCCCAGAGCGGTGATTCGTTTCGCTAACTGATAATCGTCGGCGAGATAATCGGAGATCGCGGCGAACCCGCCCGCGCGCTCCAGATCGGCGGCTCGAAAAGCGAGCGTTGAGCCCAGACCGAACTCGCGCACGCCTAAGAGTTGCGCGACAAGCGTGCTGGGCATAAAATCCGTGGCGATACCGAGCGCTTCCCAAGCTGCCGGGACAGTGTGGGTCTGGGCACGGTAGGGACAAGTGACTATTCCGATTTCACTGGCAGCCAATGGGCTCACTACCTCGCGCAAATACATCGAATCCACCTTGATATCGCTATCGTTCACCACCCACACGGGATTCCGCGCGTGACGCGCGAGTTCCATCAGAATGCCGACTTTCCCGTTCGCTACGGCGGCCGAACCTACAGTCAGACGAATCGCTGAGTCCGGAAATTCACGCTGGAGCCGGCGCACTTCATCGGCGGCGGGATCGGTGGAATCGCTGACGCCAAAAAGGATCTCAAAATCCGGATAATCCTGCTGAACCTGGGAAACGAAGGCTTCATGCGTATTGGGATCCAGTCCGCGAAGCGGTTTCAGAACCGATATGGGCGGCTGAAACGTAAGGCTCCCGGCTGAGCAGCGCATTGCTCTTCTCAGTGCGTGCTGCGCGGCCGCGAAAAGCACCAGAAGTTGATACCCGACCGCCGGCAAAAAGATGAGCCAGAATAGGTGCAATTCGCGCTAATGTGCCAGCAGAAGCACGCCACCGAGGATGAGCAGGGCGCCCGCGGTGCGGCGCTTTCCCACCGCCTCGTGCAGGACGATTTTCGCCAGTGCGGTCTCGAGCGCAATGGTTGCGGCCGAGGCGGGCACGGCAAAGCTGAGCGGAGCCGTTTGCACCAGCGCCATAAAGGCGAAAAATGAGAACGCCATGCAAACGATGGAAAGCAGCAAGTAGCGGCGGACGATGATCATGCCCAGCAAGTGTGCCAGCCCGCGCGCATCTACGCGCTGTTCCCCGCTGCGTTTCATTTCATAGCTCTGCAGCAGGTCAGCCAAAACTGTGCTACAAACGATTATTCCGAGCAGCAGCCACTTCATGTGGTGTTATCTCGCAAACCGGTCTGATGCGTGGTGGTTCCTACCATCGCAACGCCGGCGAAGATGAGCAGAGTCCCAATCCAGTGCTTTGCGCTGACCGCCTCATTCAGAAACACCTTCCCAAAAACTGCCGCCAGCACGTATCCCACGCCGGTGAGGGGAAGCGCAAAGCTCAGATCGGCCCAGCTCATGAGCGCCATCCGCGTCAATAGCCAAAGAATCAAGAGAGCGATGCCTGCGGCAACGAACGGGCTCAGCATCGCGCGAAGATAGCCGAGCGGGTTCAAGCCAACAGGTTCCGCCGAATGTTTCATACCCCAGGCGAGAAAGAGATTGCCCACCGCGTTAAACATCACCACGGCGAAGGCAAGCAGAAAGGTGTTGAACTTCGACCGCCCGACCGTGCCCATCGGCATCTGCAACTCAACAGTGGATGTGCCGAGCGCAACATCCCGCCCCACGTCCAGCATCAGTCCCCGGCGCTCAATACGGCTTCGCGCTCTTTCTGCTCCCTCTCATCTCTTACAAAGCGCTTGCGCTTCGCGCGGAGCGAAAGATACTCGCGCGCTTCTTTGTAGAGCCGCTTCCGTTCCGCATTGTCGAACATCGCCTTGCGGATAAGACGAAGCGCTACTTTCGGCCGGAAATAAAACTCCGAGTAAAAGCGTTCCACCCAGTCCACCAGCTCGCCGCGATCGAGCCCGGGATATTGATAATTGGGAAGCTGGTGCCCGGCTTCATCGGTCATTATTTCGTCAATGGTGATGAGCCCGTTCTTTTTGATGTGATCGTAGAACTCAGTCCCTGGGAACGGATGGCCCAAGGAAACCTGGATGGTTTCCACGTTCAGTTCTTTTGCGAAATCGATGCTTTTCCGGATCGTCTCGCGTGTTTCGCCGGGTAAGCCGACGATAAAATCGCCGTGAATCGTCAGACCCAGCTTCTTGCAGTTCGCCGTGAAGCGGCGCGCCATATCGATCGTGGCGCCCTTCTTGATATTTTTCAGAATCTGCTGGTCGCCCGATTCGTATCCCACAATCAGCAGCCGGCAACCGGCATCTTTCATCGCCTTCAGCGTGTCGTAATCGGTGGTCACGCGTGAGGTACAGCTCCAGGTGAAATTCAACTTCTTGAGCTTGGAACAGAGCTCGACGGTACGCGCCTTCTGGTAATTGAAGGTATCGTCATCGAAGAAAATTTCCTTGAGGCCTGGAAAATTCTCCAGCGTCCAGCGGCATTCATTGGCGATGTCGTCCGAGGAGCGCAAGCGCCAGCGATGTCCTGAGTGAGTCTGGGGCCATAAGCAGAAGGTACACTGGGCCGGGCAGCCGCGAGTCGTATAGAACGAGATGTAAGGATTAAGGAGAAAAGGAACGTTATAGCGGCGGAAATCGAGATCGCGCTTGTAGACTTTTGTCACCCATGGCAGCGCGTCCAGATCTTCAATGACCGGCGCTTCCGGATTGTGCTGAAATCCGCCGTTTTTGCGGAAAACCACGCTGGGAATCTCTTCGAGCGGCTTGCCCATGGCGAAATCGCGAATCGGGTAATCGAATTCACGTTTAACCACGAAATCGATCGCCTTCGAAGCGTTCAGGCTCTTTTCCGGCTCGATGGTAACGGGCGGCCCGACAAAAGCGACCTTCAGTTTGGGATTGAGGTCCTTCATCATCTCCGCAATCCTGACATCCACGGTGAAGCCGGGCGTTGACGTAAAAAGGACCAGCAGCTCGTAATCGGAGGCCAGCGCGACCGTCTGGTCGATGGAAACCTTGTGCGGAGGCGCATCTAAAACTCTGCTCTCCGGAATTAAGCCCGCCGGATAACAGAGCCAAACGGGGTACCAGTAGGATTCGATTTCACGGGCGGCAGGCCAGCGGGATCCCGCGCCACCGTCGAACCCTTCAAAAGAAGGTGGGTTCAGAAAAAGCGTTTTCATGGACTCTCTTGAAGCGTTACCCTTTATCTTAGTTTGTTTTAGCCTTATTTCTCAACCCAACCTAGCCCACCGGCTATTACCTAGGGGTTGGTTGGCTATTACCCGCATCGGGTGGTAAGAACGACTGACCGAACTGGGGTAATGGTGAGTTGGTTTCAGCCTCTTCGGTACTGGCTGAACCGGCTCTTGATAGTTGACGTTGAGTTCGACCCGAACTACTACAGGAGTTTCCATAGTGCTCTGCCGTTCAGGCCGGTCCCTAAGTAGTAGGTTATTGAGCGACGCCGGTCTCCGGAAGGATTAACTTGAGCTGGATCTTGCTTTCCCGATTAGCTTCTGTGTTCAATTGCGCCGCGATGGTTTTTTCCGATTCTGCTTCTTTCATCCGGCGCGTCCGGAAGAACACTATAGAAAGCTTGTAGTGCGCGGCGGCAAGCTTTGGATCCTGCTGGACAGCGGCCCCGAGGTAAGTCTCTGCGCCGTGCAGGTCGCCTTGCCGCAGGAGCAGGTCGCCCATCGCCAGGTTTGCCTTGGCATAATGCGGGTCCTCCTGCAGCACAGTTGCGAGCAGGTTATGTCCGATTTCCAGATTGCCGTCGTTCAGCTCGAGCTGCGCCAACTCGAAACGAGCATCTGTGAGTTTCGGGTCAAGCTGAAGACAGTGCTGGAATTCGAGACGAGCGTCGGCGGTACGGTCGAGTTTCACATCTACCCAGCCCATCGCATAGTAAACGGGTGCGTAGGCGGGGACGCGTTTGGAAAACTCGCTGAAGAGGTCATGAGCGGCCTGCCAGTTACTGAGTGAGACGTTGGCGCGCGCGAGCAGGAAGAGGATTGAATTGTTGGATGGCGCGAGCTGGTGTGCCCGCGTGAGTGCATCGAGCGCATCCAGACCGAGATCGCGCCGGATGCAGACAGAGCCAAAATGGGCCAGCGTCGGTACGTCATCCGGGTGGGTCTGCCGGGCTTTGATGAGGTATGAGAGCGCTTTCTCATCAAGGCTTTTGGCGTTCGGCCGCCGATGCCGCGCCGTTTAAGGCAGTCACATCGTCCGGCTGCAACTCCAGTGCGCGAGAAAAGCTTTTTTCCGCCGCAACCGGATTTTCCAAGGATTCGGCGCGTCCGCGCTCGTCCCAATAAGCCGCGATATTCGCGAGCGGCGTCTCCAGCAACTTTAAGTCTGCAAGCGCACGCTGCGTCTCGCCCGTGCGGAGCCTCGCCGCCGCGAGGCTGAAGAGCACGCCAGGCTTATCGCTGCCCAGAGCAACAGCGCCGGACAGGAATTTCTTCGCGTTCGCGTAATCCTCTTCCCGGTAGAACAGCAATCCAAGATTTTCGTGCAGAGACACCGAGTCGGGCGCGAGCCGGAGCCCATGCTCGAATGCGGACCGCGCGGCATCCGATTTGTGCAGCTCCGTCTCGGCGATGCCCAGGAGATTCCAAAGCTCCGGATTATTCGGCTGCTGTCTTAGCGTTGGCTCGATTAGATCGACCGCGGATTGGTAATTGCCGAGTTGAATCTGCCGGGCCGCACCTTCGAGGGGAGTTTGAGAGTTCTGTCGCGCAGAGACGGCGTAAGCGAAAGCGAGGAGCAGCGTCGCCCCGGGAAGTAAAGTACGGACGATCAACAAAATCATTTTAGACTCGCCTAGTCACCTCCCTTAATTCCCGTAGAAATTCATACAAATAAAGCGTTTAAATGAGTCCAAAATCCGGCCTATAATCCTGCTAACGGGCCTTATCGCTGTTTGGGGCGCCTCAGCATCTTCACCGATCTGGAGGTTTAATCATGACCGCAATTTCCCGAAACGCCGCTATCTGGGCGGCCACTCTTTTCTTTTCTCTCTTTGCGTGCCTGGCAGTTTTCGCGCAGACGAATGAAGGTGTGCTCGCAGGTACCGTCCTGGATCAGACGGGCGCAGCCATAGAAGGCGCTACGGTTACGGCTAAAAATGAGGGGACGGGGTTCACGCAAACGGCAACCACGGGAACGGGCGGAGCATTCCGGTTTCCGAACGTGCCGATCGGCTCTTATGATTTGACCGCGTCGCACGCTGGTTTTACGACTGTCGCTCAGACCGGCGTCAACGTGCAGATCAGTTCAACCACAGCCGTCAATATCACGATGAATGTCGGTCACACGGAACAAACGGTGACAGTTCAGGCCGATGCGACGCGCATCTCGACTGAGAGTTCGGACATCGGGACGGTTATCAGTTCTCAGCAAGTGATCGAACTGCCGCTCGCGTTGGGTGGAGTCGGTGCGATGCGGTCACCTGAGGCATTCGTGTTTCTGGCGCCCGGCACGGCAGGTCCGGGGACCGCCAACAGCAATAACGGAATATTCATCTCGAAGCTCGGAGGCGGACAGAGTTTCGGCGCCGATGTCCTGCTGGATGGCACCAGTATTTTGAGAACGGAGAACGGCTCCTCATTCGACGAAGCCGCGCCGTCGGTTGAGGCGATCTCCGAGTTCAAGGTTTTGACGGCGACCCTTCCCGCCGAGTATGGACGAACTACCGGAGCGATCGAGACGTTCACAACGAAGTCCGGGACAAACGAGTTTCATGGAACCGCTTACGACATTCTGCAGAATGATGACCTGAATGCCAACTCATGGTTCAACAATGGCTTTGCCGCGCGGTGCGCCCCCGGCGACGCTGCTTGCAGGTCGCAGTATGCGCGGCCTGTGGACAAGAAGAACGATTACGGAGGCAATTTCGGCGGACCGGTTTGGATTCCCAAGATCTACAACGGAAAAAACAGAACATTTTTCTTTTTTAATTGGGAGCAGTATCTGCAACACATCGGAGGGACGAACGAGAGCATTGTTCCGACGGCAGCGGAACGCGGCGGCGATTTCTCCGGCATTCTGAACACCGGCAATGTGCTGGGTACAAATCCCTGCACCGGCGCGCCGATCTTCCAGGGAGAGATTTTCGATCCGAACACGACCACCATTGGACCTACGGGAGTGCCGTGCAGGACTCCGTTTCCCGGGAATATGATTCCGGCTTCGCGTATCTCGAAGGTTGCGAGCAATTTCCTGTCGTATCTGCCCTCTCCGAACATCGCTACGCTGCCAAGCGGCATCAATTATTCGCTTTCCAGCCACACACCTCTAACGAACACGACGTACACGCTGCGTATCGATGAATCCATTTCCGATAAGAGCAAAATTTTTGCCACTTACGACACCCGAGATAATGCGCGGTATGCCGGCAACGGAACCTATGTGCTGCCGCCGCCCGCCGACCCGAACGGCTGGGATCAGAACTTTGTGACTCATTACGGACGCGCCGGCTGGGATTACATTATTTCGCCCACGCTGTTGAATCACCTAGCGCTCGGATATAACCGGACAAATAGCCAGAACTATACGATCGGAGCGGAACAAGCGATCAGCGGCAATTTCAACTGGGCTGCAAAGCTTGGGATTTCGGGCGTTTCCGGCACCGAGTTTCCCATCGTGAACATGGGTGAAGGCGTCCCGCAGATTGGCCGTGCCAACGACGATGACAACGTGGATAACGGCGAGCGGTTCAACGACGTCGTTACCTGGGTTAAGGGGAATCACAGCATCGCGTTCGGCTTCGATTTCCGCAATCAGTTGTATGCGACGTATGCATTCGATACCAATACAGGCGTCTACAACTTCGCCCGCGCCCAGACCGCGGCAGATCAGGCCGTATCCGGGACGAGCGGCAATGGCATCGCAAGCTTCCTGTTAGGCGATCTCACCAATGGCAACGCGTTCCTGCAAGGGCATGTACCGAGGTGGACGTTCCAATACTATGGCGGGTTTGTCCAGGACGATTGGAAGGTGACGCCGCATCTGACGTTGAATCTGGGCCTGCGCTACAGCGTCGATGTGCCCCGCGCTGAATCGCACAATGACACCTCGAATTTCAGCCCGACTGTGCCGAATCCAGCAGCGGGCAACCTGCCAGGTGGAATGGTGTTCGGGAATACCTGTAGCGGGTGTAATCCAAAGTGGGCGACGACTAAGTTCCACGATGTCGCGCCACGGATCGGATTCGCCTATAACCCGAATGGCGGCCGGTTCGTGATTCGCGGCGGCTACGGAATTCTCTATGGGCCGCTACAATACACGGATTTCGGCGGCTCACAAGTCCAGGGATATTCGGCTACGCCCACCTTTAACAGCTCGAACGGATTCGATCCTGCATTCAACTGGGACAATGGATTTCCACCATTCCCGCCTCCACCGTCCTTGAACCCGTCCGTGGTAAACACCGGCAATCCGAATTGGATACAGCCTCGTTTCGGGCAGCCGGCGATCATACAGAGCTGGAGTTTACAACTGCAAGGTCAGGTCTCAAAGGACATGGTTGCCACTTTGGGTTATGTAGCGAACCGCGCTCAAAACCTGCGTTCAGCGATTATGAACTGGAACAACATTCCGATTCAGGATCTGAATCTGGGTCCGGCGTTAAATCAGCCGGTTTCGAATAACACGCTGGGCATCGCTCCGCCTTACCCGAATTTTTACGCAGACTGGGGAAGCGGAGTGAATGTGGCGCAGGCGCTCCGCCCTTTCCCGCAGTACAACTACATTTACATGGATGTGCTGCAGAACATAGGACAATCGACATTTGAATCGCTGCAAGCTACCCTGGAGCGCCGCATGAGTGCTGGATTAAGCGTGCAAGGTTCCTTCACTTGGTCGAAGACTTTGACGGATGCCGATAGTATTCTGCCGGGCATCAATGGCGGCATCAGCCAGATTCAGAATCCAGCCGATCTGAACAGCGAAAAGGCTTTGAGCAGCCAAGACGTGCCGTATACGTTCACGATGTCCTTCATCTACCAACTCCCGTTCGGCTCGGGGAAGCGCTTCCTGACTCATGGGATCGGAGGCGCGGTGCTCGGCGGATGGCAGATTGGAGCCGTCCTGCGCTATCAGACGGGGGTGCCGACTTCATTCGGCTGCTCCAACGGAATACCGGATTGGCAGAACTGTATCCGGTTCAATCGTGTTGCGGGAGTGTCCCCACTCAGTCCTCAGGTGTTGAACGGAACATTCGATCCGTTCGTAGACCGGTACTTCAGCCCGCCATGTCAATACAATGGTCAGGCGGGTTGCGGCTTTGCCGATCCAAACACGGAACTGGTTGCGGCGGGAAGTACAGTTACCGTGCAGCAGGCGCGAGGGGGAGCCTATTATCTCGGCAACTACCCACGCAACAACGGAGATGCCCGCGCTCCGAACTACGACAACGAGGACATTAGCATCATCCGAAACTTCCATATCGTCGAGAGGCTTAGTATTCAGGCAAAGGCAGAGTTGCTAAATGCCTTTAACCGGCATATTTTCAGCGTCCCCGACGCCGCGCCTTACGATTCGAATTTCGGATTGGTGAACGGCACCATCGATCAGCAGCGAATTGTGCAGTTCACACTGCGCTTGAACTTCTGATAAGTACGGGCCGATCTGTTAACAGTAGTTTGTGCAGTCTCCAAGAACCCGGTTGACCCACAAACTGGCCCAGCCGGGTTCTTGCTTGTTGCTGAGCATAGTCGCGCTGACAGCGCTGTGGGCGGATTCACCCGCCAACACGCCTGCAGCGCTGTTCAGCGTCGGATCCAGGCAATTCAAGGATCACCAATTCGCCGCCGCCCGCGAGTCGTTCAGTCGAGTCATCGAGCTGGATGCGCGAAACGCCAAAGCGTATCGCGCGTTGGGTATGGCGGACCTGGAGCTGAAGGATTATCAGGCGGCATACCGAGCCTGGCTGAAGGCCGTAGATCTTGATCCGAGGGACGAGACATCGAAGTATTATCTGGGGCGGCTGTTTTACCAGGCAGATCTTGCCAATGAAGCCGCCGCGTGGCTACGTGAGGCGCTGAAGATTGCGCCCGACGATTTCAAGGCGACAACATATTTGGGGTTGTGCGCGGAAGCGCTTGGTTACGACGACACCGCGGTTCAGCTCTATCGCAAAGCAGTCGCGGAAAGCGAAGCGCAGCAGAAGCCGTACGCGCAAGCCTATCTGAGTCTGGGTAACTTTCTGCGGAAGGAAGGAAACGATGAACAGGCACTCGCGGTTCTGCGACAAGGCGCGCAGAAGTGCCCTGAGGCGCAGGAATTGACGGCTCTAGGAGAGCTGCTTGCCCGGCGGAATGAGACGCGGCGGGCGGAGGAGGTGCTCCGGCAGGCGGTCGCTCTCGATCCCAAGCTCTCGCAAGCGCATTACAGGCTCGCCCTGTTATTGAAATCGCTGGGGCGCCCGGATGAAGCGCAGAGTGAGATGGCAGCTTTTCAGGAGGCGAAAGCCGCGGAAGACCGGGCACCCAAAATCACGGCGTTGCGGAAACCGGCGGCTCCGTAACACGAAGGATTTTACGCACTGCCGGATTACGGATAACCTGCCGGGTTCCGCTGGGCCATGAAATTTCGACGCTGCGGATGGCGTTCTCCTGGCCGATTCCGAAATACAGCCGCTTGTCCACCGCAGACTGATAACTGGCGGTGGTGGTCACCATCCCGTACTGCACTTTGCCGGATTCCGACGTGAGTTTCACCTTCGCGCCAATGGCGTCGCGGTTGCTGCGCGTTCCTTGCAGATCGAAGCCAATCCACGTGTTGCGATTGCCGCCTTCATTGCGCAGGACATAAGCAGGGCCGCCGCAGGTAACAACCACCACGTCTATATCCCCGTCGTTATCGAGATCGCCGAAGGCCGCTCCGCGGCTGGCCCACTTCTTCGAGAATACGGGTCCCGAGAGAGCCGATACGTTTACGAATTTGCCGTTGACTTGCCGCAATAGAAGTAACGGCTGCAGGTATTCGAGATGCGGCTGCATTGCATGAACGTTATCCATGACATGACTGTTCGCGAAGAACAAGTCCTTATGACCGTCGTTATCGTAGTCGAAGATACGCATGCCCCATCCGCCGTATAGCCGCGTAAATTCACCCAGCCGCGAGAGGTTGGTGTCGTAGTTGAACGTGTTGCCGCCAATGTTGTGGAAGTAGGCGTAAGTTTCGTTGGAGAGCGCGGTCGTTACAATGTCAGGCCGCCCATCATCGTCCACATCGGCGGCATCGGTGCCCATGCCCGCGAAAACTTTGCCCTCGTCGTTATATCCCACGCCGGCGGCCAAAGCGTTTTCAGTAAAGGTGCCGTCCCCGTTGTTCATAAATAGGAATTGTTGAAAGGAGTCGTTGGCGACGCTTATATCAAGCCGGCCATCATTATTAAAATCGGCAAAGGCGACCCCGAGACCTTTGCCCGGACTGCCCGCGATGTGACTGGGCGCGCTTACGTCGGTGAAAGTGCCGTCGCCGTTGTTGTGAAACAGGTAGTTGGAAACGGGTTTGAAGTTATCGGGGTGGCAGTAAGAGCGGCCGCCTTCGACACGAGAACCGCAGAATTTGTTCTTTGAGAAATCCCAATCGAGGTACCGGCAGATAAACAAGTCAAGCTTGCCGTCGTTGTCGTAATCGAAAAAACCGGCACTCGACATCCAGCCTTGCGTCTTCAGACCTGCTTTAGCGGTGACATCGGTAAACGTGCCGTTGCCGTTGTTGTGGTAGAGGATCACGCCGCCGTAATTAGTGACCAGCAGATCCTCGAATCCATCGTTGTCGAAATCGCCCACGGCCACGCCCATGCCGTAGCCCGTTCCGCGGACGCCGGCTTTTTCTGTCACATCGGTAAACGTGCCGTCGTGATTGTTGCGATAGAGCCGGTTCCAGAACTCAGGCGCGGATTTATCGGGCGCTTCGTCGTCACGCTGGCCTGGGTGGATTCTGGCGCCGTTGACGAGGAACACGTCGGGCCAGCCGTCGTTATCGTAATCGAAAATCGCAACGCCGCCGGTCATGGTTTCGATCAAGTACTTGTCGGGTGTAGCGGAGTTGCGGCAGATAAAACGAATACCGCTGGTCGAGGTGACGTCCCTGAACGTTACCGGGAGGGATTCGTAGGCTTGCAGCGCCCAATGAGAAGCAAGCGCACAAACGAAACAGCCTCCGCCGATCAGGATGCGGAAAACTCGTTTCCGGGTGCTGCTTATCAACGTCGAAACATCCCGCATGGCGATAATAGCAAGGCGCGGAGGACCGTTAATATTGTGATGGACGCGATGCTTCGCCGGGCGATATGGGTCTTCCTCTTGACGGCGATTCTGCATGCGCAGGCGCAAAGCGACGCGGCGCACGACATCGTGACCGATCTGCAATCCGGCAAGTACGCGGAAGCCGAGCGCCTGCTCGAAACCGCGCTTAAAGTGTCCCCCCGGGATGCGCGCCTGTGGACGCTGAACGGATTGGCCCTGGAGCGATTGGGCCGTCGTAGGGAAGCAGCGGCAGCCTTTGATCGCGCGCTACGCATCGCTCCGGATTACCTTCCGGCGTTGGAAGGCGCCGCGCAGATCGCCTATGAAGATGGAGATGAGAAAGCGGTCACTTTGCTGGATCGAATCGTAACGCTTCGGCCCAACGATCATGCGAGCCATGCGATGCTCGCCCAGATCGCGTTCAAGACTGGGAATTGCGAGAGTGCAAAGACGGAGTTTGCGATGAGCGAGGACCCTGGAACTTCGGAAACAGGGCCGTTAAGAGAATACGGCGCTTGCCTGGTAGCTGCCAAGAGGGCCGCGGATGCTGTCGCGGTATTCGAGCGTCTGCGGGATATGCAACCAGAGAGCGATACGGCAATTTACGATTGCGCGGTGGTGGAGTTTTTGACGGGACATTTCGCGGAAAGCGTGGCGGCACTCAACAGCTTGCGGAGAAAGGATGCGGATGCGTACGATCTGGCCGCGGAAGCATACGAAGCGAGCGGGAAACGCGAGGAGGCAACGGATGCAATGCGGCGGGCGATCGCTATGGATCCGAATGAGCCTCGCTATTACGCCGATTTCGCGTACCTCTCGCAAGCGAACGGCGAATTTCAGCACGGGCTGGCTGCTCTCGACCAGGGAATCGAGCGCAAACCCGACGCAGCTTCGCTCTATGTGGCTCGAGGAGTCTTGTACAGCGAGTTAGGCCAGTACGAGCGCGGAGAAGCGGACTTCAAACGGGCGCAGAAGCTCGATCCCAACGTGGAGCTTGTGTCAGCCGCCCAGGGGCTCGCGGAATTGCAAAGGAACGATCTCCCGCAAGCGGAGAAGACGATCAGAGAGCGCTTGGGGCATCAGCCGAACGATGCGTTTCTCCACTACTTATTGGCTGAAGTTCTCCTGCGGCAAGGAGCCGCGCCGCCGAGCCCTGCGTTCGAGGAAGCATTGAGGTCTGCTTTAATGGCAGTCAAGCTCAAGCCGGATCTCGGTTTAGCGCGGGACACCTTGGCGCTGCTTTATCTTGAACAGGGCAAGTTGAACGACGCAATTGAGCAGAGCAGGCTGGCTTACCGATTGAATCCGAACGACGAAAAAGCGCTGTATCACCTGATTACGGCTCTGCGAAAGGCGAATCAAACGGCTGAATTACCCACGCTCCTGCAGCGCCTTGTGTTACTAAGAGCTCAGACGAGAACTGCGGAAATTTTGGAAAATAAACACAATGCGCCGTGACTATCACAATTGGTACAGCCATCGGCTGGGTCGCAATATGGAGCTTTTGGCCTACGGCCATGCCGGTTTGCCCCTCCTGGTCTTTCCCACATCTCGCGGCCGGTTTTTCGAATATGAAAACTCCGGCATGATACATGCCGTGTGGCAGAAAATCGATGCGGGGCAACTACAAGTCTTTTGCGTCGATAGTATTGACGGAGAAAGCTGGTATAACCGCGGTATTCACCCGCATGATCGCGTGATGCGGCAGAACGCTTATGAGACCTACATCCTTTATGAGGTTGTCCCGCTGATCAAAGGCGTTAGCGGCGCCGGGCAGATTTGCGTGACGGGCTGCAGCATGGGCGGGTACCACGCGTTCAATCTCGCGATGCGGCATCCGGACGTGGTCTCTTGCTGCATATCGATGAGCGGCAGCTTCGAGATGAAATCGTTCATGGACGGGTACTACGACAATGACTTCTATTTCAACAGCCCGGCCGATTATCTGCCCAATATGAACGACCCCTGGTTCCTCGACCGTTATCGCCAGATGCGGATCGTATTGGGGGTCGGCGATCATGACATTTGCCTCGGCGAGAACTTCCGGATGGCGGACATCCTGGGCAGAAAAGGCATTCCCCACTGGCTCGATGTTTGGACCGGAGGAGAGCGCCACGACTGGCCGTTATGGCAGCGCATGGCGGTAAAATTCTTCTAGCCTACAGACAGGAAAGCACGAGGAAAGAATGCGGAAGATCGGCATCATCTACGGGATGGAAAACACCTTTCCATCGGCGCTCGTCGAACGAATCAATACCAAGAAGGTACCCGGAGTGATTGCGGAGCACATTCGGATTGGCGGAGTCAAAATGGCTGAACCATCTGGTTACCGAGTGATCGTCGACCGCATCTCGCACGATATCGAGTTCTATCGCGCTTACCTGAAGAATGCCGTCTTGACCGGCACGATTGTCATCAACAACCCGTTCTGGTGGAGTGCCGACGACAAATTTTTCAATTATGCGCTAGCCAGCCAGCTCGGCGTGGCCATACCGCACACCGTCGTGCTTCCGCACAAAGAGCATCCGCCCGGAACCACGGTGCAGTCGATGCGGAATCTGACGTTTCCGCTGAACTGGGACGAGATCTTCGAATACATCGGCTTCCCTGCATTCCTAAAACCGTTCAGCGGCGGTGGGTGGAAGCACGTATATAAGGTGAATTCACGCGAAGAATTCTTCGCGGCATACGACCAGACCGGATCGTTGTGCATGACGCTTCAGACCGCGGTCGATTTTGACGAGTATTTTCGCTGCTACGTGATCGGGCAGGAAAACGTCCGGGTTATGAAGTATGACCCGAAACAGCCGCATCATCTTCGCTATGTGAAGGACGGCAAGGCCAGTTCGCAGGAACTGCACAATCGAGTTATCCGGGATTGCCTAACCTTGTGCCAGGCTCTTGGTTATGACTTCAATACAGTCGAGTTCGCCGTTGAGAAGGGCGTGCCGTACGCCATCGATTTCCTGAATCCGGCTCCCGACGCCGACGTTCACTCCGTCGGCGAAGCAAATTTCGAGTGGGTGGTGGAAAACATGGCGCAGTTAGCAATCGACAAGGCCCTCAGCGATCAGGAGATAAACACGCATTTTCACTGGAGTCACTATCTTGGCCACGCCGCAAGGAAGGCGGCGGCACTTTCTTAAGTTTCGGGTTCGAAGGGCAAGGCGATGAGACCCAGTTTCACCTTAGGTATCGAAGAAGAGTATCAGACCATCGATCCCGAGACGCGCGATCTCCGCTCGCACATCGATGCCGAGATCATCTCAAAAGGCAAGACGCTGTTGCACGAAGCCGTTAAAGCTGAAATGCACCAATCAGTGGTCGAGGTCGGAACCGGTATCTGCAAGGACATCAAAGAGGCTTCGGTCGAGCTCAAAGCGTTGCGCTCTCAGATCTGCGATCTGGCGAAACAAAATGGCTTGCGCCTGGCTTCGGCGGGCACTCATCCGTTTGCCGACTGGCGGAAGCAGGACATCTATCCGGACGAACGGTACGAAATCATCGTTCAGGACCTGAAAATGGTCGCGCGCGCCAACCTGATCTTCGGATTGCATGTGCACGTCGGCGTCGAAGACCGCGAAACATCCATGCACTTGATGAACGCGGCGCGCTATTTCCTGCCGCATATTCTCGCGCTTTCCACTAACTCGCCCTTCTGGCTGGGCATGGATACCGGCTTGAAATCCTATCGCTGCAAAGTGTTCGATAAGTTTCCACGAACCAACATCCCAGACTATTTCGGAAGTTGGGGCGAGTATGAGAGCTTCGTCAATCTGCTGGTAAGGACCAATTGCATCGATAACGCGAAAAAGATTTGGTGGGATATACGCCCCCATCCGCATTTCCCGACGCTCGAATTTCGTATCTGCGATGTGCCGATGCGCGTGGATGAAACCATCGCGATAGCGGCGCTGATTCAGGCAACCGTCGCCAAACTTTACAAGTTACACGCGGCTAATCAGGGGTTTCGTTTATATCGCCGGGCCCTGGTGATGGAAAATAAATGGCGCGCGGCCCGGTACGGTCTCGAGGGCAAGCTGATCGATTTCGGTAAGCAGATTGAAGTACCGGTACGAGATCTTATTTACGAATATCTTCACTTTGTAGACGATGTAGTAGATGAACTAGGTTCTCGAAACGAGATTAACTATATCCATCGCATCCTGGAGAATGGGACGGGCGCGGACCGGCAGTTAAGGATTTTTCAGGAAACGGGGGATTTGACCAAAGTTGTGGATTATATCGTCTATGAAACAGAGGCTGGTCTCAATCAGGAACTCGTGAGCGCCGGCGCAGCAAGATGACCGCAGATTTGAATAGTACACCGTTCGATCCTGAGCTCAGGCCAGGCGCGCACAACGCCGTTTTTGTGTGCCTGAAAGTTCAGCCGTCTGAAAAGGTGACGCTGATCACCGACCGCGCATGCGAGGAGATCGCCGCGAGCCTCGTCTCGGAGCTGAACGACTCCGGATGCACGTATAAGAGCTTTTTACTGGAAGATCTGGCGCCGCGGCCGTTGATCGATATGCCGCGCGAAATTCTGACGGATATGGAGACCAGCCAAGTCAGTATTTTCGCGGTTCATGCCCAGGAAAACGAGCTGCGCACGCGCATGCAGATGTGCGAGGTTGTCAATCGAAACAAGCTGCGCCACGCCCATATGGTCAACATTGAAAAGAAAATCATGCTGGAAGGGATGCGGGCGGATTTCGACAAAGTAGACGACCTGACGCTCCGCGTGATGAACATCGTTAATAAGGCGCAGACGATCCGGGCGACTACTCGCGCCGGAACCGATATTCGTACCAGCCTGACACCGGCTTACAAATGGATCAAGACCAGCGGAATTATAAGCCGCGAGAAATGGGGCAATCTCCCGGGTGGCGAAACTTTTACCGCTCCGCTGGAAGTGAACGGTACTTTCGTTGTTGATGGCGTGGTCGGCGACTATTTGTGCGCTAAGTTTGGCGATCTGAAGAGTACGCCGCTGACTCTTCGCGTTGACGGCAATCGGCTTACTGGAGCGCGTTGCGAAAACAAGAACCTCGAAAGAGAATTCTGGAGCTACACTCACCGCGACGCCAACAGTGATCGCGTTGGTGAATTCGCCATCGGCACAAATCTGGCCTGCACGCGCGTGGTCGGCAACATCCTTCAGGACGAAAAGATCCCGGGCGTACACATGGCCTTCGGCGATCCTTATGGAGCGCACACTGGCGCGCAGTGGAGTTCAACCACCCACATTGACGTCGTAGGCCGCGACTTCGACATCTGGGCGGACGACCAACAGATCATGAGCGCGGGCCAGTTCCTGATATAGTCGCACGTCAGCGTGATACCCGAGTTACGGAAGCGATTCAACCAGCGTTGGAATCCGGAGCTTTATTCGGATCTGCTGCGGCGTTTGGACCAGCAATCCGGCGCTCACATCAGCTTCCGCTGTAGCGAAACGCCCATTTTTCTGCCTGGTGTATTGCTCGACAAGATGGTGCGCTACGGGCAGGAACTGTATTACCAGCTCGCTGGCAATTCGGAATACAAGGAGGCTTCACGGGCGACGATTCCTCCGCGATTTCGCGTTCCGAACGAAACCGAACATCCCCTCTTCTTGCAAGCGGATTTCGGCTTGGTACAGGAGCCGGATGGAACCCTGGAACCGAAGCTGGTGGAGATCCAAGGCTTCCCATCCATCTACGGCTTTCAGGCACTCTTCGCCAAGGAGTATTGCGAGGTGTACCGCCTCAATGAACTCGATCGACGCCTGACAACCTTCCTGGGCGGACTCGATGAAACGAGTTATTGGGGTCTGCTGAGGCGGGTCATTTTGAACGGACATCGGCCTGAACAGGTGATTCTGCTCGAGATCGAACCCTATGAGCAGAAGACGCTGCCGGACTTCCTGATCACTCAGAAGCAGCTCGGCATACAGATCGCGTGTATCACAGAAGTCGAAAAGCGTGGCCGAAAGCTGTACTACAAAGGCACGGAGATCAAACGCATCTACAATCGCGTGATCGTGGACGAGCTGATCCGTAAGAATATCCAGCCGGCGTTTCAGCTCACTGAAGAACTGGACGTCGAATGGGCGGGTCATCCCAACTGGTTTTTCCAAATCAGCAAGTTTTCGCTGCCGTGGTTCCGCCATTCCAGCGT
Organism: uncultured Acidobacteriaceae bacterium; assembly: GCA_963762495.1. Lineage (GTDB taxonomy): Bacteria > Acidobacteriota > Terriglobia > Bryobacterales > Bryobacteraceae > Bog-105. Next base: position 411,295 of record CAVXKZ010000017.1, read on the forward strand.
GCCGGAGACATGGTTTTTGAACGATCTGAAAGAAATTCCAGGCGATCTTGAAAACTACGTTTTGAAGCCGCTGTACTCATTCGCCGGACTCGGCGTCAACATCGGTCCGACTAAAGAAGAAATCGAAGCGATCCCCGAAAACCGGCGCTCGGAGTTTATCCTGCAACGAAAAATGGATTTTGTCCCAACCGTCGACACGCCGAGCGGTCCAACCAAGATCGAGGTCCGGATCATGTACGTTTGGGATGGCGCATTGAAACCGGTCACGACAGTCGTCCGCACTGGCAGGGGCAAGATGATGGGAGTAGACTTCAACAAGAACCTGGACTGGGTAGGCGCATCGGCGGGATTTTTCATCCCGCAAAAGTAACGGCCCGCCCGCCAAGGCATCACACAGCGGTAAGTAGGAGAACCGGCATGGCCACGGATCCACGTGCGGGTAAACCCGCCGACCCTTCACTGCTCGTGAACGTACCGCGACTGATCGCGAGCTATTACACCATCAAACCCGATCCCGAGGAGAAGGCGCAGCGCGTAGCCTTTGGAACTTCAGGCCACAGGGGTTCCTCTTTTACTGCTGGGTTTAACGAGAATCATATTCTCGCCATTACCCAGGCAATCTGCCGCTATCGGCATCAGCAAGGCACGACCGGCCCGCTGTTTCTCGGCATGGATACGCATGCTTTATCGGAGCCCGCTTTTATCTCCGCTGTGGAAGTCCTGGCGGCCAACGATATTGAGATTATGATCGACAGCGCCGGTGGATACACGCCGACCCCATCGCTCTCACACGCCATTCTTACTTACAACCGTGGCCGGAAAGAAGGTTCCGCCGATGGTATTGTCATTACGCCTTCGCACAATCCGCCGGAAGACGGCGGCTTCAAGTACAATCCTCCCTCAGGCGGCCCGGCCGATACCAGCGCTACGAAATGGATCGAGAATCACGCCAACGATTTGATGGCCGCTGGTTTGAAAGGCATCGCGCGGACTCCGTTTGAGCGGGCCCTGCGCGCCCCGAACACCCATCGCTACGACTACACCGCAAACTACGTCAACGACCTCGGCACGGTAATCGATTTCGCCGCGATTGGCGGAGCGGATCTGAACCTCGCCGTCGATCCGTTGGGCGGCGCTGGCGTCGCCTATTGGCCGCGTATTGCCGAGCGCTACCGCCTGAAGCTAGCAGTGGTCAATACCAACGTCGATCCGACGTTCCGATTCATGACGCTCGATTGGGACGGCAAGATCCGCATGGACTGCTCTTCGCCTTACGCCATGGCCGGTCTGATCGCGCTGAAGGATAAATATGATGTCGCCTTCGCTTGCGACACCGATCACGATCGCCATGGGATCGTTACTCGCAGCGCGGGGTTGATGAATCCGAATCACTATCTCGCGGTCGCGATTGACTACCTCTTCCGCAATCGCCCCGAATGGAAGCAGGATGCCGGGGTGGGCAAAACGCTGGTCAGCAGTAGCATCATCGATCGGGTTGCCGCCGATCTCCGCCGCCGCCTCGACGAAGTGCCTGTCGGATTCAAATGGTTCGTGGACGGCTTGCTCGATGGCTCGCTCGGTTTCGGTGGTGAAGAGAGCGCAGGCGCATCCTTCCTCAGACGCAATGGCGGCCCTTGGAGCACCGATAAGGACGGCTTGATCATGGGCCTGCTTTCCGCCGAGATTACCGCGAAAATCGGCAAAGATCCTGGCGAGCGTTACCGCGAGCTCACCAGCCGCTTCGGCGATCCCGTCTATGAGCGGATTGACGCGCCCGCCTCGCCGGAGGAAAAGGCCATTCTCGGGAAGCTTTCACCGCAGCAGGTTTCCGCCAAGGAACTTGCGGGCGAGCCCATCAAAGCAATGCTGACCAGCGCGCCGGGCAACGGAGCGCCGCTCGGCGGATTGAAGGTTGTCACCGAAAACGGCTGGTTCGCCGCCCGGCCTTCAGGCACTGAAAACGTCTACAAAATCTACGCCGAGAGCTTTCTTGGCAAAGAGCACCTGCGCCGCCTTCAGAAGGAAGCGCAGGCTCTGATTTCGCGCACTTTCCAAAGCGCGGCGGCGGCCGGCTAATCCGCGCACCGGTCTCGCGTTTCTTCCGTTTTCGATTGCTACACTTCTGGTTTGAAGCGCAGCAGTATCACCAGGCGGACGGCTCTCGGTCTTCTCGGACTTCCCGTCGTACACGCCTTGGGTCAGGGCGTCTCCACCCGCGGTGTAAAACCTCAGCCTCGCGGAAAATTCTCCGGGCTTCCCTTCCATGCCTGCTTTACGGACATCGCGGCTCAAGCGGGATTGCACGCACCGCTGATCTACGGCCCAGAGGATCACAAAACCTACATCATCGAAACCGTCGGCTGCGGATGCGCTTTCATCGACTACGATAACGACGGCTGGCTGGATGTCTTTTTGCTCAGCGGCACCCGCGAGGAGGGTCCGCCTCCCGGCGCAACTAACCGGCTCTATAAAAACAATCGCGACGGCACGTTCACTGACGTGACCGACAAATCCGGCTTGGCGCGCAGTGGCTGGGCCTCGGCAGTTGCTATCGGCGACTACAACAACGACGGTTTCGAAGATCTGTTCGTCACCTATTACGGCCAGAACGTTCTGTATCGCAACAACGGAGACGGCACGTTTACCGATGTCACCAAGGAAGCCGGTCTACTGCATGAAGGAACCAGGTGGGGAGCTGGTTGCACCTTCGTTGATTATGACCGCGATGGGCACCTTGACCTGTTCGTCTCCAACTACTGTATCTTCGATAAAAACCGCGTTCCCAAGCCCGGCGAGAGCAGTTACTGTAACTGGAAAGGAATTCCGGTGAACTGCGGCCCGCGCGGGCTGCCTCCCGGCGATCTGCTGCTTTATCACAACAACCGGGACGGCACCTTCACTGACGTCAGTGATAAATCGGGAGTCACAAAATCCAAGGGCAGCTACTGCATGACCTCCGTTGCCGCCGATTTCGACAACGACGGCTGGCCCGATATCTATGTAGCCTGCGATTCCACACCGAGCTTTCTTCTCAAGAACAATCACGACGGCACCTTCACCGATATCGGCCTCGAAAGCGGCGTGGCGCTCAATGAAGACGGCATGGAGCAGGCCGGCATGGGATTGGGCATCGGCGATTACAACCTGGATGGCAATTTAGACATTCTGAAAACCCATTTCGCCGACGATACCGCCGTGCTGTACCGCAACGACGGCAAGGGGAATTTCGAAGACGTCACCAATTCGGCGGGATTAGGTGTGGAGACGCGCTTTATCAGTTGGGGCGCGGGCATGTTCGATCTCGATAACGACGGTTATCCTGACTTGTTCTGGGTAACGGGCAGCGTTTATCCGGAGATTGAGAAGGTGCTGCCGAATTATCCGTTCAAGAGCCCGCGAATCGTATTCAGAAATCTGAAAAACGGAAAATTCGAAGAGTTGCTGGACCAGGCGGGTCCTGGGGTCGCGGCCGTGCATGCCAGCCGGGGCGCGGCGTTCGGTGATTTCGACAATGATGGCGATATCGACATTCTCATCATGAATCTGAACGAGCCGCCGTCGCTGCTGCGCAACGATGTGAGCGGGAACGATCATTGGCTCAAGGTAAAGCTAATCGGGACTAAATCTAATCGCAGCGCCCTCGGCGCCCGTGTCACCGCACGATACGGAGGCAAAATACAGGCACAGGAAGTGCTGAGTCAAGCCAGCTTCTATTCAGTGAATGACCTCCGGCTCCACTTCGGCCTGGGCGCCGTGGACAAACTCGATCTGGATGTACGTTGGCCGACTGGCGTCGTTGAGCATCTCAAGGAAGTATCCGCGGATCACCTGGTGACTATTCGCGAAGGCAGCGGGATTATCAAGACCGAAGCGTGGCGAAAGCGCTCGAGCTAAGTCCGCCCATCAGCAGCCATTACTGCAAAAAGAAAAGCCCGGACTTGCCATTACAGCCGCCCGGGCGTTGAGAAACACCCAAAAGCAGTAATCCACCCATGCCTAGCAAGCCGCAGGTCACGGGCTCTGGAGTCCCGCTCCCCACGACAGTATCTGAAGCCCACCGATCGCCGAGTCTGCCAGATGTCGGCGCCGTTCCGCCGGTTTTTATTCGGATTGCGCAAAGCCAATTCTGTGAGCTACACTTCACGCAGTTGCTTATTGAGGGGTAGCTCGTACTAGGCCCGTAGATTTTCGCATCACTCTTCGAACATGCGGACTCGGGGCCGGGCGACGTGAAACTCCTCAGTTGATCAGGGGAGCTTTACATGAAAACGCGATTCAATTGGCTCGCGGCTTTGCTGCTGGCCGTTTGTCTTCTTTCGGGTCTCACCATCGCCCAGGAAATCTATGCGACGCTTACCGGCACGGTTACCGACCCGACCGGCGCGGTGGTGCCAAACGCTAACGTGACCGTCCACAGTAACGAAACGAACACCGATGTCCGCACTATCGCCACCGACGCCGGCGGAAACTTCACGGTCACGAATCTTCCGGCGGGGAACTATACCGTAACGGTCAAAGCTACTGGGTTTCGTACATCCACGGCCAGTAACGTTGTGCTCAATGTTGCCCAGAAGCGGCCTCTCAATATCCAGCTACAGCCAGGGCAGGTGACCGAGACGATCACAGTCAACGAGACCACTACGCCTGTCCAGACCAGCAGCGCCGCTCAATCAACGACCATAACTGGTACGCAGGTAAGGGAGCTGCAGCTCAATAATCGTAATTTCGAGCAACTGGTGACCCTGCAACCCGGAGTGGTAAGCGGCCTTCCGGACGTTGTTAACTTCGGAATCACAAATACAAGTACCGTGGTCGTCAATGGCGCGCGTTCGGGAGCCAACAACTGGACAGTGGACGGAGCCGATATCAACGACAGCGGTTCCAATACGACCCTGCTGAACGTGCCCAGCGTCGATGCCATCCAGGAGTTCACACTCGAACGGAGCACCTATGACGCTCAGTACGGCCGCAGTGGCGGCGGCCAGGTAGTGGTCGCGACCAAGTCGGGAACAAGTCAGTTCCATGGCGATGCTTATGAGTTTGTACGCAATGATTTCTTCAACGCGAATGACTTTTTCGCGAACTCCGCGGGAACTCCCAGGGCCATTGAACGTTACAACGATTACGGCTTCACCATCGGCGGCCCTCTGTTTATTCCAAAGGTATACAAAAAGAGCGAGTCGAAAACGTTTTTCTTCTGGTCGGAAGAATGGCGTAAGACGAATCAGCCCGGCACGGATATTGCGAATGTCCCGACATCCGCTGAACTAGGCGGCTCGTTCCCGGGCGTCACGTTGAACCCGGCCTCTGCGCCTGCAGGTTGCGTAACGAATACATCTGGCGGCTGGCCAAATCAATCCATCCTGTTTCAGCAAGAATGCGCAAGCTTACATTACCAATGTGTATTCGAAATTTCCGGCGAATGCAGCCGGAGGAAACCAATACATCACCAACGTTGTTTCATTGAACAACTATCGCCAGGACATTGTCCGCCTCGATCAGAACATCACCGACAAGGTACATATCTTCGCTCGCTTCATGCAAGACGTGGTGCCTACGACGGAGCCGGGCGGCCTCTTTGCCGGCGAGCCGTTGCCGGGCATTTCATCGACCGCGACCAACGCCCCGGGAAAAAATGTAGTCGCAAACGTAACTTGGACCCTCTCACCTACCGTTGTCAACGAGGCGGCCTTCAACTATTCATGGGGCGCCATCAATAGCACCATTACCGGGAGCATCAACTCGCCTGCATTTGTCGGTGCGCTCTCCGGGGGATTGCCGTTTAGCGATCCCTACGGGCGCGTACCCGGACTCACGATTTCCGGTTTAACCGGAGTGGGAATCCCGGTCTCGCCGTATTTCGAACGAAACATAGACAAGAACTTCTACGACAACTTCTCGAAAGTCTTGGGCAATCACACCATTCGCGCTGGCGTCAGCGTGCAGTGGATGGTTAAAACGGAGAATGCCGTAAACCCAACCAACGGAAGTTTTAGTTTCACAAGTATTGACGGGAATCCGGCGTTTGCCAATTTTCTTTTGGGCAACGCCTCGTCTTTCAACCAATACAACCGCGACATCATACCTTATCTGAACTACTTCAACTTGGAGGGTTATGCGCAGGACGATTGGAAAGTCACTCCGCGATTCACGCTCAACCTGGGCGTGCGCTACAGTTTCTTCCCATCTCCCAGTGACTCACATAACGTCCTAAACAATTTCGACCCTCTGCTCTACAATCCTGCTCTAGCTCCGGCGATCGATCCTGCCACGGGCCTCTTTGTTGCCGGCCAAAGTGTGATTCCAGCCACGTACACCAATGGGATTATTTTCCCGACCGGTCCTTCGTGCACCGCCGCTAAGGCGGTTTCATCGGAAGTCACTTGTTCCCCGTACGGCAGCCTTGTGAACCCAAACTCGAACAACAATTTCGGTCCGCGCGCCGGTTTCGCGTGGGACGTGTTTGGAAACAGCAAGACCGCCGTCCGCGGCGGATATGGCTTGTATTACGATCGCTTGTTAAACGGGATTTGGGAACAGAATGCATTTAGCGATCCGCCACTTGTGCAGCAGGCGCAAATCACAAATACCAGTTTTGATCACCCGCTGGCCGGCACCGCCTCGGTGCCGCTTGGTCCCGGAAGTATAACGGCGACCGGAAATCCCACCTTCAAGGTTCCCTCGTATCAGGACTGGAACTTCTCGATTGAGCAGCAGATTCTGCCCAATACGGTGTTTCAGATTGCTTATGTGGGGACGAAGGGCACCCACCTTCTCGGCGAAGTGGATGCGAATCAGCCTACCCTGGCTGTTCGCACTGCGAATCCAACTGCCAACGTGGATGCCATTCGACCATACCTCGGCTATCATGCCTTTTTCCAGCGAGACCCGGAGTTCGATAGCAACTATAACTCGCTACAAATCTCCCTGAATCGGCGCGTCAGCCAAGGGCTGACATTCGGAGTCGCTTACACGTGGTCTAAGAATCTCACCGATAACACTGCCGACCGTGGTGCACCGGTTTACAACACCTACAATTTCAGCCAGAATTACGGTCCTGCGTCGCTAAATACGCCCCATGTTTTCGTGGCAAACTACGTTTACGATCTGCCGTTCTTCAAGGATCAGAAAGGGGTGGTCGGACACGTTCTCGGCGGCTGGGAAATTTCAGGGATCACGACCATCGAGTCGGGCCAATCGTTAAGCCTCAGCCAGTTTAACGATCCATTTAGGGCCGAAGACTTTTCGGGGGCGCCTGGAACCTATCCGGGAGGTATTGGCATTGATTTCTCCAACGTTGTGCCCCGGCCGGATGTTGTTCCAGGAGTGTCGATCACGGGCGCGGGCAATGTCAATCAGTGGTTCAATACTGCGGCATTTACCGACGCGGTGGGCCATTTCGGAACCTCGGGACCCGGCGTCCTTTTGGGTCCGGGAACCATAAACTGGGATCTTGCGGCAATCAGGAATATCAAGCTGGGCGAGCGCTTCAGCTTACAGTTCCGAGGTGAGTTTTTCAACGCGTTCAATCACGTCAATTTCAATTCGGTTGACACAAACGTAGACAGCTCTACTTATGGCAGACTGACCGGCGATCACCTGCCGCGCAACATCCAACTCGGCTTGAAGTTGTATTTTTGAGGAGTTGATCCGGAAGTTCGGCTTCGTCCTATTGCTGCTTGCGCCTGTCGCTCTTTCGCAGGATTTACAAACTCTGCTCGTCGAAGGATCGCAGGCGCTCCAGGCAGGTAAAAATGCCGCTGCCGAACAGGACTTTCGGCAGGCGCTCGCGCTTAAGCCCAACTCCGTCGAAGTCTTAAATGATTTGGCGATCGCGCTGATCCGACAAAATAAGCAGCCGGATGCGATCGAACTCTACCGGCGCGCCCTCGCGATCAAGCCGAACGATGCCACCACCAGCCGGAACCTCGCAATCGCCTATTTCCGGACTCAGCAATACAGAAAAGCTTGGCCTCTGCTCGATAAATTAGCTGCAACCGCTCCACGATTTCCAGACGCTCGATCTGGCAGGCCTGACACTGTTCGCGCTGGATCGGTACAAAGAATCGGCCGCCTACCTGGAGCGCGCCAGCCGCCTGAATCCCTCAGACCTCGCCACGCTGGACATGCTCGGTAAAGCGTATATGCGAACGGGCAACTACCAGGGAGCAACCGAGGTCTTCGCTCGCATCATGTCGGTGAATCCGAACTCGCCGGAAGCGCACGTGCTTATGGGCATGGCTTACGACAAGATGTCGCGAGACGACGACGCGCGCGCGGAATTTGAGGCCGCACGCCTCGCCGATCCCCGTTATCCTGGCGTGCACTCCGGACTCGGCCAGGTGTATTGGAAGGAAGGCAAGGTCGCGGATGCCGCGGCGGAGTTCGAAGCGGAACTAAAAAACTACCCAACCGATCCGGTCTCGAACTGCCTGCTCGGCGAGGTCCTATTGAAACAGAATGATCCCGCTGCCGCGGCTCCGCATTTTCAGGCCGCGATCCAAAGTAACGCGCAATATAAGGAAGCGCAGTTTGGATTAGGGAAAGCCCAGCTCGCCTTGAACCAGCCGCGCCAGGCGATCGCCGCACTTCATGCCGCCATAAAGCTCGATCCCGATTACGTCCAAGCGCATTACGCACTCGGGACAGCTCTGCGAAAAATGGGCCGCGTGGCCGAGGCCAAACTGGAGCTTGCCAAAGCGGAGCAGATTCAAGCCGCGCAACGCGCCAGCTACGGCAAGAAGCTGAATTCTGGCAATCCGCCATAACCCCACTGTGGAAAAATAGAGAAGCCTGGAGGGTGATGTGCGCGCACTCGGCTTCCTTTTCGTTCTGCTAACGGCAGCTTCGGCGGAGTGCGAGCAGAATAGGTCTATAGATTTCGGCGTCATGCAGCCTTACGAGGCGCACGTCGTCGCGGCCAGCGGCCAGGTTTCCCGTATCCGTGACGCACAGGTATGGGCAGTGAGCAGCGGCGAACGGGTCAGGGTTCAGCAGCTCATCACCACCGGGCCCGATGGCTACGCCAAATTTGTTGTCGCCGGCGGAAGTTCCTTCGAGGTGTTTGCGGATTCGCGCTTGGTCTTTCGTCAGAACACCGCGACCGTGGGCGACCTGCTGGACGTAATTGGCGGACGTGTTCGCGTGCATTTTCAGCCCGCGCTTGGCCAGACGCAGCAGCGTGTGTTTACGCCCACGGCAATCGTCACCGCTCATCAGCCTGCCACCATTGCAGTCGCCATCGACGAAGACGACACCGTACGGATCGATGTATTGGAAGGCGAAGTGGCGGTCCAGCACGCTCTACTGCCCAATGGCCCGACGATGGTCAAGGCGATTGACGCCATCCTTGTACGGCCTGACGAGGCAATCTCCCGCCGCGTGGACCGCGGCTCGCTCTATCGATACACCATGAAGCCCTTGCATGGCCTCTGGTCCTCGGTGGCTCGCATCAGCGGCAAGGAGACAAGAGAAGCCACCGACAGTCAGAAACTGCTGGCAGTGAACTCTATCCGCCGCCTCACACAGCGCTTTTAACCTTGCCCGATAGAATGAAGGCGGATGTTACCGCCGTTGGCCCGTGTGCTGGCCGCTTCCGTCCTTTTTTCCAGTTCTGGAATTGTGTGGGCCCAACAGCCCAGTCCACCGCCGCCGCAAGCGCCCTCGAACCTGAAGACCCAGGCAGCGAAGGCCGAAAGCGGCCTCGAAAACCCTTGGGACGTGCGCAACATAATCGATGCCATCCAAAAGGACTCAGACAAGCTTCGGCCCGTATTGGCGGAACTGAATCCGCAGCAATGGTACGAGCAGAAAGGCGCTCCATTTACGTATCTGCTCCAGTGGCGGACTGCGCAAACACAATTGAACGATATCGCCGCATCCACCAGACTTCTTTCCCAGAAAACGGATGACCTTTCACTCGCGCTCGACGAGTATTTTCGGTTGGAAGCGCTCGACGTCACCAGCCGAAGCCTGGCGGAAGGGACTCGTAAGTACGCCACCCGGAGCGTGGCAGATCAGTTGGATGCGCTCATCGCTCACAATTTCAACAGCAGAGAACGGCTTCGGGATTATCTGAAGGATTTAGCAACCAATACGCAGCAAAATTTCAAGATTGCGGATGAAGAGGCACAGCGCTGTCGCGGTATGATCAGTCAGGAACCCCCTCAGAACTCAAAGAAACGCCGCACGCATTAAATGGAAATTCCCACCTTTACCTGTTCGATTTGCGGCGAAGTTTCGCAGCGGATCTGTATCTACTGCACCAAAGACGCCTGCGGCAATCATCTCTGTGAACGGTGCCATCGGTGCAGCGATTGCTGCGAGTGCGACACGCTCTTCAAGCCTGAGCCGCTGAACGGTGCCTCGAAGACGGCTGATCTGACTCCGGCGACCGTTTCACCTGAAGCCTCGACGAACGGCGAACGCTGACGATTATTGCGGGTCCGCGGCTTTGGCGGTGCGATGCAGTACCGATAAACCCGAGTGCTTACCGGTCGGATTCAGCGTTTTCAGCACCTCTTCGCGATTTTCACCGACCCACGCCGTCTGAATCTGCTTCTCGTCCAGCCCGGCTATTCTTCCGGCAAGAATGAACGCCGGTAATGCGTGATTGAGATCGTGCCAGCGCGCCATCTCGATCACCGAAGGCAGAGCGCGCTGGCGTATCAGCGCCAACGTGTCCGGATCGTGGTCCTGTGTAAGCTCGACCAGTTCCAGGGCGGCGTTTCGCCGGTCCGACCAGACCACCGAATTCAGTAACTCCACGTACCAGGTCGGCTCAATGTGGATCTGCTGATCGGGATGAAGCTTCGCCCCAATGGAAACCGCTCTCAATGCCCGCATGGCGTTGTCTCGAACATTATCGTCCTGGTCGCGTAACGCCCACTGCAAGGCGTTCACCATGGTCTTCGAAGCTCGCGGGGAGCGCGGAGCATATTGCAGAAGGTAAGCGGCGGCCGCGCGCTGGTCCGGGTCGGCCGACTCGCGGACGACCTGATCGACCAAGGCGAGGTTCTGCTCCACCAACGGAATAAATGACTGTTGGATTTCGCGGCAATCGGCATCGGCCATCAATGAGTATCCATTCGTCAGGTCTTCATCGTTGTTGCGTCCGTGAATACTGTCTGAGACTGCGCTCAGGAAAGCGTGATATTTGTCCGCCAGCGCGGGCGGAAGCGTAACCGCGCCTGCCGGGGCTGCGTGATACTCCACGTGCGGAGAGTCGCGCTCTTCGATGCCGACGTAGAGGATGGTGCCGTGCGCTTCGCAGCACGCTGCTTCTACGCGCGCCGCCAGTATGCCGGAGAGCTGGTCGATACGTTCCTCGGCCTCTTCGCGGATGGGAAGAAGATCGCCGGGACGCGCGCCTAGCGCTATCTTGATTTTCTGAATCGAGACCTTGCGCGCGCCGTAAATTTCAACCGAACCGACGCGCGGAGTTATATCCTCGGCACTCGCGATGAGACACACGAGAGCGAGAGCACAGCAAAACTTCACCACTCCAGTATCGGACGCGCGCCGCGCGAGCTTCGTTTATGCCTGTTTTTCAGCCAGATCGCCCACAGCCGGGAGTTTCACTCTCTTATTGTTGTAGGTCGAGAACATCATGTAGAGCCAGCCGATAAACACTAGCAGATCCCAGATGCGGTGAAGCATGAAGCCGGCCCAGAATCCGCCGCCGCTGAAGAACACCGCGCCCATGATGACGCTGATAATAATCGAGATGATAATTACCGCGATACTGGCGAAGATCGATTGAAATGCATGGAAGCGAACCAGCTTGCTCTGGTTATAGGGAGCAATCACCAGGAAGATAATGCCCGTGACGAACCCAAACAGGTAACACAGCGCACCGGCCACGTTGTCCGTCATGCCCGGAGCCGAAATTGGCCTCGCGGGAGGAACGTAGCCGGCTCCGGCCCCGGGTCCAGCGCCTGCCCCGGGACTCGTGCCGGCGCCGGCTGGGCCGCCTGACAACGCCGTTCCACAGTTAGGACAAAAGCTGCCCGCGGCTTGGGCACCACAATTCGGACAAAAAGCCATTCACATCTCCTGAATACGAACTAGATCTCTATGAGTCTATTGCAAAGTGATGAGAAACGCTACACCGTTGCAACCACCACTGGACGGCGTAGCACCGGCCGCAGTACCAGGTTTACTATGATCATCAGTACGGAGAAGATGGGGATTAGCAAGAGCCCGCGCTGGTAATCGTTTGCGCCCGCCAATGCGCCAATAATTTTCGAGCTTACTGCGAGGCCGATCCAGCCGCAGGTGATCACGATGCCCATCGCCGTCGCGGTTCCGCGATGGAAAGTGTCTCCCGTTATCGCCAAGGTTGTGGGGAACACCGGCGCCATACTCAACCCGGCGCAGAACACAGCCGCCGTAATTGCGTTCGGAGAGCGCAACTCCAACATCGCGAAGGTCGTGATCGCCATTAATACAGAGGCAACCAGCGTTACCGTCAAAGCCGGAACTTTGATCAGAATACGAGAGACCACAACACGGCCTACCAGGATGCCGAAAGCGAAACCATAGCTGACCACATGCCCGGCTCGGGTGGGATCGAAGCCGGCGGTCTGAAGATATCGATTCAGCCAGTTCCATACGCCTACTTCGCAGGCCACATAAAGAAAGAGAAAGAACGACAGCAGAATCAGCCCCGGCGTCGCGAGCAGTGTTGGCACTTCGGCGAACTGGAAACTCGCCCGGCCGGCTGCGGGTGGCATCTTCGCAGCGGCATTGATGAAAAACGTAATGGCCGTCAGCACTGCGATTCCATAGCAGACGGTTGCCGGATTAACCCTTTCACTGGCTACGTATGTCGTAACGATGCCCCCAAGTCCAAAAAACAAATTCAGAAAGTTTAAAGCCGATCCGCGCCGCCCGGGTTCTACCGCTCCGACCAGCGAATTTGCGCCCGTGACCACCACGCCGCCGCCCAGCCCGAGCACAAAATAAATCACCAGCAGACCGCCGTAGCCTCCCGCGTTCGGCGCCGAAACGAGTGCCGCAACTACCAATCCCAATCCAACCAGGAGCGCGGGTTTGTTGCCTTTCAGATCGATGAATGGACCGGCGGCCAGCGATGCGATCACTAACCCAAGCGCCTGGATGCTGGCGATTGCGCCTTCCTGTGAGGGAAGCAGATGATAAGTGGGCAGCAGCGCACCCAGAATGGGCGCAATTAAGCCATAGACAAAGATGGCTAGGACGGACGCGAGTATAGAGCATCCGAGAAATGGTATCAAACCCGGGCAGTTCGAGGCGATAATTCCCGTAACAGCTCGGCCGCTACATCGCTGACAACTTCCGCCGCGTGCTCGCAATCCTCGCGCGAGACATCCATGTGCGTAACCATTCGCATATGAGTGGAACTGATGCCGTTCGCGAGTATGCCTCGCGATTTCAACTGACGGCTAAATTCCGGCGTCGCGATCCCGAGACTCGTTATTTCGAAAATGACAATATTTGTCTGAACGCGAGCGGGATCGATACGAATGCCGGGCAATCGGGCCAGATGTTCGGCCAGCAATCGCGCATTGCGGTGATCTTCGTGTAACCGCTTGGGCGACTCCTCCAGCGCTAGCAGGCCGGCTGCGGCGAGAATCCCCGCTTGGCGCATACCGCCTCCCAGACGCTTACGATACAGGCGTCCCCGATCAATCGCATCCGCGGACCCGGCGAGCATGGAACCCGCCGGCGCGCCGAGACCTTTCGACAGACAGAACATGACCGTATCCACATCGCGCACAATTCGCGAGACTGGAGTACCAGAAGCCGCGGCCGCATTGAACACCCGCGCGCCATCCATATGAACCTTCAAACGGCGCTCATGCGCTTCGGAACAGATCTCGTCGATGGCGTTCTGCGGGTACACCGTGCCGCCGGACATATTGTGCGTGTCCTCTAAAGACAGCAGCGTGGTTGGCGCATTGTGAGGACCTTTCGGCCGCAGTACCGCCTGGATCTGTTTCCAGGTGAGAATGCCATCCTCTGTCTGGATCGGCCGCGCGAGACAGCCGGAGAACCAAGCCATCATCGAGAGTTCCCAGTCGAGAATGTGCGAGCGCGAATCGCAAATCACTTCTTCGCCGTGATTCGTATGAATCTTGATCGCGATGGTGTTGCCCATCGTCCCCGTCGGAACGAACAGCGCCGCCTGCTTCCCGCAGATTTCGGCTGCTCGCTCCTCTAGGCGATTCACGGTCGGATCTTCGCCGTAGACGTCATCGCCCACGTCAGCTACAGCCATGGCGGCCCGCATAGCCGCCGTTGGTTTCGTGACCGTATCGCTTCTGAGATCGATTAATTGTGCCAGCTCAGACACCGATAAACTCCTGGAAAACGTCGTTTGAAACGAGCACCGCATCCGGAGCGAGCCGGAGCCGCCCGCCGTCACGGTGTAACAGGCCAAGCTCTGTCCACTTCTCGATCGGCGCACGGAACCGGACCCATTCATCCGCTGTCGGCTGAATCCCGCTCATCAGGCGCAGCCCAACAAAGAAATGTTCTTCGCCCGTATCGACGGCCGTCCGCTCCCGGGCTATTGTGCTCTTTTCAAGATAGCCTCGAAGAGAATCGGGATTACTCCAGCGCTCGTTGCCATTAAACGAATGCGCATCCAGGCCGAACCCGGCGTAGGGCTCAAGTTTCCAGTACTTCAAGTTGTGCAGAGATTCAAAGCCAGGCCGAGCGAAGTTGGAAATCTCATAGCGTTCAATCCCTGAGCGCGCCAAACGGCTCACCGCACGGTCGTATAGCTCGGCCGTAAGCTCATCGGCCGGCACACGAGTTGCGCCGTAGCGCACGCCGCTAATAAGGATTTCTTTCCCGAGGCGGCTGTCTTCATCTATCTCGAAAATGTAAACCGACACGTGCGGCGGAGCGAGGCGCTCGATTTCGTCCAATGAATGATTCCACGAAAGGGCCGTCTGTCCCGGCAACCCGGCGATCAGATCGATGTTAATGTTTCCGATTCCGCCCTCGCGCAGAATCGTCATGTCCCTCCGAACCGTGTCGGCTGTGTGCCGCCGCCCGACCTGCCGTAGTTCTTCCGTTACAAACGATTGCACGCCGAGGCTGATGCGATTGATCCCGCAATTCTTCCACGCCTCAATAGCTTGCGCCGTTAGGCTGCCCGGGGCGCATTCAATTGTTACTTCCCGCAGATAGTTTGATGGGATACCGCCCATGAGTTCCCGAAGCAAACGAAGATCCATCAAGCTGGGCGTGCCACCGCCGAAATAGGCGGTCTCCGGCGCCCAATCCCAGGAATGCGATCGGATCTCCGCGAGAAGTGCGTCCTCATAGCGGGCTCGCAAATCGGCGGAATACACGTCCGAAGCGAAGTTGCAGAAGCTACACTTCTGTGAGCAGAAAGGATAAGAAATGTAAACGCCCGGCACGTTATAGACTGACGCCTTCCCCCAATTGACCGCCAATCGACCTTGCAATCAACTCATCCAGTGATTCGCCCGTTTCGGGCAGCACGAATGTGCCCTTGCCCGAGTTCCAATCCAGCTTAAAGCTTTTCGAATGCGCGGAAACCCATATTTGGCGAACGGGAGTGTTCGGGCTAACCACAAATCGCGCTGGTGGTTCTTCGAATTCAATCGACAGCGCGCCTGAATTGAAGTCAGGCTCGAAGCCGTAACGGTCCGCGGCGGCCGATAATTTGCGATAAAGCGACTCCAGAGCCGAATCGGATCGGTTCTTGAATTCCTGTTCGTCCATAGAGGTATACCTATATTGTCCACGGCTCGGCGAATTTGGTAACTTTGGCCCGCTAATGCTCATCTGGTAACTGCGACCCTCGCTATGGAGCCTTCGTGTGTCCGCCACAGCCTGATTCCCGGAACGAGCAAGCTCTTTGAGGATTTCCTTTACAATTTCGACCGCGTCGCTCCGTTTTACTGCCATCCGTTCTCCAATTTTGAGGGTTTCATTGACGCCGCGAAGGCGTTGAACTACCCCGAAGATCGCCGCGCCAAGCTGGTTTCGGCGTTAAGGGAGCAAGACGGCGAATCCACAGGCTTATCGAAGCTTGCGCGGCCGGGAACTGTTGCGGTGGTTACGGGCCAGCAGGTTGGGCTGTTTTCCGGTCCCGCGTATACGATTTTCAAGGCGCTTACCGCGGTTAAATTGGCGGCCGAAGTGGAGCAGCACGGAGTGCCCGCGGTACCAGTGTTTTGGCTGGCCACCGAAGACCATGATCTCGCGGAAGTCGATCACGCCTGGGTCTTTAACGACCGCGCGGCTCCCACTAAGATCTCGGTAACAAATACTGTTGCTGGAGGCGGTCCGGTTGGTGAGGTCGAGCTGCAAGATGTGCCGCTGGCTGAACTGCGGAGCGTGCTCGGGGATTTGCCGTTTGCCGATGAGGTTGTCGAGCGAGTTGCGGCAGCATACAAACCGGGCGCATCTTTGGGCTCTGCTTTTCGCGCCTTTTTACAAGACCTGCTGGGCCGATTCGGACTGTTGTTTCTAGATCCGCTGAAGCCCGCCATGCGCGAGATCGCCGCGCCATTTCTGGCCGACGTGGTCGGACGTGTGCCGGATCTCGTTTCACGTCTGCAGAACCGGAATCAGGAGCTGACCGCAGCCGGATACCACGCCCAAGTCCACGTCGAGGATCAGACTTCACTGCTGTTCCTGTTGACAGAAGGGAAACGGGCAGCCATTCGCTTCAAAGATGGCGAGTTTGTTCTCAAGGATCGTTCGTTGCCGATCGGCGAACTGCGGTCCATGGCGGCAGAGCTCTCCCCCAACGCACTGCTACGCCCGGTGATGCAGGATTATTTGCTACCTACCGTCAGCTACGTCGGAGGACCCGCGGAGATTGCCTATATGGCGCAGAGCCAGGTGCTTTATCAGGATCTGCTCGGCCGCATGCCTGTAATTTTCCCGCGCAACAGTTTCACCCTCCTGGACGCGAAGGCGATCAAGCTGATGGACCGTTACGGCGTCCATCTCACGGATCTTCTGGACTTTCAGGAGCGCGTTAAGGCCCGGATCGCCTCGCGGCTGGTGCCGGTCGGGTTATCTGAACAATTGGAAAAGATCGGCCGATCCACTGCTGCCGCTCTCGAAGAGGCGCAAGCCTCACTCCAGCGGTTCGATCCCACGTTGCGATCCGCAGCCACAAAGAGCTCGGCCAAGATCCTGTATCAGATTCGGCGCCTATCCGAAAAGACCGCCCGCGAAACGCTCCGCCGCGACGAGCGCGCCACGCAAGACACGGACTATCTGATCAATCTCGTCTACCCGCATCGGCACCTTCAGGAACGACTGTTTTCCATTGTTCCCTTTCTGGCGAAATACGGGCTCGATCTGCCCGATCGGCTGCTCGCCATGACCCAGACTCTGTGCCCCGACCATATGGTCCGCGCGGTCTAGCTCTCGCCTATAATGACGGAAGATTGAGGTTTGTTTGCATCTGTATCGCCGCACGTCTTCTCTGTGCGGCCGTACAAGGCGACACTCCAAGCGAGTGGGCAGACCGCGCCGAACAGCTCATTCGGCAAGGCAACAAACAGGACGCGCTGGATGCTCTCGGGAAAGCTGCCGAGGCGGCACCGGCGACCGCCGAATCGGAAGACCGCATTGGATTCCTGCTGGCCGTTTTGCAACAGCAGCCACAAGCCCTCGACCATTTCCGGACGGCCGTAACCCTTGATCCGAACTTCGCGCTCGCGCACTTCCATTTGGGCGTGGCGCTCTGGAACGGAGATGATAAACAGAACGGCCTCGCGGAATTGCAGGACGCCGCAAAACTGGCACCCGGCGTCTTCGATTACCGCTACCGCCTGGGAAGCGCCTATCTGCGGCAGGGACAATTTGACGATGCGATTACCGAATTGAAGCAGGCAACCGTTATAGACAGTTCGAAGGCGATGGCCTGGACCGATCTCGCCAGCGCGCTGCAGAGCAAAGGCGATCTTGCCGGCGCAGTAGATGCGCTCGAACACGCGGTAGCGCTCGATCCCACCAACGACGCTCTCCACAATAATTACGCCTACCTGCTGATCGAGACGCGTCAGGCGAATCGAGGGATCGAAGAAGAACGCAAGGTGCTGGAGCACAATGCGTCCGATACTGCGGCGATGCTCAACATGGGCTATGCCTACATGAAGCTCGGCGAGTTCGACCCCGCGGAGAAAGAGTACCGGCAGTTGCTGGCCATCGATCCGAATTCGGCGGCGGGACATTATGACCTTGGCCTCTCGCTGAAGATGAAAGACCAGCTCGAGAATGCCCAAGCGGAATTTAAAGAAGCGATCCGGCTGGATCCGACGCTTGCGCAAGCGCATTATTCGCTCGGTATCGCCGACTGGCAATTAGGCGACATCGCAGGGCTCGCGGAGCAGATGCGCGCTGCCCTGGCGGTTAATCCGAATTATGCCGAGGCGCACTACATGCTGGGAATCGCGTTGAAGCAGAATGGCGATCTGGACGCCGCTATTCCGGAATTGAAAGAAGCGATCCGGCTGGACGCGAGCACGCCCGGTCCGTACAACACACTGGGCCAGATCTTGCGTATTAAGGGAGACAAACAAGGCAGCGAAGAGATGTTCGCCACCGGGGCTAAGCTGAAGCGCGACAATGAAGCGCAGCTCGCCGGAACCCTGGAGCAAGGCATGCGCGGCGGCGAAGCGGTGAAGCCGATTCGTAATGAGTCTTCGCCACGCTAAGAACCGCAGGATGAATCGCAGGTCGTTCGTAAAGTCCTTGTGCGCGACGGTACCGGTGTTTTCGCTGGACCAATTGCTGGCAGAAACGCCGCTTGGCGTTCAATTCGTGAATGTCGCGCGGGAAGCCGGATTGAACGCGAAAACCACTTTCGGCGCCGAGAACCGCAACAAATATCTGCTGGAGACCACCGGCTGTGGCGTCGCCTTCATCGATTACGACAACGACGGCTGGCTCGATCTCTTCTTCGTCAATGGCACGCGTTTTGAGACGATGTTTCCCAAAGGCTCGGAGCCGGTCAGCCGGTTGTACAAAAACAATCGCGATGGCACGTTTACTGATGTAACAGTAAAAGCCGGCGTGGCACGGACCGGATGGGGGCAAGGCGTCTGCGGCGGCGATTACAACAACGACGGGCATGAGGACCTGTTCGTCAGCTATTGGGGCGATTGCGCTCTCTGGCGGAACAACGGCGATGGCACCTTCACGGATGTGGCAGCGCAGGCGGGCGTCACCACGCGCACCAGCACTGGGCTGAAACGTTGGAACACGGGCTGCGCGTTCGTCGATTACGATCGCGACGGTCATCTGGATCTGTTCGTCGCCAATTACATCGACTTCGATCCGAAAACCGCCCCTCTACCGGAGAGCGGACCTTGCCTTTATGAAGGCCTGCTGGTCGCGTGCGGACCTCCCGGCCTGCTAGGCGGGAAAGACATTCTGTTCCATAACAACGGCAACGGCACGTTTACGGATGTTTCGGAGAAGGCGGGGATTTTAAAGAAGCAGGGAACGTACGGTCTGGGCGTGCTGGTCGCGGACTTCGATAACGATGGTTGGCCGGATATCTATGTCGCTGACGACTCCGCGCCGTCCGCGCTGTTAAAGAACAACCACGATGGAACGTTCACCGATATTGGGCTCGAAGCGGGCGTGGCGTTCGGGGCCGATGGGAAGACGCAGGCGGGGATGGGCGTTTCCGCGGCGGATGTGTATGGAAACGGCAAGCTCGATATTGTGAAGACGAACTTCGCGGGCGACACCTCGAGCTTTTACCGCAATCTGGGCAACGATAACTTCGAAGACGTCACGTTTCAATCGGGCTTGGGGCGTAATACACGCTTTCTCGGCTGGGGCGCCTGTTTTCTCGATTTCGACAACGACGGTTGGCCGGACATCCTGACCTGCAATGGGCACGTCTATCCGGAGGTCAAGGAAAAAGAAAGCGAGTCCGGATACCGCGAGAGAAAGGTTCTGTACCACAATCTTGGCAATGGGAAATTCCAGGATGTGTCGATGGATGCCGGGCCGGGTATTCTGGAGCCGGTGGCGGGACGCGGCTGCGCCCTCGGCGATTTCGACAATGACGGCGATCTGGACGTGGTGGTGAACTGCGTCAACGACGTTCCCCAACTGCTCCGCTGCGACAGCACTCTAAAGAGGAATTGGCTGAACGTCAAGCTGGTGGGCGTAAAGTCGAACCGGTCGGCGATTGGCGCGCGCGTCTTCTGCAAACCTGAAGGCGAGCACCAGCAGATGGACGAAGTCCGCAGCGGCGGGAGCTACCTTTCGCAGAGCGATCTGCGCCTTCACTTCGGATTGAACCAAGCCACAAAGGCCGATCTGGAAATTCATTGGCCCAGCGGACAGGTTGACAAGATCCCGTCCGTCCGCGCGAACCAGATCTTGACGGCAGTTGAAGGCAAGGGCTTGGCAAGACAGAGCACATGAAGTCCGTTGGTCTCCTCCTTTTCCTGTGTGCCTGCTGCTTCGGTGCTGATAGGGGCTATCTTGGCCATGAGGTATGCGCGGGATGTCATAAGGACATTGCCGCGGCGCAGATGCAGACGAGGATGGCGCGCACATGGCAAGGTGAGTCGGGCAAGCAGTTTTCCGCCATTAAGGACGAGAGCCATCTGGAAGGACCGGATCCGGCTATCGATTACCTGATCCAACGAACGGCGGCCGGTTTCGATTTCCAGGTGCACATGCCGGGCCGGGACGCCGTGAAGTATCCCGTCGAAATTACGATGGGCAGCACGCGCCATGGGCTCAGCTTTCTGGCGCGGGTTCGTGATTTGGAAGGTCTACCGCTGGAGCGAGCGCCACTGGTTGAGACGCGGTATCTACACTACGCCCCAGAAAACAGGCTTGCACTGTCACCAGGCTTTCCGGTTGAAAAGCCGGTAACGTATGAGACCGCGCTGGGGCGGGTCTTATCGCTGGGCTTCGAGAAGAAATGCCTGACCTGCCATGGCGAACCCCGCGGCTTCGGAAGCCACAAGGACGTAGGTATCAGTTGCGAGAGCTGCCACGGCCCCGGTCAGCCGCATTTAGTGGCGCTTGGCAAACGTACGAGCGACAAACGGATTCTGAATCCGAAAAAGCTCCCGGTGGCCGAGCAGATGCGGCCGTGCTCCCAGTGCCACGCCGGGTTCAGTATGGTGCAGGATCCGCTGCCGGACGATTTGCTGATTTCCGACCAGGTCACCGCGTTGAGCAACAGTGAATGCTGGCGGCAGACAGCCGGCCAGATCACCTGCGTGAATTGCCATAACCCGCACCAGGATGCGCCGCGCGCGGTGTTGGAGGCGCGTTCGCAAAAGACGTGCTTGGGATGCCACAGCGCGGGCGTAAAGCAGCACGCCGGATTGTGCCCGGTGAATCGGACCGCCGGCTGCGTGGGTTGCCACATGCCGGATGCGAAAGACCGGCCGCCGTTCGTCATCTCGGATCATTGGGTCCGGGTGCATCCCGAGCAGAACGTTCGGGTACCAAAGCAGCTCGCCGAATGGACAAGCCAGGTGACGCCTAGGCATCTGTTCCTCCGGGTGATGGTGTTGGATGATGCGGCGAAGGCGGCAGGGATACGGGAACAACTCGCGACTGGTGGTTCGTTTTTCGATTTGGCGCGGGCGAACTCGCTCGACAAGGCTTCGGCCATGAACGGCGGCTTCCTGGGCGATCTCGAAAGCCCGCAGCTGGATGCGGCGTGGGCCAGCGCGGCTTTGCGGCTTCAGCCCGGCGAAATCTCAGAGGTGATCGATGGGCAAGGAAAGTATTTCCTTGTCCAACGCATGACGAGAAATTTCCGCGAGGATGCCGAAGCGCATTTCAACAAAGCCATGGATTTGCGCAAGCAGGGCGATCGGCAGCAGGCCGGGGCTGAACTGCTGGAAGCGCTGAAAATCTATCCTCACTTTCTTCGGGCGCTGACGTATCTCGGCGTGACGTACGCCGAGTCCGGAAATGCACAAACGGGAGCGGGGATACTGAGCGTCGCGAGGCGATTGTATCCGAACGATGCGGGCGCCCATTTCAACCTCGCAGTCGCGTATGGCGCTATGGGGAATACGGACGAGATCACGGAGTACAGGAAAGCGTTGGAGATTGATCCCGACCTGGTGCTGGTCTACTTGAACCTGGGTGGAGCGCTCTACAACAAAGGGCAATACGACGAGGCTATTCAGGTCTATCGGCAAGGCATCGACGTTAATCCGCTGGTCGCCTCGCTCCATTACAGCCTGAGCGTCGCGCTAGAGCACCAGAGCAAGACGCAGGAGGCGCAAGCCGAGATGGCGCTGGCTCAGAAGATCGATCCGAAGGTGGCCAACAAATAAGAAAGGCCGATAGAGCGTAACACTCTACCGGCCCTTTTCGATTTATTGCTTGGGCGTTACCAGCTAAATACGCCGGAGTACTGCAGCCGGCGCATTGAATACTGAGCTCCGTTGAAAGCGATGTTGGTGATTTGACCGACGGTGCCGCTTGTCACGTCCGTATTGGGGTTATCCAGGTTCGTGTGATTCAACGAATTGGTTGCATCCAGGCGAAGCGTGAACTTGATTCGTTCCGTAATGCTGAACTGTTTCATGATGGAGGCATCCAGGTTCACGAATTGTGGACCGAACAGCTTGGAGTTGACCGGATAGTTGCCGAAGGTGTTGGGAGCGGGGGCCAAGAACGGTCCGCTTTGCAGGCCGGGTGTAGCGCCGACGATCCATTGGTTCCGGTTCTGGTTCGAAGGATACGGGCTGCCGGTACCGAGATTCGGAACATTGTTCGGACCGGTATAGGGTTGGCCACCCGTGGTGCCGTAGTTATCTATGCTCGGAGTGAGCGGACGGCCGCTATACCAGCTGAAGATGCCGCTTACGTTCCAGCCACCCAGGATGGCGTCAACAAAACGATTTGTGTTTGCCCCGTACTTTCGGCCTTTGCCGAAGGGCAGGTTGTAGTTGCCCGCCCACACTGACTGCTGCCGGGGAAAATCGCCGTTATCGACGTAACCGAGCGGACGATCAAAGAGGAACGTGTATCCGCCGTCCGGCCCGTAGCCATCTCCTTTCGAGATCTGGTACGTGTAGTTACCCTGCAAACTGAAACCGGATGCTGCTCTCGCAGTGACAGTAGCTTGGAACGAGTTGTATTGGTCATTGGAGCAGTTACAGTAATTGTCTATGCTCGTGGTATTCCCGTAGTTATATCGCGGACCGTACAGACCATCATAAGGTCGCAGCGTATTTTGGTCGCCGGTGAAGCCGGGAACAAACAAGACCTGGTTGTTATCGAAGCTGTTGCCGCCATCTCCGAGAGAATTGTGCCGGCCCGAGTTCCCTACGTAACCGGCAGTTACCGCAAGCTTGCTGGTTAATTGCCGCTGCACCGTGAAGTTGTAGGCGTAAACCGTTGGCATAGTGAAGATGGGCGGCCGTGTCTTGCAGTCCACTCCGGAAGGACAGGGCAAAGTTCCCTGCGCACTGACAGTAAACGTAGGAGGAGGCGGCGGTCCGCTTGCCAAGTTGAAGACATCGCAGAAATTGTTACCGCATGTTCCCGACTGGTCGAGTGCCTGGTTCGCCAGAACCGGCGGGTTCTGGGTGACATTATGGCCGAAGGTGGAACCGAACGTTCCGAGACTGTACGACCAGCCATAACCGGCGCGAATGACAGTTTTTGGCGTGATCTGGTAGGCAATTCCAAAGCGCGGAGCGAAATTGTGCCAGTTCATGTCCTGATAGCCGTGGCTGCCAAAGTTACCATAACCAAACACGTCCAACAGACCAGTATTGAGGTTGTATTCAGCACCGTTCTGCGGCCCATTGACTGTTTCGGGGAACACCATCTCCCAGCGCACGCCGTAGGTAACAGTCAGCTTCGGATTGGGCCGCCACTCGTCCTGGCCGTAGAAGAAGTTGCGCTTCTGGCGCTCCTGCGCATTAGTGCTGGAACTGACGTACCGAGCGAAGCTCGTCACATCACCCAACAAAAAGGTAGCTAAACCAATCCCGGCGCTGGAAGAACCAGTCCCGTTGCCCAACGCGGTCATGTTGTCGTTGAAATGCAGTTCGCCGGAGCGGTGATTGTCGCTCGGTACGCGGAGATTGAGTGCGTAGCGAATGTCAGCGCCGAATTTGAAGCTGTGATTACCATGCACCTTACTGATGTTATCGACAAACTGGTATTGACGCTCATTTTCGTCGAGCGGACAGTTGCATTGGTTGATGCCGAGCGAATAGCCGAGCGCCATCTGGTCGCCCGTCGGATTATCAATGTAAAAGCCCGGCATGCCGGATGTATAGAAATTATCCAGATTGAGACCCGGAATGCCAGCTTGAGTGGCCGGACTCGACCCCACACCGTTGGGAACATCGGTGATGTGGTAATGGAGGAAGCCGAAGCGGAATTCGTTTATCAGCGTTGCACTCGCAGTGTGCGTCCAACCGCCGGCAATGCTCTGGTTCAACGTGCTGGAACTTCCGGCATAGTTGGCGTTATTGAAGTCCGCTCCACCGGCTAACGCGCCGTAGACGCCGGGAGCGCCAAGATCGAACCCTGCGTAACTATATCGCCCGAAGAACGTATTCTTCTCATTGGCGTAGTAATCCCAGCGGGTATCCCACTGGTTCCCGTTATTTACCAGAGTTCCGCTTCCGGTGTAGTTGTTGTAGGGCACATTTCCGCTCAACGCCGCATTCGGCAAGGGGAAATAGTTCAGAAGCGCTAGAGCTTGCGGGCTGAGCCGATTCTTGGGAATCTGATTATTTGCAAAAGGACTTCGGCCAGCGCCGGTGGTCTTATTGCCCGTGTTTGGGTCATAGATCTGATACAGGCAGCCGGCAGTGGTGGAAAGACATCCAGGATAGTCTGGGAGAAGCCTGCAGCCAATCGCTCAAGTCGCCGGTCCGGTCGGCAGCGGTTGGAACGCTGGTGGCTACCGAACCGCCCTTGTTGTTGCGCGTCAACTGGGCGTCCCCGAAGAAGAACAGTTTGTCCTTGATGATCTTGCCACCTATTGACCCGCCGAATTGATTCTGGTGAGTGGTGGGGGCGTACGCTCCAGCATGCCCTCCAATCGGTGTATTCTCCGTGAATGGGTTGCGGCCGAAGTCCTGGAACCCGGGAGTGTTCAAGAAGATGTAGTCGAAGGCGTCGCCATGAAGAGAGTTCGTACCTGATTTCGTGGAATACGTGAGCAGGCCGGCGCTAAAGGTATCGAACTCAGCATCGTAGTCCTGGTTTGACTGCTTGACCTCTTGCGTGGAGTCGAAAGTGGGATTGATTACGATGATTCCCAAAATCGGATCTTGATTCACGGTGCCGTCCAGGTAATACCCCGTCGCGTAAAAAGGCTGACCGTTGACTTGTATCTGCTGACTGCCCTGCGGATTCTCATCCGCCGCGTGCGACCAGCCGACTTTCACCGTTCCCGGATCCAAGAGTTCAAAAGACTGCAGATTGCGGCCGATGCTTGGCAATTCCGAAATCTGCTGCGCCGTGAAGGTCTGGGAAACATCGGCGCGGTCTGTTTGCAGCAGCGGCGCAGCAGCGGTGACTTCCACTTCCTGCTGCACATTGCCGACCTGCATGGACGCATTGAATTGCGTCGCCTGATCGACCTGCACCGTCAATTCGTTCGAGACGACCTTAGTGAAGCCAGGGGCCTCAATGGTGACCTTATATTGATCGGGGATGAGCTGGCCCTTAGTGTACTGGCCAGAGTCGTTAGTGGTCACGTCGAACGACGTGCCCTTAGTCACGTCCGTGATTGTGACTTTGGCGTTCGCTACGGCGGATCCGCTGGGATCCGAGACCGTGCCGATAATACTGCCGAAAACTTGTTGCGCTCTTGCGCCGGAAGCTACCCCAAACAGCAAGGCAGACGCAAGGACCAGGGAGGAAAAGACTCCCCTGCGAAGGCTAACCATAGTTTCTCCTTGGAAGCAAATAAACAAACTGTTGTTTACAACACGCACCAGCAAGCGACGCTGGCACAACTCACACCATCTGGTCTAGTGTAAACGAAGTTTGGCGAATCCGTACAACTAAAGTTGTAGAAAATTACGCCCTTGGGGGTAGGGTTTTTCTGCCAAACGAACTGGCGAGTGGGTTCGTTTTTTCAAATTTGGTGTCAGGCACGGCCCGTTTCCTGGCTCGCGCGGTTCTGAAGAAATGACGAGGGCAGGCGGGCAAGACCGCCCCTTTTTCATCGCCGCGACTGCGCGATCCGCAGGATCGCGCCTCGCTAGTTCAAATCGGCGAAATTTATTTTTTCGAGCGGAATCAGAGACTTAGGTGTGTTTTGAGGGGGCCGGCGGTACGGGCGCATGGCGATACTCGGGGCGTGCAGAAGAAGCGGGGCGGCGGACCGAAGTCAACGATTGGCAAGCAGAAGTCTTCCCAGAATGCGACCAAGCACGGCGGGCGATCGCAAACCATACGCATTCTGCCGGATGAAGATCCGGAAGAGTTCGAACGCGTCAAGAACGGCTGGTTGACCGAGTATGAGCCCGAAGGGCACATGGAGGAAACGCTCGCCGGGCAACCTGATTGATAGCGAGTGGCTGCTGCTGCGGGCGCGGCGAAACCGGTTCAATGCGGAAGCGCGGGCGGTTGGCGAAGGCAAAGAGCCGCATGAGTGGACGGCGGAAGACAACCATCAAGTCGAGCTGATGCAACGCTATCTCACGACGGCGGAACGGTCCTTCTATCGAGCTTTCAATGCTATGCAGGGGTTACGAAAGGACATCATGCGGGAAAAGAAGAGGCGCTTTTTCAGATGGAGCGGCTAGTCCATAAGACGGAGACGGAGCGCGACTTGGCGAACGCGCGGATCCAAGAGTTGGAGCGGAACCAACAACCGGCGGCGCAGGCAAGCAGCGTTAAAGCGAGCAGCGCTAAAGCGAGCGGCGAAAAGGCGCAGAAGACCAATAAGAAACAGGGCAAGATCCAGATTCTGGATCAGTGGGTCGAGATCGAGATGATCGATGGGAAGACGGTCACGACCTTGTATCCCTCGAATGAAGAACTGCTGGAGAAGAAAGAGCGGATGAGCGTGCCGCCGACGCTGGTGTACCGCCGCTTGAACTTCGTGGATGGCGTGCCGCCGGAGTATCGGTGGACGACGGATGATCCGGTCACGATTGAGTTGGGCGGATTGGCGACGCAGCGGATCCGGTTGGAGACGTGGCTGGAGTTGATCGCGATGGAAAAAGCGTCGGGCACGGGGCACTTGCAGGGCTGCGAGATTATGCCGCGACCGGAAGAGCGCGGCGGCTGCGATTGCGAGAGCTGCACGCGAGCGAAAGAAAGGATCGCGGCGCAGGGAAGGTAGGCTTACACGCGGCCGGATCTCGCAGCCTCAGAAGTCCAGCCGCAACATTAACTGAAGACGCCGTGGCGTGCCTATCCCAGTCGCGCCAGTGTTCAGCGGCGAGGTAATGACTCCGAAGCTGGACGACGAGATATCGGAGTCCGGATCGCCGTATATCGGATGGTTCAGCACGTTGAACGCCTCGGCTCGGAACTTCACGGACAGCCGCTCGGTGATGGGCGTCTCTTTCTCCAGCGCGGTGTCGATCTCATAATACCCGGGTCCACGTCCAACGTTGCGTCCAAGGGTTCCCCACGTGCCAACGGCCGGTACGGCGAAAGCCGCGGGATTGAACCAGTTGTTGATCGTCTGATGGGCCGGGTAAATGGACACGCCGGGGACCAGGTCCGGCCGCTGATTCCTTATGTCGCCGTCGGGCAGGTCCGTCGGGCTCCTGTCTACCAGGATGTCAATCGGCCGACCGCTGGTGGCCGACGCAATCCCACTCAGCTCCCAGCCGCCCACCAGCTTTCCCACAAAACCGCCGTTGTGCAAGAAACTTTTGCCCGGGCCAAACGGAAGCTGGTAGACCGAATTCGCCGAGAAAGAGTGGCGAACGTCGATGTCCGAGTCGCTATAGGAGCATTTGATGCACGCAAAGTTTTCAATGTGCGGATACTCGCCCGCTCCAAATCCGTTGTCAGACAAAGCATGCGACCACATGTACTGCGTTTCCCACAGCCATCCATTGGTGAGAGAACGCTTCAGAGAGACCTGAAGCGAGTGGAAGTTGCTGTTGCCGTTGTTACCCTTCTCGTTGAACTCGCCAAACTGGGGCAACGGACGTGTACCAGTGACTGGGTTGATGAGGTTGGTCCGAATGGCGGAGAACAGGTGATGCCCCTCGCTGCCGTCGTAAGCGATCTGACCCAGAAAGCTATGCGGGAACAGCCGCTGGACTGCGAAATCCCAGTTTTCGTCGTACCCGTCCCGGCGATTCGGGTCCCACGCTTTTGGCGAGTATGAGGGGGCCGGCAGCAGGGCCAAAGAAACCGGCCAGGAGAGACCCGGCACATCCGCAGACGAAACATCAAATCGTTGGCCAGTACTCTCATGCCCGTCGCTGAAGTCGTCCATCTGGTTCGGGCTGAAGTACATCCCGAATCCGGTGCGGATGACCGTCTTTCCCGCGGTTCCGGGACTCCATGCTAAGCCCAGCCGCGGCGCGAAGTCTGTGCGGACAGGCGCATACAGCGGTGTGCCCTTCGGACAAAAACCTCCGCATGAGAACTTCACTACTGCGATGCGATCATCTACCTCGTGCAAGACCGTGTAATATTCATAGCGCAATCCCAGGTTGAGGGTCAGGTTGGGGCGCACCTTGTAGGTATCCTGCACATACGGCATGTAGTAAGTCCGTCGATTACCGCCGAGAGTCAACTGCCCGATGAACTGATAATCACTAAGAACGTTGTTAACGAAATCCTGCGGGCTACTGTAAGTGAGGGTCCCCGCAGCAATCCCTTCGGACGAATTGTTGAGCCGATGCCGCTCGACCCCTATCCCCATCTTGATGGTGTGCCGCCCCCTAACAATGCTCAGATCGTCGTACCCGTCAATGGTGGTGCCGACCTCCGTATCAAGTGAATTTGTACTCGGGGAATCAAAGCCGGAGACGCTCACCCCGACATAGCCGGCCTCGCCGTTGCCCGTCGAGAGGGGAGACGTTCCATATTGATAGTGGTGCATGGCGGAGCGATTGAATCCTCCTCTGACCTCGTTGACAACCGTCGGGGAGAAGACGTGAGTCAACTGAATGACCATATTGGAGGGACGAATGACCGGCGCATCGACGCCACCCAACGTATCCAACGGCGCGGTAATGGAAACGTCGTCGATATTGAAGCGGCCGAACATGGAGGTTTTATCGGTGAAGCTGTGATCTAAACGGACTGCGCCACTGTCCTCACGGTTGGCGTTCAGCCCTACCGAAGTCCATTCATCGGTCAGAGAATCGAAAGGCGTCTGGCCGATGGGCCAGGAATCGAGAAAGGGTTTCAGAACGGGCGAGGTCGCTAGCACGCTGGCTCGAAACGCGGCGTTCGGCACAAACCCGATCACGGTGCTGTGGAGCCTCTGGCGCAGGCCTTCGTAATCGAGGAAGAAGAACGTGCGGTTCTTCTTGATTGGCCCGCCCAGGCTACCGCCGAACTGGTTTAAACGGAAGGCGGGGACATTCGCCGGATCGAACGGGGAACGTGCGTCGAAGATATTGTTGCGAAAGAACTCGAAAACACCGCCGTGGAAGGTGTTCGTCCCCGACTTGGAGACGACGCTGATTTGCGCCCCGGCCGACCCGCCACTTTCCGCGGTATAGACGGACGAACTGACGCGGAACTCCGCGATGGTTTCCAGCGAAATGTTCAAGCGCACACCCACCTTCTGGCTCTGTTCCTGAACACCGGTGGCATCGATTCCATCGAAGGTGTAGTTGCTGTCGTCTATGCCCCGCCCGACAAATCGCAAATCTCTCTGGCCGCCGCCGCCCAAATTGATCGCGCCCGGGGCGAGCGTCATGAGGGTGGCCCAGTCGCGACCGTTGATGGGAATGTCGTTCACTTGCCGTGATTGGAGGACATCTCCGATCTCCGCGTTGGTATTGTCGAGCGCCGCGGTGGCACTCTGCACCTCAACCCTCGCAACGGCCGTGCCCACTTGGAGCTGCGCGTCGACAGTGCGAGTCTGGCGAACGGAGAGCTGGATCCCTCTCACCTCGAAGGTTCTAAATCCTTCGTGCGAGATGGTGACATCGTAGGTCCCGATTGGCAAGTCGGCGATGCTGTAAACGCCCCCATCGCCGGTCTCAGTATGCCTTTCGAAACCAGTGCTGGGCGAGACGGCCTGGACTCGCGCCTTCGGAACGCTGGCGGCACTGGGATCCGTGACCGTGCCACTCAGGGTGGCGCGCTCGATTTGCGCTTGGACACCGGCAGCCGAGACAAGAGCCAATAAAGAAATCAGAACGGTCCCGTTGAGAAAATCTAGTCCCCGTCGTTGCATCTCCCCTCCTTGTGAAGTCAAGCCCTAACTCAGCGACTCCCCTGCTCCATCGATGATCGTTATTAAAGTTATAGTCCCGGATCGTATCAACTGTGTGACAGAAACACAAGATCTTTTCGACGTGGTGTCGTTAACGTACAATCTGTCCGGTCTAACTCACACAGGATATTTTCGACGCAGAGCGGGGGGAAGACGCTGGGTGATGGACGATGCGGCTCAGGGAAAGGTAAGAGGAATAGGCGATCGACAGTGGCTGGTAGGGAGAGTGAGTGAGTGAAACCTCCGTCGCGCTGGAGGGCGGGATCGGCACAAACCCCGGCAGCATGTATTGCCTGGATAGCCGGGAACGATCAGCCGGCGAGGCAACGGCTCCATTTGAAAAGGGCCAGGAGTTTTGAACCTGGCCCTTAGATGAGGAAAGTAGAGATGAAAGGGTTTCGAGTAGGTCTTACTTCAAGCTCCTCCGGCGCTTGATGAAGGCAAGGCCGCTCAATAATCCTGCTCCTAGCAGTCCCATTGAGGCAGGCTCGGGGCATGAGGACCCGGGTCTGTAGCCGTCACCACGTCCGTAGCAGTCACTGTTGCGGTTACTTCCGCTGAGTTGCCAAAACCCATCGTCGAAATGTTGGAAAGGTCCACGGTGTAACTGGAACCGTCCGACAGCAGAACCGGGGGCCGGTTCCGTCCAGGTCAGCTCACCGGCGCTCAGAAATCCAAAGAAAGTCACAAACTCTCCCTTGCCTTTTCCTACGACGACTTCACTTTGTGGCAAGCTGAACGCCAGGTCGGCGCTGACCTTCACTTTTCCGGCGCCAAGTCCGTCCACTGCAATGTTGAAGAAGTTGAACGTGTCACTCTGGCCCTGGGATAGCGAAAATGCTTGCGATCCTAAGTTCGAGTCGAGCGTCGTGGTCACGCTGCAGGCTAGCAGGCAGACATTTTTGCCGAGGGTGGCGGTCGCGGACGAACCAGGTCCATTAACCGCGAAGTTCAGCACGGGATTTGCAAATACGCCCGGTGCCGCAAAAGAAAACAAGGCCGCCGTTGCGGCGATAATTGTGTATTTAAGACTCATTAATCCTCCGATGATTCAGCTAATCCTGCCCTAGAGAGCTGAAGAACTTCCGTTCCGCAAGCTCTTTCAGATAGTTGCTGTTAAGGCGAGTCTAGTGGGATTCGACAACGAGGTCAATGAATGCACGTACTAGGACTTTTTGCAAAATAAGCAACAATTAACGTCCAGTTACAGACAATTACACCTTAGTTCTTTCTTTTTAGGTGGGCTAATATTGACAATAAATCGGGCTCACTAGCGCGCATGTGCATGAAGCGAGTGGTCGATTCTATATTCTTGTTGAATATGCTGCTGTGGCTGGCTGCGGTGATGCTGCTCAACGGGGGTAGTACTGCGACCGATGCTCACCAGCATGGAGTGGAGCTGTACAAACAGCAGAAGTACCCGGAAGCGATTGCGGTCCTGCAGGATGCGATCAAGCAGGAAGCGCCGGCGAGCGATGCCTATCGAGAATCGGCTCTGCTGATTGGGCAAAGCTACTTCATGATGGCGCAGGCGCCCAAAGCCATTCCATGGCTCGAAAAGGTCACGACAGTTAATGAGGCGAATTACATGCTTGGTTACGCGTACCTTCAGAATAAGCAGCAGGACCAGTCGGAGGCGGCCTTTGCCCGCCTTTTTGGAGTTAAAGCTGATAGCGCAACCGGTCACTTGCTCGCCGGCGATATGATGCTGAAGCAGGAATACGAACCAGAAGCCAGCGAAGAGGCCAAGAAGGCTTTGGCACTGGATGCGAACCTTCCCGAAGCACACTTCCTGCTGGCGGAGATAGCGATACATCGAGGCCGGTTGGAGGATGCGATTGAGGATTTGAAGCAAGAGCTTACAGCGAATCCGAGTTTCTCGATGGCTTGGTACCGGCTGGGCGATGCCTATTCGCGCGAGGAAAACTGGGCCGTTGCCATTCCGGACCTACAACGCGCGGTATGGCTCAATCCGGATTTCAGCGGTCCTTATATATTGCTCGGCAAATGCTATTTAAAGATGACGAATTATTCGAATGCCGAGGGGATTTTGAGGCGGGCGCTGGTTATAGATCCGCGCAACTACTCCGCCATGTATTTGCTGGGGCAGACGCTGATAAATGAAGGCAAGAAGGACGAGGGGAGAGATGTCCTCGAGAAGTCGAAGGCGTTACGGCAGCAGAAGCCATGAACAGGGTACCGAGGTGCTCGCGATGGGCGCTTGCGCTACTGACCTTCTCTTTGGCGGCGCAGGCGGCGACGATCGAGAGCCCCGAAGCCTGTGCCGGCTGCCACCCCGCGGAAACCAGGTTGCATCAGCGAAGCCGAATGGCACATGCCATGACACCGGCCCTCGAAAGCGCATTCGGACAGAACTTGCCGGATCAACCCTTGCATGAGTCGGGAGACGGATACTCCTTCCTGTACCGGCGCACAATAGCGGGAGTCGAAGTTACTACAGAGCGCGGCGCCGATCATGCTACCGGGCTAATCAAGTGGGTCTTGGGCGCCGGCGCACAAGGCGAGACACCGCTGGTTGAAGACGGCAACGGCCACGTAAGCGAATCTCACGTGAGCTATTTCCCGCAGTTACACCAATATGGAATCACGGTCGGGCAGCACGCGGGAGCATCGTTGAGTGCGGTCGCCGCACTGGGTCGCCGGCAGAATGCGCACGACCTGCAAGCCTGCATCAGTTGTCACGCATCGGCAATTACGCAAGACCTGCGGCCGGTGATCCCGGGCGTACAGTGTCAAGTCTGCCATAGCGGCGCAGAGGAACATGCGCGCGATACAAGCCATCATCCGGTGAACCCTGGGAAACTACCCGCGCCCGAGCAGGTTCGTTTCTGTGGAAATTGCCATCGGGTCAAGCCGCTGGTGGACGACGCAGAACTCGAAAATGTGCGGTTTCAACCCCTGCGGCTCATGAAGAGCCGATGCTTCGGATCGGGACAGCTTGCCTGTACGACTTGCCATCCGGCGCACCAGGATGCCGTTCGCAACAACCCTGCTTTTTATAACGAAAAATGTCATTCGTGTCACGACGAACGGGCCGCTCACCGAGACGCAAGACAAACGGGGGATTGCATCGGGTGCCATATGCCCTATGTGCAGTTACATCCCGCTCTCCGATTTACCGATCACTACATTCGCGTCGTGAAAGCCGGAGATCTTCCGGCAGACGTAATTCGGCAGCGGAACTCGGGCTCGTAATCCCCGCTACTCTTACTAATCAAACATCTTCCAGGCTGAGCAGTAGCTTGGGGCTGCGAGCTTTCACGCAGGTGTACCAGTCCAGACCTCTCGACATATAATTGCCTAGGCATACCCCCGATTAACAACGATGTCGACGAGTGATCATCACAATGGAGTCTCGGAAGGATCGCGAGCTTGGTGGACCGCCATATTAGGCGACGTTCAGTTTTGGGTGCCGTTCGGGGTTCTGGTGTTAGGGCTGTTGCTTCTGCACTGGTTGTGAGGACAACTTGGATAGAGACGTGTTGAGCCGCGACCTGAATGAACCGGTGACGGGCCATATCCGCCAACGAAAACTTCACAAGCTGGGGATATTCTGCGGGATTGCAGCGGCGCTATGGCTGGCCGGGGCCGAGGCGCCGACCAAACTAGTCACGGTTTCCGTTTCTCCCCTGGTGATTTCATTCATGATGGTCTCGGGCGCTTTCATCTCGCGCTGGAGCTTGCCGGCGGTGATTCGCGGCAGCGCCGATACTTTCACCGATACACGGCACGTGCCGCACCTGGTGGTGTGGGGCGTAATGGCAGGTTGCCTTTGGGCGGTAGGGAACACGCTGACGATATTTGCGGTCAGGGACATCGGCTTGAGTCTCGCCTTTCCTTTGTGGAATTCAAACAGCCTGATCGGGATTGTATGGGGCACGCTGCTGTTCAAAGAGTTGCATCGAGCGGCGTGGTTCCGGAAATTGGGAGTGATTGGCGGCGCGCTGATCATCTTTACCGGCGCGGTGCTGATATCGGAGGCTTCCACCTCACAATCGGCACACGGAAACGCACTTCGCGGAATAGCCGCAGCGCTGGGCGCTGGACTTATGTTCGGGTCGATGTACATTCCCTATCGAAAGGCTTACATCACCGGAATGAATCCGCTGACATTTCTGACGTATTTCACGGTTGGCGAGATCACGACGGTGACCATATTGGCGATCGCATTTCTGGGCGGCCCAAGGGAGTTCTGGCATGAACTAGCGGCGGACCGCAGCATTTTGTTCTGGCCGCTGCTGGGTGGATTCATGTGGGTGGTGGGCGATCTGTTTCAGAACTACGCCACAAAATACGTCGGCATCAGCCGCGGAATCCCGTTGTCGAATACGAACCAGCTCTGGGGATTGCTGTGGGCGATTTTCGTTTTCGGCGAGCTGCACGGCCTGACGCGCAATAT
Source organism: uncultured Acidobacteriaceae bacterium (assembly GCA_963762495.1). Taxonomy (GTDB): domain Bacteria; phylum Acidobacteriota; class Terriglobia; order Bryobacterales; family Bryobacteraceae; genus Bog-105. The sequence goes on from CAVXKZ010000017.1 coordinate 446,103, forward strand.
TTATGCGGAGGTAATTGGGGGATCGTTGCTGATGGCGGCCGGAGCAGTGGCGATCGCCTCATCGTCCGCTTCCGAGAGTGAATACTCGAGCTGGAAAAAAGCCGCGCAGCGGGAAGTCGAGCGGTACGGGATTGATCCCGAGTATGTGACGACGCGAATGGAGGGCAGAGAACCCAGCACCAACGTTATTCGCCGCACGTGGGTCGATTGGCTTCTTATTGCCGGAGCCGTATTCATCTTCGCCGCATTAGGAGTGATGGCCCGAGTGCCCCAGATGGAAATCCACATGGGGTGGTTGGTACTGCTAAGCGCGTTAATGCTAATCGTGCTGGTGGGCGGTGGAATCGCTTTGTGGAAAGTTACGAAATTTACGTAGATCCGTTTTTGGCGGGGCGGAAGTCGAACGTTACGCCAGACCGACTCGCGCCGCTTGTCCGGGACCGAGCATGGCCTGCATTCCCGCCGAAATTACCTCTTGTGCCTGAACACCGTCGCGATGAGTGGTGGGGAACGGCGCGCCAGATCTACAGCAGGTAATAAAGGCGGCAAGCTCGGCTTTGTATGCCGCTCCAAAACGATCGACGAACTCCGGCAAAGGGCGTTCGTAATTTCGCATCGGAAACGTTCGGTACGCCAGTGGTTTCGCGCTGCCGCGCCGTCCATACGCTTCCACCGCGATTTCAAACGGCTTCTGGTCGAAGTGGCCGACATGAATCTGACCCTCTTCGCCAAATATGACGGTCTCTACGCGGTAGCCGGAGACGTGGTTACGGCTAACTTGCACCTGGGCGACGAGATCGCTATCAAACCAGAGATACAGAAGAGCATCATCAAAGTCTTCCAGTGAGGTGGTGAGCGCATGGCTATAGATTCGAGAGCCAATGGCAAGCGCCTTTGAGGGAGCGCGGCCGGTCAGCCAAAGAACTTCATCTACGTTGTGAATCGACATGTCGGGGAGGATTCCTCCACTGCGGTAGCCATTCGGAGCAGGATTGGAATCTTCGAGCGCCGAGTAAATTTTGAAAACGCGGCCGATCAAGCCAGCGTCCACGAGCTGTTTCGCGTAGAGGAGAGGATCATCGAAGCGGCGTTGAAACGCGAGCATGAGAGCGTTGGGATGATCACGGTCAAGCTCCGCGGCAAACTCCCGATCGGCTTCAAGAGTCCCGGTGAGCGGCTTCTCTAACAGAACGCGATGACCGGCTGCAATCATCGCGGCAGCATGCTCGCGGTGGTTGTCCGTGGGAGTGACGATTACCGCGGCATCGCACGCGCCGGATTTGGCTAATTCTTCGATAGAGGGGAAAATGGGAATGCGGCATCCGAGCTCGGCCGTGAATCGATGAGCACGCTCGCTATCAATCTCCGCGACCGCAGCGAACTCACACAGATGAGTGTCGCGGGCCAGTTCGTGCAAGTGGAGCGCATGAACGGTTCCCATCCGTCCGAGACCCGCAACCGCAACTTTCAGAGGTGCGGTCATAGGAGTTGATTGAGCATGGTTGGCCGTTATTCAGGATATAAAAAGAAGCCGGCAAGAATGAGGTTAGAGACTCCGGTTTAGATATACAATATTAATGTATATCTATGCAAGTTTCTAAATGGGGGAACAGCTTGGCGGTTCGCCTTCCCGCAGCTATCGTGGAGGCGCTGCACCTTAAAGAGGGCGATGAGATCGAAATCAGCATCGCGGGGAAGCGCGAGTTCAAAGTCGGCCGTGATCGAAGACGCGAAAAGGCGCTGGAGAGTATTCGCCGTTTAGCGCGGGCTTTGCCACCCGGCTTCAAGTTCGACCGTGAAGAAGCGAATCGACGATAGGCCGTTCCTCGATACGAACGTGCTCGTCTATGCGTTTAGCGAAGACGATCTCCGCAACCGCCGCTGCGAGGAAGCTGTTGGCCGAAGGCGGCGTAATCGGAGTGCAAACACTCAACGAGTTCGTAGCGGTGGCGAGGCGCAAACTCGGCATGAGTTGGGAGGAAGTTTCCGAGTCCTCGGCCGCTATTCGCGTTTTATGTCCCTCACCAAAACCTATTACGTTGGACACGCATGAGGCGGCATTGCGGATTGCGGCGCGGTACGGATATCACATCTTCGATTCGCTGATTATCGCGGCAGCGCTAGAGGCTTCCTGCAGCACCCTGTATTCGGAAGACATGCGCGATGGCCAAGCAATAGAGGGGCTGACGATCCGCAATCCGTTCGCGTGACCGGCGAACCCGCGGCACAATGATCGGCCTGCCGATCGAAGGAAGACTTCGGGCGCTAAGTTGTCGCCCGCTTCGCATCCATTTTGCGCTCGCGGCCTTGGCCCATTCCACCCTCTGTTTTGATAGTGAAGTGAATGGTGTCACCGTCCAGTTTGCCGGTGTAATTCTGCTTGAATTGGTTGCCGTTGAACTCGCGCACGACGGTGAACGATACGTTGTCGCCATCCACCTTTCCGTCCGAAATCTCCGTGTCGCCATTGCGCCCGCTTACCGTTCCGGTCAGCTTGTCGCCATCTGCTTTCAAGGCCATGGTGACCGTCATAGTGTTCCCGTTACGGCCCTGCATCTCTGCTGTCCATTTGCCGGTGACGTCGGCGGCCCAAATCGCTACGGTGGCTATCAGGCCAGCTAAAACTAATCGCATTGCCTTCATGTGTTTTAAACTCCTCAGAACCAACACTGAGTAAGACTACGCGCCTACCGTGCTTGGTTACAAGGGCGGGTAATCAGTTGCTATTTCTGAGGGCAGTCATGGGATCGACGGCGGCGGCTTTGAGGGCCGGGTGCGCAGTCGCAACCAGAGCGACAAAAAAGAGACACGCAATGGAGGCGATCAGAGTAAGCGGATCGCGGGCGGAGACGCGGAACAGGAGCGAGGACAGGAGCCGCGTGGCGGCGAGAGAGCCTAAGATTCCGACGACAGCGCCCGCCAGCGTCCATTTGACAGAGTGAGCCAACATGAGGCGGGCGATTCGAGACGGTGTTGCGCCGACGGACATGCGGATACCGATCTCCTGGGTTCTTTGAGCGACCAGATACGCGATGGTGCCGTAGAGTCCGACAGCGGCGAGGAACAAGCCAACCGCGGCGAACGCGAGGAGAAGCACGGCGTTGAAGCGCGGACCGGCGGCGAATTCATCCAGACGTCCATGCATGGTCCCGATGTCGACGGGAAGATTGGGGTCGAGCCTGGCGATATCCTGCCTGACGAGGGCGGCGAGAGTCGATGAGGGAATGGAACTGCGAATCACAATGCTGAGGGTGCGCTGCGCGACGGGGCCAGTGCCATTGATGTATGTCTCATCGGGCGCGTGCGCGCGCAGAATGTAGTATTCCGGATTGTCGGAAACCGAGAGTCCGGTGTTCTTCACATCGGGAACGACGCCGACGATTTCGACGGATGTATCGGCTCCGATTTCGAGGTGCTTTCCCACGGCATTTTCGCCGGGAAATAAACGACCGAGCCAGAGAGCGGCTAAATATGCAAAGGGTCACACCGGGACGGCGGTCCTCCTCTTTAAATGCGCGGCCTTCGAGTACGGGAATGCGGAGAGCGTCAAAGTAGCCGGGCGAGACGTAACGCCAATCGACCAAGCCCCCGGTGCCAGTCCCATAGTGAGGACGGCCGATGACATCGATGGACGAGAGCGGACGGGAACGTTCCCAGCCGGCGGGAGGAAGCGAGTCGCTAAGACCGAGGGCGCGAATTCCGGGGATAGCGCCGAGCTGTTGCTCGACCTGGTTGAAGAAGGCGATACGCTCTTCGGGCTTGGTGTAGCGGCTGGAGGGCAGAACGAGCTGGGCGGTGAGGACGCGATTGGTCTCCATACCCAAGCGATTGCGTTTCCAGATTCCAGAGACTGCGAACGAGCAGGCCCGAAGCAGCGAGAAGCACGGTGGAGAATGCGATCTGCGCGGCCACCAGAGTGTTTTTAAAAATGGTGGCGGAGCGGGGAGCGATGGAGCGGGAAATGCCGAGAGCCTCGGCGCGGGGACGTTGGAAGGCGGGAGCGAGGCCGAAGAGAAGACCGGCAATTAAGGAGAGCGCCAGTGAGAGCGCGAGAACGCGGCCATCGAGTGAAGCGTCGGCGAGATGCGGGATCCCATTCGGATCGGCCCATACGATCATCCGCAGTAAAGCAGAACCGACCACGCAGCCGAGGACTCCGCCGGAGACCGCAAGAAGCAGACTTTCGGTCAGCATCTGCCGAAACAGGCGCGCGCGGCTGATACCAATGGCGGCGCGGATAACAAACTCGGTCTGACGGCCAGCGGCACGAGCGAGGAGCAGGTTGGCGACGTTGGCGCAGGAGATCAACATGACGGCGAGCACCGCACCGAGCAGCGTCCAGGCGGCGAGTTTCGCGGTCCCCATCTGGCGGTCGCGCATGGAACGCACGCGGAACTGCACTTCCTTGCGGAATCGCGGCGGCACGTTGGACAGTATTCCGTTGAAGAACGGAGCAAGTTGAGAACGGGCGGATTCCAGAGTAACTCCGGGTTTAAGGCGGCCTATGACGCGAAGAACGCGGGTGGCACCGTGTACCCAGCCGGCGGGAAGAATGATTTGCGGAGTCAGGAGATCGGCATGCTGCAGGGTGGGCAGCTCAAAAGAGGCGGGGAGAACGCCAGCTATACGAGCGGGGGCGCCGTCCAGCAGGAGTGTCTTGCCGACGATCTGTTTGTCGCCGGCAAAATGGCTTCGCCATACGCCGTAGCCGAGGATTACCTTTCGTGGCGCGCCGGGCTGAACGTCGGCCGGCGAGAAGGTGTGGCCAAGAATGGGATGGATACCGAGGACCGGCAGAAAACTCCAATCGACTTCAGCGCAGCGCTGGCGAATGGGATTGCGATCAGTGATGTCGCAGTCGTCAACGCCACTCCAGGAGGTAACCGACTGGAAGGGTGTGTTGGTATCCGAGAGATCTTTATAGTCGCTTGCGAACAGAAATTCGCCGTCGTCAACAACCTTGGCGAGCATGCCGAAGGAGACGAGTTGCTGGCCGGCACGGTAGGGAAGCGCGCGGAACAGAATGCGGTCGGTGACGCTGAAGACAGCGCTGGTAGCGCCGATACCGAGTGAGATGGCGAGCAGTGCCGTGAGAGTGAAACCGGGAGAACGTCGATAGGAGCGGAGTGAGAATTTTATATCTTGCAGGAGGGCGTCGAGGTGAAGGGGCACCGCCATGCATTCAGAATACTACATAGGTGGAAATGGCGGCGGCACTCCTCGCTCACGCTGTTCCGAATCGGCGCGTAGCACGGGCGTGGGCTTTAACGGCCTCTTCCTCGCGATTCTTCGGTGGTGCTTTCCCTTCGAGTGAATGAAGAAAACGAGACGACGCGCCCGCAATCTCTTCGATGGCGATAAGGAACGATGCTTCGTTTGCCTTAGAGGGTTTATTAAACCCGCTGATCTTTCTCACGAACTGGAGCGCCGCGGCTCGAATCTCGTCGTCACTAACCGGCGGATCGAAGTTGAAGAGCGTTTTGATATTCCTGCACATGCCCTTGATCAAAAGCTAGCAAACCTGGAGTTCGAGGACGGGGAGGCCTTCCAATTAAACGGTGGCGGCTTGGTTCTTCCACGCGTAGAGCGGAAATTTTTCGGTGAGCGCATGGACTCCCTTACGGGCTTCCGTTCGGACTTGCTCGGACTTTACATCGTTGAGAACCAGTGCGATCAGCCGCCCCACTTCTCGCATCTCCGATGTACGGAAACCGCGCGTCGTAACAGCCGGGCTGCCGAGGCGGATTCCGCTCGGGTTCAAGGGTGGATTAGTGTCGAAGGGAATAGCGTTCTTATTCGCGGTGATGTACGCTTCATCGAGCGCTTTTTCCGCTTCCTTCCCCTTTACTCCCTTCGCGAATACGTCGACCAAACACATGTGCGAATCGGTTCCTCCACTGACCACGCGGTAACCCTCGTCCTGCAGAGATTTCACGAGTGCCCGGGCGTTGTCTAACACCTGCCGCTGATATTCACGGAACCCTTCGGTAGCAGCTTCCAAAAAACACACGGCCTTTGCCGCGATGATATGCACCAGCGGGCCACCCTGCGCTCCTGGAAATACTGCTTTGTCGATTGCCGCTCCAAATTTTTCCTTGGCCAGAATCATGCCAGATCTGGGTCCGCGTAGCGTTTTGTGGGTCGTCGAGGTAACGATGTCGGCGTGCTCGCACGGATTCGGGTAAACACCTGCAGCCACGAGTCCCGAATAATGGGCGATATCGACCAGAAACACGGCGTTCACCGAATCGGCGATCTGCCGGAATCGGGCGAAGTCGATCACCCGCGAATAGGCGCTCGCGCCCGCAATGATGAGTTTCGGCTTGTGTTGTTCGGCTAGCTTTTGCAGTTCCTCATAATCGATCAATTCATCGTCGCGGCGCACACCGTATGCGACTACTTTGTATAGCTTGCCGGAAAAATTGAGGGGATGCCCGTGCGTCAGGTGTCCGCCGTGGGCCAAATTCATGCCGAGAATCGTATCCCCAGGCTGAAGGACCGAGGCATAGGCCGCTTCGTTTGCTTGCGATCCGGAATGAGGCTGCACGTTTGCATACTCGGCATTGAACAGCTTTTTCACCCGTTCGCGCGCGAGGCTCTCGACAATATCCACGAATTCGCAACCGCCGTAATAGCGCTTTCCGGGGTATCCCTCCGCATATTTGTTGGTGAAGACGCTGCCTGCCGCTTCGAGCACCGCTTCGGATGTGAAGTTCTCGCTGGCGATGAGTTCAAGACGGGTATTCTGGCGATCCACCTCGTGCTGAATCGCGTCGTAGATTTCCGGATCTGCCTCTGACAGAGGCGTTGCCATACGCTGCGGTTGGGTCATTAGTAAGGTTCCAATGCTTTGCTCTAATTGTCTAATAGTCCTGACTCTTGAAACTGATACTCCTACTTGTGCTCACGGTTCCCGCGCTATTTGCGAGCGCTCCGCCGGGTATTCCTCGCGAGTTGGCGCTCGAACGCGCCCGTTACGTTTCGGACGTTCGGTACAACCTGCAGTTCACTCTCGATCGGCATCCCACCAACATCGAAGGACATGAAGAGCTGCGCTTCAAACTGTCACATTTGTTTCCGCTTCTGATCGACTTCAGAAAAGGTACGGCCAGTAATCTGATCGTGAACGGGAAAGCCCAGATAATCGAAGCCCAAAACGGCCATATCGAATTGAACCCGCTGGATCTGCGTACAGGCGAGGACGTGGTTTCACTCGATTTCACCGCCCCGGTAGCTTCCGCCAATGCGGCGATTACGCGCTACGACGATAAGGACGACGGCAACACGTATATCTATACCCTTTTCGTTCCGATGGACGCGAGCATGGCGTTCCCGTGCTTCGATCAGCCGGATTTGAAGGCTCGATTCACGTTGAACCTGATTGCTCCGACGGCCTGGAGTCTGATTTCCAATGGACCAGTGGTCGGGAGAACTTTTTTGGGCGCGATCAGCCAGGCAGTGTTCGCCGAGACGCGTCCAATCAGCACATATCTCTTCGCCTTTGCCGCCGGACCATTTGAACGTCTCCACTCCGCTCCCGATCTTCCGGACGTTTACGTTCGAAAATCGCAGATCCGCCGTGCCGAGACTGAAATTCCACAGATCCAAACGGTCACAGCCAGCGGGATGAAGTTTCTCGCGGAATACTTCGCGCAGCCGTTCCCGTTCCCGAAATACGACATGGTGCTGATTCCCGGTTTTCCCTACGGCGGAATGGAGCATGCCGGGGCCACGTTCCTGAACGAAGATGGCATGCTCTTCCGCACGGCCCCGACCGGAACGGATCGTTTCAACCGAAGCATCACCCTGCTACATGAGCTTTCGCATCAGTGGTTCGGCGACTTCACGACAATGCGCTGGTTCGACGATCTCTGGCTCAAAGAGGGTTTCGCCCAGTATATGGCCTACCGAACGATGTCGGCGCTTGTTCCTGGTGAAAACGTTTGGAAGCGCTTCTATCAGCAAATCAAGCCCGCGGCCTACGCCATCGACGAAACACTTGGAACGACTCCGATCTATCAGGACATCCCGAATTTGCTCGACGCCAAGTCAGCCTATGGCGCGATCGTGTACAACAAAGCGCCCGGCCTCCTGCGCGAGCTGGCGTTTCTGATCGGGGATGAAGCGTTTCGTAAGGGCCTCCAAACCTATTTGCACGAGCACCCATACGGCAACGCCCAGTGGAGCGACCTGGTGGGAGCCTTTGAGCGTGCCTCTGGCCAAGATTTGCAGGAATGGGCGACCGCTTGGATCCGCCGTCGCGGCATGCCCGAGATCACGACGAGTTGGTCCTGCGCCGGCGGCCACCTCGCTGCGCTCACTATCGCGCAAAAGAACGTGCTCGGAGAAGGCGGGACATGGCCAATCGCGACTGAAATTCTACTCGGCTATCCAAATGCCCAGCCAGCCCACTTGCGAGTCCAGTTTTCCAGCGCAAACACCAGCGTGACTGCTGCTCAAGGCCAAACTTGTCCCGTCTACGTCTTCGCCAACAACGACGACTATGCATACGGTCTATTTCTTCCGGACGAGAAAAGTCGGGCCTATCTCCGGCAGCACATCGGCAGTGTCTCGGATCCTTTTCGTCGTACGCTGTTTTGGGGCACGCTGTGGGATTCAGTTCGTTTCGTCGAAATGGCGCCGCGAACGTATCTCTCGGCTGCGCTTGAAAATCTGCCCTCGGAAACTGATGAGGCTCTAATGCGGGCGCTTGGCCAACGCTCGGCGAGCGCGCTTCACTACTATGTCAGCGCGCCGGTGCGAGGCGAATTGACGCCCAAATTCGAATCCCTCGCCACCGATCGAGCCTTTCACGCGCCTGAACAAGGCCTGCGGATCATGTGGTTCCGAACGCTAACGAGTCTGGCTTCCACTCCAGCCGGGCTCGATCAATTGAAGAGTTTATTGAGCGGCAAAAGTTCAATCCCCGGAGTCGAACTGCGGGCGCTGGATCGCTGGAGCCTGGTTACGACCTTACTCGCGCACAACGATCCTGCCGCAAAAGACTTCTATCAAACTGAGCAGAAACGCGGACCCGAAGACGAACGCCTGAAATACACTTACATCGCGGGAGCCGCAAAACCGGACCCCGAGACCAAGAAATGGTACTTTGACGACTATCTTCACAACGCCTCGCGGCAGGAAGATTGGATCGAGCAAAGCCTAGGCGCGTTCAACTTCTGGAATCAGTCGGATTTGACCGAACCATACCTGCGCTCCGCCTTGGAAGTATTGCCTCAGCTCAAACAGCAGCGTAAAATCTTTTTCATTCTGCGTTGGCTCAGCGCCTTCATCGGAGGCCAGCAGTCTGCTGCCGCGGACGCAGAAGTACATAAATGGCTCGACTCTGCCCAACTCGATAGGGATCTTCGCCTGAAAATCCTACAGGAACTTGACGATCTCGACCGAACGGTCAAAATTCGGCAAGCGTTTCCCTGATGGGCTCAGAATGACGAGCTAAAGAATTTTTTTGCCCATTGCCGACATCACCAGTTCCACCGCAAGGAGCGCCGTTCGATTGGTTTCGTCAAGCACGGGATTCACTTCCACGACCTCCATCGAGATCATGCGGCCGGAATCGCAGATGGTCTCCATGGCCAAGTGGGCTTCCCGGTAAGTCATTCCGCCACGAACGGGCGTGCCCACTCCCGGCGCTTCATCCGGATCGACCGAATCCATATCAAGCGACAGATGAAAAGCGGCGGTGCCCTGGCTAGCCCGCGAGATCGCCTCTTCCATGATGTTGCGCAGCCCGCGCTCATCAATGTCGCGCATGGTAAACGCGGTCACGCCCGATTCGCGCACGACCTCTCGTTCCCGCTTGTCCACATCGCGCAAACCGATAAGGACAACATTACGGCCGTTCACCTTCGGCGCGTAATCATAGATGTGGGTCAGCTCGCGTGGACCACGGCCGATGCAGCAGGCCAGTGGCATACCGTGTACATTTCCGCTGGGGCTTGATTCCGGCGTGTTCATATCGGCGTGCGCATCGATCCAGATCACGCCCACCTTCTCGCTTTGTCCGCTCCGCTCACGGAATGCTTGCGAAACACCCGACACTGTTCCCACGGCAACCGAGTGATCCCCGCCCAATATCAGGGGGAATTTCCCGTCGCGAAGAGCCTTTTCCACCTTGTCGGCAACGGTAGCGCACGTTTTTGCAATTTGCAGGAGGTACTTCGCATTTTCTCTGCCGGTCGCAGTGCTCTCTTGCTGCGCGACAGAGACGTTTCCTAAATCCTCGACTGTGTATCCGAGCGATTCCAGCTTCGCATTCAATCCGGCGAGACGCAATGCCGACGGACCCATATCGACACCACGTCTTCCCGCTCCAAGGTCCAGTGGAGCGCCGAGTATCGCGATCTGAGAATGACGCATGCCGCTCAACGGCTCACGGCCGGGTGCGATATAGCATGCGCGGATACGGAATCGTTTCGCGCACGTGCTCTAATCCGCACATCCACGCGACGAAGCGCTCTACGCCCATGCCGAAACCGCCATGCGGAACCGTGCCGAACCGCCGCAGATCGCGATACCATTCGAACGCCTCGCGCGGCAGATCGTGTTCTTCAAGGCGCTGGTCCAAAAGCGCGAGATCGTGGATCCGTTGCCCCCCGCCAATAATTTCTCCGTATCCTTCGGGAGCGATGAAGTCAACTCCCAGCGCTACTTCGAGCCGTTGCTCGTCCGGTTGGAAGTAGAACGCCTTGATCTCTGTTGGATAGCGGTCCACGATTACCGGCTTGTCGAAATCTTGCGTGAGCAGCGTCTCGTCGGTGTTTCCGAAGTCGCCACCCCATTGAATCTCGCTGCCTTTCGATTGGAGAATTTTCACCGCGTCATCGTAGCTCATTCGCGGAAACGGCGCTTTAACAGCTTCGAGCTTCGACGTATCGCGCTCCAGAACCTTCAGTTCTTCTTGATGGTTTTCGAGCACTTGCCCGACCACGTACACTACCAAATCTTCCGCTACACGTTTCACCTCTTCGAGGTCAGCGTAGGCCATCTCCGGCTCAACCATCCAGAATTCCGTGAGGTGCCGGCGCGTCTTGGATTTCTCGGCTCGGAACGTCGGCCCAAAACAGTAGACTTTCCCGAACGCCATGGCATCCGCTTCGTTATACAACTGGCCGGATTGCGTCAGGTAAACCTTCTCATCTTCGAAGTAATCCACCTCGAAGAGAGTGGTTGTTCCTTCGCAAGCAGCCGGAGTGAAGATGGGCGTATCGACCAACGTAAAGCCGTGCGAATCGAAATAGTCCCGGATCGCTTTAATTACCTGGTGGCGAACTCGGATAGCGGCATGCTGTCTGCGGCTGCGCAGCCAGAGATGCCGGTGATCCATGAGGAAATCAACGCCGTGCTCTTTGGGAGTGATCGGATACGGCGACTCTTCGCTGACGCGCTGAATAACCTTTGCGTCCGTTACATCCAGTTCGTAGCCGCCATGGGCGCGCTCCTCGGCGCGAATCGTACCTGTAATCGTAAACGAACTCTCCTGGGTGAGCCCCTTCAGCATCTCGAAGACCGTTTCTGATAGGTTGCTTTTGACCGCCACACATTGCATCATTCCGCTGCCGTCGCGGATAATCGGGAAAACAATTTTGCCGGACTTGCGCAGGTTATACAGCCAGCCTTGAATTTCAACGCGCTCGCCCAGATGCCTATGCGCGTCGCTGACCCGAATGATCGTCGCGGGGGCTCCACCGGCCGGAGCCGTTAGATTCGTTTCCGCCGAAGCCAAAGAATCACCGCCCATAGTTGAAGTTAGAAAGTTCTGTCAGTCTATCCATGGCGCGGCGCGCTTCGGTAACCGGGTGCTCCATTTCCGGCTCCTCTTTCAGCTCCAGCATCAACGGGAATTGATTGGATCGTGAGGCAAGCAGCGGCATCGTCCGCTGCCAGTCTATTGTCCCTTTGCCGGGAAAGGCATGCTGATCCTCTTTGCCGTCGTTATCGTGGATGTGCGTCAGCCGGATACGATCCTTCATCAGATCGAATTCACGTTCAATACTCTTGGCCATGTGCGCATGACCAACGTCGAAACAATAGTTCAGGTTCAGATGCGTCTGGGCGATGAAATCGTTCAGGCGCTCGCCGGTCGAGAAGGCGTTCGGGATATTTTCGAGCAGGACCTCTACGCCGCGCTGTCCTGCGAACACTTTGATTTCCTCAAGCGACGAGTAGGCCGATTCCCAGCGCCGCTCATCCATCTCTTCTTCCTGTACACCGATATGCTGGACCAGGTACCGAAAAGGCACCACTTCAGCAATCTCTAGAGCGCGTTTCACTTCATCGACAATCGCCATGCGTTGGGCTTTGGTTGTCTCGGTAATATCCATCACGGCGTGCGGCCCTGAGCGCCCCCACACATCGTCGTTGTACATGGGCGAATGCAGTGAGTTCATCTTCAAGCGGGCATCGCGGAACCAGTGCCCGAGTTCGTTGATCTGAGCCTTATCCCGGTAGTCGATGTGCTGGCGAGCGCAGAAGATCTCTACCGCGGGGAAGCCCGCATCCCAGATTCGCTCGAGCCACACTGTGGTCAGGCGATGCCTAACAAACACGTGTGTCGATAGAACTTGGTCCATGAAGAAAAGCCTCCGTTGCCGCCGGCTCAAGCCGGTGCCAGCTCGAACTAGTAACCCGCCACCTTGCCATGAAGGCGAGATTCCGTGCCGCCTTCGAGAATGCCGTTGTTGACGACGATAGCTTCTACTCTAGCGACACTATCGGTAGGCTTAACGTCATAGCCCATCTTTACCAAGGCTTCCGCATTGGCCGGCGGAAATCCAGTCTGCAGATAGAGAACATCGGGTCTCCATTGCATGTGGAACCGGGGCAGGTCGACGGCATCCTGCGGGTTCATATGAAAATCGATCACGTCCAGAATCACTTCCATCACGCCGGTGGTGATGCGCGAGCCTCCGGGAGCGCCGACGGCCATGAACAGTTTCCCGTTCCTGGTGACGATGGTGGGAGTCATAGACGATAGCGGCCGTTTGCCAGGCTCGATCGCGTTCGCGTCGCCTCCGACCATTCCGAACATGTTTGGCGCGCCCGGCTTCGCCACAAAATCATCCATCTCATCGTTCAGAAGGAAGCCGAGCCCCGGAGCGGTAATGCCGTTTCCATAGGAGTTATTCAGGGTATAGGTCACCGCGACCGCGTTGCCTTGGGCATCCACGACGTTGTAGTGAGTAGTCTCCGAACTTTCCCGCCAGCTGATGCCTGCGTCCAAGGCTTTCGGCAAACCCGGTTCAACGAAATCGCTCGGGGTTGCGTGGTCGGGATCAATGCTGCTTCGGCGCTTGGCTAAGTATTCGGGCTTGAGCAGAGCGCGAACCGGCACATTGTAGAAATCGGAATCCCCCAGGTACTCGCTGCGATCGGCGTAGAAGCGGCGCATAGCCTCGGCTTCATAATGCACGGCTTTTGCGGAGTCCGGACCGTCGCTGTCGTAATGAGTACCGTTCAGGATGCCTACCATTTGCAGCAAACCAACGCCTCCCGCGCTCGGTGGAGGCGCGGTAATGATGTCGTAGCCTTTGTATTCCCCGGTCAGCGGCACGCGGTCGATCGTCTTATAGGCTTTCAGATCGTCCACCGTGATCAGGCCGCCGTGGGCCGCCATTGCCGCCGCCAACCGCTTAGCGGTTTCACCGTTGTAGAACTCGGCCGCGCCATTGTGTGCGATTCGCTGGAGAGTATCCCCCAATTCCGGCTGCTTGAATGTTTCACCCGCGTTGTAGTAATTGCCGTCGCGCTGGAAAATGCGGTGGGATTCGGGGTCCTGCTCCAGATTTTTCGCGTTTCGCAGAGAGGCGGCAACGGGTTCAGACAGCGTAAAACCATCGTGCGCCAATTTGACCGCGGGCTCCAGCAGGTCAGCCCATGATTTAGTCCCGAACTTCCGGTGCGCCATCTCGAAGCCGGAGACAGAGCCGGGAACACCCGACGACCGCCAACCGTAAATACTGTCCTTTGTGGGGTTTTCATCAGGGCCGAGGTACATATCGCGACTCGCCTTCCCGGGGGCGCATTCGCGAAAATCGAAAAAAGCAGTTTTACCGTTTGCCAAACGAACTAGCATGAATCCGCCGCCACCGATGTTTCCGGCAACCGGATGAGTTACTTCCAGAGCGAAACCAACAGCTATAGCGGCATCTACCGCGTTACCACCGTTCTTCAAAACAGCGAGGCCGACGTCCGCCGCAATCGGCTCTTGCGCCACCACCATGCCGTGCGTTGCCGTTAGCGGTTCTTTGGCGAAGAGGGGCAGGGCGAACGGGCAGCAGGAGAGCAAAAGCAAAACTCTCCCGGCCAGGGGGAGGCCACGCATATGCAAGCCAGTCTACCAGTTGATCGGGAGAAAGAAACGGAACAGATTCCAGTACTTATGCGGCTGAGAGCTTGCGAAGTCTGGAGCTCAAGCGGCTCTTATAGCGAGCGGCGGTATTGTCCTTGATGATGCCCCATTTGGCCGCGCGATCTACGAGTGAGAACGTCGCCGGGAGCAGCTTGGTCGCATTCTTTGGGTCTTTTTCGTCAAGGGCGCGGCGCATGGTGCGAATCTGATGCCGCAGCCGGGATTTGCGCATGCGGTTGATAGCCGTCCGGCGCTCTGCGATGCGGACGCGCTTCAACGCGGAAACTGTATTTGCCATTACCTACTTACCTAATCTTCCTATCTCTTTCAAAGTACAACCTTTAGAATACCCGAGTGGTTATGAGAACGCAAATTCGAGTCTTGTCTTGCTATTCTGCCGAGTGCCCGGCGATTTAGGTTGTAGATAGACATGAGCAAGCGAATTTTGATCCCCTATCGGCACGCGAATAAACTGCGACCTTATGAAGACGCGGTCCGCGCGGGCGGCATGGAGCCGGTCGCCCAACCGGTCAGCGAATTCGTACCCCTGATTGGCATTGATGGCTTGCTGCTCGTAGGCGGGACCGATGTCGAACCGTGCCGCTATGGAGCAGTACCCGCACCAGAAACGGACCAGCCCGATGACGAGCGCGATGCCGTCGAACTGAGCCTAATCGACACTGCGATCAAACTGGACTTGCCGATTTTGGCGATTTGCCGGGGCTTGCAGATTCTGAACGTGTCCCAGGGAGGAACCCTGATTCAGCACCTACCGGCCATTGCCCGCCATGCTCCGGACAAGGCGAACAAGGGTGAGGCGGTCCATTCGATCGTGTTCGAGCCGGGAAGCAAACTCGCGAATATTGCCGGAGCCCCGCGATGGCAAGTGAACTCACGGCATCATCAGGCGGCGGATGGGATCGGGATGGGCCTGCGCGTTACCGCTCGCGACGAAGACGACGGCACAGTGGAAGGACTGGAGCGGCCGGAGTCTCGATTCGTCGTCGCTGTGCAATGGCACCCGGAAGACCAGCTTCACGAGCACCCCGAGCAGTTACGCCTGTTCGAGGCCTTTCGAGACGCGCTGATTTAACCGTCGCCCTCAGCCCGGTGCAGCTCGATCAATACAACTTCGGGCGGGCAGTTATAGCGAATCGGTAATGACGAGCAGCCAACACCGGCGGAGGTGTAACCCTGCATGATTTGGTGTCTCCACCACCCATGGGCGTACTGACGTGGGCAGCGCGCATTGTTCCGAATTGAGCCGATAAGCGGAAAACGGATCTGTCCGCCGTGCGTGTGACCAGAGAGATAAAGATCGATTCCGCTTGCGGCCGCCTCCTCGTACAACTCCGGCGCGTGCGCCAGAAGCACTTTGAAAGATGCGGGAGCCACTGAAGAGAGCGCTTCGGGAAGATCGTCACAGCCATATTCGAACGGGTCATCCACGCCTATCACGGCGAGTGAGTGTGCCCCACGGCCGATTTCGACAGATTCGTTCACCAGCATGCGCACGCCCATCTGTTCCAAAGCAAGCGCGATTTCCGCCGAATCGTGATTGCCGAGAATGCCGTAAATTCCTTCTCGCGCTTCGATGCTTGACAGGACTGTTCGCATCCGTGCGTACACTTCATCGCAGGCGCCGCGATCTTCAAAGCGGTAATCGCCCGTCAGAAGGCACACGTCCGGCCGGATACCGCTGAGGAGCGGGACGAGCGCTTCCGCCAGACCGTCGACCCCATCGATGTGGAAATCGGAGATTTGCAACATCCGGAAACCGTCAAATGCCGAGGGCAGACTCGGAAAATCGAGAGACAGCTCGCGCACGACTGGGCTCAGCGCATTCCGGACACCGCGGCCGTATAGCCCGGCGCACCTCAAAAAGGAGCGCAGGCCGGGCCGAAACAGGTATTGTTCATAGATTTGGTGCAGTGGGCCGTGCCGGTAAGTATGGCCGAGCGCTTCAAAATGCTGCTCGACGGTAATCCTAGGTTTGAGACGCTCCATGAGAGAGCGTCCCTCGATAACATTCGTCATGGGAACTAGAGTCTAACTATGTTGTTGCGCGGGAGCGGCAACTCTCTCCATTGTCCCGCAGCAGAGAGCGCGGACGCCCGGTCAACGGTTTCCCATGGCCTTCGTCTGGGCGCTTGAGTAGAGCTGAGCGGAGATCGCGTCGTAGATGGCTACGACCTCGGTCAGCAGATCTCGGACTTCACTCTCTCTAAGTTCGCGAAGACGGGTGCGCGCTTCCCTGACCCGCACGATGCGGTGGGCGAGATCCTCCCGGAGCGGCTCATCGCCACGCAATTTGTCGATGCTAGCCGCGCAAAGCTGCTCGGCGCGCTTGCGGAGGGGCTGCTCGCTCGCAACCGCGTCTTGCACGGCGGCGAAAAAGACTTGCCAAGCGTAATCTAGGGACATGCCTGAATCGTATCGCGGCGAATGAGCATGGCGACGCAGGTAAAAGTGGCAGTCGTGACCGGCGCCGCGCAAGGAATCGGCAAGAGAACTGCGGAAGTGCTGGCCGGACGTGGACACCAATTGATCTTGACCGATGTACAGAGCTGCGCGGAAACGGTGAGTGCGGTACGGTCGATCGGATCGGCGGCGCGGGAGATCTTAGGCGACATTTCGGAGGAAGCCACAGCCCGGCAGATCGCGGCCGTAGCGAGCCAGGATTTCGGGCGCGTCGATGTGCTGGTGAACAACGCCGGCATTGCTCATATCGCTCCGGCCGAGAAAACGACCGCCGCAGACTGGCGCCGGGTAATAGATGTAAATCTGCTGGGGCCGTTTCTGCTCGCCCGGGAGATCGGCACAATGATGCTGGAGCAGGGCGCCGGAAGCATAGTAAACGTCGCATCGATTGCGGGACTGCTGGGAATCGCGGATCGTTGCGCTTACAACGCGAGCAAACATGGCCTGATCGGGCTGACCCGTACTCTGGCAGCCGAGTGGGGCGGGCGGGGCGTGAGATGCAATGCCGTCTGTCCTGGCTGGGTAAAGACACCGATGGACAGCGGACCGCAGGAACAAGGCTTGTACAACGATCAGGATATTATCGGCCGCATCCCGATGGGCCGATTTGCGTCACCGGAGGATATTGCGAACGCAATCGCATTTCTGGCCGATTCCGGGCAGAGTGGTTTCATAAACGGCCACACCTTATCGGTAGACGGCGGGTGGTTTGCTGACGCAAGTTGGGAAAGCCTGCGCTTAAGACACAGGTAGAGGATGGAATACCAGCAGCGTTCGCCGGGCTTATGAGGATTCATCGAGAGCGGATTGCATCATGGCCTTGGGAGCGGATTGGCCGGTGAAAATCTGGAACTGCGATACCGCTTGTTCGAGCAGCATTTCGGAACCGGGGATCGCGATGCAGCCTTCGGCTTCCGCGCGCTTTAACAAGACAGTTTGCCGCGGGTTATAGACCATGTCGAATACAATTTCGGCCGGGATATGGTCAAACAGGCAGTCGTGAACGTTCGGCATCATCCCAACCGGCGTCGCGTGAATGAGCGCGTCATACGTTCGGTTTTGGGCCTCGGCCAGTGAGACCGCATCGCCTTTGACGGTGGCCGCAAGAGCTTGCGCGGATTTCATATTCCGGCCCGTGATATGCACATTGGCACGAGCATCGGTAAGAGCAACCGCTGCCGCCCGCGCCGCGCCACCGTAGCCCGCCACCAATATCGAGGCCCCGGCAATTGTCATGCGCCGGCTCAGAGGTTTCACGATGCCGTCGACATCGGTGTTGGTGCCCCGCCATTTACCTCCTTTGCGCCACACGGTATTCACCGCGCCTATGCGTTTGGCCAGCGGATCCACTACGTCCAGATGGCGAATGATCCGCTGTTTGTGAGGAATGGTCACACTAAAACCGGCGACAGGCAAAGCGCAGGCAAATCTCATCCAATCGCTGAGCTGCGCGTTAGTTACGAGGAATGGGAGGTAAACGGCGTCTAGACGGCGGGCCTGGATTCCACGATTGTGAATCGCAGGTGATTTCGAGTGAGCAACCGGGTTTGCGATCACGCCGAAAACACGAGTTTGCTTACTGAGCTTTCCTGGCCGGTACAGGGACCGCATAGTATGTGCGGCAATTTGCCCCGGCGCGGTTCCGGGAGCCCCCTTAGGAGACGCATAGGTGTAAAGCGACCCGCGGGAGGGCGCGAGGATGCGGCTGGGAATGCCGGCCTCGCCCATGGCGACTACGATCGATGGAGTATCACGGTGTTCGCAGGCGCAATGCAGAAGACGGAGATTGTCGCTCGGTTTTCGCGCCGTAATCGCAATCTTGTAGGCGTCGGCGGGAATACGCCGAAGACGGCGAAATAGCGGTTCGAGAGCAGGTGTCTTTTCGAAATCGTGATAGGAAATGATCAATACCGAGCTGTTACGCAATAGTTGAGGAGCGGCATGGAGGCGTTCTGCCGATTCGATTTCGAGGTCGAGCAGCGCGGCTCCGGCCTCCGCCGCATCTTTAAGCACCGCAAATTGCTCTTCAACGGAGCCACGGAAGTGTCCGCCCGCTTCCGTATGGCGGCAAGTCGCGAGGATGTAAGCGTCCGCAAATTTCTTCGTAAACCGACGGATGAATTCGATACCGGGGACCGGGTCCGCCAGATAATCCAGCCGAAACTCCAGAAAAGAGCTTCCGTCTTTGTACTCCTGGTCGGCGGCCCGGCTCAGTTGCGAAACACTGGGGAAACCCAGAGCCACACAGACGCGCGGGAGGTTTCTCGGGAGTGCGGACATGCTAGAGAGTGTTCGGTTAGCATAGCAAGCACGGTCATTCGGAGTTGACCAAATCTTTTCGTTCTAAAACACCCCTAATGAGGATCAAACAAGACGGAGGCGAGGCATGACAGACCCCAAATTGAACGAAATACCCGTAGACGAAGATGAAAAATTGAACTTGGCGCGTGGCCGGCGTGAGGGAGTAAAACCCCGGCCTGGGCTGAGCATCAATGACACTACTGCCCGTGACGCGAATTTGTCCGTAGGCGGCACGGGAGTGAACGTCTCCGGTGTCGCGGCTGGCGCGGGAGCCGGCGCGGGCTCTACCAGTCTCACGCCCTCTACCGGTGGATCGCCCGCTCCAAACGTGGTTCCAGGCGCGCGCAGCACAGGCATGACGCCACTGGGCGAGACACAATCGGCCAAATCGCTGGGTTCGGAGCTGGACTTGGGTGAGGACCAGGTCGCCGAGCACGAGGTTGCCAGCCGTGCCTATAGATGCTGGCACGAGCGCGGATGTCCGGAGGGCTCGCCGGAAGAGGACTGGCACAGAGCCGAACGGGAATTGCGCGAGGAGCGACGCCGTAAGTCCGCGGCCGCTTCGGCCTAGAAACGGACGCCCAAGGAGCAATGGCCTATTCCGCAATTCGCACGTGCGGCGCCTGCGGCGCGAAAAATCGCGTTTCGGCAAAACACCTGAGCGATACGGGCCGTTGTGGAGTCTGCAAATCGCCATTGCCCCCTGCTTCGGAGCCGATTGAAGCGAATAGCGAGGCGTTTACCGCCATCGTCAACGAGGCGCGCGTGCCCATTCTGGTCGATTTCTGGGCAGCATGGTGCGGCCCTTGCCGGATGGCCGCTCCCGAGGTGCAGGCGCTGGCTCGGGAAATGGCCGGCAAGGCTCTGGTGTTGAAAGTGGATACTGAAGCGCAACCAGAACTGGCGGCGCGTTTTCGGGTGCAGAGCATCCCGAATTTTGTAGTGATTCGAGACGGTCAAATGGTCTTTCAGCAGCCTGGTCTGGTACGGCGCGACCAGATGCGCCAGTGGCTCGAGATGGCGGTCGCGCCCGCGACCTAGGCTCTGTCCAGGAGGCATTCAAATATGCTTCTGTGAGGAGACTTCTTTGAAACCGCGTTTGCTCCTCTTTCTGACAGTCAGCTTCTTGTTCGCCCAGAGTTCCTCAATTCCCCCTGCTTACAACCAGCTTTTTCGGCCTCAGTTCCACTTCTCACCGCGTGAGCACTGGACGAACGATCCCAACGGGCTGGTGTACTTCGAGGGCGAATACCACTTATTTTTTCAATACAATCCATTCGGCGATGAATGGGGCCACATGAGCTGGGGCCACGCGGTGAGCCGCGATCTGGTGCACTGGGAGCAGTTGCGGGTCGCACTTCCGGAGCAGGACGGAATCATGATCTTCACCGGCAGCACGGTCGTGGACGAGCACAATAGCAGCGGCTTTTGCCGGGCCGCAAAGCCTTGCATGGTAGCGATCTATACCGGACATACAGGGGCGGCTGGAGACCGGCCGGCCCTGCAGACGCAGAATCTGGCGTATAGCAACGACAACGGACGGACTTGGACCAAGTACTCGGGAAATCCGGTTCTGAACCTGAATATGACGGATTTTCGCGATCCGAAGGTGTTCTGGTCTCGGCTGACAAACCGGTGGACGATGGTCGTTTCTCTGCCAAACGAACACAAGGTGCGGATCTATGGTTCTTCAGATCTGAAGCACTGGGAAGCTCTAAGCGATTTCGGACCCGCCGGGGCGACCGGCGGACAGTGGGAATGCCCGGAACTGTTCGAGTTACCGATCGAAGGCGGCGGGCGAGATGCGCTGGGTCCTGAAGATCGGATTGAATCCTGGAGCGCTGCAGGGTGGATCCGGAGAGCAGTACTTTATTGGACGTTTCGACGGCAAGCGATTCACAAACGACAATCCGTCTTCGCAGACGATGTGGACCGATTACGGGAAGGATTGCTACTGCGCGCTCACTTTCAACAATCTGCCCCGGGGTGAGCAGGCGGTGATGATTGGGTGGATGGACAACTGGCAGTACGCGGCAAACTTACCGACAAGTCCATGGCGAGGCCAGATGACGTTCCCACGAAGCTTGGCTTTGCGCAAAATGCCGGAAGGGATTCGGCTGATACAGGCACCGATTGATAAGCTCGCGGATCTGGAACAAAAGAGTTCGGGCACAGCGGGCATAACCGGCACGGTGGGGGCGGTGAACCGGTGGCTGGCGGCTTCGGGGATCCCGAAGAATTATTCGTTCCAACTCAAATCGGACATCCCTTTAGGCACGGCGCAGGAGGTTGGATGGAAGCTGCTGGCTTCGGGCGGCAATTACACGCTGGTTGGGTACGACCGCAAAGAGCAGAAGCTGTTTTTCGATCGGACACATTCGGGTCGGATCAACTTCAGCACGAGTTTTCCGGATCGGACGGAGGCGCCACTCACGCTCACTCACGGGATTCTACGATTAAACATTCTGGTGGACCGATCCTCGGTTGAGGTTTTCGCGGCAGATGGGCGAGTGGCGAGTACGAACCTCGTGTTTCCGCCCTCTGGAGCAACAGGGGCAGAGGTTTATGCCAAAGGCGGTGAACCTGGCGAAATTACGGCCAGCGCTTCCGGAATCCAGTCGATCTGGATTTCGAGGAAATGATCGTTAGTGGCGGCGAGCCGTCGCTGTTCCGGCGGACACTCCGAGCGCCCGGAGTTGCTGCAAGGCTTTTCGCGCGTCGTCGGTGTGAGGGTAATTATGCACCAGGGTGCGGAACTCTTCGGCGGCGCGGTTGCGCTGATTCGATTTCAGCAGCGCCATGGCTTTCATGTAATGCGCGTCCGGCGTCTTCGGATTCTCCGGGTAGCGCTCCAGTACCGCGTCAAACGACTGGATAGCGTTGGGTAAATTGCCGCGGTTGTAATCGATCTCGCCCAGATAATACTGCGCGTTTGCGGCCAGTTCGGTATTGGGGAAATAGGTCAGATACTGCTGGAATTCGGTATAGGCCAGGTCCGATTTTCCGGTCTGCAGATCGCGAACCGCTTCGGTGTAGCTCTTATCCGCGCTCATCCCCGGAGGCGGTGCGGTAGGTTGACCATTTGCAGGCGTTGCACCGGGAGCGGCGAGGCCACCCGTTGCTGCACCGGGAGCGGGAGGGGGACTCTGCATAATCTGAATCTGATTCTTCAGGTCGGTAATCTTGGCATCCATTCTTTCCAGACGGGCGCTGAGATCGGCAATGGAATCCTTCAGACCGGCTAGATCGTTTGTGACACTGTCCACCCGATTGTTGAGGCCGTTGACAGGCCCAAGAGACTTCGCAATTGCCTGGCTGACTTGATCCTGCAGCCCGGCGACCTGATCGGCCGTGTGGCGGGTGTCGTTCTGCATGGCGGTGACTACGCCGGTCAAATTGGCGAGTCTCGTATCAAGATCGTTTTGAAGAGTGTTGATCTTGTCTTCCAGATCGCGCTGGAGCTGAATCAGATCTTTATTGGCAGCGAATGAAAAGCTTGAACAGATTAGAACCAATGCCGTAAGGCGAAGGAATTTCATGGAACGGACTCCTTAAGAAGGGGACGGAAGCGATCCGTCCCCGTTTCAGCTTGTACCCAGTGTAAGTGACTTGCAATGCCGTTCAGAATTACTAAGGAACCCGCTCCAAACGGGCACGGGGCTAAGCGCGCCGCCCTGAGGCCTTGTGAGTTCCTGTCCCGTTCGGCGGCACGCCTCCCTGCCCTTCGCTACTGCGCCGCGGCAAAGTGGGCGCGCCGGTTCTGCGCGTAGCACGCTTCCGTGGCATCCGTACAGATCGGGCGTTCCTTGCCATAGCTGACGGTGCGCAACTTATCACCGGGAACACCCATCGCCACCAAAGCGTCCTTTGCTGCTTGAGCACGCCGGTCGCCTAGGCCGATATTGTATTCCGCGGAACCGCGCTCGTCGCAGTTACCTTCCACCATAACCACGAAATTCGCGTCCATGGAAAAGATGGTCTTAAGCGCATTTGCATCGGCCTGAAGAATCGATTGATCTTCGGGACGGATGTCACTCTTGTCGTAGTCGAAATGAACATCCTGGACTTGGTGAGCCAGGATGTCTTGAATAGAGGTTGGCGCTTGGGTCGTCTGGACCGGTTGCGGAGGGGGAGGCGTGCTGACGGTTATAGTGGCGTCCGCTTCGGCAGTTCCACCTTCGCCGGTCGCCGTCATGTGATAGGTCGTCGTGGCTGTCGGATAAACGGCGCGACGGCCGTTCGGGCTTACCTGTCCAATAGCGTTATCTATCTGGACGTTGGTAGCGTCGGTTACAGACCACCGGAGTGACGCGGGCTCGCCGCTATTTATGGTGGTCGGCTCAGCCGTGAAGTAATTGATCACCGGCTTATTCGGCGCAGCAACAGCCTGCGGTGGTGGTGGTGGCGGTGGCGGCACTGCCTTCTTATGACAGGCGGCTGCAAACGTCAACAACAGCACGGAAATGGGCAGCAGCGATGCCCGGCGTTTCGTCATCTGATTGGAATTCCCTCCTGAGTATCCTTCATCTATTTACTCTCACTGCTCGGCATTTACCCATACCGGCTTTTCATTAGATCCTACCTGAGTAAGCGGATGCTTCTGCGTGCCATCCGCGTTCATAACCCAGATTTGCGATCTACCGCCGCGTGTAGAAGCATAAACAATGTGTGCGTCATCGGGAGCCCAGGCCGGGTTTTCATTCCGGCCCTCATTAGCCGTGAGTTGGGTTACCTGACGCGATGCAACATCCATAATAAACACGTTGTAGTTTCCCGGTTCAAATCCTTTTGTCCAGGCAAACGCTATGTGATCGCCGCCGGGACTCCAGGAAGGATTCGTGGCTTCACCTGTCCCGGCGCTCAGCCGCTCTACATCCGCGCCTTCGATATTCATGTGATAAATCTGCGGCAGACCGCCTCGACCCGAAACATCGACGAGATCCGCTCCGGTCTTCGGGTTAATTTTTGCT
Source organism: uncultured Acidobacteriaceae bacterium (assembly GCA_963762495.1). Lineage (GTDB taxonomy): Bacteria > Acidobacteriota > Terriglobia > Bryobacterales > Bryobacteraceae > Bog-105. The sequence goes on from CAVXKZ010000017.1 coordinate 470,226, forward strand.
TCCACCTCAATTGCTCCCGAAGAAGTCAGCCGATGGAAACCGCTGCCGTCGACATTTGACATATAGAGCTGCGCAGGTCCACCGCCCGCGGTGGACGAGAAAATGACCCGCCTGGAATCCGGCGTGAACGTCACGAACGCGTTCATCGAAGCACGTTGGTTATAAAAAGGCAAGCGGCGGCCGCTGTCAAGCGACATCATTTGAATAGCGGGATATCCGCTTGCGTACGTGGTAAATGCCACTATATGGCCGTCGGGTGAAGCGGATGGAAAGCTTGAGATAGAGCGATATCGAGTAAGTTGGCGCTGGTCTGTGCCATCCCAATTCATGACCCAAATTTCTTTTGAGCCGGTGCGGTTCGAGACGAAAACAATGCGCGTCCCAACAAGACTCTTGCCGCCAAACTGAGCGAGGATGTCGGCGGCGTATCGATGTCCGGCGTCGATTGCACCCTCTCTCGTCAGTGGCGCCGTGTAGACCTTGCCGAATACCTGAGCCTGCTGCAAGCTCTGGATTGCCGGAGAGGTGCTGTATAGCCAACCGAAGGCGACAAACATGCCGTGATCCTCGGCGCCATAGCCCATGCCGAGGAAGTTCGCGCTCATCGGCGGAAGACTCCAATCCGTCAGACGGTTTCCTACCGGATTTGCCGGACGAGCGGTTGGCGCGGCAACGCCGGCAATGAGGTCACTCGGCTGCTGCGGAACTTGAAGCGGATACATCGTCTTTGGAACGACGTTGATCAGGGGCGAGCTTTGCAAATCGTTCGCGACGGTGCTGTTGAAAACCCCCACTAGGGAGGCCGCCGCGCCAGAGGCACGGAAATCCGTGACGGCAATATGGGGCTTGCCGGGGTTTTTTTCGATGGTGCCAACCACCTGCTGCCGGGCAAAGAGCCAGCCGAGGGCCGACAGGAAGAGAAGAGAAGTAATAAAAATGCGCATCAGCGTAAGTTGAAAGTAAATTGAGCGGAAATAGAGTTTTCGGTCACCTGGGGAGGAAGCGGCGGAAGCGGGCTGGACGCGTATACGGCGCGAAGAGCGGAGTCGTCAATAGTTGGATTGCCGCTTGATTGGACGATCTGCGGGTTTTTCACCGAGCCGTCACGCATGATGTAGAAGTTGACGATCGCCGGGGTGCGTTGGCTGCGGGCGTCCAGCCCATTTGTTTGCCAGTTCTGAGCGATACGCTGTCGAATCAGTTCCGCGTAATATCCCAGGCGGTTTCCGAGCAGCGAATTCGGACCTATGCCCACTTGTCCGGAGCCGGACTGCGCGTTGTACATGGGACTGGAGACCGCCTGAGGAGAACGGCTATAGACCTGGTTCTGGGGAGCTGGGGGCGTGTACTGCTGTTGCTTCTGAGGCCGCGGCGCTTGTTTCTTGATTTTCTCCGGAATATCGAACGCGTCTTTCGGAGCTACAGGCTGCTGCTTTTGGATTTCCTGCTTTGCGGGAGCGGTTGGGACCGGCGACTGCGAATCATTCGCGACCGGATTTAGCGGAGCTTCACGCCGAGGGATCGGAATACTATGGACCGGCGAGACCGCATACGCGGGTCCACCCGCCGGATGAATATCGCCGAGGGTTTCACGCGCGCGGTTCATCCAAAACCAACTGAAGACGAGGAGCGCCACTACTCCGCCGTGCACAAGAACAGACGCGATGAACGGGCCGCGAAGCGGATCCCGTTGGTCGAGGATGTCCACCGGCTGAGACATTATCAACGGTGCTGGCGACTGGCGGTATCGATCGGCGCGGTGACCATCTTCACTTCGAAATGCGCGTCTCCGAGTTCAGCGACAATCTGCGCGATAGGATCCCAAGGCGTCTCTTTATCGGCACGGACATAGACCGCCGTTGCATTGTGGAATCGCTGATGGATCCCTTCCGCCAGCAGATTAATATTGATCGGTTTGTCGTTCAGGAAAGATTCGCCGTTCTTAGTTATGCTGATCACCGGCAAATCCTGCGCTGTGTTGACAACGCGTTTGACTTTCGGGACCTGAATGTCGAGTCCGAACTCCATAACGTTCGCGGTGATCATAAAGATAATTAGCAACACCAGCACGACATCGACAAGCGGAACAACATTGATCTCCGACACCGCCGAAGGAGCTCCGAACCTTCGTCCAGGCCGCGCGTTTCCGTTACTGAAAGAGAAGGCCATTCTTGATTTCGACCGGTAGCCGGCCTATCAACCCCCGAAATCCCGCTCGGCAAAGTTCTGGAATTCAATCGCAAAGTCTTCCATGCGAGTTCCGATTTCTTTAATGCGGCTGCCAAAGATGTTGTAGAAAATGGCTGCCGGAATCGCGGCTGCCAAACCGATGGCGGTAGTCACCAAGGCTTCCGAAATACCTGGGGCGACGGCGCGTAGACTGGCGCTTCCGGCAGTACCTAACCCTTCGAAGGCATCGATAATGCCCCAGACAGTTCCAAAAAGGCCGATGAATGGAGATACAGAAGCTACCGTCGCCAACCAGTTCATATTGGTTTCGAGCTTAGTCACTTCCTCGCTTATACCTAGCTGCAGGCTTCTTTCGATAGCGGGCTTGTTTACCAGAGCGCCGCGCTGCTTGATCTGGCGCTCGATTTCGCCATAGCCGAAGTCGAATACTGCGACCAGCGGAGCGGAACTGAACTGCTCACTTGCCACCGCAACCGATTGGAGATTTTGGGCCTTCCGAAACGCGCGGAGAAAAGCACGGTTGCCGCGGCGCGCCCGGCCGAACACGCTGCCCTTGGAGAACACGATAGTCCAGGAGAACAGCGAGAAAAGAATCAGAATAGCGATTACGGCTAGGGGAACCGGACGTAGGTTCTGAACGATGTCCCACAGATTGAGATCTGCGGGAAACAGCAAAAAGGGCAATATGCGTGTCCTTTCGTTTACCTCGTCTTCATTATAGAAATCGGCGCACTCAGTTTGCGCGGCATGGCAGCGCGGAAAGCGGGTTACAGGAGAAGTAGGCGAGTCGCATACCTTTGCGCGCATTTCCTATAATTCGGTCACATGCTGGTGGAGCTGAGAGTCGAGAACTATGCCGTCGTGGAGCAGTCTCGCATTCGGTTCGCGGAAGGGTTGAACGTTCTGACGGGAGAGACCGGAAGCGGAAAGTCGATAGTAGTCGATTCGCTCGGCTTGCTGCTCGGAGCGCGGGCCTCGACCGATCTGATCCGTAGCGGCGAAGCAAGAGCATGGGTCTCCGGGATCTTTTCCGTTGAGATGGGGCCGGAAATCAAGAGTTTGCTGGAGGAGGCCGGCATCGAAGCGACGAGCGAAGATGAGTTGATCGTGGAGCGCGAGATCGCCTCTACCGGCAAATCCCGAGCGTTTGTCGCCAATCGTCCGGTAACAGCGGCCTTTCTGCGCCAGCTGGCACCTTTGCTCGGAGATATACACGGGCAAAACGAGCAGCAGTCGCTATACAGCCCGCAAGCACAACGAGATCTTTTGGACGAGTTCGCCGACGCCGGAGGTCTACGGGAGCGAGTATCGCAGGTCTATGCGAAATGGCGCGGCATCGAAGAAAAACTCGGGCAGTTGACCCGAAGCGAACAGGAAAAACTCAGGCTCTTGGATCTTTGGTCGTTTCAGCGGAAGGAAATTGAGGCGGTTTCACCGCGTCCGGGCGAAGACGAACAGCTGCAAACAGAGCGAAAAATCCTGCAAAACGTCACCAAGCTTCAGGAGAATGCTTCGGCGGCATTTGCGCTGCTATATGACTCACCGGAGAGCGTAACAACGCAATTGCGGCAAGCAACGAAACGATTGGACGAACTGCTCCGTATTGACGGTAGTCTCTCGGAGACGGCCGTCTCCTTAAAACAGATTTCGATGCTGGCGGACGAGGCTTCCTTTACATTGCGCGATTATCTGGGACGAATGGAAGGCGATCCAGCCAGGCTGGAAGACGTCGAATCCCGGCTCGCGGCGCTTGAGCACCTCAAGAGAAAATATGGCCGTACAATCGAAGAAATCCTGGCGTTTCGCGATGAGATTGCAAAGAACATCGATGACGTGGAAAATGCGGCCGAGCATCGCGCCGAGTTGGAGAGGCAGCTCAACGACATCGGTAAAGAGTACGAGAAGGTAGCCGGCGAATTAAGTGCGTTGCGCGTTGCCGCTGCCGCGCGGCTGAGTAAGCAAGTCGAATTGGAACTGACCAGTCTGGCGATGAGCGGAACGCGATTTCAAGTTGCAATAAAGCAGGGCGATTGGAGCTCAGCGGGCACCGACTTGATTGGATTCTTGGTTGCGCCTAACCGCGGAGAAGAGCTCAAGCCTATGGAAAGGATTGCCTCGGGCGGCGAGTTGTCGAGAATTGCCTTGGCGCTGAAGACTGCGCTTGGAGATACTGACGATCGCAGCGGAATTCCCACGCTGGTCTTTGACGAAGTGGATGCGGGCGTGGGCGGCGCGGCAGCCGCGGCGATCGGGAAACGCCTCAAAGCGTTATCGCGGCGCAACCAGGTGATCTGCGTAACGCACCTGGCGCAGATCGCGGGATTCGCGGATCACCAGTACGCTGTTTCTAAACGGGAAAAAAAAGGACGTGTCACAACCCAGATTGAAGAGCTTGGCCCGGCGGAACGAGCCCGGGAAATTGGACGGATGCTTTCCGGAGAGCAGATTACTCCAGAAGCGTTGAAGCAAGCTGAGCAACTGATGCAAGCGGGTACGAACTCGTGAACATCGGGGTGATTGCACGATTCATCTCAGCCAAGGAAGACGCCGGATAACGGCGTTGATGGTGGAGCTCGATTCAGGAATTTTCAGAACGGCCGCGCCGCCGAAATAGACTGCTCCATACAGCGCAACGACAACAGTCGCCAACAGAATCGGGCGGGCGACTCCGGTCGGGCCGGCTGCATACTTAACCGCGAAGCCGAGACCCGCGCCAACAAAAGCGACAGACCATAGTTTTAGGAGGAAATCGGCAGGCAGTGGGACCTTGCCGATTCGACTGCCAAGGGCGCGACGAAGCAAAGAAAATTCCACCCAGCCCGCGATACCAGCAGAGGCGGTAAGACCTGCAATGCCCCATTTTTGATCGATCCCGAGCCAGTGCGGCATAGGTAATGCGAACAAGAGACCAAGAGCAGTGGTTAGCACCACGCGGATAACCGCAAAGCGGAGCGGCGTTCGTGTATCAAGCAGAGCATAGAATGCGGACGAGTAAAGGCGCCCAAGCGAGGTTGCGAGAAGCCCGACCGCCGAACCGGCCAACACGGACCAGACGTACACGGCGTCCGAATGGTGAAAGCGGCCCGACTGGTAGATGGCCGCTACAAGCACGTCGCCCAGAATCAGAAACGCGACGGCAGACGGGATAATGAAAAACGCGATACGCCGTAATCCCGCGGAGAGGCGGCTGCGGAGAAAGGCTGCGACCTCGTCCTGGTTGCCGACCGCGCTCGAAAGTGCCGGCAACTCCGCGGCGGAAACGGACATGCTGAAAAGGCTCACCGGAAGAACCGAGATGACTTGTCCGTACCCGAGCGCCGCTACCGCGCTGGTAGGCAGGAAGCTGGCGATCATTGAATCGACATAAGCGCTGACCTGAACGACTCCGCGGCTAAGAAAAATAGGGCCGAAATTGCCAATCACCGAACGAACGTGCTGCGACCGGAAGTCTAGTGCAGGCCGAAAAGCCGGGAGCAAAGCGAGCACGCGAGGCAACTGCACCAGAAACTGCAGTCCACTGCCGACGACCACTCCCCAGGCAACATAGAGAGCCAGCGTATCCTGCGCGGTAGAACGCCCGAACAGGATTGAAACGGCAATTACCGTCAAGTTCGAGGCCACCGGCGCCAGATAAGAAAGCAAGAATCGGCGGTGACTGTTGAGAACTCCAAGACACCAGGCGCTCATAACGAGCAGCCCGGTTGCGGGGAATAATATTCGGACCATATGGACGGTAAGCGCCCGCTTGTATCCTTTGAAGCCGGGGGCTATGACGTCGATCAGGAAGGGTGCCAACAGCACACCCACGAGCACAAGAACGGAGCAGACCAGGCTGAGAATCCCAAACACCGCTTCCGCCACATGATCCGCTTCCTCATCCTTTTCGGTGGCGCGCAACTTCGAATAGACCGTTACGAACGAAGCGGACAGAACGCCTTCTCCAAAGAGATTGCTCAGGAGATTCGGAATACGAATCGCCTGCCGAAAGGCATCCGCAACGATGGAATCGACACCGAAGTAATGGCCTATGACTCGTTCTTTGACAAGACCGGTAAGGCGGCTGACCAGAATTCCGAGCGCCACCCGCGAGGAGGCGCCGAGCGCCCGTGAGCGCTCGTTCGAAGCATGGGCGGTTCCAAACGAATCGCCCTGTATTACGGGTTCGTGTTGAATTGATACCGCCTGGCGGTCAGGCCGATGTGAGATGCGAATCCGTACTTGCAAATTCCGGTGTACCGTTTGAGATTAACAATTGTTGCGAATAGTAGTCTCGCTTTAGCTCGTCAAAGATAGCAGGAGCCTTTCGATGAAACTCGAGTTTGTACTGTCAGCGCTGTTGGCTTTAGCCGTCTCCGGCGCTCGCTGTACGGCACAAAATGCGCCGTCTCCATCGGAGAACAAGCCGCCCGCGACGCCGAATCCGCAAAAGATGGATGTCCTGAAAGAGCTGAGCTCTTCTTTTGAAGAGATTTCGCAGCGGTCGGGGCGAGCAGTTGTCCAAATCTTCGTTCGCAGCTACGTGACACCGGACAATCCTGACAATAGCGGTGAACTGCTCACTGCCGAGAACAGTAGCGGCTCAGGAATCATCCTGAGCGCTGACGGGTACATCCTGACAAACGCACATGTCGTCAGAGGAGCGCATTCCGTAAAAGTTCAGCTAAATGTCCGGGCGGAAGCAGAAGCGAGGCAGCAAGGGGACAATTTTTTCAACCGGCCGCTGAATGGGACGATTATCGGCGTGGACCGCGAGAGCGATTTGGCGGTAGTGAAAATCGAAGCGAAGAATCTTCCGTACCTCGCTTTCGGCGACTCGAACGAACTCAAGCAGGGACAAATTGTCCTGGCGCTCGGTAATCCTCTTGGGCTGGATAATTCGGTAAGCATGGGGGTGGTCAGCGCAATCGGACGACAGATTAAGCCGGATGATCCAATGGCTTACATCCAGACAGACACACCCATCAATCCGGGTAACAGTGGCGGCCCGCTAGTAGATACCGAAGGACGCGTAATCGGTATCAACACGTTTATTCTGAGCCAGTCCGGCGGAAGCGAGGGGATCGGTTTCGCAATACCGAGTAATATCGCCCGCGATGCTTACACCCAGCTCAAAGCGAAGGGTCACGTTCACAGAGCACAATTGGGTCTGTCCGGCGAAACAATTACGCCCGATATGGCCGAAGGGCTTGAACTCGAGACCGATCATGGAATTATCGTTTCGGATGTAGAGCCGGATGGCGCCGCCTCCCACGCAGGGATCCAGACGGACGACATCATTACTGGAATGAATGGCAGGTCGATGTCGAGCCGGCATCAACTCGAGGCTAACGTTTACGGGCTTGAGCCGGGGACGAAAGTGACTCTCCGAATTCAGCGTGGAGGTGAGCAGCTCGATCTTCCCGTAGTCACGGAGGAACAGTCAGGATCGGAACTGGATGCTCTCGCCGATTTGGTAGACCCGTTAAAGAATGTCGTGCCCGAACTGGGCATCGTTGGCCTGGATTTAACAAAACCTGTCTTGCAGCTTATGCCAGACTTGCGAAGACCGGCAGGTGTGGTGGTGGCCGCGCGAAAAGCGAATGCGCCGTACTCCGGCCCGCCGCTCCAGACAGGGGATGTGATCTACTCGGTCAACAGACGCGTGATCGGCAACGTCGCACAGTTGCGCCAGGTACTGGGGCAAATGAAAGCGGGCGACCCCGCCGTTCTGCTCATAGAACGCGACGGACACCTGATCTACGTCCCGTTAGCGCTCGATTAGCGGAACCGATTCGAAGCGAAATCTCTTTGCCTTGTTAGCATGGCTAGAAAGGGATTATTCCCGAGCCTGGAGTGGCGAATTTGAGCTACTCTTCCTCTCAAATCTCATGATTCGACCGTTTCACGGAGTGATACCGCGCATCGCAGCCTCCGCTTACGTCGACGCCAGCGCCCAAGTAATCGGCGATGTAGTCATCGGCGAGCGCTCGAGTGTGTGGCCAAACGTATCGATTCGCGGCGATGTAAATATTGTGCGCATCGGCGACGAAACGAGCATTCAAGACAATACGGTGGTGCACGTGGATTATGGGCAGTATCCGTGCATTGTCGGCAACAGAGTGACGGTCGGGCACCGAGTCGTGCTGCACGGATGCGAAGTCGCGGATGATGCGCTGGTGGGCATCGGAGCGGTCGTGTTGAATGGAGCGAAAATTGGCGCGGGTGCGGTTGTAGCGGCTGGAGCGTTGGTGCCCGAGGGTATGCAGGTACCTGCGAACGTTCTGGTCATGGGGATGCCCGCGAAGGTGCGGCGCGACGTCACCCCGGATGAGCAGGAACGCTTCCGCAAGAACTCTGAAAATTACGTTCGTATTACAGCGATTTACAAGGAAGAGCAGGCTTGATCCACGGCGTCAAAGGCATGCGGGACATCCTCCCCCCTTCAAGCGCAGTGTGGAACCAAGTGGAAGCCGCGGCGCGGCGGGTTTTCTACCGATTCAATTATCAGGAAATTCGAACGCCGATTCTGGAAGAAACAGCCCTTTTTGTCCGCTCGGTTGGTGAAGAGACGGATATCGTCGGCAAAGAGATGTACACGTTTGAGGATCGCGACGGCAGCTCGTTGACAATGAGGCCTGAGAATACTGCTTCCGTGCTTCGCGCCTATATCGAACACCGATTGGACCAACAGCCGGGATTGCAAAAGTTGTACTACGTCGGTCCGATGTTTCGGCGGGAGCGTCCGCAAAAAGGACGATACCGGCAGTTCTATCAAATTGGCGCGGAGGCGATCGGTTCGGATTCACCTGCCATCGACGCGGAAGTGATCGAGCTTGTCGTCGCGATTCTACGCGAAGTCGGTATCGGTGACTTCAGTCTGCTCATCAACTCGGTGGGATCGAAGAGATCCCGTGCCAAATACGAGCAGGCACTTAGGGAACAGCTCAAAGAGATTGCGCCTAAGATGTGCGTCGATTGCCGCCGGCGGGCGGAAACAAATCCACTCCGCGTACTTGACTGCAAAGTTCCGGAGGATCAGCCGATTATCGATCAGTTGCCTTCCATTCTGGATTACTTGGATGAAGCGGACCGGGAACATTTCCGGCGCGTGCGCGAGTTTCTGGATGACCGGGAAATTATTTATACGGTAAAACCGAGGCTGGTGCGCGGATTGGATTATTATGCCCGCACGACATTTGAGATCACGCACGGAGCTTTAGGCGCGCAGAATGCAATCTTGGGAGGAGGCCGGTACGACGGGCTGGCCGAGCTACTCGGTTCGAAAGTGCCCGCGCCCGGCATCGGGTTTTCGATTGGTGAAGACCGGCTGGTGATGATCGCGGAAGGTTCGATGGTTCAGCCGGCGCTTGGTGTTTACATCGCTCCGATGGGCGACGCGGCGCAACGGCATTGCGCGACCTTGGCTGCGGAAATCAGGAAGCTTGATATTTCAGTGGAGGTTGGGACCGATCGGAAACTGAAGCGGATGCTGGAGCTGGCGAATAAGCTGCAGGCGCGATATACGCTGATCGTCGGCGATAACGAGATTGTGACGCAATCTTACGCGCTGAAGGATATGGGTTCCGGCGAGCAGCAGACCTTGACGAGGCAGTCACTGCTGGATCGCTTGGCCGCGACGCGATAAGGCGAACAACAGAAAAACGAATGGCGGACGTGAGATTAGATTTTTTGGGCGATCTGCGCCGAACACATTATTGCGGAGAATTGCGCGCGAGCGACGCAGGTAAGCGAGTTGTATTGATGGGCTGGGTGCATCGGCGGCGCGATCTCGGCGGGGTCATTTTCATTCACTTGCGGGATCGCGACGGAATCACTCAGCTCCTATTTGACGAGAGTAAGAATCCGGAAGCGCACAAACGTGTGCAAGAGCTGAGTTCCGAGTTCGTGATCGCAGTGGAAGGCGTAGTGAATCAGCGGAGTGCGGAGACGGTGAATCTGAACATCACGACCGGCGAGGTGGAAGTGGCCGTTTCAAAACTCTGGATTCTAAACGAATCGCGCACTCCCCCCTTCCCTCTTGAAGAGAACGTGGATGTGAAAGAAGATGTGCGGCTCAAATATCGTTACGTAGACTTGCGGCGGCCGCATATGCAGCGAAATATCATCATGCGGTCGAAGATCGCGTTCGCGGTGCGACAGGCTCTGTATGAGCAGGGGTTTCTCGAGATCGAGACTCCCTTCATGACGCGGTCCACGCCAGAGGGCGCGCGCGATTATCTTGTTCCCAGCCGCGTGCAACCGGGAAATTTTTATGCTCTGCCGCAATCGCCGCAGATCTTCAAGCAGTTGCTGATGGTGAGCGGATACGAGCGGTATTTTCAGATTGTACGGTGTTTTCGCGATGAAGACCTGCGGGCGGACCGGCAGCCTGAGTTCACGCAAATTGACCTCGAGATGTCATTCCCTCAAGAGGAGCAGATTTTCGAGGTAATAGAGCCGCTGATCTGGCACGTGTGCGGGGCGGCGGGAGCGGCGATAGAGAAGAAGATCCCGCGGATTACGTACGCCGAAGCGATGCGGTCATACGGTAGCGACAAGCCGGATTTGCGAGTTCCGCCGTTCTATTGTGTGGAGGATCTGTTTCCCGCAGCCGCGCTCGGGACCGAGGGTTTACCAGTAATTGCCATTCACGTTCCGGCCGTTGGCCAGCTCAGCCGCAAGGAACGCGACGAAATTAAAGCCTTCGGACAGGAGCGAGGATTACGGGTATTCGACGACGCGAAGCGGCTGGAACGAGATCATCCGGAGTCGATGGCTGCCGTTCGCGAGCGCGTCAAACCGAGTGAAGGCGATCTGCTGATGCTCGCAGGATGGGCCGGATCACCGAAAGGCGCTTTGCCCGAGAACACGGTTCTGCAAGCGTGCGGCCAACTGCGCCTCTACATCGCCCAAAAATACAACGATCGGCACAAGCTGCTGGACCTGCAAACGTTCAAATTTTTGTGGGTGGTTGATTTCCCGATGTTCGAGTGGGATGAGGAAGAGCATCGCTGGAACGCGGCCCATCACCCGTTCACGTCCGTACACGATGCGGATCTCGGAAAGCTAACCAGCGATCCCGCGCACTGCCGAGCGAAGTCGTATGATCTGGTGCTGAACGGGACCGAACTTGGATCAGGCTCTATTCGTATTCACCGGCGCGATGTGCAAACGAAGGTGTTCGCGGCGCTTGGATTCACGGAAGAAGAAGCGAAGCGGCGTTTCGGATTTCTGCTGGAAGCGCTGGAGTACGGTGCGCCGCCGCATGGTGGGATTGCGCTTGGTTTGGACCGCTTGGTGATGATCCTCGCTGGAGAGAGTTCTATCCGAGAAGTAATTCCCTTCCCCAAAACTGCAAAAGGGACCGATCTGATGTGCGAAGCGCCATCCGCTGTTCCGGAGCGGCAGTTGCGCGAGTTGGGCATCCGGCTCAACGTGCCGCAATAGCGCCATTTCGATGCCATACTGAGGCTTATGGCTGCCACGACACAGATCTCGGTGGAAGAGTATTTGAACACTGTGTACCGGCCCGATTGCGACTACGTGGACGGCATCGTGGAAGAGCGGAATTTGGGAGAACTCGATCACGGATTAGCGCAGACTCGGATCGCAAGTTTTTTCCTAAACCTGTACAGCCAAACCGGCCTATTGCCGGTAACGGAGCTCAGGATGCGACTTCGTTCCGGCAAGTATCGCATTCCCGATGTGCTCGTGACGCGCGGCAAACCGGATGAGCAGATCCTTACGAAACCTCCAGTGTTATGCGTCGAGATCCTATCGCCGGAGGACCGACTGTCCCGCGTGAATGCGCGCGTGCAGGAATATCTCGATTTCGGCGTTCCCGTTGTTTGGGTTATTGATCCGGCTGACAAAACAATCTGGCTGTATCGGAAGACCGGTATGGAGCAGGCGCACGGATCTGTGAAGCTGGACAGCACGGAGATTGAAGTTCCGTTTTCCGAGATCTTCGATTGAGCCGCGCCCAATGCCCTGGACCAGGTATGCCGACCCTGCCGCAACCGTTCAGCGACACTCGTAACGCCGTTGCCGGCCGCCGGCACACCCGCTCCGTCTGTACCCCGTAGTACTCCAAACCTAGTACTCTTTCGGTCTGAGCTGCTGGACGTGAAAGGCTGAATACACGACGATCAGAAGACAACAGCAAAAGAGTCGGGTGGAGCGGATCGCAATGCGGCATGTTTCTTCTACGGCGAAGGAAACCGGGGATGACTATCTCTGCGAGCTGATTACCAGCCAGATACAGGTTGGGCTTACCTATGTTGGCGAAGCTCGCACAGCGTATGTTGACGGTAAACGGGAATACGGAAACGTGGCCCGCACAATAGCAACAAATGCATACACCACTGCCAATTGCTTTGCTAGCCGTTTGGTTCAGCGGACCAACGATGTCCGGCTGAATGGGATTGAGGCGCTCAGGCTCGAGATCGAGTCCGTCTGGCCGGATGCCTTGGTCCACCAGAGCGTCTGATCAGCCGGGGGCCGGATTGTCCCGTGAAATGTTAGGTCAGAATTGCCACCGAATCGGCTGGTAATTCGATCGTCTCCGTCTGAATTGCATAATCCGGTTCCGAACAGATGACCTCCGCGGGGCTGTAAGTGAGCGCGATCGTCTGCCGCTCCTGGCCCAGATTACAGATCACCTCTACGCCGCTGCGCTCTACGGCGAGCCAACGGCCGTCCTCGTCAAACCGGGCTTTCACTACGTCTAACCGGCCGTCGGTAAGCTGTGAATTCGACCGCCGCAGCGCGATCAGCCGCTTGTACCAGTCGAGCATCTCGCGATGAGGCGATTCACTGATCTCGTCCCAATTTAATTTAGATCGCTCCAGTGTCGCGACATCCTGCGGATCGGGGATCTCTTCCGGTTTCCAGCCAAACGCGGCGAACTCACCCCGCCGGCCTTCGGACACCTTCCGGCCCAAGTCCGGATCCCGATGATGCGTGAAGTACTGGAACGGCGTCGAGGCGGCGAACTCTTCTCCTTGGAAAAGCATCGGCACGAATGGCGCGGTCAATACCAGCGCGGCTGCTATCTTCTGTCGTCCGGGCGTAATCAGTTGGTTTAAACGCTCTCCGCGCGCGCGGTTTCCGATCTGATCGTGGTTTTGAGAATAGGCTAGAAAGTGATGTCCGGAGAGCCCCACAACCGGACGCCCGTGCAGCCGGTCGCGATGAAGAGAATAGCCGCCGTCGTAAACGTACGCGCACCGTAGCGATTTTGCCAACTGGGCGAGTGAACCGAAGTCTTGGTAGTAGCCGTTCGTCTCGCCGGTAAGAACGGAATGCAACGCGTGATGAAAATCGTCGCTCCACTGCGCATCAAGCCCATAGCCGCGTGCTTCGCGTGGAGTAACCATGCGCGGATCGTTCAGGTCACTCTCCGCAATTAGGGTGAGATGCCGGCCGGTCTGTGATGCGAGCGCGTCGACCTCGGACGAGAGATATTCAAGAAAGTGAATCGCGGATCGGTCGTAGTAAGCGTGAACGGCGTCCAGACGGAGCCCGTCGAAATGGTAGTCGCGCAGCCACATGAGCGCGTTCTCGGCAAAGAAACGCCGTACCTCCAGACTCCCTTTGTGATCGAAATTGACCGCCTGCCCCCACGGCGTCTTGTATGCGTCAGTAAAATATGGCCCGAATCGGTCGAGATAGCTCCCGGCGGGTCCGAAGTGGTTGTAAACCACATCGAGGATTGCTCCCAAGCCTTTTGCATGGCATGTATCAACCAGTAACTTCAGATCTTCAGGTGTTCCGTAGGCGTGGTGTGGCGCGTACAGATCCACGCCGTCGTAGCCCCAGCCCCAATCGCCGGAGAATTCGTTCACCGGCATGATCTCGATATGCGTTACGCCGAGATCCACCAGATAATCCAACCGCTCAAGCGCGCTCGCGAGGGTGCCGGTCCTGGTAAAGGTGCCAATGTGTAGTTCGTAAAGCAGCGCGCTCGAAAGCGGCTTGGGCTGAAACGATTGATCGGTCCACGGAAATGAATGCTCAATAAGGCGCGATGGGCCGTGGATGCCGAGAGGCTGAAATCGAGAGCGGGGGTCGGGAATCGGATCGCTGCCGTCGACAACAAACCAGTAGTCCGTGCCGGGACCGGCTTCTTCCACCTCCGCGCTCCACCATCCCCGGGCCTCTGCATCGAGCGCATACAGCGTGTCGCCGATCTTCACTGCAATTGTATGGGCGCAGGGAGCCCAAACACTGAAGCGGTGCATGCGTTATTCTTTGACGATCAGTCCTATGGGAAAGGCCGCTAGCAACTCGCCCAAGGGCGCTTTGCCAGCCGAGACCCGCTCCCCGGAGAGCACATTGTGCCACTTGCCGGTTGGAATTTCAATTGTCGTATCGCCCCAATCGCCTCCGAGCTGCCAGACCAATCGCGGAGCCACTGTAATCGCTTCCTGGCTCCGCATAAACGCGACCGCGTGGCGCGCTTTCTCTCCAACGGCTTCGAGCGCTGTGTACGCGCTCTCGGGCCCGAACGCTCTCGGGAAACGTCGGCGCACACAGAGGGTTTTATAAATTGTCCATAGCTTGGGAAGGCCCTCTTCGATGCGTTGCCACACTTGCTTTGCGTTGAGCTCCTGCAACTCGGTAAGCAGCTTGCAGCGCAGCTTGTAATCGACCGGACGCCGGTTATCCGGATCCACCAGACTGAGATTCCAGAGTTCCGTTCCCTGGTACAGATCGGGAATGCCGGGGCCGGTGAGTTTCAGAATGAGTTGCGTCAGCGAATTGATCCGGCCCGGTTCGATAAGCGGTTTGACAAACTGCTCGAGCCCATGACAGAATCGCAGTGTCCGCGTATAGCGCTTCGATAAAATCGCGGGTCGCTTTTTCGAACGGCTCGTTAGGCGCAAGCCAATACGTGTTCCTCTTGGCTTCGCGGCACGCCTTCTCCATGTAAGCGAGCAGGCGGTCCTTCTCGATCGGCCATGCGCCAACAAGGGTCTGGTAAAGCAGATATTCCGTGTTGGGATCCGGATAGGCGTTCGTCTTGTATTTGGCGTTCGCAGCCGCCCACTGCTTCACAGTTTTGTTCCACTCGTAGGGAATCTCCGAGAGGACGCTGATGCGGGCCCGTACATCTTCGCTGCGCTTTGTGTCATGTGTGGAGGAAGCCAGCATTGTCGATGGATGAAAGCGTTGCGCATTAGCGCAGAACTCGTGAAACTCCGCGGGCGAAACGCCAAAGCGGCCGGGATCGCCGCCGACTTCGTTCAAGGAGACGAGCCGGTTGAAGCAGTAGAAAGCCGTGTCCTCCACGCCCTTGGCCATGACCGGGCTCGTGAACTGCTGGAATCGCATCACGAACTCGGCTTCGAGCGGCCCGCGAACCTTCAAGAGCAGGATGTCGCGGATGAATTCAAACAGATCGGGATCCAAATCGGGGCGGTTCGCTTTGGCCGTGTCGATTGCTTCATTGATATAGCGCGTGTCTTCATCCGTTATCTCGTTCCGCTCAGGAACGATGTAGGTGCGATAAACGGGAAAACAGGCGGCAACTTCACGCAGAGATCGCATTACGTCATCGCGTGTGTAATCGCGCCGCTCACGATGCGCTTCGCAAACATCCATGAGGAGGCTTGTGAGGCGATTTACATCGCTGCCCAGAAGATCGCGCATCACGATGAGTTTCTTGTCCCGGCAGATGGCGGCATAATCGGTCGACTCGCCTGTGAACTCACTGTAGATTTGCGTGAACGCGTCGGTGTGAGCGCTATCGACGAGGAGGCCCCCGGCCTGGTTCAAAAAGTCGTATCCGGTCGTGCCGTCGATGCACCATTCCCGGGGCAAAGACTCGCCGGGCTCGAGAATCTTCTCCCCGACGATCCAGACGTCCTCGGCATTTTGGCATAACCGATCGAAATACTGACGCGGATCGCGCAGGCCGTCAGGATGATCCACCCGAATCCCATCCAGTACGCCCTCTCGCAGCCAACGAAGAATCAGGGCATGGGTATCGGCAAAGACCTGCGGATCCTCCATCCGCAAGCCGACCAGGGTGTTGACATCGAAGAAGCGCCGGTAAGGCAGATCCTGCTTCGCTGTCCGCCAGAATGCCAGCCGGTAACTCTGCAGCTCCAGGATCTCGTCCAACCGGCCTGGATCCCGGTTGAACGTCTGTAGCACGCGATCTACCGTTTCTCCGATGAACGGCGTTTCGGCGAAGAGCCGATCGAGAAGAGTTCGAATCACTTCCTTATCGCGATGCCGCTCGCTGACGCTGGCCCGATCTGTCAGTTCTGGGCCCGGCAGACGGAAAAGAGAGCTCGCCAGAAACGCCACGTAATCCGAGCCGCTCTCCGCGGCCGCGACTGAGAGAATAGGAGCCAGCGAACGGGGGGCGGCCGGGAGTTCATGATCCAAGTACTGGACAAGGAATTCGCTGCCTCGGCGTTTTAGCTGAATCTCACCACGGGACAGAACGCGGCCATAGTGATCTCCCAGAATCGGAACCAGAAGTTTGTTCCGAAGCTTCTCTTGGGAAGGTGACCAGTCTATATCGAAATAGAAGGAATACCGGCTGGATGGGCCGTTCTCGAGTACATCCCACCATAGACGGTTTCGGCGCCCACTGATCGCCATGTGATTGGGCACAATATCGAGGACCTGGCCGAGACCGCAGGCGCCAAGCTTCAACGAAAAGCGCTCGTGCGCTTCTGGACCGCCCAGCTCGTCATTAACACGGTGCGGGTCCACTACATCGTATCCGTGTGTGCTCCCGGGGGCGGCCTGCAGATAGGGTGAGCTATACACGTGCGATATTCCGAGGTTGTGCAGATAATCGGCAACCTCGGAGGCTGCATCGAAACCGAAATCTGCGTGAAGCTGGAGCCGGTAGGTGGCTACCGGGATGCGCGGCATACTCAGGTAAGAGGATTAAAAAACCTACATTGTTTCGGCGAAAGGCGGCTGGGGAGACGTACAGTAAAAGTGAATCCGATGCTGTACGAAATTGAGGCGCTCCCGACCGCCCAGAACGCGGTGATTTTGCTGCACCCGCACGATAATGTGGCAGTTGCGCGCGTGCCGATACCCGCAGACCAGGGTCTGGAGGTGAACGGAACCGAGGTTTGCACCACGACGGCGATTCCCGCCGGACACAAGGTTGCGCTTAAAGCGATTGCACCGGGAGAAGCAGTTTACCGCTACGGGAACGTGATCGGGTTCGCAGTGCGGGCCATCGCGCCCGGCGAGCATGTCCACGTTCACAATTTAGGTTACAAAGAACTGGACGCGTCGGAAGTCATGCCGGCTGAGGCGCCGGCCAGGAGTGCCGCGCATGCAGTTCCGGCAACCTTCTTAGGATTTCGGCGCGCCGACGGCCGCGTAGGAACTCGCAACTACATTGCCGTGGTCGCCGCGAGCAATTGCGCTGCATACACGTCGGAGCTGATCGCACAGAGCTTTGCAGAAGAGCCCCTTCCGGAGAACCTGGACGGCATCATTGCTTTCCCCCATGGCGAAGGCTGTGGTCAGGCCTTGGGCCCGGATACCGATCAGTTGCGGCGGACACTAGGTGGCGTGCTGGACCACCCGAACGTGGCGGCTGCTTTAATCCTTGGGCTCGGTTGCGAGGTGAATCAGATCGGGCACTATTTAGGCGAGGCACAGGCGAAAAATGCTCCGGCTTCGTTGCAAGGCCTCACGCTCCAGGAATCGGGCGGCACGCGAGGCGCGCTCGAGGCCGCCCGGAAGCAAGTGCGCGAATTTATCGATCGCGCCGCCGCCGAAAGACGAGTGGAAGTGCCCGCTTCGAAGATTGTGCTCGGCTTAAACTGCGGCGGGTCGGATTCTTTCTCCGGCATAACGGCGAATCCGGCACTCGGCTACTGCTGCGACCTGATCGTAAACCAAGGTGGAACAGTCGTGCTGGCCGAGACGACGGAAATCTTCGGAGCGGAACATCTGCTCGTCCGGCGGGCGAGAAATCCGGAGATTGCGCGCAAGCTTTTGGGCACGGTGGATCAGTACAAGCGCTACCTCAGGCAATTCGGCGGTAGCTTCAATGACAATCCGTCGCCCGGCAACAAGGAAGGCGGCCTGACGAACATTCTTGAGAAATCTCTCGGCGCCGTGGCGAAAGCCGGGACTACTACGCTCGAAGAAGTCGTGGATTATTCGGAGCGCATTACAGGTCCGGGTTTCGTATTCATGAATACACCAGGGTATGATCCGGTTTCCATCACGGGTCTTGCCGCAGGCGGTGTAAATTTGATCGCATTCACCACCGGCCGCGGAAGCGCCATCGGTTTCCCTAGTATTCCGGTACTCAAGATCGCGAGCAATTCGAGAACGTATAAACGGATGACCGGCAATATGGATATTAACGCCGGACGGATCGCGGATGGAGAAGCTACGGTGGAGCAAGTCGGCCGGGAGATCTTCGAAGGCTTGCTGCGCATCGCTTCGGGAGAGAGGACCAAGGCGGAACAGTTGGGCCATCACGAGTTTTCGCCCTGGCGCATCGGACCCGTGCTCTGATTCTGCGCCTCTATCTTGGCGCAATGTGGAAGAAGTAAGCGGTCATTAAACAGCCGACCGCGATGACGATCCCCCGAACCACTCGGGGGCGCAGCCGCCGCGCGAGGTGCGGTCCGACGTAACCACCCGCTATCGCCGCCGCCATCATGACGAGTGTCGGAAGCCATTGAACTTCGCGGGCAAAGATGAAGATCAGCGCCGCGATGCCATTCAACGAGCCGCCCAGAATGTTCTTGAGGCCATTCATGCCATGGATGTCGGTATAGCCGTAAAGCCGGAATGCGGCGAGGATCATGATCCCGATGCCGCCCCCGAAGTAGCCGCCGTAGACGGCTATCGGAAACAGCAGGGCGAGCATCAGCGCCTGATTGGCATGCAAGCGTCCTCGGAAAGCCGTGCTGATCTGAGTGCCGAAAGCAAACAGCAGAGTGGCGAATAACAGCAGCCAGGGCGCGATTTCACGGAACGTTCTGTCGGACGTGAACAAAAGAAGAATCGATCCCGCGATACCTCCGATTATGGAAACGATCCACCACGACTTGAGTCTTTGCTCGTTCATTCGCCGAATGTCCGCGCGATAGGAGAACACGCTAGCCATCGCGCCGGGGACGAGGGCGACCGTATTAGAAGCGTTGGCCACAACCGCGGGCACTCCCGCAAACACCAGCGAGGGAAATGTAAGAAAACTGCCACCGCCAGCGAGCGAGTTGAGCACGCCGGCTGCGAAACCCGCGCCCATCAGCAACAGGTAAATCATTCAGCGTCCAGTTTAAAGACTCCAAGGTCATACACTGGCTCTTATGCGTAGATCTCGCGTTTATGCTGTGCTGACCGTTGCCGCCGCTTCGGCAGCGCTGCTCGTTTCGCAAACGCCCCAGAAGAAGGCCGTCACGCTCGACGATCTGTTCTCGCACCATCGCGCCCGGCCGATTACTCCCGATTGGGCTCCGGATGGCAAGCGCTTCAGCTATCAGGAAGGCGGAGCGATCAAGCTCTACGACGTCGCAACGAAAAGCTCCCGCGAATGGTTCCGGCCGGAGACACTCGAAAAAACCGCGGTCGCACCGGTTCAGCCGAAAGTGTTCGGGTGGCAGAACCGCCGAGTTTCGAGCGAATCCTATCAATGGTTCCCCAACAGCGAGGATCTGCTCGCGGAAGTGAAGGGCGATCTGTTCATCGTTCACCCCAATGGCCAGTCCGAGCAGATCACCAAAACCGATATTGACGAAGATGATCCAAAACTGTCTCCCGACGGTCACCAGGTCCTTTACCGCTGGAAATGGAATCTCTACGTCATCGATCTCGCGACGAAACAGACGCGGCAGCTCACCACCGATGGCACGCCTACCCTGATGAACGGGCAGCTTGATTGGGTGTATCCCGAGGAGCTGGATCTCGGAACCGCCAGTTGGTGGTCGCCGGATTCCAAGCAGATCGCGTATTTTCAATTCAACGTCGCCGGCGAGTTCATGTATCCTCAGACGGACCTGATCGGCGAACGCGCCGTTCCTGAACCGGAGCGGTATCCGCAGGCGGGAACGCCAAACGCGCTGGTGAAGCTGGGCGTAATTCCGGCGCAAGGAGGTTCCACCACGTGGATGGATCTGGGCGAGACCTCAAACACGTTGCTCGCGCGCGTAGATTGGCTGCCCGACGGATCGCAAATTGCGGTGCAGCGCTTCAGTCGCGTACAGGACAAGCTAGACCTGCTGTTCTGCAATCCCGGAACAGGCGCCGTGCGCACGGTCCTGCATGAGCAATCGAAGACCTGGCTGAATCCGGCCGACAATTTATACCTCCTGAAATCCCGGCCGGAGTTTTTATGGACCAGCGAGCAGAGCGGGTTTCGCCACCTATATCGCTATTCGGATGAAGGCGAGCTGCTCGGTCAGTTGACGCAGGGCGACTGGATGGTGACGAGCGTTGCCGCGATCGACGAAGCGCACCAGAAGGTGTATTACACCTCGACCGAGGCGAGTCCCCTCGAAAGGCAGCTTTATAGTGTGAGTTTCAGCGGCGGCGAGCGTACCCGCATAACTCAGGGCGCGGGCATGCACTTTGCCCACGCGAACCTTGACGGCAGCTATTTTGTCGACACGTATTCGAGCATGACGCACCCTCCGGAAACCGTGTTGCACGACGGGGCCGGACAGCAGCTTGCCGTATTGCAGGCCGCAGACATGTCCGATGCAAATCGATACGATCTGCTGCCGGAACAGGTCATTCCGCTGAAGACGCCGGAAGGCGTGACATTGTACGCGCGGCTGATTAAACCTGCGGGTTTTCGAAGCGGCATGAAATACCCCGCGATCGATTATGTGTATGGAGGGCCGGGCGCGCAGACGATCGTCGACGCCTGGGCGGGCGTCAGTTGGGAGCAGGTGCTGGCGCATCGCGGCTACGTTGTGTGGGAAATGGACAACCGCGGTTCGGCCAACCGCGGGCATGCATTCGAGGCGCCCATCTATCGGGAGTTCGGCAAAGTTGAAGTCGCGGACCAGCGCTTTGGAATAGAGCAACTGATCAAGATGGGTTTTGTGGATCCGGCGCGGATCGGCATTACCGGATGGAGCTATGGCGGATACATGACCATCCACTCGCTGCTGCTGGCACCCGATGTATTCAAGGTGGGTGTGGCGGGAGCGCCCGTCACCGATTGGCATAATTACGACACGATTTATACCGAGCGATATATGGGTTTGCCGGATCAGAATACGAAGGGATACGATGCCTCATCGAACGTGAAGAACGCGGCAAAACTGCAAGGCAAACTGCTCATCGTGCATAACATCGAAGACGACAACGTTCTGTTTCAGAACACGATGCAGATGGCCAACGCGCTCGAGGATGCGAACAAGCAATTCTTCATGCAGATCTATCCGCAGAAATCGCACGGCGTATCGGGCCCGCTCCGCAAACCGCTCTACGAAGAAATGACGGACTTTTTCGATGCGCATTTGAAACCCACGGACTGACACGCGGCAGATCACTTTACGATGCCGCGCGATTCATCGATGGTCAGAAACCGATTCGGCGTGATGTTTTTGAACTGTTGGCGAGTACCGCTGGGCCACTCGACAATTAGCGACGCGACTGCCGTGTCTTTTCCCAGCCCAAATGTCAGCGGCAGATCGCTTTGCGAACAGTAGCTCGAGCCGCTGTGCACGGTCTTCCACTGCTTGCCTAAAGCGCTTTCGATGCGCACGATTGCGCCGAGGGCGCTGCGATTCGATTTGGTCCCCGTGAGGCGAACCGTAAGCCAGTTGTTGTGGTTCCCGCCATCGTTTCTCAAAAGGATCGCCGGACCATCATTCGTGTTGATGAGCAGATCCAAATCGCCGTCGTGGTCGTAATCGGCGTAAGCCGCGCCCCGCGCGATGATAGCTTTCTGGAAATCCGAGCCCAAATCGTTACTGACATTTTCGAAATGGCCGCGCCCCTGATTACGGAACAGCAGCGGCGGCTCCCGGTACTGGACCTTCGGCTGGATGCGATTGATGTCCGGCTCGATATGGCCGTTGGCCGCGAAAATGTCGTCCCAACCATCAAGATCGTAATCGAAAAAGAAGGCACCGAAAGTTAAGCTCAGGAGGCTGGCGCGGCCAAGCGTGGAAGAGGGCGCCTCATCGACAAAAAATCCTTTGCCTTCGTTGTGATAGAGCCCGAGCATCTGATTGGCGAAGTTGCCGACCAGCAGATCCGGCCGGCCGGAATGATCGTAATCGGCGGCATCCACGCCCATCGCGCCGCGCGCCACACCGTCTTCGCCATAGGCGACGCCGGCCTGCATTCCCTCTTCCGTAAACGTTCCATTGCCATTGTTGCGGTACAACTTACTCGGCTGAGTATCGTTCGAGACAAACAGATCCGGCCAGCCATCGCCGTTGTAGTCAAAGACCACGACTCCGAGCGCCTTCCCGGTGCTGTCGGCGAGGCCAGCCTTCGCGGTTACATCTTCGAATTTGCCGTTGCCGAGGTTGTGAAAGAGCTTCGAGGACGTACCCTTGTACGATTCGGGCGTGCAATAGGATTTGCTGACACCGTCGAGCGAGCACCAGAGGTCTTTTCCCTTGGACCAAACAACGTAATTCGCGACAAAGAGATCGGGTTTGCCGTCGCGGTCATAGTCGAACCAGGCAGCGCTGGTCGCGAAATTCGCGTTGTGGATGCCGCTTTGCGCGGTCACGTCGCGAAAGTGCCCGTGCCCTTCGTTACGAAAGAGGCGATCGCCTTCCAGAGCGGTTATGTAGACGTCAGGAAGGCCGTCATTATCGTAATCGGCGACGGCGACGCCCATCCCATACATCTCGACATCAAGGCCGCTGCCGCGAGTTACATCCGTGAACGTACCGTCATGATTGTTGTGATAAAAAGCCGGAAGCCACTTCTTGCCGGTTGGAGTGAAATCCTTGCCGTTGATGAGCAGGATATCGGGCCAGCCGTCGCCATCGAGATCAATAAAGGCACAGCCGGCGCCGAGAGTCTCGGGCAGATATTTTTTGCCGGTCGCGCCGGAATGATGAATGAAGCGGATACCGGCCTTTTTTGTTACGTCAACAAAACGGACGCCCGGCGTGGAGCTTGCCCCGTCGAGGGCGATGACAGAGAATCCGGCGGCGAGGCATAGGCCCGCGCCCATAAGAACGTAAGAAATTTTCATTGACTAGGGCAACGGCACGGATTCGTGGTCATGAATCAGTTGCCGCTCGTTATTGTCTTCAAAACTGACCATGCGGCGCTGCGCCGTGATGGTTTGGGAGGCCTCATCGGCCTTGAAGCGACGGAAAAGAGTTTGCTCGCGATCGGCATTCGCCAGATCCCCAAGTCCGCGGTAACAGAGCATCGCCGTGTAGTGCATCTGAACGTCTTCCGGATCAATTTCGCAGACGCGCTGCAGATACCGGATCGCTTCGGCGTATTGCCGTTTCAGAAATAGAATGCGAGCGATCTGATTCAGCGCAACGCGATCGCGAGGATATTGCGATTCGACGCGCTGCAAGGATTTGAGCGCGGCATCGTAGTTGCCGTCCGATTTTTCGATCAGCGCCTGGAAATAATAGATGCGGCCCAGGGAGGAATTACACCGCAGAGCGTGTTGGATGAATGGCTTGGCAGCCTCCGTTTCGCCTTCCTGAATCAACGCACGGGCCACGTTCAGCCATCCATCGGCATAGGAAGGATCGGCTTCGGTTACTTTGCGGAAGGCGTATTCCGCGCCTTTAAGATCTCCCTGCAACAGCAGACCGATGCCCCAATCGTTCCACCGTTCCCGCGTGCGGGGGTTCACAACTGTATTCCAAGCGGGCGGCTGCGACGATACCGGCACGCTCAAGCGATCTTCGGCCACGGTAACGATGGGGAGATTCGGAATTTCTCGTTTGATTTTTCCCGACACGTCCGCGGGAATATTTTTCGGATCGAAGCTATAGGCGAGACCGTTGTGATCGCTGGCAAGCAGTAAAGAGGGCTGATCCGGCTTCGGTTCGCCGGCGTAGGAAAAATGCGTGTAGTACCAGGAGAACTTACGATAGTTCAACTTGGCGGTGAAATGGAGATGGCCTTTGGCATCCTTCGGCACGTGGACGAGGTAATGCACAGTGTCCGCGGCTCCCGGCGGGATCAGGTGCGCGTACAGCGTAGTGCGCGATTGCCAGGCATTCCGCTTGTTGATCATATTGCCCTCGGAATCGAGCTGATACGAGCGGTAGAAGTGAGCGCCAGGCTCAACCGGTCCCTTGCCGTCATCCTCGACCCGGCCGCTCCAGAAGACCGGCTTGCCGTTGTCGTCCTGAGCTTCGAGCTCAAGCCACACATCGAAGGCATCGACGGTGCCGCCCGGGAAAAAGTGTCCAATGGTTCGTGTGCGCACGACCACATCCACCCGCGCCGTTTCGCCCGGCTGCAAACTGGTGTTGGCAAGATCGATAGGAGCAGCCACCGCGCCGACGTTGCGAATGACGGCCGTGGTGGTCTGTTCGGCTTCTTCACCGACGGCGAATGAAGTGTTGGCTTGCGGAGCTTCGCCGCCACGCCGAACCATTTCCGTATCAGACTTCTGGTGAGTGACGGGGCTGACCGCGAAGAGATCGACTGTTATGAAACCGGATTTCAGGAACTGTTCCACCCGTTGAAGCTGGGCTTGATCTTCATTCGCGAAAGGAACCGCAGTATTCGCAGCGGCAAAGTAATGCGAATGGACTTTTCCATGAATATTGCCCGGGTCGTTCGAAGCAACCAGGGGCATGTGGCAGTCCTGGCACGTGCTGGATTTAGGCGGATAGTAAAACGAACGCGCGCCTTGGCCGGAGACGCCGCTTGCCTGCCACGCGTCGTACTCATTGAAGCCGCGGAACCAGCGGTATTGGTTTACCGGAATATCGAGATGCACTTTGTGACACGCCGAGCAGAACTCTGAGCTGCTGCGCATGAACGGCTTCATGAAAATGCGCCGATGCGCCTCGGGAGCCGCGTAGGTGACGAAGTGTTCGAGATCCCGCATAGCCGGATTGGGACTGCTGGCAACTTCATGTAGCGGCGGATAGGACATGATGAAACTACCGTTGCCGACACTGCCGTTGACGTGCACGATGGAGTGGCACGACATGCAACTCAAGCCGGCTTGCGCCTCGGGCGTGTCGATTTGATACTTGATCGGCCGGTCAAAGCGTCCATTGAAGAAAACGGCGTGGTCATGGCAACCGGCGCACCATTTGCTCGGCTGAGTGCCAACGACCGATTGCATGTACTCGATGGATTTCCGATAGAACTGGTTGTTGAACGAAGCGAAGTGATGAGCGGAGCTCTTCCATTGCTGGTAGATATCGCGATGGCATTCACCGCACTTCTGCGATTCCATAAAGAACGACGAAGGGACCAACTTGCCGGTAGAGGTGTCCGCGCCCGAGGGGAAGAACGGGCTCTTCGGACCTGCGCCTTCCTGGTTCATCGATAAAGGAACAACCAGGGAATTGACGATTTTGTTATCGGGGTGCGGGACGACGTACTTGTATATAAGCGCGGATATTTCGAGAACTGCTAGCGCGACGATCGTGGGCCTCATTATGTGCCAGTTTTCGCGACGGGCAAGGATGATGCAGGCGGCCACCGCTGCGATAGCAAGGTGAACGATCAAAACTGTTTTGTGGTCGTGCGTGTTCCCGACGATAGCCAGCACTACGCCGGTGGCGGCAGCAACGACGATCCAGATCTGGGCGGGATCTTTGCGCAGCAAAAGGAGGGAGATCACGCCCGCGACTGCTCCTAAGCCGATATGCAGCAGCAGATTCGCGACGTTGAAAGCGGTTGCTGCTAGGGAATCCGGCCAGCAGGACGCTATTGACCAGCAGGATTCCGACGGAGATGGCTAATAGGATTGGGAGGCGATGTTTCACTTCGAACTTCTTACTCTCCTCCGCCCGATGATGCCAGCGGACGAATCAGGCGGAGCGCCGGGCGGGTCAGGTATTCCTTCACGTACTGGCGGTGCTCGGGATCCTTCGGAAAGTGCTCATCGCTCTTATATGGATAGGCGCTCATGGCGTGAAATGGCAGTGGTTGCACGCTTTCGCTATAAGCGGTATTCGCGTCGGCGTCTTTCGCCCAGCC
This sequence comes from uncultured Acidobacteriaceae bacterium, assembly GCA_963762495.1. Classification (GTDB taxonomy): domain Bacteria; phylum Acidobacteriota; class Terriglobia; order Bryobacterales; family Bryobacteraceae; genus Bog-105. The sequence goes on from CAVXKZ010000017.1 coordinate 496,515, forward strand.
ATCGACCAGGAGCAAGTAATCGCGCTTCCAGCCGTTCGGCAGAGCGGGTAAGTTAGTGGCGGGGAATCGCAGTTTCAGCTCGTCACCGGAACCCATGATGACCATGCGATCGTCGGCTGACTGGACGAGCGGTTGAACATCGCCGTATCTGGTGTAAAAGCCGGGTGTGGGGTTCCAATTGGAAATCGGGCGGACCTGATCGTATAAGAATTGCTCGGGCTGCTGGCGGGTGCGGTCGATTACCGGGCGCGAAAAACCGCGGAAGTGGAGATTCGCCGCATCGGCATTGATGCGCGTGAGGCGAACCTGGGGCGCGCGGGAATCATCAATCAAGAAAATTTCGTCCCAATAAACGCACAGATTGGTGACGATACGAACCTCGCGCGATCGAGAGAGGAACTTGCCAGCTAAATCGACCACGATCGTTTTGGGCTTGCCGGAAGGGATGCCCATGTCCTGGACAACGGTCTTCCAATTCCCAGACGCGTCCTTCACTTGCAGATAAGGGAAGATCAGTCCGATGCCGTCCTGCGAAGCGCCCAGGAATGTGCTGCCGTCCGCCCAATCCACCCAGCCATTCAATACGAGAGCGGGATGATTGGCGCGAGCTGCGCTGCCGAAATCCAGATCCAGCGTGTGTAACTCGGCTACCCCCGACGAGTTGTGTTTGAAGGCGTCGGGATAGCTGTGATCGATACGGGCCAGGCGCGCGGTGGCGTCCATCCCGTGAGCGTCCGTGGCGCGAATAGGATGGATTTTCGTGTGGGCACCGAAGAGACGAAATTCGGGATAGGGCGGCGATTTGAACTTATCGTTGGTGTAGATATCCACAGCGCCGGGATGATCTACGGCGATGAGCTGCACCTCATCCAGATAAGAAACTTCGTGCAGCTCCTCGGTGATGTGGACATCGTAGCTGCCGTCCCGCGGTTTGAGCGCAGAGCCGGGGATTTGAATGTACTCGTCGTGATCGACGGGAAAGTAATTGCCATCGCCGGAGCTGGCGCCCAGCGGAGCTACGCCCAGAACATCGGTGATGAACTGGAACTTATCGCCGTTCCAGGTGAAGATCATCGGGCAGGAACCGGAGAGGCGCTGTGCCTCCTCGATTTTGAGCGCCGTTATCTTTTGGTGCGGTTCGTTCTGGATGAGGCCGTTGGGCCAAGTAATGCGAACAGTATCTATATTGGCACGCGCGTCAGCCGCAAACGGCAAGGCTACGCCCTGGTACACCTTCTTCGCATAGTATGCGCCCGACTTCACCTCAACCGTTGCACCCGCTCCGTCCTTAACGTTTTTAACTCCTTGGATGCGAACTGTCATCCACCTTTGGGTGGAGGAGGCGTTCAAAAAGACGTGCAGCGAGCCATCGGGCAGAATGCGGGCATAGTCTTCGCGGTTATCACCGTTGAAGTCGGCGGTGATGGGGGAGGGGTCGGGCTTACCCGATCCCTCACGGTCGCGGTTCTGTTCGGAGTTCAGTACTGTGCGGAGGGTGGGTTGGTAGCTGACGATGTCGAGCAGGCCGTCGTGATTTACGTCCTGAACGCTGAGGGTGCCCGCACCGGCCGGAAGCCCGGGAAAATCGCTGGTTTCAAAACGGCCGTTGAGTTTGTCGCGATAAAGGACGGCTGGACGGCCGGCATAAGAAACTACCACGTCACGAGCAGCCGTGTCGCCACGGACAGCGAATGCCACGGCATCGGTAGCCTGACCCTTGATGAACGGAAAGGCGGCGGTCTTGTCTTCAAACTTGCCGTTGCCATCATTTCGCATCAGGACGGGATTGGGGCCGAAGAGCAGGATGTCGAGATCATAGTCGTGATCGTAATCAAGCCAGATAGCGGTGGTGACTCCGGCGGTGTTCGGCAGATCGGCGTACTTAGTAAACGTGCCGTGATTGTTGCGATAGACCGTCGCGCCTTCGCCGGTGACAACGCATAGATCCGCCAGACCGTCATTATCGAAGTCGCCAGTGGCAATGCTGCGGACATCCCGCAAACCTTCCAACCCTGTCGTCTTCAAGAGATCTGTTCCGTGCTTCAACAGTTCAACCCGATCGCGCGACCAGACAAGCAGGTCGGCGTGGCCGGAACCATCGGCGTCGATCAGCAACATACCGGAGGTCTTCGGGTCCCAACCGGTGCTGACGATTTTGTCGTCGTAGCGGGTTGGCTCGTCGGCTGCGGCGGGCCGAGGCTCGGGAGGATCATATAGCTCGGCGTAGAAGTTCCATTCCATGTCTTCAGGAACAGCAGCGCCGTCGTTGCGCTTCTTTGCCTCTTCGAAGAGCTTCCGCTCGGCGCCGGCGGCTTCCTTATTACCCGCGCGCTGATACACCGTGAAGAGTTGGAAATGCGGACCGGCCAGATCGGGATTCAGCTTTTCCGCGGCGAGAAACTCCGGGAGCGCGGCTTGGGAATCGCCTTTCGAGCGAAGTACCGCCCCAAGATTGTAGTGAGTGATGGGGTCTGTGGGAACCAGGCGAAGCATGCCCTGGAACTCTTGGATGGCCTTGTCGTAATCGCCCGCCCGCTTATAGGTGATGCCGAGATTGAACCAGGTGTATGGGAGAGAAGGGTCCTGCTTCTGCGCCTTGAGCAGCTCGGTTATAGCCGCTTCGGTTTGGCCGGCGTGCAAAAGGCCCAGACCATAATTGATGCGTTCGCGAACGGAATCCGGCTTGAGTTGCAGTGCGGCACGGAGCTCTTGGACGGCTTGCAAATGAGTGTCGGGATTTTCGTAGAATGCCTTGCCGAGGTTGCGGTGCTCCCAGAGCTGATTCTCGGACTGAGGAACGTTCGCCGCGAGAAGCAGAAGGGCGGCGGCCGACGCGGCGGCCGGGCCGAGAATCCTGAGGCTTTTCATTCTGGAGATGTAAAGCTTCAGTTTATAAAGAAGGAGTCAGGAGACAGGAGAAGGCCAGAAGATAGGAGTCAGAAGACAGAATGCGGCGCTAGGCAGCGGCCTTTTCGGCTCCTTTGAAGGCCCGATTCTGCAGATGTTGGTGGTCGAGCTTGGCTTGGGCGAGCAGAACGGCCCATTTGTGCCGCTCCTGTTTGCGATTTTCGTTGGCTTCGCGGCGGGTTTGATCGGCCTGTTTATGCTCCTGCGAAACAAAGCCAATTTGCTCTTTGCGCTTTTGCGCTCTTAGGTTTAGCAGGTCATTCAAGCATTTGTGGAAGGCGCGGTCGTGCGTGGTTTGATAGCGCAGGTAGAGCGCCAGGTGTTTGTCGCTGTCGCACGCGCCGACTTGGTTGAAGCAGAACCCTTGGAGATACAGGGCGCGCTGAGCCAGCCAGTAGTGCTGGGCCATGCGATCGACGAGTAAGTGCTCGGTGGGAGTGGAGGGACAATGCTCGTCCCGAAGACCGTTGTGGAGTTCTTCAAAATCCTGTTCGCTCTCGTAGGTCAGGATCGCGAAGCGGCCAGTGAGACCGTGGCGGAAGGCGTTGAAGGAGACGGTTTGTTTGCCCTCTGGAGTTTTCGCGCCGGTGCTGTACTGGGAGTTGGCGCGATTGGCGGCGAGTTGGGTGGGAGAAACGGCGTGGGTCGCTGAGGCTTCCGGCTCGGTCTTAAGTTGTGTGCGAGACGGGAAAGCGACGGGTGAAACGGGCTGGACGGGGGCTTCCGTCCTAGCTTCGCGGTTCAGTTCGAGTGCTTTTGCCGCTTTGTAAGCAAGTTTTCGCGCTTTGTGTTCCTGCGCGCGGCGGATGGATCGAGGGGACATGGGGCTTCTCCTTACGCACGAAGCTACATCGCCGAGCGTTCTGTGGGCCGCGTGAAGTCCCTGTAACGCGTTGTGGGTGGGGGAGAAGAAAGTTTTGAAATTTTCGTGATTGCCACAACCGGGTGTCAAAATGGGACTCCCCTAGAATTAGAAGTTGTGAAGTTTTCCAGTGTGGCTCCCGAGCTAGGGTTCAGGCGACGCTTGCCGTGGCGGCACTGGTTGCACTGGATCTTCGATCGCGTCAGCGACGGGTATTTTGACAGGAAATTTGGGATTATCTCGTCGGAGCGCCGCTCGCTGGAACAGCTTGGACTCGATCTGCCGGACTGTATCGACTATCAAGCCGCGAGCTATCGCGATCTTCGAAAGCTTTTCGGCTTGATACCGATTTCTCAGCAGGACGTGTTTCTCGATTTCGGCTCAGGAATGGGCCGTGCGCTGTGCGTGGCAGCTCTTCATCCGCTCCGCTCCGCGATAGGGGTGGAAATCTCGCCGGAGCTGTGCGAGATCGCCCGGCGGAATATAAGCCGTGTCAAAGCCAAGCTGCAATGCCAGGACATCCAAATCATCAACGGCAACGCGACTGACTATAAAGTCCCACCGGATGTATCGATCATTTACTTTTTCAATCCGTTTGTCCGCGATGTTATGAGGGAAGTACTCGACAATATTGCTAGTTCATTGCGCGCGGCTCCCCGGCGGCTTTTGATCCTTTTCTACGGCACGGTATCAAGCGAGATTTTTCGAAAGGAAGCCAGAGGCTGCAATTGGCTTACACTCCGCTCGGAGACCATACTGCCAACCGGGACCATGGCACTGGTTTATTCAAATACCGAGTCGATCAGCGTTGTCCATTGAGGCGAATGAAAGACAGCTATAGCGAATCGCAGAACATACCCCGTCGTCCGGACTTATCCGTTGTCTCAACGATGTATAGCTCTGAGGACTTTATCAACGAGTTCTACCGGCGTATTACGGAGTCCGCCGCAAAATTGACGAGTTCTTATGAACTGGTACTGGTAAATGACGGCTCGCCAGATCGTTCGCTCGAAATCGCTATCGCCCTTGCCGATGCCGATCCGCACGTACGCGTGGTTGACCTTTCGAGAAATTTCGGACATCACACCGCCATGTTTGCCGGGCTACAGCATGCGCGCGGCAATCTAGTCTTCTTGATAGATATAGATCTGGAGGAGCAGCCCGAGTGGCTGCTTGACTTTTGGGCCGACCTTGATCAGACGGGAGCCGATATGGTGTACGGCGTCCAGACTGCCCGTTCGGGATCCCTGATGAAACGGTACACGGGTTCCCTTTTCTACAGGTTCTTTAATCTCGCAGCAAACACCACGATACCCGCGAATGGGTGTACAGTTCGGCTCATGAAGAGGCGCTACGTGGAGTCAGTCACCCAGTTCATGGAGGCTCATCTTTTCATGATGGGCCTCTTCAGTTGGGCGGGATTCGAACAGCGCCCGCACTATGTGACTAAGAATCGGCGTCCAAGTGAATCTACTTACACTCCCATTCGCTTAATCAGACTTTCTGTGGATGCAATTACTTCGTTCTCAAGCTATCCCCTAACCATGGTGTTTGTCGCGGGCCTTGGTATCACATTGCTTTCTCTCGCGTACGCATGTGGATTAGTAATTGTCAAATTACTACATCCGGATTTGATATTGTCCGGCTTTACCTCGATCATGGTGTCATTGTGGTTTATCGGTGGCGTTGTGATCAGCGTTCTTGGCCTCATTGGCATGTATGTCGGAAAGATATTCGTGGAGACCAAACGGCGGCCTCAGTATTTTGTTAGAAGCATATACGAGACGCGGGAGTAATTGAGCAAAAAGCCAGCAGTCAGAAGATCAGCATGAAGGTTGAAGAATTTGAACTGTGTCATTCTACAGCCGTCTTATATGCCGTGGCGGGGATTCTTTCATCAGGTTTACAAAGCCGACGTATTCGTCTTCTACGACGATGCTCAATACGATCGCCATGGCTGGCGCAATCGTAATCAGATTAAGACGCCGCGTGGCGCTCAGTGGCTGACCATTCCGCTCAAATCCATCGGGGCACAGTGGAAAGAAGCCACGATATGCGACATGGAAATCTCATGGGACCGGAATTGGAGCCAAACGCATTTTGAGACGTTGCGGCACAATTATTCGAAAGCTCCCTTCTTCAAGCATTACCAGCCGATGCTACAGAACTGGTACAGCCGGCAGCCAGAGCGACTGGCGGATTTCACGATTGAGACAACCATCGAGCTGGCTCGCGAGCTTGGGATCCGGCATACGGAGTTTATTCGTAGCTCAACCTTGAACAGCACGGGCAGTAAAACCGATCGTCTACTACAAATCCTTCAGAAGGTCGGGGCCAAACATTACATCAGCGGTCCGGCGGCGAAGGATTATCTGGAAATTGAAAAGCTGGACTCCTGTGGGATCAGTGTCGAATGGATGGTCTACGATTACCCTGAATACCCACAGCTCTACCCGCCCTTTGATCCGCAGCTTTCGATTCTGGATCTGCTGCTGATGACCGGAGGGGACGCCGGCGCTTATATTTGGGGAAGCTGAGAAATCAACAGGGACTCTTCCGACTTCGCGAGTCGCTAAGATTCAAGTGAGTTTTTTGCAGCAGGCGAACGCCCCGTAATCACTGCAACAGATCCTAAGCGGGTTAAGCAGAACCCATCGAATAGAAAACGATCGAAGCGGCATGGTCAGACGATAGAGATGCTCGAGCGCATCGCCGGTGCGCCGGCGCCCTCGGCGCCTTGCCCTGATCAGGAGCAAGACTGCAATGCGCGAGAGCCCGCCGAACACGCGGATTTCGACGTTTGAGAAGTGCGATTGCATCAGGCTCAATTCAGCCGGTTCCAGCGGCCTTTCATCTGGGGTTCCCGAGAGGGGGATCGGGAGAGCCAGGCGAAGCCGCCGTAGTGCTTTCGATAAGCTGACCGGTTCGACAAACATGAAGAAAGCTCCGGGTCTTCCTAGCCGCTTGATCTGCGCCACTACGTGGTCCAACGCGGGAATCAGATGATGGAGTACCGCGAATCCAGTTACGATGTCGAACGTCGGCTGCCCGTTAAGACTCGTCTCCAAGGGTCCACAGATAAACTGGACCCTATCGCTCAGGCCGTGGCTCGCCGTGCGTTCTCTTGCTGCCTCTATAGCCTTGGATGAAATGTCTATGCCAACCACATGTGAGGCACCCTTCATTGCAAGTAGAATCGCGTTTCCACCGTCTCCACAGCCCACATCCAAAATACGTTTGCCCGTTACATCGCCGAGCACCCAAAAGGGGTATTCGGCAGTTAAGTGCCGATTTCGGCACTCCACATAACGCCGGATCACGTGAGGACGGAGCGGACGCCGGTCATACTCCGTGCCATCAAAATACCGTGCTTCGTGCTCCCAGCGTTTTTCCGCGGACTCGTTTGGCATGCGACTTACGTTGCTAGACAACTCACAAGAGCAATTCGATCTGCTAGTTCAGCGAGTTAGCTAGTGGAGTAATTGGAGTAGATAATGCCTTACGCATTCGACAATGTCAACGAAGCTTGTGGGACAGTACTGACCAGTACTGTTTATTCTCACGCCCCTTTACTCACGGTATCTGTCCTTCTGGTTCTAAAACTACGGGGTGAATCGTCGCGGTGCAACCAGCCAAATGTTTTGGGGGATAAACAGCAGTGCCTCTGTCCTAAATAACCGCCATACCTATCGCTGGCAACTTACGATTTGAGTAGCTAAGTACTCCTACTTTTTCCATTATGGCCTGATAGTACCGGAACTTGCGGATAACCCGATCCTAACTTCACAATGCGAGGATCATGTCTCGCTACGAAGGTGGACTTCGTGTGACCCGAGCAGTACAAGAATGAACCGAGGAATAGGAGCAACGGAATGCATTGCTGGTGGTGCGACAGCTGAGGACCTGTCCTCTGTCCGGCCAGTGGCCGCGTTTTCGAAGCAGTCATCGTTCGACGCGAACAGCACAAACTTGGACTTCATTCGTGCCGTGGCCGTTTTGTGTGTTTTTACCGGACATTTGCACGGGATCGTAACGGGTAGAAATTCTGAGTTGGCCTGGCATTTTGCGCAGATCGGCGTGCTTATCTTCTTTGTCCACACCAGCATGGTTCTGATGCTGTCGCTGGAGCGATCGGCAGGTCCAGGCCCGCCTTCCGTTCTAAAGTTTTACCTGCGGCGCTTTTTTCGCATATATCCGCTGAGTATGGCGTGTGTAACGATCGCTTTCTTACTGGGGGTCAGCCCGACGTTGCTGCATCCGCAACGCCATTGGACACTTCTGGAATATCTGTCAAATCTCGCACTTACCACAAACATGACGTTCACGGACAACATGGTTGGCGGACTCTGGACGCTGCCCATCGAGGTCCAAATGTATGTGGTCCTGCCGTTCTTATTCGCCTTTGCGCGCAAACGCTCTGTGGTGTCTCTGGTGGTTTTTTTGCTGTTCATCATTCCGCTTGCCATGATTCAGCCACAGCATTTTTCACGCCTTAGCGTTGTAGGATACGCGCCTTGTTTCATCGCCGGGGTAATAGCATGGCGAGGTTCGCGGACCTGCCTCAGGAGGGTTAATGGCTGGTTTTGGCCGATCACTCTTGCAGCTATTTGTCCGATATTCCTGTACGCAAGCCGAGAATATAACTTGTACTATCGTTGGACCTTCTGCATCGTGCTTGGCGCTGCAATACCGTGGTTTCGGGAGGTTCGATGCAGGCCATTGGAACGAGTCTTTCAAGTTGTGGCGAAATACAGCTACGGAATCTACCTGTCGCATTTTGGAATCATGCTATTTGCATTCCGGCTCCCTGTCTCACCCCAGGAACGATGGCTGGTGTTCATCACTCTTGCCGTGCTCTGCCCCGTGCTCATCTATCACGCGATAGAGTATCCCTTCAACCAATTAGGGCGCAAAGTAGCAGGACTTCGGCTTGGATACCAGCACCCATTCCGGATCGGACCGAATCAGATAGCGTCTACGCCATAGGAATATCCCATTCGTGCCTGCGAGGCCGGATCTTTTACTGAGCCTCGAGCGGATCTGCCCAGCAAGTTACATTTGGGCACCGGTGAAGCCCAAGTAGTACTGGTAATGGTACTTGAGCTTCGTACTTTCACCTACATACCGTGTAATGTTGGTCAGCGTATCCCATCTAAACGACAGTGAGCTTACCGACGATTCCTTTCAATTTAGTGACCAGGGTTGGGCCGGAATTCGATTACATTCAACAGGCGTTCGAAGCCATGCGGATTTCCGGCGATGGCGTATTTACCCAAAAGTGCCACCGGATTTTGGAAAAGTCGCTAGGCGTTCCCAAAGCGCTGCTGACTACTTCCTGCAGTCACGCATTGGAGATGGCGGCGCTGCTGCTGGACATCGCACCGGGCGACGAGGTGATTGTTCCCTCTTTCACTTTCGTATCCGTGGTGAATGCTTTTGTGTTGCGCGGCGCGAGACCAGTATTTGTGGATATCCGGCCAGACACCCTCAATCTGGACGAAGATCTGATCGAAGCGGCCATTTCGCCTGCGACGCGGGCGATCGTTCCAGTCCATTACGCAGGCGTTGCCTGCGAGATGGACAAGATCATGAGAATAGCGGAGAAACACGGCATTCCGGTGGTGGAAGACAACGCACATGGTCTGTTCGGGCGATACCGAGGGAGATCCCTAGGCACCTTTGGCTGCCTCGCGACGCAGAGTTTTCATGAGACAAAGAATTTTAGCTGTGGTGAAGGGGGAGCGCTGCTGATCAACGACCCGGCGTTGATAGAGCGAGCGGAGATACTCCGGGAAAAGGGAACGAACAGGAGCCGGTTCTTTCGAGGAGAAGTGGACAAGTACACCTGGGTAGATGTAGGTTCCAGCTATCTGCCCTCCGACATACTCGCCGCTATTCTCTACGCACAGTTAGAAGTTCGCGACTCCATTCAGGCGAAGCGACGCGAGTTATGGGAGCGGTATAACGAAGGACTCACCGAGTGGGCGGCGGGTCACGACACCAGACTGCCTATTGTGCCGTCGCACTGCGAGCAGCCCTATCACATTTTCTATTTATTGCTGCCTAACCGCGATATTCGAACGGCCCTGATCGAGCAGTTAAGAAGAGCAGGGATCATGAGTATTTTTCACTATCTTCCGCTGCACCTCTCCGAAATGGGCCGCCGATTTGGAGGGTATCGAGGGCAGTGTCCGGTGGCGGAGCGAGTCAGCGATCAATTGCTGAGACTGCCACTGTACAGCTCACTTACGGAAGCCGATCAAGAGCGGGTGATAAACGGCATTCTGGAATTGCACGCGGCCCAACCCGAGTTGGCGTTCGCCGCCGGCGTGTTTTGACGCAGGCAGGCCGGGCGCACCCAGAGGGCTCCACGAGCCGGACGAGGGCGTCCGCCGTACAGCGTTATGGGAGGGTGACATCGTAGACGGCTGTGTCTTTATAAGGAATAGGGAACTGGCCGATCAACACGATTCGCGCCTTTTCAGCCGCCAACATTCTCAGTAACCAATCTTCCGGATAAGCGAAAGTTCCGAGGACGAGGAACTCGTGATGCTCGCGAACGAAATCGGGATACTGCTCGACTCTTCCCTGAAAACCGAACTCCCGGCTGAACCTGTCAAGATCCTCAAACATGGTTGCGTTTGCATAGCGTATTGCGGCTGCCCGATCTTTCAGGTAGAAGAGCCGCGACAGGGTCGCCGGCGGCTCATAATGGTTCATCTCGACGAAGGTTACACCGCTAGCGGCTACGAGCGGGAGATCTGGCTTCACGTGTTCCAACGCAGCGCTGTTAGCGATTGGAGGACTTTCGGGAATGGCGATTTTCAGGATGAGGATCATTCCCGCAAGCGCGAAGGAGGCAGCATAACCGGCTTGGACTCTCGAGCGGAAAGCAGATGCCAGGAACAGCGCGAACAGAAGGTAGAGTCCAAATGCGGAGGTTAGGCAATAGCGCGGCCAGAACGCCGCGTGGCTCCACATCAAAATAATATTTAGAAAAATGGGATTGGCGAGCAGAACAGCGAAAAGGACTGCATCGGCCGAACGAAACTTCTCGGGCTTTCGCCAGCCGACCTGGGCCTTATTCGCCAGGAAGGCAGCCGCGACCGCCAGGCACGCGTACCAGACAACATCGCGACCGCCATGCCAATAGAATGAGGCCATTTTCTTGAGCGAGGCTTGAAATGCGGACGGGTAGAAGGTAATCGTCTTGTAGCTCAGGTAAAGAGGCACGTATCCGAGGATTCCGACCGCCGGCAGGAACAGGGCCAGCCAGACCGGGTAATCCGGCTTCCGTGTTTTCGTCCAGCGAATCGCCTCCGCCGCAGCGAAAGGCAAAAGCGAAAGAGGCGCGAATACGTGAGATTCAATCAAACCGACGCTAGAGATCGCGATGCACCAGAGCGCCAGGGTTCGGCGCGGGGCGGTGGTAGCGATATCCCAGCTCACCAGCAAACAACAGAACCACATGCACAGCAATGCGTAAGGGCGCGCTTCGGTGGCGTAATAGAAAACCGGACTAGACCACAGAATGAGCAAAGCGGCAACGCCGTATGCATAACCAGCCTTACGGGACGCGTACCAGAGCAACATCAGGCTGGCAATATAAAATTCGACGATCGAGGGCAACCGCACTGCCACTGCGTTATCGCCAAAGAGCCGCATGGAATAATGCGCAAGCAGATGCGCCGTGGGCGGGCTCAGATCCCAGGTTTTCACCAAATAGAACAGCCGAGTTAAGTCAGGCGTCCTGGCGATGTCGTAAGTGAGTAGCTCATCGAACCATAAGCGCCGCCCGGCACTCAGCGAGACAAGGGCGGCATACAGCACGGTGAGGCCAACCGCAATGGCCCAGCAGAATAACGATTTTTTTGAGAGAACCGGCCGTTTCAAAGCCAGATCAACGCTCGATGAAGCTCTCACCCTACTCGTGCGTCCGCGCGGTCTCCGTTCCGGCGCCAAGTTTCCGCGCAAAGAAATCGGCGGTGGCTTTGTATGCCTGCAGCCAGTGCCGGTGCATCAGGAAGCCGTGAATTTCGTTCGGAATAATCAATTGCTCGAAATCGACATGGCGCCGCCGGAGCGCCTCCACCAGCACAACGTCTTGGGAAAACTCTACGTTGCGGTCGTCGTCTCCATGAATCAGCAGTACCGGCGATTTCCAGGTGTCGACCGAGGCCATAGGTGAAGACTCGAAAGCAATACGGGCGGCTTCCTGCCGCTCTTGATTCTCCTTCGGATCGGCCGTCTGAGCGCCGAAGTTGAAAAAGTGGATGGTACTCCAATCGTGTACGCCGTGAAAGTCCACGCCAGCCGCGAACAAATCCGAAGCTCGCGAAAGCGCCATGGCGGTGAGATAGCCGCCGTAGGATCCGCCCCACACGCCAATCTGCTTTGGATCGACGTCGGGCCTGGATTTCAGGTATAGTCCCGCTCCCAATACATCGTTGAACTCGCTTGCGCCGCGGTAGCCATAGTTAATCGCCTCCCGGAAATTGAGGCCGTAGCCGATTCCGCTGCGGTAGTTCACGGAAAGAACGACATATCCCTGGCTCGCTAGATATTGATTCATCGCATAGGCGTTCGAATAGTAGTCCATGTAATGAAAACCGAGTAGCATCTCACGGCGCGATCCACCGTGAAAGAAGATCAGCGCCCGGATGGCGAGCATTGCCCTCCTTCGGAAGAAACAACTGGCCATGGATCCGCAGGCCGTCCGCAGCGGTCAAAATCACTTGTTGGGGCTTCACAAGCTGCGCCGCGGGAAACTCGGCTGGTGTCGCTTCGGGCGCGAGGGGCTTCGCTTTTCCATCCGCTCCACGCACCATCGCGTGAGCGCACTCGTTATAACTCGAGGCCAGGAATACGAGCGCCGAATTATCCGCCAGCGGCGTGGGGGCCCACTCGATGGTTTCACCTTCGGTAATCGGCTTCGGCTTGTCCGAACCCGCCGCGCTCACGCTCCAAATATGCCGGCGATCGATATCCGTGATGTTGGTCGAATAGAACATTGTGCGGCCATCGTGCGAGATGGACACGTGCTCCACTTCTCCCTCGCCCGGCGTCAGTTCGACAGCGGCATCCCCGCCCGTTGCGGGCAAGCTGTAGAGATGGCACCAGCCGGTCTGCTCCCACGGGAAGACGACGTGATCGCCCGCGGCCCAGAAGACCTGATGCTCGGCCTCCAATCCGTGAAAGACGCTACCCGGTCCGGGCTTAGCGCGAAAGATCTCGTGCGCGTTTCCGGTTCCGATATCGGTGACGCGAATCGACCAGGGTTCACCTTCTCTGCGCGGCGCAAACAGCGTCTCGGCTCCAGTCGCGGGTATGCGTACATACGCGATGTGCTGCCCGTCCGGCGCCCACACCGGATCAGTATCCCGATCGACGCTGGGATCCAGATAGCGGAGAGTTTTCGTAGCCGGCGCATACAACCCGATGAAACTGTGATCGCGCCGGCCGCTCACAAACGCCAGGGTCGCGCCGTCGGGCGACCACTGCAAATCCTGCTCCGTGGCCTTTTGGGTAACGACATTCCTGACGTCTTGCCCGGTCGGGCTCATCATCCAGATCTGTCCCGCGCGCAGGAATGCCACTGCATCTCCTTTAGGCGAGAGGGCAGGCGCATGCCCCTCGGTCAGCTTCTTCGGCGCGGAGCCGTCCATGGCCACGTACCAGATGGCCTGTTCCGGTTTGGTGGGACTCAGATCCGGGTTTGGGTTGTCGCCGCCGGTCTCAAAATCACCGCCGTGGGTGAACAGCAGATAGCTGCCGTCAGGCGCCCATGATAGCTGGGCGATTTCCTGCCCGTCGTCCTGGTCGAAATTGGTAATCCGGCGGCCCTTCCAGTCCGGCGCGCTCGCGACCCATACATTACGCCGCCCCTGCTCATCGAGCAGCCACGCGGCCCTGGCTCCGCTGGGAGCTGCAATAGGAGCGCTTGCAAACGGCGCGCTCATGACCTGCTCGATAGTGAAGGAACCGGCGGCAGCCGTGAGAAGTTCGGCCGCTCCGAGGCACGCAAAGAGAGCAAGTAAAGAAGCAGTTCTGTGTCTCATGCTGAGATTCACCATTTTGTCAGATATCTTCCATCTGGCTGATATTCTGAGAGATTCGTGGCATTGAATCTCGGCCAGACTGTTGGCGAATACCGTGTTATCGACGTGATCGGCGCAGGCGGCATGGGGACCGTTTATAAGGTCCAGCACCTCATCTCGGATCGCATCGAAGCCATGAAAGTGATCCTGCCCGATCTGATCGACACTCCCGAACTGGCCGAGCGTTTTGTGCGGGAGATCAAAGTGCAGGCACGGCTGAGCCATCCGAATATTGCGTCCTTGCATAACGCGCTTCGTCTGGACAACCATTTCCTGATGGTGATGGAATATATCGAGGGTGAAACCTTGCATGCCCGGCTTCGCCGCGGTTCGCTGAATCCGTCAGAGGGTATTGGCATCACTCTTCAGATTCTGAGCGCTCTCGCTTACGCGCACGCGCAGGGTGTAGTTCACCGCGATATAAAGCCCGCCAACATCATGTTTACTGCCGCTGGCGACGTGAAGCTGATGGATTTTGGGATCGCGCGGTCGCTAAACGATCAGCATCTGACACGCGTCGGCGCGGCCGTTGGCTCGGTGTACTACATGTCGCCAGAACAGGTGCAGGGCGGCGAAGTGGATGCGCGCTCCGATCTCTATTCGGCCGGTATCATGCTGTACGAGATGCTGACGGGAGTGAGGCCGATCTCAGGCGATTCCTCCTGGGCGGTAATGAATGCGCATATCAATCAAGCGCCGGGTCCGCCGTCGGCGATCAATCCCAACATTCCGCCGCTACTGTCGGCTGCCATTCTGCGGTCTTTGGAGAAAAGGCCCACCGACAGATTTCAGACCGCTTCTGAATTCGCGAACGCTTTGCAGACCGTTCAAGAACGCTATGCCTGGACGCACAAGCAAGAGCAACCGAGGCCAGTCAAAGCGGACATATTACCTACCGAATTGGCTCATGTCACGCCGATTTCGCTCGCCACCCCTACACCCCCAGCGGCGACGCCCTCTCAACCCACCTCAACTCCGACTGGCCCATCGGGATCGTCTGACAGCGGCAGTGTACGCTTCGATCCTGAGGGCTTGGAACGGCTGGCTCGCGAGCTGGCGCCTTACGTTGGTCCGATGGCTAAGGTGCTGGTGAAACGCGCAGCGAAGAAGGCGACATCGTGGAAGCAGCTTCACAATACCTTGGCATCTGAAATCCCCGACGGCCCAGAGCGCAAGAAATTCCTCTCGAAACACACGGTTTGAATTATTAGCTGTTTAGGCGCCAATTCAGCTCCGGCAGAAGATACTATGTTCGATAGTAAGCAATCGGACCAAGGGGAACGGCGGGAGGCTTGGTGGCACGAGACGTTTTCATCAGTCACAAAAACGAGGATCGAGTAGCGGCTGAAAGCATCTGCGCCGCGCTCGAAAGAGAGGACATCTCATGCTGGATGGCGCCGCGCGATGTCACAGCGGGGCAAGAATGGGCTGCCGCCATTGTGGAGGCGCTGCAGGGTTCAAAAACTTTCGTTCTGCTGCTCTCTTCTAATTCCAAGAATGCCCGGCAGATTGCCCGCGAAGCAGAATTAGCGGACAGGCAAAAGCTTCCAATGATCACGTTCCGTCTGGAAAATGTGGAACCGCCGCCGGAACTTTTGTATTTCGTCGGCAACATTCAGTGGCTGGACGGATTTGGCGGCCACTTCGATCCAGCAGTGAAAAAGTTGGTCGAGTTTGTCCGGCGGCACGGGGGCGAGAAAAAGATGCAGGCCTTTGCTCAGGGCTCAACCGCAGGCGTTCCGAGTCGCACCCCCGCGGCGCCAATCAGCTCCGCACCTCCGGTCACGCAATCGGATACCGGCCTAAGCGGTTCCAAAACGGGCGGGCCGGTCCGCGGCAACCTCTCCTTGGATTCGGAGGGTTTAGATCGACTTACTCGCGAGCTCGCGCCTTATCTCGGTCCGATGTCGAAGGTCATCGTCAAACGAGCTGCAGCGAAAGCAAGTTCGTGGAAACAACTGTACGACGCGCTCGCTTCTGAAATCCCCGACGGCCCCGAGCGCAAGAAATTTCTCTCGAAACGCCCGCTGTAATCTATTCGACGTCTTCTTCCGCTTCCAGCAGCTTGATGGCTCGTGAAAGGCTTCTTTGCATTCGATTGAAGGAAGCCGCCAGGATGGAAATTTCGTCTTTCCCTCGAACCGGAAGATCTTCTCCGTCCAACTTGCCCTGGCTGATGTCGTCAGCCACTTTCGACAACCTGCTCACGGGGCGAATTACGGTTGCGACGAGCACGCCATCTAAGACCAAAAGCGCGATGAACGCCACGATGACAAGATAGACAATCAACGTTTTCAGCGCCCGATCGGCGAGTTTGATGGGAAGCGCTTCGGGCACCGACACAATCTGCGCGCCAATGATCTCATGCAGCTTCCAGCCAAAACCATTGTTTGGGCCATACTGCCGGATCATCGCCGCCGGCGCGACATTCGGAGTGCTGTGACATTCCAGGCAGCTGCCCGCGACTACCGATAGAGGATGCGCCAGAAAGAGCGACTTGCCCGTCGGTGTATCGCGTTCGCCGACCACTTCTTTCCGGGTGGGATCGTTTCGGAACGTGTTTACGACGTCGGCCTCCCAGTCCGATGCGCGATCGATTGGATTCGTCGGATTGAGGGTAGCTTCCTTGTAAGAGTAATCGGGATTGCGCGCGTGTAGATAATTGAAAACCTGTGTCGCCGAATAGGCGGGAACGGTCTGCGGCAGGAAAATTGCGTCGTGCTGCTGCACTTTGTTCAGCAGCGGCTTGATCTGTTCAGTGGTGTATGCGCGGTTGGCGAGCGTGGTTTCCATCATCAGCGTCGCCTCTCCCAGCACGCGATCTTTCGCATCGTTGCGGAGATAGATGTACGCCAGCCAGACGGCCAACACGGTACCAATACCGAAAATAAGAATGAAGACGAGGTTGAATCGCGCGAGCAGTTTCATACTTGGGCTTTGAGAGTGACC
This sequence comes from uncultured Acidobacteriaceae bacterium, assembly GCA_963762495.1. Lineage (GTDB taxonomy): Bacteria > Acidobacteriota > Terriglobia > Bryobacterales > Bryobacteraceae > Bog-105. The sequence goes on from CAVXKZ010000017.1 coordinate 513,330, forward strand.
CTACTATCCTAAGCGACGAAGATTGATGGGTTCGTTCACGCCAGAATAGAAAAAGGGCCAGGCGCGGCGCCCGACCCCTTCTCTGTTTTTAACTAGCTCGCCGTTTTACTTCGGACAGCCGAGCAGTTTCATTTCGCGATCCGGCAGCGGCTTCGGATTCTTCACAGCCGGAGGCATCGCCTGAGCGCTGCGGGGCACGATGTAGACCTCCACGCGACGGTTCTTATCCGCTGCGCTGGTCTCCTGTCCTCTGCGCTCCTTCACGTTCGAAGTTCCGCAAAGTCCCGGCCTCGCTTCCGAAGTCTGGTCGGTTCCAACCCAGTCGACCTTGACGTGGGATGGATCCACATTGGCGCACGTTCCGTGGCCACCGATCAATACGGCTGCCGCGTTCAAAGCGCGCTGCTCGTCGAGCGCTGTTTCGGTTGCGGCACCTCGACGGCCACGGCCCCTGCGACCGCGCCGCCCGGCCCCGACATTGGATTCTTCATCGGTATCCCGATGGCCGACGAGCACGATATCGTAATCGCCGCCCGCCACCTTCGGCGCGGCGTCATCGATGAGGATGCGCTTGGCGCAGTTGTTCACGCGGGCGTTGTTCTTGGCGTACACGAGGTCGTCCAGCCGCTGGTACTGCGGCGGGCAGTTCACCGTGATGTTGGTCGATTGCGAAGCCGTCTGGCCGTTCTGATCCGTAACCGTTACTGTGGCGGTCACGGTCTTGGTCTGGCCTTGTGCTCCACCTTCAAAGTTCAGGCTGGAGGCATCGAAGGTTGCGTTTGCAGTGTTGCCATTCGTTACGCTTCCTTCGCTAACTGTCCAGGCATAAGTCAGGTTGCCGCCACAAGCGGATGCCTGAGCCGTCGCCGTCAATTGCGCCGTATGATCGCCCGTCGGGACAGCGGAGCACATCAGCGGCGTACTCGGCGATGCGGTCACGCTGCTGATGGTTGGAGGAGCAACGGTAACGGTGAGGGTCGTCGTCGCCGTGACCGGTTGTACCGGAGGAGGCGCGGCCGGCTGTACCCAGCAACGTTCCGGAAACTTCTTGGGACGTTCCATGGGAGCCGGAGGCGGCGTAGTATCCGTCACAGTGACCTGAACGTTCAATGTCCCTCCGCCCGCCGGAGGAGTGATGGAAAGGTCGGGACTGTTTCCACCCTGCGCCTGGCCATTCACGGTCCACGCGTAGGTCAGGTTATGTCCAGTGGGCGCGCCCGTCAGGTTGGCATGCAACGTAACCGCCTGGCCCGGGCAGATTGTTCCTTCGCCACCCGAAATTGACGGTTGCGGCAATGGCGGCGGTGGCGGCGGGGCGGGCGGCATCGGCGGGCACTTGCCTTGGCCCAGATAGAAAACCAGACCGAGGGTTGCCTGGTAGCCGTTGATCTTGTCGTGCGAAGGAATGTAGATGCCACCGTCGGGGAAATTCGGCAGGTCATAGGTAGGATTGCGCGACCAGAAACCGCGAGCGTCGAGTCTCAACCCAACGTGATCGCTCAGATGGAATTTTACGCCGCCGCCGTAGTTAAGCCCGACCTGCAGATTGTCGTTCAAATTCCCGGAGGAATAGAGCGAATCGATACTGGGTTGACGAGCCAGCCTCTTTGCTGTGGACGTAGGCGTGAACTGTATCCCATTAATACCGACTGTCAAGTAGGGCTGTACCTTCGATCCGCGTGGCCTTAAGTTGAAGATCGGATTCAGCCCGAAAAAAAAGTTGCGCGCGCCGAAGCTATATGTCGGCAGCGGAGTTCCCGCCAGCGGATTCCCTACCGGGTAGAGGCCACTGGAGGACTTGAATTCCACATTCGCCTGATCGAAATCGCCCCAAAGTTCCAGCCCGAGATGTCTGGTAGGGTTGTAATCTATGCGGATGCCGCCTACGCCGCCGTCCACCAGTTTGGTGTCCAGCCCGCGCATTACCGAGCCGTACGCGCTGATACCGCCGAACGGATCGATCTCGACAATATCCGGATATTCATCCTGACCCGAGGCGGCAACGGCCTTGGGCGGATTCGCAGAAGCTGTATTGTTGGTTTGATTGTTCGCCGAACCATTCGCGTCTTGTGCGAAGGCGACAGTGCTAAAGCACAGCGCGGAAGCCAACAACAACAGTCCAGCCGGCCTAAAGTGCAGCCGTAATTTCATTCTTTCTCCTCCAAAACGAGAGTTGTTCCCACAACCGCAATGTTTGATGTTGAATGCAGGCGGTTTATTACTTCCCGCGTGATATTGCGGTCCAATTAGTTAGAAACGGGACAGAGGGGCTACGAATGTCGTAACCCCTCTGCGTTGGTCTACTTAGCGGGCGCTGCCGCGGGCCGGGGACGCCGGCGATGATGCTCCGGCGGTGGCGGTTCGCAGCCCTTTATCTCACCGGTGAACTGCTTGGCGTTTTGAAGCCCCTGAGGCATGATGCCGCTGCCCTTCGGCACGAGGTATACTTCCACGCGCTGCTCTTGATCGGCCTGCGTCGTGGTCGCGCCCCTACGCTCCTTCTGTTCCGTGGGGAAGTTGGACGTGCCGCACAGACCCGGTTGAGGTGTCGATGTCTGGTCAGTCCCAACGTAGTACACCTTCACCTGAGATCGATCGACATTTGCGCAGGTACTGCCGCCGCCAACCAGAATACTGGCTGCGTTCATAGCGCGCTGTTCGTCCAGCGTATTCAGGTCGTGTTGCCGCCGGGTCGGCCTGCGTACTGGGCGACCGGCCGCATCGACGTGCTCGACTTCGCTACCCGTGCGGTGTCCCACAACGACGACATCGTAGTTGGTTCCGACCTGCGGAGCAGCCTGATCGATCAGGATGCGTTTGCCGCAGTTGTTCACACGAGCGTTGTTCTTAGCGAACACGATGTCCGACAGCCGCTTGATTTGCGGCGGGCAGTTCACCGTGATGGTGGTGGTCTGTGTCGCGGTTTTCTGGGCTTCATCAGTCACCGTCACCGTCGCCGTTACTGTCTTGGTCCCTCCCTGATTGCCTTCGAAATTCAGCGAGGAGGCATCGAAGGTGGCGTTCGCGCTGCTGCCGTTGGTCACGCTACCTTCGCTGACGGTCCAGGCGTAAGTCAGATTGCCGCCGCAAGTGGAACCGGTAGCCTGAGCGGTCAGGCTGGCAGTGTGCTGGCCGTTCGGATCAGCCGCGCAGCTCAACGTAGTCGGGCTGGCGGTCACGCTCGAGATCTGCGGCTGCGTGTATTCCTGAACGTTCAGCGCGGCCGTTACTGTTACGGGCGTGGGAGCCGGAATCGTGGGCGGAATCCAGCAGCGATCCGGGAATTTGGGCGGTTTCTCCATCGTCGGCGGCGGAGTGGTATCGGTTACCGTCAACTGAACGTTAAAGGTACCGCCGTTATTCGGTGTAATCGTCAGATCGGGGCTGTCGCCTCCCTGCGCCTCGCCGTTTACCGTCCAGGCGTATTTCAGCGTCTGTCCGGCAGGCACGCCGCTCATATTCGCATGCAGAGTAATCGGCTTGCCTTGGCACAACGTGCCCTCAGCTCCAGTGATCGTCGGCTGCGGCAACACCACAGGCGTGGGCGCGGCCGGCATCGGCGGGCACTTCTCCTGGCCCAGGAAGATCACGAATCCGATAGTGCCCTGAAAGCCATTGAGGTGGTCTCTCGACGGAATATAGATTCCACCATCGGGAAAGTTTGGTAGATCGAAAGTCGGATTGCGCACCCAGATTCCGCGTGCATCCACGCGCAAACCGAAATGCGGGCTGATGTGCCATTTCACGCCGCCGCCGTAGTTGAAGCCAACCTGCAAATTGTCGTTCAGGTTGCCGGAAAAATACGTCGGGTTAAAAGTCGTTCGGGCGAGTTGCTCCGCCTTCTTCGTCGGAGTGAACTGAAACGCGCCTACGCCCGCCGTGAGATACGGCACCACGCGGGAACCTCGCGGCTTCAGGTTAAAAACCGGATTCAACGCAATCTCATGAATCTGATCGCCGAAGGTATAACTCCAGAGACCCGGAGCTATCGGCGTGCGAAGCGTGACATTATTGACGCTGAAGTTGTAGCCGAGCTCAAGGCCGAAGCGTGTCGTCATGTTGAATGTCACGCGTCCACCGGCGGTGCCGCCATCTCTCAGCTTTTCATCGAGGCCGCGCATATCTTGGCCCCACAAACTCACGCCACCAAACGGATCTAACTCGACCAGGTCCGGATATTCATCCGCCGTATCCGAGTTGGATTTTTTCGTTTGGTTCGCCGCTGTTGTATTGTTCGGTTGATTTGTTTGGCCGGCGTCCTGACCATATGCGGAAGCGCAGAAGCACCACGCAGCAATCAGGATCGCGGAACCGATCGGCTTGTAGGCGAGCCGAGCTTTCATCCTTCATCTCCTCCAGGCAAGAGTTGTAAGCAACACCAATAATTGATCTTATCCGATACAGACTAATTGCGAAAGAGAATACCTAAGTCACTAGTAATTCCATATAGGCGGCCGGAGGAGGCATCCGGCATCCAAAGTTGCCGGATTCGAAGGTTGGGCAAGGCACTGGGAACGCGCGCCCAGGAATTTCCAGAGTCCTTGGTTTCGAATAATTGTCCGTATTCGATGGCATAGGCTGTGGACTTCGCGCCGTCATACAGCACCGCGCTGACAGTCGATGCGGGAATATGGCCCAAATTCGCGTACCATTTGCCGCCGCCATCGAAAGAAGAGTACAAACCTAACCGCGTTCCCACCATCAGGGGAAGATCCTGGCCGGCCGGAACGGCGATGTCGTTCACCTCCGAAACGGGCAGCGGGAACGATAGCGGGGACCAGTGATCACCGTAGTCTTTCGAGATAAACAGCCCCGCTGCCGCGCGTGCGACCAAGTAGCCGTCGTAGTTCGGAGCCGAGTACAGCGCGATGACACCGCTCGAAGCCGGGATGTCAGTGATCGTCCAGCGCTCTCCGGCATCTTTGCTGCGGAGCAATCCGAGATCGGTTGCGGCATAGATAAAATCATCAGTCCCGCTCTGTATCGAGTAGAGGCCACGAATTTCGCCTGGCTTAATTTCCCGAATCCGTTCGATGGGCTTCGCCGGCCGCGCGGAGCGGCTGCGCGCAGTTGCTGTCCGGCCGGTTGTCCGGCTATGCGCCGCGGGCCGCCGAACCGCCTCTGCCTTGGGTTTTTCAATCGTCGCGACGCGCAACGCAAGGGGCTTCCAGACAAGTCCACCATCCAGCGATTTGAAGGTTTGATTAGTGCTTGATGCCAGCAGCGTGCGATCGTTATTCCGCAGGCCAGCGACGGACAACAGATGCACCATCGCTAAACCTTGCGTGTGGAGCTGCGACCAGTTCTCGCCCCGATCGTTACTGACAAAGATGCCGGGCGATTCGCCATCGGACGGCTCAACGGCGATCAGCCTATTGCCCGATCGCGTAACAGACGCGATATTTCTGTCCACGTATCCGTGATTTACCAAGTCGATGCGCTGCCCTCCATCCATGCTCTTTCCTACGCCGTTATAGTCGAGTGCAAGGTAAATCTCATTCGGATTTGTTGGATCCACCGACATGGCGTTCACCTGGGTGTCGGTCATTGTTTTCCAACTGGCTCCGTGATTCACCGACTTGAACAAACCGGTGGTGGTGCCCGCATAGATTATGTTCGGGTTGGCCAAATCTTCGCGAACGACGTGAGTGCGACGGGAAGTATTCGGGATGCCCAGCAGCTTGTGCCATTGGTCGCCGCGATCGGAACTGGAATAGACTCCGCTACAGGCGCTGGCGAGCACGGCGGCCGGATTATTCGGATCGACGTAAATGGAAAATACGTCGGAATCGTCAATCATGCCGGTGTGAATCGACTGCCAGGTTTTGCCGCCGTCGGTAGTCTTCCACGGCAAATGCATGGTGCCGGCGTACATGATATCCGGATCTTTGGTATCGAAGGCGACCGCGGTGATGCCTTGCATCTCCAAATTTTGCGTATCGGAAATGCGCTTCCACGACTTGCCGGAATCATCGCTCAACCAGGCGCCATCGAGCGTTCCCGCCAAAAAGCGGCTGGGCTGGGAAGGAGCGGCAGCTATCGCCCTCACACCGGCTTTGATCTCTGGCGCTCTGTGCCAACTCTGGCCCGCATCGGAGCTTTCAAACAAACCGCCACCGTCGGCCGAGACCACACCCGCCAAGTAATGGTTGGAATCGGCCGGATCGAAAAGCAGCGATGTAATCTCGCTCAGGTTGAGCTTGGGGAAATCCAGGACCATCCAGTTCGCCCCCGAGTCTTCGCTGCGAAACAGCAGTGAGCTCATCCCTCCGGCCAGCAAAACACTCGGCTGTTGACGGTTCAGGGCGATTGCCGTGGCGGTGCCTCCAAAAGGGCCACCGATTCTCCAGTCGGGCGCCGGCGCGGAATCAGCCCGCAGGAATAGGCCGGAAGCGGCTGCAAGCCCAAGAGCGGCCGGCAAGATAAAACGTCCAATCATTTTTTGTCGCATCTGTTTCAAGAACAACTTATATTGTGAACTGTCACAACTGCGAATCTCTTGAAGCCGGTTGGGGTAGCGATACACTGAGTAGCATTGCTTGACGGAGATGATGAACCGAACCGCCGTTAGTGCAAAGGTTCGGGATCTTGCGCGGCGTCTACTTTCTTACGAAGCTGCCGAGGGCTATCCTTCGGAAGCAGGTATATCTGCGGCGGTTCGCGTGTGTGAGGAGTTGCGCCGCCCTCTCAATACACTCGGGGGCGCCAGCGGATCTCACGCGCTCCTACGCCGAGCTTTGACATTGGCAAAGGCGGAGGTTCCCTGCCTTAGCGCAGCCCAAGTCAAGCCGGACGGCTCTTTAGACGGTTTGAACGAACTCCCCAACGATGAGGCCAGTGAGGCTGGCGTCATGCTCATCGCCCAGTTGCTCGGGCTACTTGTTAACTTCGTTGGCGAACCTTTAACGCTGCGTCTGCTGCAGGGTGTGTGGCCGGATTTGCCACTCGGCGACGCAAATTCCGGGGGAGCAAAATCAAAATGATCCAACCAGCCAAGGTCCAGATCAGTAAACTGCCGACCGGGATTCCGGGTCTTGATGAGATTCTGGGCGGCGGTATCCCGGAATTCTCCTTTAACATCATCGCGGGCGCTCCGGGATGCGGCAAGACGACGCTGGCGCATCAGTTCATTTTCGCCAATGCGACGGCGAGACGCCCGGCGCTGTATTTCACGGTCCTCGGCGAACCCGCTTTAAAAATGCTGCGTTACCAGCAGCAATATACGTTTTTCGATGTTTACAAACTGAACAGCGCCGTCCGCTTTGTCAATCTGAGCCAGGTTCTGGTGGATCGGGGACTGGAGGGGATACTGGATGAAATCGCCAAAGAGGTGGAGGCCGCCAATCCCAGCATCGTGATAGTAGACTCCTTTCGCACCGTGGTGCGCAGAGCCCACGACAGCGAAATGGAAATACAACTGTTCGTGCAGCGCTTGGGCGTGCTGTTGACCAGTTGGGAGGCCACAACCTTTCTAATCGGGGAGTATGCCGAATCGGAACTGCGCGATAATCCCGTGTTTACCATCGCCGATGGCCTCTTGTGGCTTTATCAAAGCGTCGAGGGGAATTCCATTGTTCGCAAGTTGCAAATCATGAAACTGCGCGGGCAGGCGTCAGTGCCGGGGATGCATACTTACCGCATTACCGATGCCGGCTTGCAGGCCTTCTCGCGTACCCTTGGGCTGGCGGGGCGAAAGCGAAGAGTGCCCAGTGAGAAGCGCCTTTCCATGGGCATTCCGGAGCTGGATGAAATGCTGGGCGGGGGCATCCCCGAAGGCGATAGTCTCCTGGTTGCAGGTTCTTCGGGTACTGGAAAATCGGTTTTGGCGGCGCAATTCATCGCCGCAGGCATACGCCAGGGAGAACCGGGAATCGTGGCCGTGTTTGAAGAGCGCCCCGAAGAATACGCAGGGCGAGCCAGCAGCTTTGGACTTGACCTGGAAACGCCGATACGCGACGGAAAGCTGAAAGTAATCTACCTTCGTCCCCTGGACCTCTCGGTGGATGAAGCCATGCAGGAGATCCTCGACTCAATCAGGGAGATAGACGCCAGGCGTTTAGTGATCGATTCGCTTGCAGGTTTTGAGATGGCCCTAGCCCCCGGCTTCCGCACCGATTTCCGCGAATCGCTCTATCGCATGATCTTCGCCCTGGCCGGGATCGGCGTCACCATTCTGAGCACGTTGGAGATGAAGGAATCTTTCACGGAGTTACCCTTCAGCACGTATTCCATCTCGTTCCTTAGCGACGATATCATCCGGCTCCGTTATGTCGAGATTGAAGGCCAGCTTCGTAAAATCATGATGGTGCTCAAGATGCGAGGCGGCGCTCACAGCAAAGATATCCGTGAATACGAAATCACCTCCGAAGGGGTGATCATTGGCGAAAGTCTAAGGGGCTACGATCACCTGGTCACCGGAATCCCCAAGCGGGTGAACCGGTCGGCAGAAGAATAGCGCGCGCAGTAAAACGGTAAAAGGTTGAAGCCAGTGAATGGAAGGGTTACCAGCAACGCGAAGCAGGAAACCGATATTCTGCCGAATCTCTGCCGGTCAATCGCCGACGCTTCCCCCATGCCGATGGCCGCGGTTGATGGGGCCAGCCATATCGTCTGTTATGCCAACCCCGCCTTTTGCTCCCTGGTGGGTAAACCGAAGCAAGAACTGATCGGAAACGCATTCTCCTATCTGGTGCCAGCAGGAATTGAATGCCTGGCGCTGCTTGAGCGAGTTTACCGAACCGGAAAGGCTGAAACTCACACCGGACAGGAACCCTCTGCGCCTCACCCTCTCTATTGGTCCTATGCCATGTGGCCGGTGCTTGGCGCTGACGATCGTATCGTTGGAATCCTTATCCAGGTGACAAAAGGCACCCTCTTTCACGAACAGGCCATCTCCATGAATCAGGCCTTAATCATGGGTTCCCTGCACCAGCATGAACTCACGGAACGGGCGGAGGGGCAGAACGTGCAATTGCGGGCGGAAGTCATGGAACGCAAGCGTATGGAGAACGACCTGCGGCGGGCGAATGAGGATCTAAATCAATATTCATTTGTAGCCAGCCACGATCTTCAAGAGCCCTTGCGCACTATTAACATCTATTCGCAGCTCCTGGTGGAACACTGCGGCGCCCACCTGGATGCCGACGCCTGCCTATATATGGGCTTCATTAGGGAGGGCACGAAGCGTTTGAGGGAATTGCTGGCCGATCTGCTCTCGTACGCCAAGGCGGGGGCAGACGAGGACGAGCCGGCTGAGTTCATTGATTTCAATGCCGTTTGTGATATGGCGATGAAAAACCTGCAAGCGGCCATTGCCGAGAGTGGCGCTGTTCTCAGTTGGGACCACCTACCTGTGGTGCGGGGCCGCGAGCAGCATTTCGTTCAACTGCTTCAGAATCTGATCGCCAACGCGATCAAGTACCGCGGAGAGAGCGCGCCCAATATTCATGTCTCGGCGGAGCGACTCAACGATGAATGGCGGTTCGCGGTGGCCGATAATGGCATGGGAATCGCACCGGAGTATCATCAAAAAATTTTCGGGGTGTTTAAGCGGCTGCACGGGAAGTCGATTCCCGGCACCGGCATCGGCCTGGCGATCTGCCAGCGGGTGGTAGAGCGCTACGGCGGCAGGATCTGGGTCGAGTCGGAGCCCGGTCGAGGGGCGACATTCTATTTCACCCTGCCGATGAACTCAGGCGGCATGGAAGCGGCTGGTTAGGGTTCTCCTGGGTTGCCCTCCTGCCTCCGTTCAGATACTCTCACTCCTTCTTTACTGAAAACAAGGCACTTGTTATACTTAAGTCAATTCCTATGCCTGCCGCTGGCCTGGTCTACGATACGACTGTTCCCGCCGATTTTTTATCGGCGAAGGGCGGTACCAAGAAGATTATTCTGCTGAAGCCGCGCGGGTTCTGCGCGGGCGTGGTGCGCGCCATTGACGTCGTCAAAATCGCTCTAGATCTCTATGGCGGCCCGATTTACGTTCGCAAAGAAATTGTTCATAACCGGCATGTGGTGGACGAATTGCGCCAGGCCGGGGCCATTTTCGTCGAAGAATTGAGCGAAGTTCCAGAGGGCGCACGCGTCATTTTCAGCGCTCACGGCGTTTCTCCGGCGGTTCGAAGCGAAGCAAAGGAACGGCGACTGCAAGTCATCGACGCCACCTGCCCGCTTGTCACTAAAGTTCATCTGGAGGCGGTCCGCTTTGCCAAACAGGGCTACACGATCGTTCTCATCGGCCACCGCGATCACGATGAAGTGATTGGCACGCTGGGAGAAGCGCCGAATAGCACGATTCTGGTCTCGGATGTGAATGACGTCAATCGTCTCAACATCAAAGATCCGGAGCGCGTGGTTTACCTGACCCAGACGACGTTATCGCTGGATGAGACTAAAGACATCGTCACCCGCTTGCTGGAACGGTTCCCAAAAATCATCGGCCCCAAAACCCAGGACATTTGTTACGCAACTGAAAACAGACAGCTAGCCGTCAAAGCTGTGGCGCCTATGTGTCAGGCCCTGCTGGTGGTCGGATCGCAAAACAGTTCGAATTCGCGGCGTTTGGTGGAAGTTTGCCAGAAGGCGGCCGTTCCAGCCTACCTGCTGGACGATTGCAGTGAAGTGGAACCGCATATGCTCCACGATGTGGATACCGTTGCGGTTACGGCAGGGGCTTCCGCTCCGGAGCATCTTGTTCTGGAACTGATCAATCACCTGCGCACCAAGGGATACACCGAACTAGAAGAGGCGGAGATCAAGGAGGAAGATGTGCGCTTCACGCTGCCTTCCGACCTTGAAAGTTTTACTCCTCGCCTGCACACGGTCCGGACATAATCCTTGCCAGTTCAAACGATGAAGTCGAGCCTGCAAATTTCAGATTCTCTAAACTTCGCCGTTGCGGATGCGATGCGGAAGGCTTCGGCGGCGCTGCTTCGTAAACAATCGCCGCAAGGATTCTGGTGCGCCGACCTGTGCGCGGATAGCACGCTTGAATCCGACTACATCATGGGGGAGCTTTGGCTGTATCCGCCGGTGAACGGGGTGTGGAACCCTCCCACCCGAGACAAGATCGGCAAGGCGGTTCGAGCGATTCTTTCGCGGCAACTGGAAGACGGCGGCTTCAATATCTATCTGCACGGGCCGGCCGAAATTAATGCCTCGATTAAAGCCTATTTCGCGCTGAAACTGGCGGGGATCTCAGCAGACGACCCGCGCATGCAGCGCTTACGGGCGCGCATTCTGGAACTGGGCGGGGTTCAGGCGGCGAACAGCTATGTCCGCACGAACCTGAGCCTTTTTAGTCTCTTTCCGCGCGATGCGTGTCCTTCGATTCCTCCCGAGATCATCCTGCTGCCGTTCCGATTCATCTATCAGATGTCTTCTTGGACCCGCGCGATCGTGATCTCGTTGTCGATCGTGCATGCCGCAAATCCGCGGCGACCCGTTCCCGAAGGCTTCACGCTGGAGGAGATCTTCCTTCCCGGCGCTCCGATGCGCCCAGAACGCGATCTCAGGACATTTAGTTGGCGCAACGCCTTCCTGCTGCTGGATCGATTCCTGAAGATCTACGAAAAGCGCGGCCCAAAGTTTGTTCGCAATTACGCGACCCGGAAATGCGCCGACTGGATGATTGAGCATTTCAAATCTTCAGACGGCTTGGGCGCGATTTACCCCTCCATGCAGTACGCGATCATGGCGCTGGACGTGCTCGGGTACAAACCGGATCACCCGCTTCGCCTTGAAGCCGAGAAACAGTTCAAGCACCTGATGATGGATCGCGAGAGTGGCTTCTTTATGCAGCCATGCTTCTCGCCCATTTGGGACACCGCCATCGCGGCATTTGCGCTTTCCGAGATGGAGAATCCTCCGCAAGATGCGCTTCGCCGCACAGCGGACTGGATGCTTTCGAAGGAAGTGCGCTCGAAGGGCGACTGGTCGGTAAAACGGCCAAATACCGAACCATCGGGCTGGGCGTTCGAGTTCAATAACGACTTTTATCCCGATGTGGACGATACAGCGATGGTCTTATTAGCGCTGGACAAGTCACGGTCATCGGATCCGGCGAAACAGAGAGCCTGCGAGAAGCGGGCCGTGGAATGGCTTTTCTCAATGCAGGGGAAAGACGGGGGCTGGGCGGCTTTCGACGTGGACAACAACTGGAAGGTACTGAGCCACGTTCCGTTTGCGGATCACAATGCAATGCTCGATCCTTCCTGCCCCGACATTACCGGACGCGTTCTGGAAGCTTTGATCCGCCGCGGCATATCGACCAGCCATGCGGCGGTTCGCCGCGGCGTCGATTACCTGTTGGGGGCGCAGGAGCCGGACGGCAGTTGGTATGGCCGCTGGGGCGTTAACTATATTTACGGGACGTTCCTGGCGTTGCGCGGTCTGCGCGCCGCAGGACTAAGCGAAAACGAACCCAGTATTCAGCGGGGGCTGGAATTTATTCGCGCCTATCAGAACCGCGACGGCGGTTGGGGTGAGAGTTGCGCGAGCTACGACGAGGGCCGTTTCATCCCCAATCCGAGCACGCCCTCACAAACCGCATGGGCGATTCTGGCGCTTCTGGCGGGCGGAGATATCCGCAGCGAAAGTTTGTATAACGGCATCGACTATCTGGTGGGAACTCAGCGTCCGGACGGCTCCTGGAATGAGGAGTATTGCACCGGCACCGGGTTCCCTCGCGTGTTCTATCTCGCTTACACGGATTACCGGAATACGTTTCCGTTGCTCGCCCTATCCGCCTTTCGGAAAACCGTGGGTGGATCGAGAGAAGAAGCCGCGGCGGCGATCGCGTAACCTCAAGTTGCCCAATACCTTGGTCACCGGAGCCAGCGGGTTTCTGGGTTGGCACATCGCTCGTCTGTTGAGCGCGAGGGGGCATCGCGTTCGTGCGCTCTGCCGGGCTTCGAGTCAAATTCGCGAGCTTGAGGTAGAGCGTTTCACCGGCGACTTGAGGGAACCGGATTCTCTAAGCAAGGCCGTGGCCGGCTGCGATCTGGTGTTCCACGTGGCGGCGGATTATCGCCTCTGGTCAAAAAATCCGCAAGATCTCTACCGCTCGAATGTGGAGGGCACACGGAATCTGCTGGAGGCGGCGGAACGCGCGGCAGTGAAGCGAATCGTGTACACGAGCACCGTGGGTTGTATCGGCATGCCGCCCGGCCGCGAGGGCGATGAAGACACACCGGTCTCGATTGACGACATGACCGGCCATTACAAGCGTTCCAAGTGGCTGGCGGAACAGGTTGCGATTGAAAAGGCGCGCGATGGGCTGCCGGTAATTATCGTGAATCCGACGGCGCCTATTGGCGATCATGACTGGAAACCGACTCCGACCGGCAAGATCATCGTCGATTTTCTTCGCGGCAGACTGCCAGCCTTCGTCGATACCGGTCTAAATCTGGTGGACGTTCGCGATACGGCTAAGGGACATTTGTTAGCAGCCGAGAAAGGCTCCATCGGTGAGCGGTATATCCTTGGTTGCGAAAACCTGACGCTTGAACGAATCCTTTCGCGCCTCGCCATGATCACGGGGAAACCCGCGCCGAAGGTGAAACTTCCTTACGCAGTCGCGTACGCCGCCGGAGTCATTACGACTTCCTGGGCGAATCTGACGGGACGGTCACCGATGGCGCCGCTCGAAGGGGTCAGGATGGCTCGCAAGAAAATGTTCGTTACTCACGCCAAGGCATCTCGCGAACTAGGCTTCTCACCGGAGCCGGTGGATGCGGCTCTCACCCGAGCGGTCGAATGGTTTCGCGCAAACGGATATTGTTAAAAAGCACAAATGGCCATACTCTACGTCGCCTCTGAAGCCGCTGAATTGAAACCTCTGGCCAATATGCTGACCGCGCTCCGAAAATTGAAATGGCCCATCGATTACGCCTATGAAGGGATTTGGGAAAGCCGCCGGTTGCTGCTGGCTGCCAATGGGGCAGGTCCGAAACTGGCGGCCCACGTGGTGGAAGTCGCCATTCGCGCGATGATGGTTGCCGAGCTCTCTTCCTCCAAACTCGAGGCGGTAGTCAGCACGGGCTGGTGCGGCGCGCTCGATCCGCAGCTTCAGGAAGGCCAGATTATAGTGGCCAGCCAAGTAATCGATGTAGCAACAAACGAGACCTTCGCTTGCGCCAAGGTCATCACGGCGGATCCGTTCGCCACCGGGATTCTGATTTCACAAAATCGCATTGCGAACGATGCAGCCGAGAAACGGCAGCTTGCGAAAGATGGCGCCCTGGCAACTGACATGGAATCGTCCGGCGTTGCTGCGCGGGCGAGGAAGGCAGGTCTGCCCTTTTGCTGTATCAAAGTGGTTTCGGATCGCGCCGATGAGTCGTTCCCATTCGATCTAAATAAGATGCGAACGGCAGAGGGGCGCATGGCTCGTGGGAAAATCGTAGTTCAGGCCCTTACCCATCCGAATCAGCTACCAGTGCTGTTCCGATTAAAGAGGCGAACCGAAGACGCGGCGCGGGCCCTAGGGGAATTCCTTGTCAGTTGCCGAATCAGTTCGGAGCCAGATCCTGTCGAACCTGCATAAACTCGGCCCGGACTCCCGTGAACCGATCCCGGGCAAGATGCGTGCAGCCGTGTATACCGGCTCCGGCCGAGTGGAAGTTCAGAGCGTTGCGACACCCACGATTGGTCCTGGCGAAATCCTCATTCGCGTAGAAAGCTGCGGGATCTGTCACACCGATCTTAAAAAGATAGAGTACAACCTGCTTGCGCCCCCGCGCGTCTACGGACATGAGACGGCCGGAATTGTTGCCGCGACCGGAGAAGCCGTGACGAAATATGCGCCCGGCGATCATGTTATCGTTTTTCACCACATTCCTTGCGGCGACTGCTTCTATTGCCGGCGGCATCTGTACGCGCAATGCCCGATTTACAAGAAAGTCGGTGTCACCGCGGGCTTCGAACCGGCGGGCGGCGGTTTTTCACAGTACGTTCGCGTGATGGATTGGATTGTTGAGCGCGGCATCGAGAAAATCCCCGAAGGTGTATCTTTCGATCAGGCCTGCTGGGTGGAGCCGGTGAACACCTGCCTGAAAGGTGTTGAACAGCTTCGGCTCGAGCCAGGCGATGTCGTCGCGGTACTTGGACAGGGACCGATCGGGCTGATATTCACTATGCTGGCGAAACGAACGGGAGCTACGATTTTCGCTACGGACACGATGGAGTTCCGCCGCCAGCTCTCCGAAAATTTGGGCGCCGTTGCCCGCGACCCCCGCGAGGCTAAATTCGAGCAGGAGATTCAGGCGGCAACTCACGGCCGCGGCGCGGACGCGGTTATCGTTGCGACGAATGTTCGCGGCCTGGTGGAGCAAGCGCTTCAGATTTCACGGCCGGGCGCGAAGATTCTGCTGTTCGCGCAAACCTCGGCAGCGGAGCGAATCGAGATCGCGGGCGCGGATATTTGCGTCGGAGAGCGAACTTTGTTTGGCTCGTATAGCGCCGATATCGATCTTCAAAGCGAGTCCGCGAGGCTCGTCTTCAGCGGCGAGTTGCCGCTCGAAAGCCTGGTCTCGGACAGAGTTCCGCTGCCGGAAATTACGCGCGGCATTGAAACGGCTTTACACCCGCGCGAGCGTTCGCTAAAGGTAGTTGTTCATCCCCAGGAGCCCACCTGATGGTCGCCGAAACCATGCAAGCCGCCGTGCTGTATGGGAGAGAGGACGTACGGCTCGAGTCTGTGCCGGTGCCGGCCATCGGTGCAGGTGAACTGCTGGTGCGTGTCCGTACAGCGTTAACTTGCGGAACCGACGTGAAGGTCTTCCGGCGCGGCTATCACGCCCGGATGATCACGCCGCCAGCGCTATTCGGCCATGAGATGGCGGGCGATATCGCGGCTGTGGGCGAAGGCGTCACTCGTTTTCAGGCCGGGCAACGCGTGGTAGCGGCTAACTCCGCGCCCTGTGGCATTTGCTTTTTCTGCCGCCGCGGACAGGCCAATCTCTGCGAAGATCTCCTGTTCAACAACGGCGCTTATGCCGAGTATATCCGCGTTCCGGCGCGCATCGCGGAGAAGAACACGTATGTCATTCCGGATCAGCTTCAATATCGGGACGCCGCTCTGGTCGAGCCG
The DNA here is from genome assembly GCA_963762495.1 of uncultured Acidobacteriaceae bacterium. Taxonomy (GTDB): domain Bacteria; phylum Acidobacteriota; class Terriglobia; order Bryobacterales; family Bryobacteraceae; genus Bog-105. The sequence continues at coordinate 529,420 of CAVXKZ010000017.1, forward strand.
CTTGCCTGCGCGGTTCGGGGTCTCGAGGAAAGCCAAACCCGGCCCGGCGATACGGTGGCGGTGTTGGGTCTGGGGCCGATCGGTCTGATGTTTGTGCGCTTGGCGCGATGGGCGTATGGCGCGCGTGTGATCGCGATTGCCCGCCGAGTGGATCAGATCGATCGCGCGGTGCTTCTGGGAGCGGAAGAATCCATTCTTGCCACAAGAGAGTCATCGCTGAAGGACCAGCCAGCCTTGGTGGCGGCACTGAAAGCAGCGACTGGCGGCCGCGGCGCGGATGTGGTCATAGAAGCGGTGGGCCAGCCGGAAGCTTGGGAGCTGGCGACGCGCCTTGTCCGCAAAGGTGGAGTGATCAACTTCTTTGGCGGTTGTCCGGCCGGGACAAAGGTTTCGCTCGAGACCGCGCTGCTGCATTATTCGGAGATTACCTGCAAAGCGAGTTTTCACCACACACCCGCACATATCCGCCGATCGCTGGATCTGCTGGCGGATGGAACCATGACGGCGAAGCATCTGGTGAATCACGAAGAACCGTTAAGCGCTCTGCCCCGGGTACTTCACGATCTGGCGCATCGCCGCAATGGGCAGATCAAGACTGCCATCATTCCCTAGAATTGGAAGCAGTGGCCGTCGCTCATCTACAGCCGAAAGAATATATACGCAAGGGGCCGCCGGACACGACGAAGTACTCGCGGGAAGAGGCTCTTGAGTATACGCGCTGGCTGGCGACGCATCACTATGAAAATTTTCATGTTGTCAGCGCGCTGCTGCCAAAGAAACTGCATCAGGATTTCTACAACGTGTACTCGTTCTGCCGCTGGGCGGACGACCTGGGCGATGAGATGGGCGATCCGCAGGAAAGCTTGCAGTTATTGGCCTGGTGGCGCACGGAGCTCGAAGCGATGTACCGGGGCGAGACATCGCATCCAGTCTTCGTCGCGCTTGAAGAGACGGTTCGACGGTACAACATTCCCGCGGAGCCTTTCGATCGCCTGATCCGCGCCTTTGAGCAGGACCAAAGAGTGACGCGTTATAGCAACTTCGACGAGGTGTACGAGTATTGCGTCAACTCCGCCAATCCGGTCGGGCACCTGGTTCTTTATCTTTGCGGATATCGCGATGTGGAACGCCAGCGCTTTTCCGATTACACTTGCACGGCTCTTCAGCTCGCTAATTTCTGGCAGGATGTCACCGTCGACCTTGAAAAAGACCGCATCTATCTGCCTCTCTATCTATTTCAGAAATACGACTACACGATTGACGATCTATTCGCGCGCCGGTTCGACGAGCGGTTTGAGCGCATCATGCGCGAAGCCGTCGACGTAGCGGACGATCTGTTCCGGAAGGGATTGCCCTTAATCAAAATGGTGAATCGCCGCCTGGCGCTGGATCTCGAGCTATTCAGCCGCGGCGGAATGAAGGTACTGGACAAGATCCGGCAGCAAGGTTATAACGTTCTGGAACAGCGTCCGTACATCTCAAAGGCGGAACGCGCCAGTATTCTTCTCCGATGCCTCCCGCGACTGCTCCCGTTCTGAACTCCGGCAGCGTCGAAGCATCCTACCGCTTCTGCCGCGACGTTGCAAAGAGGCGCGCGAAGAACTTCTACTATTCTTTTTTGCTGCTCGACAGACCGCAGCGCGATGCGATGTGCGCGGTCTATGCCTTCATGCGTCACTGTGACGATCTGAGCGACAATCCGACCACGATCGACAAATCGCAATTGCGCCAAAGCGTCGCCCTGTGGCGGATGGAGCTCAATCGAGCGCTCGGAGGCGAAATGGCGAGCGACCCGATCTGGCCCGCCTTTCACGATACGGTGGAGCGATACAAGATCCCGCATCGCTATTTTCACGAGATGATCGACGGCATTCTTTCGGACGTCGAGCCGCAGCAGATGGAGACGTTCGCGGATCTGTACCGCTACTGCTATCACGTGGCCTCAGTGGTGGGCCTGACCGTCGTCCATATCTTCGGCTTCCGCTCCATGCGGGCTTTGCTGTTGGCGGAAAAATGCGGCGTGGCCTTCCAGCTTACGAACATCCTGCGCGATGTGCGGGAAGACGCCGAAATGGGTCGCGTTTATCTTCCATTGGAAGATCTAAACCGTTTCGGAGTCACTGTCGAGCAACTTCATTCCGGCACCGAGGACGAGCGCTTCCGCGAGTTAATGCGATTTGAGGCGGCACGCGCCCGCTCCTGCTACGACGAATCCGCGCCGCTGCTGGAATTGATTGAACCGAAAAGCCGGCGTTCGCTTTGGGCGTTGCGAGAAATTTATATGGGGCTGCTGGCGAGAATTGAGAGAGCGAATTATTCCGTGCTCTCGCACCGCATCAATGTGCCGAAGCGAACGAAGATCGCGCTGCTGGTTTGGGCGTTTTTGCGTTAGAGCACACTGATGCCGCGCGCCGGCTGTTCCGCCCGATACGTCACGATCCACTCCGTATCGCGACCCTCGATGCGAATCTCGTCATTCCCTGCCGGAATCATCCAGCACTGGCCGGGCTTGAACTCCCGATCATGAATCACGCCCGAGCCTTTCGAGCAGATCAGCAGCACGTAATAGGGTTGACCGCCGGCGATGGTGATTCCCTTGCCGGGCCGGAGCCGCTCCATTCGAAAGTATTCGCTCGAAACCAGCTCGTCCCGTCCTTCCGATAGCGTCCGTGCCCGGGCCGGATATTCATGCGGACCTAATTGCGACACCTTGATGCCGTGTTCCAGGTGCAGTTCGCGAGGACGTCCGTAATCGTAGAGCCGGTAAGTTATGTCCGAGTTCTCCTGAACCTCGCAGATGGTCAGGCCCGCGCCGATCGCATGGACCGTTCCTGCCGGAACAAATATCACGTTGCCCGCCTGGACCTTGCGCCAGTCGAGCAGGTGTTCGATTTCGCCCGACTTCGCCGCGCTTTCCAGCCGTGCCGGCGTTAACGTTTCCCGAAAACCTACCGCGACCTCTCCTGGCGGCTCGGCGTCGAGCACATACCACGCTTCGGTCTTGCCTAAACTTTCATGGTGCCGGAGGGCGTACTCGTCATCCGGGTGCACCTGGACAGACATCCGCTGCGTGGTAAACAACAGCTTGACGAGGAGTGGACAGATTCCCGGATGCCGCGGATCGCCGCCGCTTCCCAGAAGCTCAGGGTGCAGCGTGATCAACTCTCCCAAAGTTTGCCCCAGAGAGGTTTCATTTTCTTCAAAAGTGAACCAGACTTCGCCGATACGCACAGTGCGGGGAGCGTCATTGAAGTAGATCGCGAGCTTATCGCGTCCCCAGACGCGCTCTCGAAAGAGCGGGAGCAGTTGGATGGGACCAGTTAGCAATGGCATAAACTTCCCGTGAGAATTTGAAGGAGTTTTTCAGACTAGAAATCGACGCTGCCCAATTCCGGCAATTCGCGCCCGAGAAACCTGCATGATTTTTATTCTGGTGATCCTCTCCATATCCGCCCTACTCGCCCTAGTTGTACTGGGTTTGAGCGACTCGCATCGACGAGTGACCAGCCTCTTCCAACACTTGCGCAATCGCCCGGCGGAGGAACCCAAGGAGGAGCCCATCCGGACGTCGACCGACGCGCTGACATGCTCTGATCCCTTTCCCGAACTAAGCTTTACTCGCTCTCTTCTCGCCCTAAGTAGAGTTCGCTCACAAGCTCCCGATAGTTCTCCAGAACACGCCCCCGCCGAACCTTCATCGTTGGCGTCAGTTCCCCATGCTCAATTGAAAAGTCGCGATCAAGCACTCTGAAGCGCCGAATCCGCTCAAAATCGGCAAGCTGCTTATTCACCCGGCCCACGGCGTCGCGAACGGCTTTCGCAACCGGTTCCGCATTCACAATCTGAGAGGGCGGCAGCTCTTCGGATTTCTCCATCCCCTTCATGTGATGCAGGTGAGCAATGTTCAAAGTCATCAGCGCCGTCACATACGGTTTTTTGTCCCCAATCAATAAAACCTGATTGACGACCGGCTCCATCTTGAACAAGTTTTCAATTCGCGCAGGATAGATTTTCTTACCGTTCGAGGAAACGATCAGTTCCTTTTTCCGGCCGGTAATGTACCAATATTCGTCGCTGTCGACTTCGGCGATATCACCCGTTGCGAACCATCCATCCGCGGTAATCACGGATCGGGTCGCGTCCTCATCTTTGTAATAGCCTTCGAACAGACACGGTGTGTTCACCTGTAGCTCGCCGTCTTCCGCCAGGCGCATCCGTACGCCGGGAAGAGCCTTGCCGATGCTCCCCGGCTTCGGCCGATCCAGAGGATTGAAAGAGATCACACCGGCTTCGGTAAGCCCATAGCCCTCTATCAACGGCATCCCGATCGCCGCATAGAACTCGCCCAAATCCTTCCCCAGCGGGGCCGCGCCAGATGCTGCGATTCGTATCCTTCCGCCCAACCGTTCCCGAATTTTCGAGAACACGAGCTTGTCGGCGATCTTCAGAAGCCGCGACATCCAGGCCGGAATCGGCTTGCCCATCTGCCGGTATCTCGCCGCTTCCAAGCCCATCCCGAGCGCGCCATGGAAAATTTTTCGCGCATAGGCGGGGCGCTTTTTGATTTCGTTTTGGATAGTCGCGTACATGCGTTCCCACACGCGCGGGGGAGCCAGGAAAATGGTCGGCCGTATCGACTTGAGCTCGGCAGGCAAGCGCGCCAGACTTTCGGAAAACCAGACGGGCGTGCCCATGCGCATCGGGATCAGCTCCAGCACAATCCGCTGTGCGATGTGCGCCGAGGGTAGAAAAACCAGCGTCGAATCCTCCGAATTAATCGGCAGCGCCACAGGGCTCATATCCATGTTCGCTATTGCCGCGGCGTGACTGGTAAGGCCCATTTTCGGCTCGCCCGTTGCCCCGGAAGTCAGATACAGAATCGCGGGATCCTCCGGCGAAAGCTCGTCTTGCATGCGCGCGAACTCCGAGGGATGACGTTCCAGCGCTTCCCTTCCCCGCGTCCGCAACGATTCGAGGGTCAGCAGACCTTCCAGTTCGCCCGTCATTAAAATCACATGGGCAGGAAGGGTTCTACCCTGCGCCTCGACTGCTGCCTTGATCTCGCTGTAAGTCTTCGCATCTTCGACGAATAGAAAGCGCGATTCCGTATTCTCGATATTTTTCGCCAGATCCGGCATGGGAAGCGAGGTGTACAGCGCCGCGGCCACCGCGCCTGCTCCCATAATTCCGAGATCGGCAAGATAGAATTCGGCGCGCGTTTCGGAGAGAATGCAGACGATCTCGCCTTTCGCCGCTCCGAGCGCGTGCAGGCCCATCGCGATCTGGCGCGACGAATCGAGCCAATCGGTCCAAGTGTAGGTACGGTATCCACGACCCGCCTTGCTCCCTATCGGTTGGTAAAGAGCAATGGCTTCGCCGTGTTTCTGGGCGGTTTGTTCCAGAACCGTGAATACGTTACGGCCAGACACTGCCCGAATTTTAACAGCCGAAAGAAGTCGCCGCGATCTCGGCCGCGTGTTTATTCCGCCCGCAGCGCCTGGGCGGGATCGATGCGCGCCGCGCGAATTGCCGGAATGAGACTGGCGAGGAGCGCGATGGCAAGCAACGTACCGGCCGCGAAGTATAGAGAGCTAGTGTCGGTACGTGGAAGACCAAATAAAAGAGTGCGCACAAAACTGGCGCCTACCAGCGCAACTAGAGAGCCAACGGCCGCGGCCGCGATCACGATAGACAGATTTTCGTTCAAAAACAATTTCAAAACATCCGACGGCTTCGCGCCGAGAGTAAGCCGGATTCCGACCTCCCTGGTGCGCTTTGCTATCGAATAAGAAACGATTCCATAGAGCCCGATGGCGGAGAGCGCTAAGGCGAGCAGCGCGAAGAGAGTTGAAAGAATGGCCAGCAACCGATCTCGCGCAATCGAGGCATCCCGCTGCAATGCTACGGTCTTGAATTGTTGCAACGGCATTTCCGGCGCCAGGTTATGAATGAGCGTTGCCAATTCGCGTTCGAAGGCTTCCGGGTTGTTGCGCACGCGTACTGTCAGCACCTGCCAGGAGCTCTCGCTCTGAAGCATAGGTTGGTAGACCATACTCTTCGCGTCGTCGCGCAGATTGAAATACGGCATGTCTTTGATAATTCCTACGATTGTCGTCAGATCTTTTGTGTCCGACATATTTCCTATGAACTGCTTGCCGAGCACATTTTCGCCCGGGAAGTAAGTCGCCGCAAATTTTTCATTTACGATCGCAACGGGCATCGATCCCTTCCGATCTTGCAAAGTGAAATCGCGGCCCGCGATACGAGGAATGCCAACGGTGCGAAAGTAGTTTGGAGAAATTTCGGAAAACAGAGTTTGTAGACCTGCCGATGAGGATGCAGGTCTTCCGGGGATAGAAATGCCGGAACTGAACCATGCGCCTGAAAGCAGACCTGGCCACCCATATGCAACCGAAGCAACACCGGACATCTGGCTGACGCGTGATTCAAGATCGTTCAGCAGCGAAACAGGAGCATACTGCTTGCCCTCCATAGACGTGAGCGTGAGATCGGCCATTACGATGTGATCCGGTTCCGCCCCGATATTGATGGTTCGAAGATTGCGAAGCGAGTGCTCGAACAGACCGGCGGCAACCAGAAGAATCATGGTCAGGGCAACCTGGAGAAAGAGCAGCGATTTGCGCAGGCCGGATCTGCGCGCCTGCGTTACTGTGCCCTGACCGGCGCCCTTCAGAGAAATTTGCGGGTTCACGTTGGACGCGAGCCAGGCCGGAAGAGCGCCGAAAAACAGCACAGCTACAGTGGCAAGCAGGGCGGTGAAGAGCAGCACGCGCAGATCTGGCGAGACGTCGAGAAGACCGTACGTTTTGCCCTTGTTGAACTCGAAAACAAGCAAATTAGCGACCGCGACAGCCGCGCCATAGCCGAGCGCCGCTCCGCCGAGTGCCAGCCACGCGCTTTCAATCAGCAACTGCCGGACAACGCGCCGGCGGCTCGCTCCCAGCGACAGACGCATCGCGATTTCGCGCTCGCGCTCCTGACCACGCGCGAGCAAGAGATTTGCCAAGTTCAGCAAGGCAATGATGAGCACCAGCGCGACGGTCGACATCAGGACGATAAGGGGGCGCGACATGCTACTGAACTCGTCAAAGCCGCGCGGAGCCGGTTTCACCCGATACACGGCATCCCGGTTGTAAGGCCCATCGTGAGGCAGGGTTTCCACGATGCGTTTGGCCAGCGCATTCAGCCGCTCTGAAGCTTCCGGCATGCCGATCCCCGGCTTCAGGTGCGCCAGGATGTTCAGCCACAAAGTACCCGGGTCATCGCGCTTCAGCCGGCCCACGTAGCCCACCATCGACATGGGGATTTCGATATCGGGCGAGTTTTGCAGGCTTAAGCCCGTGAAATCAGGTTCGGTTACTCCTACGATCTGCAATGGTTTCTCGTTGACTCGAATTGTGCTGCCGACGAGGCGCTGTTCCGCGCCGAGTTCCTTCCAAAGCTTGTAGCTGATAGTGCAGACCGGATGCGCACCCACGGAGCCATCGTCATCCATGGAGAGCAGTCTGCCGAGATAGGCGTTGGCATGCGCGAACTGGAAGTACGTTCCGCTCACATACATGCCATTGACAGTTGTCTCGCCGCTCGGAAGCCGGAGCTGAAATGGATTTATCCCCCATTGCGCAGTAATTCCATCGAAGATGGTGTTCCGCGCTTCGATCTGGCGATAGAACGGATAGCTGGAGAAGTTCTGGTAATCTTGCAAAGGTCTGCTAAAGACCTGCACTTCCACCAGCCGCTCGGGATGCGGCACCGGCAGAGTCTGGAGCACGATCGCATTGAGAAGCGTGAAGATAGCCGCATTCATGCCAATTCCAAGCGCCAGCGAGAGAAGCGCGACCAGACTGAATCCGGGGCTGCGTCGAAGACTGCGGAATCCGAAGTAAAAATCGCGGGCGAGCTGTTCGAGGTAGTTGAAACCTCGGCGCTCGCGATACTGTTCCTTAATCTGCTCCGTGCCGCCGAATTCACGCCGGGCGGCTAACTTCGCTTCCGGCGCGGGTAGGCCTTGCCGTTTGAACTCTTCTTCGAGCATTGCCAGATGAGAAGCAATCTCGAGATCGAGTTGCCGGTCCGCGGAACGACGACGCAGGGTGCCTCTGGCTTTCGAAAGTATTCGTTGCCCCCACATAGGCGTCTACGCCGGATTGCCCAGGATTTTCGAAACGAAGCCGGAGAACTGGCGCCACCGCTGCGTTTCAGCGCTGAGCGCCTTCCGCCCGGACCGTGTAATCGAGTAGTATTTCGCCTGCCGGTTATTTTCGGACGTGCCCCAGTCACCTTTGATCGACCCGTGCTGCTCCAGGCGAAGCAAAGCCGGATAAAGCGTGCCCTGATTCAAATAGAGCAAGTCATCCGAAACCTGCTGAATCCGTTGCGCCAGCCCATAGCCGTGTTGCGGACCCATGGACGCGAGAGTCTGCAAGACAATCAGATCGAGCGTGCCCTGCAGGAGCTGGGTCCGCGTGTTCTCTTCTTTAGACATCCAAGAGGAGTATACAAAGTTACCGGGGTTCTGGTCAAGACGAGTGGTGGTCCAGGTCCTATCCCGATGCGACAATCTTGGTTTGCCGTTGCCCGAAGACCAAATCCCCGCCACAGACCGCGAGGCGCTCAATCTGCGCCGCCCCGTCGCCTATCGGGAAGAGGCCTTTCTCGAGAGTCCCGAATCCAGGCCGCTACGTATTCTCTCGGAGTATCTCTGGCCGCTCTCGCACTTTCAGGACGAGCAGATCCAGGACACAATCGTCTTTTTCGGTTCCGCGCGCATTCATCCGGATGGCCCGCTTGGCCGATATTACAGCGAAGCCAGCGAGCTCTCACGGCTTGTGACGGAGTGGGCCAAGACGGTCTCTGAATCCAAAGGGGGAGTCGAACCGCACCGGCGATTCGTCGTTTGCACAGGCGGCGGCCCGGGCATCATGGAAGCCGCCAATCGTGGCGCTATCGAAGCGGGCGGCAAGTCGATCGGCTTGAATATCGGACTACCCTTCGAGCAACTTCCGAATGCTTACATCACGCCAGAACTATCGTTCGAGTTTCACTACTTCTTCATGCGGAAGTTCTGGTTTGCCTATCTGGCGAAGGCGCTGGTGGTTTTCCCCGGTGGTTTTGGCACGCTCGATGAGCTGTCGGAAATCCTGACGCTGGCTCAGACGCAAAAGCTGGAAAGCAAGATCCTTATCCTGCTGTATGGCTCCGAGTATTGGAAAGAAATCTTGAACTTCGACGCGCTGGTCAAATACGGGATGATTGCCCCGTCGGATCTGAACTTATTCCGTTTCGCGGACACGCCGGAATCGGCGCTTGCGCTCCTGAAGGAAGGTCTGACGCGCTATTATCTGGAGCCGGAGCGCGAACTCCGTCAACCGATTGAGGAAGCGCCGGAAATCGCCCGGACACGAACGCCTTAATGGCCCTTCTCGTTCCAGTTTTTACAGGTTGGAGCGGGGTTCGGAGCAGTGATTCCATCGAAATGGCTGCTAGGGACCTTTATAACCCCTCTTGTATCGAAACTCCTCTGGACATGCGCTTCCAGCAGGGGAATCGAGCATTGCTTCGCCCCGTCTACGAATACCTTGGCGACCGGCGCGTCGGGAACCGTTGAGAAGGGATTCTTGGCCAAGTCTCCCGCCGACGGTTGCTTGAGCAGGTCCTTCGCGGAAAACTGCTTCAAAAAGTCCTTCCGCTGAGGCTGGTTCGAATCGAGATTGACGATAGCGCTCTGGTCCGCCGCAACTAAGCAAATCGGGAGAGCGAAAAGGAACGCGATAGCAGCGAGCCCTTGTCCGCGACTGAAACGGACGCCGGCAGAGACGAAAGCCATGGAGACCCTCCTCTGATCAGGTGTGTGGACGTGTCAGTCCGAATAAGGTTAGCTTGATTTTTTCAGTCATTTCTGGGAAGGAACGGCCGTATGTATCATGCCAGTGCCCGGTTGCTCGCCAGCGGACCGGTCTAAGATGCAAGCATGCGATTCGTCACGTTTGAAACGGCAGGCCAGGCCCATCCTGGCCTTGTGATAAACGGCGATACAGTCATCGATCTCTCATCCGCTGGTTTCGCTTCTCTTCTGGAGCTGATTGAATCTGGACCCCAAGGGCGATTGAAAGCCGAACAGTTTGCGTCAACCGCGCCGGCCGCGACCAGGAATCCGCTTTCCAGCGTAACCCTCCTGGCGCCAATCCCCAGACCCCGCAAGCTGATCTGTGTCGGCCTGAACTATCTCGACCACGCTAAGGAAACGGGTTCGGAAATTCCCAAAGTCCCGACCATCTTCAATAAGTTCGCGACCGCCGTGATCGGGCCTGGAGCAAATATCGTACTGCCTAAAGTTTCCAAAGCACCCGATTTTGAAGCCGAGTTCGCCTTTGTCATCGGTCGTGGAGGGCGACACATCGCGGCCGAAGATTGGCAGTCTTACGTCTTCGGCTATACCATCGTGAACGATGTCAGCGCGCGCGATTATCAGCGCGCAACGACACAATGGCTGATGGGCAAGACCTTCGACACATTCGCTCCCATGGGGCCCTGGATCGTCACGGCGGACGAGATTGCGAATCCTCACGAGCTCGACATCGAGCTCGATATAGATGGCGAGACGATGCAGGATTCGAACACGCGCGAGCTGATCTTCAAGGTGCCCGATCTCATCGCGTTCCTATCGAGCGTTTTCACGCTGGAGCCAGGCGATATCGTTTCGACCGGAACGCCCTCCGGTGTCGGATTCGCGCGTAAGCCGCCCCGGTATTTGCGGCCCGGAGAGCAGGTCACCGTAAAAGTAGCGGGGATCGGCGAACTCCGGAATCCGGTGGTCGCTGAAACCTAAGGAAGCTTGCCGATGCCCTCGTTTCATCTCGGCCAGCTCGCCGAACTGCTCAGTTGCCGGTTAGCGGGGGACCCGGGCGTCGAGATCGCAGGCGTTGCCACGATTGAGAAAGCCGGTCCGAACGAGATCACTTTCCTGGCGAACGCGAAATATGCGCCCAAGGCTCGATCGACTCGCGCGGCGGCAATCATCGCGGCCGAGCCCGTGAACGGTGCGCAGGCAGCAACCCTAATTTCGGCGAATCCCTATTATGATTTCGCGCGGGCTCTCGCGCTCTTCTATCAGCCGCCTAAACCACCAAGCGGTATCCATCCAGCGGCTTCGATCGCGCCCAGCGCATCCATCGGCCCAAACCCGTGTATCGGTGCTTATGCGGTTGTGGGTGAGCGCACCCTTATAGGGGCGAACGCGATTCTATATCCTCTTGCCGTGATTTATGAGGGCTGCACCATCGGCGATGATTTCACAGCGCATTCGCACGTTTCTGTCCGAGAATACTGCCAGATCGGCAATCGCGTCACCTTGCATAACGGTGTCGTGATCGGCGGAGACGGATTCGGTTTCGCGAAAGGCGACGACGGCCGGCAGCACAAGATCGCGCAATCGGGAATCACAGTTCTCGAAGACGACGTGGAGATCCAGACGCTCACCTCCGTGGATCGCGCGACGCTCGGTGAAACGCGCGTGAAGCGCGGCGCGAAGATAGATAGCCTATGCCAGATTGGGCATGCCTCCGTGGTAGGCGAGGACAACATCATCTGCGGCCAGACCGGCCTGGCGGGAAGTACTGTGCTCGAAGAAAATGTGGTCATGGCCGGGCAGACCGGCTCATCCGGCCACCTGACAATTCACAAGAATGCGATTGTTTGGGCACAATCCGGCGTCGGCCACGATGTTCCCGCGGGGTCGATCATAAGCGGCTCTCCAGCGTTCGACTCACGCGAGTGGCTGCGCGCCTCGGCCGCCTACTCTCGCCTCCCGGAACTTCTTCGCACAGTTCGCGCTCTCGAACGCCGCGTGGCGGAATTGGAAAAGCAGCTTAAGTAATGCGTCTCATCGTGGCAATTACCGGCGCGTCCGGAACCATTTTCGGCGTTCGGACCTTGGAAGCGTTACGCGATCTCGGGATCGAAACACACCTGGTCATGAGCAAATGGGCGCGCTCGACCCTGGCGCACGAGACGAACTATTCACTCGATCAGGTCGAACGCCTCGCCTCGGTGGTTCATCACCAGGACAATCAGGCCGCAGCCATTTCGAGCGGTTCATTCAAAATCGATGGAATGATTGTCGCGCCGTGCAGCATGAAGACTCTGGCTGCTATCCGGATCGGCTATGGAGACAGCCTTATCTGCCGCGCGGCGGATGTAACCATCAAAGAACGCCGTAAACTGGTGCTCCTCACCCGGGAATCGCCGTTTAGCGAAATCCATCTGGAGAACATGCTCGCCCTGGCGCGTATGGGCGTGGTCATTTTTCCGCCGATTCCAGCCCTTTACAACCGTCCGCAAACAGTGGATGACCTTATCAATCATGTCGTCGGACGCGTGCTCGATCAGTTTGGACTGAATATGCCAGGCCTAAACCGCTGGTCGGGATTCCAGAACGAATCCTAACGAAAAAACGAATTGCTACCTTGAGTTGGTTGGTTTGGGAAATGCCTCAGCGGCCGGACAAATCGGTGTTTTGGCTCGGAAAGTATTTGTCGTTGGCACTGACGCTGCCAGCTTCGGTGGCGGCCGGCTACATTCTGGGCGCGCTCGCCGATCGCTGGTTGCACCTGCCGATCCTGCGTGCGCTGGGAATCGTTCTCGGCATGTCTGCCGGACTGATTCAGATCCTGCGGGAATTGTCGCGCGATAGCAACCGGACAGGCGGCAGGAAATGACGGAGCAGGATGCTTCTGTTTCCGTTCGCCGGATGTATTGGCTGACGGCGTTTTACGCACTAGCTGGGTTCGCTTGTTACTTGGCCTTGCAAGGGCCCCGCCCAGCACTCGGGTTCATCTTGGGAGCGGCAGGTTCGCTTGGAAACCTCTGGGTATTCGAACGCCTAAGCCGAGGGCTTGCTCCGGGCGGGATGGAGCGCAAACCGTGGCAGGCCGGTGCCTATGTTACGCGTTATCTAATACTTTTCGGGGGTGGCTATGTTATAGTCAAAGCTTTGGGTGTCAACCCTTTGCCGGTGATTTTAGGTCTCCTTGCCAGCACCGCGGCAGTGCTGACGTCCGTGATTCTCGAACTGGTTCTAAGTTTGTTTGGAAGTAGAGTTACGCACTAAATGGTACATGAACTCTGGCTCACGCAGGTCTTTAACGACCATCTGGGCGGCCCTGCGAATTCCATCCTGAACGCAGTGCATTATCCAGTACGAGATCCGAAGCAGCCGTGGAGCGACTGGATGGTCTGCGAAATCGTCGTCGTGGCGTTTGTGCTGATCTTCTTCGGTTGGCTGCGCTCTCGTCTTTCGGTCGACCGGCCAGGAAAAGCGCAGCATGTCTTCGAAATCGTGTATGACTTCTTCTATTCGTCCTCGGAGGAGGTGGTGGGGCACGATGGTCCAAAATACCTTGCCTTCTTCGGAACCGTTTTTCTATTCATTCTCTTCTTGAACGTTGTGGGCCTCATCCCCGGGTTCGATTCGCCCACCATGTACCCGATGGTGCCGCTTGGGTTCGCTGTCTCGACGTTCCTTTTCTATCACTACACCGGTGTGCGTGCGCACGGTTTTGGATACATCAAACAGTTCTTCGGACCAATCCTCTTGCTGGCTCCCTTTATGCTGCCGATTGAGATTATCAGCCATTGCGCTCGGCCGCTCTCGCTCACCGTCCGTCTTTTCGCTAATATGTTCGCCGGCGAGCAGGTTTATCTTACTTTCATAACGCTAACCAGACTGCTCATTCCGGTAGCGTTCTTAGGCCTGCATCTATTCGTTTCTTTCCTGCAGGCGTATATTTTTATGCTGTTGGCGATGGTTTATGTGGGCGGAGCCGTTTCGCACGAGCATTAGGCCTTATCCGCTTCCAGCGTGAGCGCCCGGCGTCCCAACGCACGGTGACGAACCACCTCCTGGAAGCAACTTCATAGGAGAAACAATGAAAAACAAACTGATCTTCCTCGCTGTCAGCCTCTTGGCTCTGGCGAGCCCCGTTTTTGCACAAGGGACCGCTGGTACCAGTGATCCCTCCAACATGAACCGCATGGCCGCGGCTTACATTGCGATGGGAATCGCAGCCGGTCTTTGCGGTATTGGCCAAGGCCGGGCGACCGCCTCGGCCGCTGAAGCCATGGCGCGGAATCCCGGCGCGATTGCCGCTATCCGCGTGGCACTGATTCTTGGTCTGGTGCTGATCGAATCGCTCGCGCTCTACACGCTCGTCATCACATTTATCGTCAGCGCCAAACCTTGACGAAAGCACAGGCCTGCTCGCACACAAGCCGGCAGGCCTCTTTCGTTTCCGAATAGCTGTCCATGAAACTGCAAGGCATCTTTCCAGCCCTGACCAGCTCGTTTGACCACGAAGGCAAACTCTACAAAGCCAAAGTCTTCCACAACATTGAACGGCTCAATCAGATTGCGTTGAGCGGCTACGTGGTGTGCGGCTCGACCGGCGAGACTCCGCTTCTGTCGGTGCCGGAGCGTATCCAGCTCATGGAGTGGGTTCGGGAGGCGAGTGCCGAGGGGAAGACGCTGATCGCGGGGGTCGGCGCGGAGAGCGTTCAGGAAACGGTGGAGATCGCCAATCGTGCGGCGGAAGCGGGCTTTCATGCTGCACTGGCGCTTACGCCGTTTTACTACAAGAATCAGATGCATCGTCCGGAAACGCAGGCCCTCTATTTCCGGGCTGTAGCGGACCGGTCGAAGATACCGGTTCTCATCTACAATATTCCGCAAGTAACCGGCTATGACGTTCCGATTTCTACGGTCGCAGAGCTATCCGAACATCCGAACATCATCGGCATGAAGGACAGTTCGGGGAACCTTGAGCGGATGAATGAAGTCGTGCGCGCGGTGAAGTCCGGCTTTCAGGTGCTTTCCGGCTCGGGCGTCGGCTTTTGGGAAGCTCTACAGGTAGGCGCCTCGGGAGCGATTCTCGCGATAGCCAACGTCATTCCCTACGCGTGCGTCACCATCTGGGAAGCGTTTCGAACCCGCGAGCGCGAAGCGGGACACGATTGGCAAATGCGGATCACTCCACCGGGGCGGCTGATCGCCGCCAAGCACGGCATCCCGGGCCTGAAGTACGCGATGGACCTGAACGGGTATTACGGCGGACCGCCACGATTGCCGATGATTCCACCTTCGCCCGAAGCGAAAGCGGAAATCGAAGAGGCCTTCGCGGATCTGCGAAGTTAAGTGCGCACCATGTCCACCGAAACGCGCCTAGCTGGCCGGAAAGGGCCAAACGGTTGGCTCCCCGACATGGATTCGAACCACGATTAAAACTGCAATTTGGAATGTGTAAGTTGCTGATTCCAAAAAGCCACAAAGCGCGAAAAACCCACGAAATACCAGCATCGGTACAGGATCGGTACAGCTAGTCCCGATCAACTGTGAGCGCTCGGTCTTCAGAAGAAGCCAAAGATAAAGAATTTCTGTTCATCAACGTCGCCGATTTGGTGGCTTATGCATGTTGCGGCAGTTTTTTGATTGAGTGTTTCGGGGTTGCTCGGTGCTTATTGAACTTTTTTGAACATGAGTTACGGCGCGCTGCCGAAAAACTGACATGTTGACTGGAGTTTCCGGGGCTGCATGCCGATATGAATCGCGAGGAAATGCGCCAGATTAGGACTGCTGCGATCACGCTTGGGTTGCTTTTTGTAGCCGTGTCGTCGGCTAAAGACCATGAATGGTCGACAGGAAAGGTACTGAATTCAAAAGCCACGAGAGAGATTCGTGACACGAGCAGTACGTCGGTCTCTTCTACGAGTGGCGATGCGGCTACGACCGGCCACGCTACCTTAGCTCATGACTACTTGGGGATTCCGACGGTAGACGCTACAAGTGAAACTTCAGCACAGAGCCAAACTCTCGGATCGACTCACACGCATCAAACAGTTTTTCAGGATAACCAAGTTGTTATCGAGGGTCAAGATTATGTTTACGTCCTCGATGATTTGACTCTGAAGCCAGTCGGTCTCCCCACTCGGGGCCTAGTCACGCGCGCAATCGCGAATCACAAGCATGGCTGTCGATTTGTCGTCGGGGACGAAGTGAAATACGAGCAGGAAAAAGGAAAGCTCACGCTGCTGGACGCTGACGGCAAGGAGTGTAAATTAGACATCCTCCGGCAAGAACGACGGACGGATCAAAGGAACTGATTGCCGATAGGCATGGACATGGGCGTCGAGCCGGAACAGCTGAAAAATCGGGACATAACGCCATTAGCGTGGCGGAAGCCAGGGTACTGGAGAATTGTGCTCGGGCCGCTGCTAATCTTTTGGGCGCTCAATGGAATTCTTGCCCCTATGCCACCGAGCGTGAATGGATTTGAGCGGGCAGGGCAGCTTATCGGTCACTACACATTCCCCGCTTTCTTATTCCTCGGAGGTGCTTGGCTGGTTCACTCGTATCGCAAACGAACGCGCGATAATCCAAACTGAACCCGCGTGGAAATGTTCGTTCCGAGAAATTGCCTCGATTTCGATCTCGGCGATCTAGTCGAAAGAGCCATCAAGGAATGGTCCATAGCCCAACCTCTCGGCTTCACCCGACCAATAGCTGAATCGTGTGCGGACTTCATAGTTGACGAGATGGAGGCAGATGAACTTCGCCGTTGGGTCGGGGATGAAGCTGACGAAGCGTGTTTCAACAGTGAGGTAAGTGAAATGGAATTCAGAGAAGCTGTGTTTGCTGCGCTCGACAAGTGGCTCGTCAAGGTCGAAATCTCGATGGAACGGACACCGGGAGAGATGAAAAGCTACTGGCGCAAGTGTGGAGAATGAGCCTAAAGGCAAATCAAAAAGACGCTCGGCAGTGTGTTTGCGGAATTTCGAGGGATGGTCTGCCGGAGTTTGTTAAACGCGCAAAAATGCCCGCTCACGATTCGGATGTCTTTGGGCTGTTTCGGCACGTGTGGCTGTTGTCACTTGGTACGCGTCGGGAGGACGTTGGGAAACGCGGGGCGTGTACGCTACGAATAGCAAAGTTACTTGAAGAAAAAATGGGCGAAGCCATACACAGCCGCGACTAAGAGCGTGATTTGACCAGCAAGGCTTGTAACATCTTCGACAAGACCCTTTAGGGCGCGTATCAAACTTCTGACGTTCTTTATAGAGGCCATGGAAAACCTCTTGTCAGGGTCAGTGTTCGGAGGAATCCCTCCACAAGTGGACATTTGAACGAAACGCTTTGATCTTAAAGCCGCTGTGCCCAAAGTACATCACTTTGCTAAGCAAATCTCTTGACGGAGAAATCTTCGCTGTTGAAAAATTGTGGAGATGCTGATAACAAGAGAGTTAAAGATATCTTCTGCACCGGGTTTCAACAGTGTTTCACAAAAGCCGGTCCAAACAAATTAATCCTAATTTGTTTTGGGTTGAATATCCCCCCCCCGGCCCGCTGTTTGCGTTACGGAAGATCCGTTTAGCATCTCGCGAAGACCTCGGGCGAAGAGTGGGATTACAATCCCGTCCGTCGCAACCGAAGAACTTTTTGCCTTAACTACATCCGAGTGTGTGGGGAGTCGAAAAACACGCAGTCACCTAGTGTCGCTCTGTCACCTCGCCGTCTTTGATTTCTATAATGCGCAGAACTTCGTCGTTGGGGCCATATATTGTTGCCCGGCGCTGTTGGCGGCCCATGGTTTCTTCTTTCAGGTAGGTCTTTACTGCCTCCACAACAGCATCGGCCAGCTTTGTAATTATGTATGTTGCAGCTATCTCAACATAAGGTCTGATGCGAATCAGCATCTCAAGCCACTCAGGACCATGAGATTTGGTGAATGTACTGTCAACATGTCCTGATGCGCGTTCAACTTCAGGAATACGGAGCAAACGACGGGCGAATTCCTGTCCAGAGTCTTCGCTAACACGGGTCACTGAAAATTCAATTTCAAACGCACGGCTCACGGTTTCAGAATATAGGAGCGGGGCCGGGCCTCCATGCTGTAAGATGCCAAGAATGCAAACGTGGTGCATCCCAGCGAATAGGAGAGCGTAATCGAAATGGGACAGATGCATATTCACTCGTTCGACCGCGAGAAGATCAAGGCTTTTTACGAAGAGCTTGTCGGGGCGCGCAGGTCAACAATAGAAGACTCCAGATCGGAATTTGAGCGCGTTCTAAGACTCTGGGAATTGCGCGTTGGGTTTACTGAAAAACTGATATTGCTCGATGCTGGAACGTTTGCGTTAACTCTCAGCTTTCTCGGCGCTCTCGGTTCACATAGCGCCGCGAGACACGCGTCGCCCTTTCTTTTACCCATTCTCTACATCGCATGGGGCTTTTTACTGATTTCGATTGTTTGTGGTGGGCTGCACAATATTTTTAGAATGTTATCAGCCGAGCACCTAATGGTCGTGATCGCCTCGGTAGGTAAGCAATACCGATACGAGGAGGACGCACATAGGTTCCAACGAATGATGGGTCTTATGAAGGGCACAATAAAGACCGACGACGGTGAAGAGATTGACATCGACGCATTTATTGATAGCCTCAGCGCGGCCGGCGCTGGTGAATCCCAAAAGCAGTCCACTGCTGCTGAGCAGCAGGCTAAGAAATTTAGAACTAGGTTGACATCTGTCACTCGTTGTGTCGTTTCCCTTGAGGCAACCGCAGTGTTAGGCACGGTGATCGCGCTGCTTCTTCTCGCTATTGTCGCCGGGCAGAGCGCATGGATTCTCCTCCAGAAATAGCCGCCTATTTCAGACATCAGGTGGACGCCAGGCGAGGTACGTTCTCTTCCGATACCCTAACCAAAATACTTTGGTTAAGATACTCTTGTGAGCGCACGGTGATGGCCGTCTAGCAAAATGGGATGTATTGCGTGATGCTTCAGGGGTGGATGGATCAACCCCGAGCAACAGCAAGCCCGCACAAGCGCCGGCAAAGCGACGCAATTGGTCGCCGGAAGATCGGCAACGCATCGTAGAAGCCTCATGGAAAGCCGGCACGACTGTGAATGCAGTCGCGCGAGCGTACGGTGTGCGAGCGAGCCAGATCTACCAATGGCGCAAGCGGCATCGGAAACAGGCGCGAAGCGGCAAGTCGGCAACATTGCTTCCGGTCGAGGTGGCGGAGGGTGTTCGGCAGCCGCGTGGTGCGAAGCAGCATGAGTTCAGGATCATGATTGAAGCGCGCGGCGCGCGGGTAACTCTGGACGGGAGCGTCGATGCCAAACTCGTTCGAACCCTGTTGGAGTGCCTGGCGCAATGATCTCGCCCCCGACTGGCGCACGCATCTGGATTGCAGCAGGCGTGACAGATCTGCGGCGTGGATTCACAGGTCTAAGCGCGGTGGCCCAAACCATCCTCGAACAGGACCCTTTCGGAGGGCACGTATTCGTGTTTCGCGGGCGGCGCGGCGATCTCATTAAGTTGTTGTGGTGGGATGGAGACGGCCTATGTCTGTTTGCGAAGCGTTTGGAACGCGGTCGCTTCATCTGGCCGCAGGCTGAAAGCGGAACGGTATCACTTACTCGGGCACAGTTATCGATGTTACTCGAAGGCATCGATTGGAGGCGGCCTGCACGCACATGGAAGCCAGACATAGCGGTATAGCGATGGCAACAAAGCTCACCTAAAATGTTTGTCATTCACTGGACTGAATGAGCGAGAGCATGGCATAGTTTTAAGGTGTCCGCTGCTGCCACGCTGGATTTAGATGCGCTGGACGCGGCTGCACTGAGAGCGTTGATCCGCTCAAAAGATGAGCAGCTCTCTGCGCATGCGGCGGAAATCGAACGCCTCAAGCTGTTGATTGCGCGTTTGCAGCGCATGCAGTTCGGGCGCAAATCGGAAAAGCTGGAGATTCGGCAGCTCGAACTACAGTTAGACGACCTCGAAGAAAACGCTGCGGAGAACCGGCAACGATCCGAGCGCAGATTGCCTGCGGCAGCCGCCGCGATGGTTGCCAGCGCAACGCACAAGCCAGCACGGCGAGCGCTTCCCGATCACTTGCCCCGGCACACCGAGATTCATCAGCCCAAAGAGGACAAATGCCCGGGGTGTGGCGGGGCGTTGCGTAGGCTCGGTGAGGACGCCTCCGAAATCCTCGAGTATGTGCCGGCGCGCTTCAAAGTGATCCGGCATGTGCGTCCAAAGCTGAGTTGCACGAAATGCGACGTGATCGTGCAGGCCGCAGCTCCGAGCCGTCCCATTGAGCGTGGTCTCGCCGGTCCGGGATTATTGGCGCATGTTCTGGTATCGAAATACGCCGATCATCAACCGCTGTACCGGCAGGCGGAGATTTATGCCCGCGAAGGTGTGGAGCTGGAGCGTTCTACGCTAGCCGATTGGGTGGGAGCCTGTGCTGAGTTGCTGGCGCCGTTAAACGATGTTTTGCGGCAGTACGTGATGAGCGCCAACAAACTGCACGCCGACGATACGCCCGTGCCCCTACTGGCGCCCGGCACTGGTAAAACCAAGCTCGGTCGCTTGTGGACGTATGTGCGCGACGATCGCCCGGCAGGCGATTCAGTCGCCCCGGCGGTTTGGTTCGTCTATTCTCCGGATCGCAAAGGCGAGCATCCGCACCGGCATCTCGCCACGTTTGCAGGAACGCTGCAAGCCGATGGTTACGCCGGCTTCAACCGGTTATACGACAGCGGCCGCATTCGAGAGGCAGCCTGCTGGGCTCACGTTCGCCGTAAGTTCTTCGACATCCACCAAGCCCATGCGTCACCCTTGCCAAAGAAGCGATCGAGCGCATCGGGCAGCTGTATGCGATTGAAGGCGAAATCCGTGGCGCTTTGCCGGAGCAACGTCAGCAGGTACGGCAGGCGCGAGCCCGTCCTTCATTAACGGCTATGCACGAATGGTTCAAAACAACGCTGACTCGGGTCTCCAGGAAATCCGAGATCGCGGCCGCTATCGGCTATGCGCTTGCACGCTGGCCGGCGCTTGTGCGCTACTGCGATCATGGCCAGATCGAAATCGATAATAACGCCGCCGAACGCGCGCTGCGTGCGGTCGCTCTTGGCCGAAAGAATTATTTATTTGCCGGATCCGATCATGGCGGCGAACGCGCAGCGGCCATCTACAGCTTGCTTGGGTCAGCGAAACTCAATGGGCTCGATCCCGAAGCATATCTGAGTGATGTGCTCGCGTGCATTGCGGATCATCCGGTGAATCGGATTGCTGAACTGCCGCCGTGGAATGTCGGGCTAGTACGGCAGCCAGCAAGTTAGACAAAATCCATCTGATAACCGCTTTATGCTCGGTCCGGAGAAGCCAAAATCTCCGCGAGGGTTCTCGAAGCTCTTGCAAGGTATGTCTATATTCGATGTGTGAGGATACTCCTCTTCGCGTTTCTCGCTTCCACCTTGATCTTCGGCCAATCCCTTGATGAGCTGAAGGGCAAGTACGGCGCCGCGTTTTCTGAGACTTTCACGGTCCGCACTGGCATAGGCGTCCGGGTGAGGAGCGGGCCAAACGGACGAATAGCCGAGATGCTCATTTTCCCGATGCGCGCAGATAGTCTGATCCAATCAAGGAGCATGACGTTCAGCCACGAGACCGCCAAAAATGTCTTAGATGAACTGCTCCCGGCATCAAGGAGGGGCAAGTTTGTCATCGGCGGATTCGTAGACGCCTTTTGTATGCCCGAGAACGACTGTGCCGGCTCGTCGGAGGATTATGAAAACGTCAGCATCTTTTACAACTCCTCAGCAAAGCCAGGACAGCTGTGCTATATCGACGTCCGATTCAAGAAATAAGCCGGTACACGTCCGGCGAGTAAGACCGCGAAATATATAACATCGTTAGTGCCATATCTCAAGACGGCCGCGACCAGACGCTTACGATACTCTGGCTTTCGCGATATCCGTACGCACCCTGTAACCCGGCCGGCTCGGACTTTTCTGATACGGGGGTATGCCGGTTGAGGATTCTCCCGCCCGGAGCTTCGAAAAGAGGGTACTCAGCCTGTCGCAAACGGCGCGTAGCGCTTGAGTTGCCGGAAGCACAGCGTAGCGTGTGGCGATTGTCGGGCATTAACCGGGCGTACAGATCCTTCAGACATCTCGAATCGCCTGTAACGCGCGACAGTCAGTTTGAATTTTCGACCTCCGCGCTCGGCGGCCTTGACGCCTCAACCTCGATTCGCTCCCCCGGTTTGAGGCACTTATTTATATCCTCAGCTCCGTAGATTTCTGTTCCAGATTTCAGTCGCTTAATTCCTTCGAAGGCGACCTCCATGGAGGGATATCGCCTAACGACTAGTGCCGCTTCCTCTTCATGCTCTAGTCCAAGGAAGGTACTGACAGATTCTGGGACCGTGAACTGCGGACGCCAATTCTGCACGGAAATCTCATAGACGACAGCTTTCACTTTCCACGAACCCATGAACCCATGAACCCATCGTATCGCCTAATAAAGCGATCTAAGCCGGTCAAATGACATATCTCCGGCTTATCCTACACCCGGAAAATATGTCGGGGAATTGAGAAACAGCCTCTTTCGTATATACGATGGTCCCTGGTCAAATTTTTTTGTTAAGTTATTGGTTCTAGACGGTTGGCTCCCCGACATGGATTCGAACCACGATTAACGGCTCCAAAGGCCGCTGTCCTACCATTAGACGATCGGGGAACAGGGGTGGCGAGGCGCATCGCCGCATTTCAGTTTAGCAAGCAAACGGCCGCTCACCAATCCGCGTACGCGGTTCCGTCCAAAGCCTTGGCATCCGAGCCGCTGTGTACGTCGAAAATCCCCGGGGTGCTGTTGCTGCCTCCGATGGCAGTATCCTCCATCGTTATCCGCCAATTATCGGCGGAGCCAGTCATGGGATCTTGCGGAACCTGCCGCAGGTATCCCTCCGATACCAGATCCTGCAATGTCTCGGGCGCTTTCTGTTTATCCACCGTGTACTCGTCGATCATGGTTCGGATGGTAAACAAGTTATTTCGCAGAACACTTTCTTTAGCGCGGGTAATCGATTTCTGATAAATCGGCACCGCGATCGTCACAATGATCGAGATTATGGCCATGACAACCATCAGCTCGATAAGCGTGAAGCCGCGTTGGGCCCGTCTGAGCGCCTTCCCTGCCCTAGTTGTCGGATGAGACTGCATCACCACTCCGAATACGGCGTTCCGTCGCTCGCTTTATCCATCGTCTTCGAGAAAACGTCGAACACGTTTTGGCCGCCCCACGAGTTCGAGGTCGGCTCATCCTGCATGCTGCGTTTGCCCCAGTCTGTGTCGCCGGTCATGGGATCTTTGGGCACCCGCCGCAGAAAACGCATTTTGCCACTCTGGCCATTCCCGCTGATCGTGTTCGTCAACTTGACCCCCTCGACCAGCACTTCTAAAGTGGGCGGATAGCAGTACGCATCGGGACCGCTGGACTGGATCTTTCCCGCGTCGCACATGTCCTTGTATCTGTCGATGGCGTGCCGCATTTGAACTAAATCTTCCGTAAGGTCCTTTTCTCGCTGCCGTCGCACCTGATAGCGCGCCGTCGGAACCGCCATCGTAGTCAGAATCAGCAAAATCGTGAATGCAACGATGAGTTCCACCAGCGAGAACCCGCCCTGCGCCCTGCGCCTTTTCGCGAGCCCAGGCAATTCAGTACGCCGCAACATGTCTTACAAACTCCATCTTACGGACTAGCGGGTGGCTGTGAAGACGGAGGCAGAGGCGCTGAACGCGGCCTCAAGACTGGTGGCTGAACGGCTTGCCCACCGCCGAGTCCGGGCTGCAAGGGTGGGTACTGCGGATTGACAGGCTCGGGACTCGGTTCCTGCGGAGGTTCCTGCTCGTACGTTCCCGCCGCAGGCGTACCCGGCACACCTTGGATTGGATTACCAACCGGGCCGCCCGAAGCACTCCCCGAATAGGCGGGCGCTGCGCCATCGGCGTGCCGCTCCACCCTCTGGACTTGCTCCGTTCCAGCGTACACTCCGTTTGAGGCATCGTCACTGAATTCTGGCGCCCGAATGATATGCGGTACGAGGGCGACGATAATATCATCTGTTTCGCGATCCCGGCTCCTGGTTCCGAACAGATACCCGAGTAGCGGGATGTTCGCTACACCCGGAATGCCGGCAATGCTGAGGCTGTTGCTGTTCGAAGTAAGGCCTCCCAACAGACTCACCTCTCCATCTTTCATGCGAATATCGGCTTCATCGATCTTTTGCCCAATAATCGGCTCCTGAACGCCCGCGATATTTTCCGTCTGCGTGACGTTGGAGATCTCCACCTTGATGTGCATGCTGACCTCGTCCGGCCCATTCACATGTGGAGAGAACTCAATTTGGACGCCCACGTCTACTGATTGAAACTGCGTTGTGGCGTATGGAATTGCCCCGGGCGTGGCAACCGCCGAATTCAGCGAGCCTTGCACATAGGGAATTTTGCTTCCGATCTTGAGGGTAGCCTTGCCGCCATCGGAGGCGCGGATCTCCGGCCTTTGCAACAGCCGGGTCGAGGCATCGGTCAACAGTGCCTGAATCAACGCTCCCGGGAGAGTGGTAGCGAAATCGGCACTCGAAATATGCCCAAGCTGAGACAGCCCAACGTACGACGGGATAGTGGTACCGCTGCTGCCCGTGTTGTTCAGTCCACCGATGCCGCTCGTGCCGCCATTCGTGCTTGTGGCCGTCCCGGTTGTTCCGGTGGTTGTTCCCGTGGTGGACCGTCGTGCCGGTCGTGGTCCCGGTAGAGCCCCCGACAGTAACTGGATTGCGAGGGTTATACAGAATCGGAATGTTCAAGCCGCCAGTCTGGCCGGCCAATGCCGCTCCGAGCGTCGTAATCTTCGACTTTGAAACCTCCATCACGACCACATCAACCAGAACCTCCGGTTTCGGACGATCCAGGTCGTGAATTAATTTTTCTACCAGTGCGATGGTATCCGGCGAACCGCGAGCGACAATCGCGTATTGGCTGGCCACCTGGAAGATTCCCTGCTGCAGCTTCGCCCCGATGCGCACGCCATTGTAGATTTCCTGGAATTCGCTCGGCGTGCTGACGTTCTGGACATAGAACACCTTGACGACTTCGTTCTGGTACTCCCGGCGCTTATTCTCGACGTCCTGCGTCACGAAGATCGCATTATGGCTGATCGGCTGCCAAAATGTATGCGTCACCAGTGCAACATAGTTCAGCGCATCGTCCAGGGTGACATCATGGAGATCCAGATTAACATTGTGAGCGCCGCTCGGGCCCTCGATTCCCGACGGGTCGAACAGCGCATTGATTCCGGCCAGTTTGCAGACGCTTTCGTACAAAACGCGCGGCGGCTGGTTGTTCATCTTCAGGCTGCTGATCTGATCGTTAATGGGACGAAGCGTAGGCGCCCCTTCGAGCGAGTTGATCCGTTTCTCGACATCCCTCCGCGCCCGCTCGGCCGGAGTCAAAATCACCGTTCCCGGGGGAGCTTTCGCTTTGTCCCGGATCATATCGTTCGTGATGCGAATCTCTTGCAGGGCGACTTGATAGGACGGATCGGCTAATAGCGCTTTCTGGAACTCGACCAGGGCTTCATCGAGCTTCTGTTGCTGCTGCAGGGTTCTGCCCTTTCGGACATCCGCTTCTGCCGCTTTCGTCCGAACCCGATTCACGGCTATCAAATAGGCCGGCTCTTTCGAATCCGTATCCAGCGCCTGTTCGAAATCGCTTAATGCCGTGTCGTAGTCTTTATTCTGTTCCGCTTTATCGCCTTCTTTCAGAAGCTTGTCGCCCTTTTTGGTATGAGCCTGGAGCGGCCACACAAGCAGAACGAGCGCGCAGGCGAGCGCGGTATTAAACCATAACTTTTTCAAAACATTCACTTTAAGGTGCATCCAAGCTCAGATATATCGACGAACCTCTTACCGACGGCTTGACTGGAACCGCCGTTTCCTACCATTCGCAACTGGCGAGAGGAGCGCGCAGTCCCCCAAAGAACTGTCCCGCCCGAGGTATATTCCTCTCCTGATCGAATGGAAGACGTACCAGCCTTGGCCGACGTGCAAGCTCCGCTGGTGCTTAGGCGAAACTGGGGGTAGGGAACCCTTGGCTCAGCAAAGCGAAAACAAAATCTTGAGCGATAACCGCTCCGCTGGTCACAATTATCACCTACTCGACCGGTACGAGGCCGGGCTGGTGCTCACCGGCACGGAAGTGAAGGCTGCCAAGACCGGCAAGATTCAGCTCAAGGAGAGCTATGCCGAGGTCAGCGGAGGGGAAGCCTGGCTGCTGAACGCGCATATTAGCGAGTACTCCCATGGCAATCTGATGAATCACGCGCCGGCGCGCAAACGCAAGCTTCTGCTGCATCGCTCCGAGATCGACAAATTGCAAATGGAAACCCGCGAAAAGGGTCTTACGGTAATCCCCACCAAGCTGTACCTGAAGGGTGGCCGGATAAAAGTTGAAATCGCGGTAGCCAAAGGTAAGAAGTTTCACGATAAGCGCGAAGCTATAAAGGCAAAGGAGATGCAGGCGGAGGCAAAAGCCGCCCTGGGCCGCCGCGCCAAACAGTAACGCAAAGACGCGCGCAATCATCAGCAAAGTTCATGCAAATCAACGTAGAAACATCATCTGGCGAAAAATACAGTGCGGATGCCCTGGCCATCATCTGTTTTGAATCGGAAGAGAAGACCGCGGCCGAAGCTCCGGCCGTGAGTTCAGCCGCGTCTTCAGACCCGGAGATCGCGGCGCAATCGGGCTGGCTGGCCGACCTGCGCGCAACCGGCGAGTTCACGGGGAAACTCTACGAGATTGCGGTCCTTCACCGTCCCGAAGGCATCTCCGCCAAGCGGCTGGTTGTAGTCGGCGGAGGCAAGCGCGAGAAGTTCTCATCCGTCGAGGCGCGCAGAGTTGCCGGCACGCTGATTCGCGCCTTAAAACCCAAAGGCTTTCGATCTATTGCGCTGCTGATCGACACGCCGAATGGCGACGAGTATGTTGCGCCGGCGGTGGAAGGCGCGGTGCTCGGAGGCTGGGAGCCCGACATACACAAAAGCGATCCCAAGAAGAAAGAGAAGCAAGTCGACGCGTTCACAGTAATCGTTCCCGGCGTTTCGGCCGAGGCCGCCAGCGCCGCCGCCGAGCGAGGCCGGATGATCGGCGAAGCCCAGAATCTGACACGGGATCTGGTAAATGAGCCAGCGAATAAGCTGACCCCCGCCGAATTGACCGATGCCGCCCGGAAAATGGCGGGCGAGATCGGGCTCGAGTGCGAAGTTTTGGATCAGGAGGCAATGGCGAAACTCGGAATGGGCGCGCTACTCGGCGTGGCCCAGGGCAGCACCAATCCGCCGTTCCTCATTGCGATCAAATATCGTCCGTCTGTAAACCAAGGCCAAGATCATCTGGCTTTGGTCGGCAAAGGTGTCACTTTCGATACGGGCGGAATCTCGATCAAGCCAGCGGATGGCATGGAGAAGATGAAGTACGACATGGCCGGAGCGGCGGCGGTGATCGGCGCTATGCGGGCCATCGCTCAACTCAAACCGGCCATTCCCGTGACCGCGTATATACCCACCGTCGAGAACATGCTGAACGGAAATGCGCAGCGGCCCGGAGATATCGTGACAACGCTCTCCGGTAAAACCGTTGAGGTCCTCAATACCGACGCGGAAGGACGGCTCATCCTGGCCGACGCTATCACCTATGCGAACCGGAACGGCGCTACCCATATTGTGGACGCGGCGACTTTGACCGGAGCCATCGTCGTAGCGCTCGGCCACTACAACGTAGGGGCTTTTACTAATAATGAGGAGTTCTTGCAGCGCTTTCTGAAAGCCGCGAAAGCCGCCGGTGAGAAAACGTGGCCCTTGCCCATGGACGAAGAGTACAAAGAATATCTGAAATCGGCGTTTGCCGATCTTCCGAATATCGGGGGCCGCTATGGCGGATCCATTACAGCCGCGTGGTTCTTGCGTGAATTCGCCGATCCGACGCCTTGGGTGCATCTCGATATTGCCGGCACTGCCTGGCTCGATGAAGGGAAGTCCTGGATGTCAAAAGGCCCGACCGGTGTTGCGGTGCGATCCTTCGTGAGCCTCGCGATGGATTGGAACGCTCTTCAGTAAACACGGCGAAAGCAATTCGCCGCGAATCACGTCTAGCAGTTCGGAATATACTCAAACAGCTGAAAAATTGTTGGCCTTCGAGGTTTCATGATGCAGCTTCGTGTCCTTGCATTTGTGCTCGCCGGAGGTAAAGGAACTCGGCTTTATCCTCTGACAAAAGAACGGGCGAAACCAGCCGTGCCTTTTGGCGGCCGGTATCGCATCGTCGATTTCGTACTTAGCAATTTGCTTAACTCCGGCATCTTTTCCATCTATGTTCTGACCCAGTTCAAGAGCCAGTCGCTTCTTCAGCATCTTCGCGAAGGCTGGGAAGTGAGTGGGCTTTTACGAAATCACTTCATCATTCCGGTGCCTGCACAGATGCGATCGGCGCAAGAGGATTGGTATCGCGGCACGGCCGACGCGATCTATCAGAACATTAACCTGATCGAGCAGGCCGACCCGCACGTTGTAGCGATCTTCGGCGCCGATCACATTTACCGGATGAACATACGGCAGATGATCGAGTTTCACGTCGAGAAACGCGCCGGCGCGTGTGTGGCCGCCATTCCCGTACAAAAGGAACTCGCTTCCGAATTCGGTGTGATTGAAACGACGCCGGAGGGCAGCATCATCGGTTTCCATGAAAAGAGGCAGGATGCGCCGACAATGCCGGAGGATCCATCCCGTGTCTATGCATCCATGGGTAACTACGTCTTCTCCACTGACGTGCTGCTTCGCGAATTGTATGCCGATGGCGAAAGAGAAGACAGCTCTCACGACTTCGGAAAAGATATCTTGCCGGGGCTGATTGGCCGCACGGACTTGTATGCGTACGACTTTCAGACGAACGTTATTCCCGGCGACCCCATTGGCTCGCCCCAATACTGGCGCGATGTGGGAACGCTCGAAGCCTATTACGAAGCGAGCATGGACCTGCGCGCGGTCTCGCCTGAGTTGAATTTGTACAACCGTCAATGGCCGCTGCGCACGGCGGGCTATTCTGACGCGCCGGCGAAGTTCGTCTTTGATGAGGAAGGGCGGCGCGGTATGGCGATTGACTCCATCATTGCCGGCAGTTCAATCGTTTCAGGCGGCATCGTGAAAGGATCGGTACTCGGACGAGGCGTACGAGTTCACACGGGAGTTTTCGTTGAAGACTCGATTATTTTCGACAATTGCGATATCGGCAGGCATGCGAAAGTGCGGCGGGCGATTCTTGACAAAAACGTGAAGATTCCTCCGGGAACGCAGGTCGGCTATAACCTCGAGGCAGATCGTGAGAAATATCACGTGACCGACTCGGGCGTGGTGATCATCGAGGGCCACCAGTCCACGGTCGATATCGCTACGCTGCAGGTTTAACCCAGGAGTTTAGCCCGCAACCAGCACCTTACTCGCTTTCCGCTGTGCAGTCGTGATCAGCAGCGCTGTGGCAACTACCACCACGCAGCCGATCACGTTGTACCAAAGGAACGAAACGCTGGTGAAGGCAGCGGCCGCGAAAATGGCCGCTTCGCCGGCGATTACTCCCCAAAAAGCGGCCGTGCCCCGCACGTGACGGAAAAAGAAGGCCAGAACGAAGACGCCTAGCATTCCGCCGTAGAACAGCGAGCCCACGATGTTCACGCGCTCGATCAGAGCACCGAATCCGCGGGAGCCCAGAGCGGCGAACGCTACCGCATATGCTCCCCAAAAAACCGTGAAGCAGCGGGAAGCCATCAAGTAATGGCGATCGCTCCGGTTCCGAACCCAATAGCGCCGGTAAATATCGACTACCGAGACCGTTGCAAGAGAATTAATTTCCCCGGAAGTGGAACCCATCGAGGCCGAGAAGATTACGCCAATGACGAGGCCCACCAAGCCTACCGGCAGAAGCGTCTTCACAAAAGAGAGAAAGACGTAATTTGTGTCGTCATATCTGCCGCCTCCGTGTACCCGCTCAACCAATCGCAGCGCGCGCTGGCGGCTTTGGGTGAAATCGCTCTGCGCATTCCGGAATTGCTGCAACTTTTCGCCGCGAGCTGGTTCAGGTGCTCGTGCCGCGCCTGCGAACTGGAAGGCCGCCTCTCTGCGCCGCTCGAAAGCGCGGTCGTAGTTCGCCTGGGTAGGAGCCCAGGCCGCTGTTTTCGCTGCGCGATTGGCCTCGATAGGCTGGAAAATCATCGGCGCCGGCACGAACAGGGAGAGCACAAAAACCATGGCCCCAATGAAGAGAATGAAAAGCTGCATAGGGATCTTCACAATGGCATTGAAGAGAAGGCTCAGACGGCTCTGAGCGATTGATTTGCCGGTCAAGTATCGTTGGACCTGGCTCTGATCGCAGCCAAAATAGGCCAGCGCCAAGAATCCACCGCCGATGAGCCCGCTCCACAGGTTGTACCGGTCGCTCCAGTTCAGATGCGGGTCCACAATTCGGAGACGCCCGGCAGCCCCGGCGAGGTGAAGAGCGTCCACCACGGAAATTGAATGCGGCAAAGCGTGAATCATGACTATCAGGCTGATAATCAGCGCAATGAAGATCATGGTCATCTGCTGCACATCGGCCCACGTGAGCGCCTTGATCCCGCCGCTTGCCGTGTACAAGACCACGAGCACTCCAATCAAAATAGTGATGAGCCGGTCTGACCAACCGAGCACGTCCGCCAAGGCCACCGCGGGCGCGTACAAACCGATGCCCGCCGCTAAACCTCTCTGGGTGAGAAAAACGACGCTGACCAGAGCGCGCGTCTTGCCGTCGAACCGCTGCTCCAGATATTCGTAGGCGGTGTAAACCTTAGCTCGATGAAAAATTGGAACGGCGGTCACGGAGAGGACCACCATGGCCAGCGGCAGGCCGAAATAGAACTGCGCAAATCGCATGCCGTCGATGAAACCTTGGCCGGTGGTAGAGATGAAGGTGATAGCGCTGGCTTGCGTCGCAAGGATCGACAGGCCCATGGCGTACCAGGGCATGCTCTTCCCCGCGAGGAGATACTTATTGACGGTATTGCTACCGCGTCCGCGGTACAGACCGTAGGAGACAAGCGATATGAGCCAGGCGAACAAGACCACCCAATCGAGGGCTCTCATCGATTCCCGTTCTTAAGCGCAGCCACGTACCGCCGATCGACGCTGCCCCAAATCTGGTGCGGATTTCGCGCCGCACGGCCCACGTGAAATTCGAACTCCCAATCCGGACGCCGCAGTTCCGCGAGTGCGGCAGCTTCAAGTCCGGCGGCTACGAGAAGTTCGATCTCGGGCCGGGATTTCTTGTTCCATTGAAAGAGCCGTGCTCGCCGCTCCGGCCAGGTGCCGGACCCTCCGCTAGTCAGGACGCGATCGATTTGCGGGATGGTCTTCAACTCTGTAATGGCGCGCTCGGGATCGGCGATCTCGTCGAAGGCGCGATGAAATGTGGCTGGGACATTCACAGCTTCGAGTATGTGGCGGGTAGCCGCGATATCCACCACTCCGCCTCTTATGAATCCGAGTACAAGACCGTGGATGGGTAATCGGCTCAGAGAGGCGGCAAGGATACGAAGTTTATGAGCCTGCTCAGCGGGTCCGGCGGACATCGAAGCCCGTTCCCGTACCATTACTCGGACCGGTATCTTGGCTGATTCGAGTACCTCTTGGACGACGCGGATCTCCGGCGTAAGGCCGCCAGACGCGAGGTCGCGCACGAGCTCCAGCCGGTCCGCGCCTCCCGCCTCAGCCTCGCGAGCTTCTTCCGCAGACGTAACAATCACTTCGAGGATTCGAGCCACAGCTACCCCGAAGCATTCTAACGTGCGAGTGCGGCGTATTCAGTATGTGAAATACCGCGTGACCGTGTACAGCAGCGCGATCAGAACAACCAGGTAAACGACCACGGCGGTGTAAACGTGCCGCCAGCTACCCAGGAACGGGGGCGCTTCTTCGATGTTTGTTCCTGGTGGTATTCCGGGGTCCATTACCATCTGTAACTTAGAGCGGATAACAGCATTTTAACGAAATACCGGCATAAGGACGATAGGTGTGATCGGCTACACTGAAGTCCGTGGGCAATCAGGCCACCCGCCAATCCATTAACGTGCTCGTTGTCGATGACGAAGAATCGCAACGCGGACCCCTCGCGGCTATGATCTCCGCGTGGGGCTTCAATATCGAGACGGCGGCCGACGGGCAGGAAGCCCTGGAGAAGCTGGAGACTTTCTCGGCGCACGTCATCATCACGGACCTGATGATGCCGCGCATGGATGGTTTCGAGCTGATGAAGCGTTTGGGCTCGGACGGCAACATGCCCCCGGCCATCGTACTGACGGCATTCGGGAATATCGAAACCGCCATTCAGACGATCCACGATCTGGGGGCATTCTGGTTTCACGAAAAGCCTATTCAGCCGGCTGCTCTGCGGGTTCTACTGGAACGCGCGGCCCAGCAGAGTTCATTGGCCGAAGAAGCCGAGCGGCTTCACCGGCAACTGTCCTACTCGGGCGTGCTGGTCGATATGGTCGGCACTTCGCGCCAGATGCAGCAGGTTTTCACTACAATTCAGCAGGTCGCGCCAAGTAAGGCCGCCGTCCTGGTGGTGGGCGAGAGTGGAACCGGGAAAGAACTGGTAGCGCGAGCGATTCATCAGCTCAGTACCCGCAGAACCGGGCCTTTTGTGGCTATAAATTGCGCGGCAATGCCGGAAACGCTGATGGAGAGCGAACTCTTCGGGTATGAAAAGGGAGCTTTCACTGGCGCGCTGGAACGCCGCGCGGGCTGTTTTGAACTTGCTCAGCATGGCACGATTCTGCTGGACGAATTGGCCGAGATGCCTTCCGGCACCCAGGCCAAGCTGCTGCGCGTTCTGGAAGATTCACGTGTACGGCGCCTGGGCGGCAAGAATGAGATCTCGGTCGATGTGCGCGTAATCGCGGCAACAAATCGCACTTTGGACGACGCATTAAAAAAGGGGGATCTGCGTGAGGACCTCTTCTATCGGCTGAACGTGTTTCAGATTCAGCTTGCTCCCTTGCGGCAGCGGCTGGACGACCTGCCCATTCTTACAGAGACATTGCTGACGAACCTCAATCGGAAGCATTCATGCAAGGTAACCTCCGTCACCCCGGACGTAATGGATGCATTTCGGAAGTACAATTGGCCCGGTAATGTGCGTGAGTTGCGTAATGTGTTGGAACGCGCAGTCATCATGGCGGGCGAGGGCACGATTCAGATGGCACATTTACCTTACGATTTTGGCGTGTCGGTCGGATCCAGGCCTCCGGCTCAAGTTTTCGAACCGGATAACGTGCGTCTGCCCGTCGGGACCACCGTCGGCGAGGCTGAAAAAGCCTTGATCGTGTTGACCCTGCAACATACCAAAAACAACAAGACACGGGCTGCCGAGATTCTCGGCATCAGCTTGAAAACTCTCTTCAACAAACTGAAAGAATACGGCACATCCGACCCCGCTGAAGCCACCGGCTGAGCGACTGGGGAACCGCGGTTCGCATGTTACGCTGAGGGTTTCGCGCGTCCGCATGAGTCCAATCACCGGCCTGAAGAGAACACCGCTGTTCGACGTTCACACCGCGTTAAAGGCCAAAATGGTGGATTTCGGTGGCTGGGAAATGCCGGTGCAGTACTCGAGCATCATCGAGGAGCACAACGCCGTTCGCAATGCCGCCGGACTTTTCGATGTCAGCCATATGGGCGAGATCGAAATTCACGGACCGGAAGCGATAAGGCTGGTCGATTACGTCTCGACCAACAACGCTTCCAGGCTGAAAATTGGACAGGCGCATTACTCTGCTCTGCTATACGAACATGGCGGCTTTGTCGATGACATTCTGGTGCATAAGGTGGCTGAGGATTCTTTTTTTCTCTGTGTAAATGCCTCGAATCAGGAGAAAGACTTCGAGCATATCCGCCAACACAACCAATTCAACGCGACGACTGATTTGGCAAGCGAACGGTATGCGCAACTCGCGATTCAGGGGCCAAGAGCGCTCGCGACGCTGCAAAAATTGACCGGCACGGACCTGAGCGGAATCAAATATTACTGGTTTACAGATGGGACTGTGGCGGGTACCGCCGCGCGGATCGCGCGGACGGGCTACACCGGCGAAGATGGATTTGAGATATACATTCAGCCGGCGGAAGCCGCCCGCATCTGGGAAGAAGTGTTGGAAGCGGGCAAGGAGTTCGGCATCAAACCGTGCGGCCTCGGCGCGCGAAACACATTGCGGCTGGAAGCCAAAATGGCCCTGTATGGCCATGAGTTGAGTGCCTCCATTAATCCGTTGGAGGCGGACCTTGGCTGGATCGTGAAAATGGAAAAAGGGGAATTCGTCGGCCGATCCGCCTTGGAAAAAACTCTTCAGCAAGGCGTTTCGCGTAAGCTGGCAGGCTTCGAAATGACGGAACGCGGAATTGGCCGCGACGGTTACGAAATTTGGATAGACGGCAAGCCGGCCGGTTGGGTCACGAGCGGCGGACCTTCTCCCACGCTGAACAAGAACATCGGCTTGTGTTACTTACCCGCGGATCGCGTTGCTCCCGGTGTAAGTCTGCAAATTCTAATCCGCAATACGCCCGTAAGTGCTGTTACTGTTTCGACTCCTTTCTATAAAAGGGCAAAGGCATGACTTATCCAGAAACATATAAGTACACGAAAGAGCATGAGTGGGTGCATATGGACGGAGATCACGCGAAGATCGGGATCACGGAACACGCGCAACATGAGCTGGGCGATATCGTGTTTGTCGATCTACCGAAATCTGGAAGCAAAGTAACTAAAGGACAAACGTTCGGGTCGGTGGAATCCGTGAAAGCCGTGTCGGACATCTACTCACCGGTTTCCGGCGAAGTGGTCGAACCGAACAACCTTCTTTCGCAGCATCCCGAGAGGCTGAATGAAGACCCTCATGGCGAGGCTTGGCTAATTACGGTGAAGGTCTCCTCGCCCGGCCAGATAGACGATTTGATGTCCGCTGCCGATTATGAAAAGTATGTAGGGGCGGAGTAGGCTTTTGGCCGGGAGTTTAAACTTGTAGTTGCGATATCTACCTAAATCGGACAGCGAACGCCGCGAAATGCTGACGGCGATCGGATTGGAATCTGAAGAAGATCTGATCTCGTATCTCCCCGCCGACGTACGCTTCGATAGCCGGCTCAACATCGCAGACGGCAAGAGCGAATACGAAATCGTTGACTATTTCAAGGCATTAGGCGCTAAGAACGCGGATGGGTATGCAAGTTTTCTGGGAGCCGGCGTTTACAACCACTTCCGCCCGGTACTGGTGGACGCGGTAGTCTCGCGCGGCGAGTTCCTGACCTCTTATACGCCTTACCAAGCTGAAATTTCGCAAGGCACGCTGACCAGCATCTTCGAGTTTCAGACGATGGTCTGCCAACTGACCGGAATGGAAGTGGCGAATGCTTCCATGTACGACGGATCCTCGGCAGTTCCGGAAGCCGCCATGATGGCCGTGCGCATCACGGGCCGTGACAAGATCCTGATTGCCCGCACGGTTCATCCGGAATATCGCGAGGTGCTCAAGACTTATACGCAGCATCAGGGCTTTCCTCTTGAAGAGCTGGCATACGCAAAGAATGGGCGACTGGATCTGGATGACCTGCGGAGCAAGCTGAGCGAGGGAGTGGCGGCTGTCATTATTCAGACTCCGAATTTCTTCGGGTTACTCGAGCAGGTGAACGAAATCGCTTCGCTAGTTCACAGCAAGGGAGCGCTGCTGGTGGTCGCGTTCGCCGAGGCAGTTGCATTAGGGCTGATAGAACCGCCGCGAGAGGCCGATATCGTTGTCGGCGAGTTGCAGAGCTTCGCGATTTCACCGAGCTATGGCGGCCCTTACGCAGGTATCATTGCGACGCACGACAAGTACATTCGACAGATACCGGGACGTCTGGTGGGCGAGACAAAAGATGCTACCGGCAAACGGGCGTTTTGCCTGACGCTAGCGACTCGGGAACAGCACATCCGGCGTGAAAAAGCGACATCGAATATCTGCACAAACCAGGCGCTGCTGGCGCTGATGGCCACCGTGTTCATGTCGATTTACGGTAAGGAGGGATTGCGAGAGCTGGCTGAACAAAACCTGGCGAAGGCGCATTACCTGGCTGGCAAGCTGCCGCTGCAATTTGACGCGCCGTTCTTCAATGAGTTCGTTGTGCGCACAAACGGAAGTTCGCCGGATCAGATAAATGAGAGTTTGCTCGACCGGAAGATTATTGGTGGCCTGCCGCTGGGCCGTTTTTATCCGGAACTGTCGAATTGCATGCTGTTTTGCGCAACTGAAATGAACAAGCGCGAGGACATGGATGCTATTGCGGCGGCGTTCACGAAGTCCAAGGGAGCCGGCGAATGATCAAGAAAGTCTCCAAACACATTGTTCAGAACGAACCGCTGCTCTTTGAGTTGAGCTCGCCGGGAAAGCGCGGCTACCAGTTGCCCGACCTGGACGTGCCGCCAGTTGATGCGGCAGCAGTACTCGGCGAAGGAAACGTTCGGGACGAAATCGAAGAATTCCCGGAAGTCAGCGAGTTCGAAACCCTGCGCCATTTCACGAGACTCTCAACTTGGAACTACGCGATCGACCTGGGCCTGTATCCGCTGGGCTCCTGCACCATGAAATACAACCCGCGAGTGAACGAGCTGGTCGCGCGAACCGAGGGTCTGGCATGGGCGCATCCGTACCAGCCTGAGCGGCTTGCCCAGGGCGCAATGGAAGTGGTTGCGGCGCTGGAGCGGGCTTTGGTCGAGATCACCGGAATGAATGCCGTGACGCTGCAACCGGCGGCGGGCGCGCACGGCGAATTTACGGGCATTTTAATGATTCGCGCACTGCTCGAAACTCGCGGCAGTGCCCGGAAGAAGATCCTGGTGCCGGATTCCGCGCACGGCACCAATCCCGCCACGGCGATGACGGTCGGCTATAAGGTCGAGAACATCAAATCGAACGATCGCGGGATGATCGATCTTGCGGTTCTCGAACGCGCCGTAACCGAGGACGTCGCGGGTCTGATGATCACGAATCCGAACACAGTGGGCGTGTTCGAAGGAAACATCAAAAAAATCTGCGGCATTCTGCATGATAAGGGCGCGCTGGTCTACATGGACGGCGCGAACATGAATGCGCTGGTGGGCGTGGCGCGGCCGGGGGATTTCGGCATCGATGTCATGCACCTCAATCTGCATAAGACTTTTTCGACCCCGCACGGCGGCGGCGGCCCGGGTTCGGGAGCGGTAGCAGTGGCCGAAGTGTTGACGCCGTTCCTGCCCGGACCCCGGCTGAAACGAGAGGGCGATCAGTGGGCATGGAACTACGATCTGCCGCTGTCCATTGGCCGGGTGCGCGCGTATTACGGCAACTTCGGCGTGCTGATCCGGGCGCTGGCCTACATCATGGCGCACGGAGGAAACGGGTTGCGGCAGGCCACTCTCGACGCGCTGCTGAATGCGAACTATCTGCGTACGCTTCTGGAACCGTACTACGAGATCGCCTACAAAGCGCCGAGCATGCACGAGTGCGTCTTCAGCGACGACCGCCAGGCAAAGAAGGGTGTTCGAACGGGGGATATCGCCAAGCGCCTGATCGATTACGGATTCCATCCTTATACGGTTAGTTTTCCGCTCATTGTTCGCGGCGCGCTCATGATCGAGCCGACGGAGACGGAGCCCAAGCGCGAGCTGGATCTGTTTGCAGACGCGATGATCTCGATTGCCAAGGAAGTCGAGGAAAACGCCGACCTCGTACGGAAAGCTCCGCATTCGACGCGCACATCGAGGGTGGACGAAGTGACAGCAGCACGGACACCGATCGTGCGCTGGAAAGCGCCCATTAGAGCTAGCCAAGCAGCCGATTAGCAGTTTCGAGGACCGCTTCAACGGGCAATTCCGAGAGCGGATCGGCGCGCAGCAAGGCGACATTTCGCCCACGTGGAACCCACCGGTCGGGAGATGTGGGACCGAAGAGCGCCAGCGTGTTCGTCCCCACGGCAGCGGCGAGATGAGTGATACCCGAATCGTTACCGATGTAAAGACGCGCGCCGGCGATCCAAGCTGCGAGGTCAGCCAGATTTGCGAAGCGGGTCGCATTCGGCAGGTCCTCTTCCGGTCCGGCGGTCCACTCCACTTTGAGCTGTAGCACAGCAGCGAGTTGAATATACGAGGCGAGCGGCCAATTCTTGCGTGCGCTGCCGGAAAAAGGGTGGATCACGACGGAATCGCGGCGCGTGCGGGGTTGAATATCGATTCGTGGAACGAGGCCGGCAGGAGCACCGACTTGGGCGGCGAAGAAATCGACGGCGTGTCCGCCAAACTCCGGAGGCGGCAAGGCAGTGTGGAACTGGCAACTTACCCCAAGCGCGGCGATGGCGTCGCGGAAGGCGGGGCGGTTCGTGCCATACCAGCTCACGATGGAATCGAAGCCTAGCAGTGTCTCCCGCAGTTCGGAACTGATCTCAATATCGCCGACGCCCAAGAGATCGATGCCAGTTGAGGAAATGGGTCGCACTCTGTCGACAAAGCGCACCAGCGGAACAACTGCCGATGAAATCCAAAGCTCGGTGTAATCGGCTTTGAGGTACTCCAGCGCTGGGAGCGACAGGATGCAATCACCGATCGCGCCAGGACGAATCAGCAGCCGGCGCATGGGGCGAAATTACAGTCCGTAAAGCCGGCGGGCGTTGTCGCGTAGAACCATGTGAGCGATCTGTTTGGCGCGATCGATGGTGATTTCTCCATCGCGAATCATGCCGGTCAGCGCAATGCCGAGAGACTGCCGTCCTTTCTGCGCGGCAATCCAGCCCGTTTCCTCCCAACCGACGGTGCTGGAGAATGGACTGGCGTCGGAGCCGTAGAGAACCCTTTCGGGCGCGGCTTCGAGATAGAGACGAATGTCACGAGCTTCCTCGACTGGATAAGTCAGGTAATAGAGAGCGGAGAAATCGACGTAGACGTTCGGCTTCAGGATGAGTGCTGCTGCCGAGGAGGCGAAGGGGAATGCGCCATGCAGCATGACAAACCTGGTTCCGCGGAGAGACGGATCATTGAACAGGTCTTCCATTTCGAAAGGGTTCGCGTTCGAATCGCGGAAATAGCTGCCCGCTCCGATTGAGGTGTGAATATGCACCGGCATACCGAGTCGCCCGGCTTCGCGCGAGATGTAGCGGAAGACATAGTCCTGGACCGTTTTGTACTCGTCGGGCGTCGGTTCGGACGACTGCGCGTAGATGGAGTAAACGCGATCCGCCGTTTCCTTCTGCGGATTGCCGATCCGCAGATCGCGCAGATACGCCAATTCGAATTTGACCGCAACGGCTCCGGCCGACCTCCAGGTTTCAAGGCGATGAGTAACGAAAGCCAGATAGTCGTCGAAAGAAGGAGGAAGCTGCCGGAGTTGCGCTTCCGCGAGATAGCCGCGCAGCAGCTTCTCTTCACTCTCCATGAAGCCCTTGTGCTCGGGATCTTCGGCCTTGATGGCGGCGTTGTTCAACGGAAAGAGGAGCATATCGGCGAATGGCACCCACTTGAAGCGATCGGGCGAAAGTCCCCGGCCCATGCTGACGCGATTGGCAAGCATGATATCGGTATCGAGCTGGTTCAACACCCAGACCGGATAGAGATCGCCCTTTTGCTTCATCAGGCGAGCTCGGGCCTCGGCAACCTCCTTGACGTGATCGGGCTTCGCGTCGGAGAAGCGGTACCCGAACAGCGCGTGCCAAGCTTCTGGAAAATACGGGCTGTCGTCGCGAAGCGGCGTAGGAAGCGCCGGATCCGTGATACTGTCAGCGGGCAAGGCATCGAAATCGCGATCCTGCTCGCCGGGAGCGGCCACCTTCACAGGATGCGCGTGGTTATCAATGGAGCGGATCTGGCGGATCTCAGCCGCCACGGAGCTGTCGACATAGAGAGGAGACGATTGCGGCGAGCGGCAGGCTGACAGCAGCGCGAAACCGAAGGCGATCGGGACAACCGCGATGCGGATCATCCTTTATTGCGCTTCGATAACGACAGGGAGAGCGACTTCAGCAGTTGCGGGCCGAAAGCACATTTCGCTGTTGCAGGCCTGATAACGCAGCTTACCGGTCATAGTCGCCGGTCCAACTGGAGCATGAGGAAGCGCTTTGAACTCGGTCTGTATGTTGAATGAGCCGGTGAAGACGACCAGCATCTGGTTCCCGACCTTGATCTCTTCGGGTTTGGGATAGCTAATGGACGTAGCTTGGAGAGGCCCTGGATTCCAAGTGAGCTTGAGAGGGATCAGGAACTCGTCCTTCGGTTTATCGCTGTTCACGTGAAAACCGGGAAGAACGGTGACATCCGTCGATTCCGCCACAGTTGCGCCTCGCTTGACGGTAATTGTCTCGCCGGGTTTAACGACGAGCTTATTTTGCTGGGCGAACGAACAAAGCGGCCACAGGAGAGTGCACAGGGTGAAGCGAAACGCTGTTCTGTTTAGGACCGAGAAGCTCTTGAATCTCGCTAAGATATTCATTCTTTCCAATCAGGCCGACGTGAGGTGGAAAGGCGATCCTGCCGCCACGATCGAGCACGAATGTCGTCGGAAGAGCGTCGAGGCCGCCGTAAAGCTGCGCGACTGAGTCGTCGCCAAGCAGAATGCGGTAGTTAATCTTGTGAGCGGCGATGTAGGGCTTAACGGCAGGCCAGCCATCGTCGTCCATAGAAACGCCAACCACTTCGAAGCCCTGCGATTTGTATTGCTGCTCAAACTCTTCGAACCAAGGAATCTCCAAGGCGCAAGGTCCGCACCAAGTGGCCCAGAAGTTGAGCAGTACGATTTTGCCACGGTAATCGGATAAGCTGACGGTCTGGCCGTCCGCGT
The DNA here is from genome assembly GCA_963762495.1 of uncultured Acidobacteriaceae bacterium. GTDB lineage: Bacteria > Acidobacteriota > Terriglobia > Bryobacterales > Bryobacteraceae > Bog-105. The sequence goes on from CAVXKZ010000017.1 coordinate 570,250, forward strand.
CCTTCAATTTGAAATCGGGGGCCGCTTTGCGCTCGTTGTCCGGTTTGGCGCGTGGCCGCACGAACTTCCGATTGCGAGCAGGAACACAGCAACAGGACAGCGGCGAGGCTCAAACCGAGATAGATTTTCCAAACAGACACAGTTGTACCCCAATCCCAGTGTATCGCCCGGAGACTAGTTCTTATCAGCAGCAACGGGCGCTATCAAAATTAGATTCGAACCAAACCAGCCGGCGGTTACGCCAGCGGTTTCGAAGCGTGAACTCTGGATGCACAGCAACTCCCGAATAGAGCCAGGCAGCGGTGTCGCAGAAGCTCTCGCAAACATAGTCACGCCAAGCGCGCCGGTCCCGAGCGGAAGCAAGATAACGCTTCTTAAGCGCTGACGATTCGCCCAACTCTCCCCTGGCGCCGCTTTGCCGCTCCCGCTCGAGGAGAAGCTCGAAAGCGCGGCGAGCCTGATTGTTCAACCGGGGCCAAACGAAATGGAATAGCTCATGCACGAGAATGAGCCGCAACGAAGCCGGATCGCGAGCCAGCTCTTTATCCAGCACGATCCGTCGCGTGCGAACAAAAACCGCTGCGTAAACGGGAGTGCCTCGTTCCGGGGAGCCGGACAAAAGCTTGCCGCGCGAGGCGGTCAGTTCGGGCTTTTCGGAAATAAGGATCGGGCTGCCGGCTAACTCCGGCAACCCCATCGAAACTTCTCGAATGGCTGCTTTCGCTCTAGCGCTGAGCCGGGGGCTTAGGCGTAGGCGAAGGGGCGGCAGCGTGCGGGTCTGAAGGCCGTTGAAGCGTTGGGACGACGCTCGAAGAGGGTGCGCTGGAGGCGGCAAAGAAGTTGGGGTCCTGAACCTGGATCTTATATTTATCCATCGCCTGCTTCAAGGCGGCTTGGTTCTTTTCGTTTTCCATGCGCTGAACGATGGTGGCGCGAGCCTTATCAAAGGGAACCTGGGTCCGGCTATCGACCTTAATAATGACGTAACCGTTGGTGATGTGAATGGGCTCGGAGACCTGATTGGGCTGAAGCTTGGCTATGGCGTCCTTGATGTCTTTTGGAAGCTGAGGGTCGCCGGTGCTATAGGTGCCGAGGTCTCCCTTGGCGGCGGAGCTCTGCTTGTTATCCGATTCGGTAGTGGCCAGAGTGCCAAAGTCCGCGCCGGCCGCGAGCTTCTTTTCGATGTCGCTGACCTTTTCTTTCGCCTGATCTTCGGTGCGAACATTCGGGTTGCCCGAGGCGGGCGTTCCGGGAGGCGCGAAGGTGACGAAAATGCCGCTAAGCTTGACCTGCTCGAAGTCGCTCGGATGAGCGTCGTAGAACTGCTTTGGATCCTCGGACGGAGTGCCGCTGGAATCGGCTAGTTTCTTCAAATACGCCTGGAGAAGAACATTTTCGCGGGCGCTTTCGAGCTCTTCCTTATAAGGAGACTGCTGGTCCAGATTGAGCTTGGTGGCTTCGTTGGCGAGCTGCTTCCGCATGTAAAGCTGCTGGACGGCAAGAGGAAGATTGCTTTGCATCTGGCGGCGCTGCTCGGGCGGAAACGGCTTCAAGAGCTCCACGGCCTCCTTGGCTGTGACCGGTTTGCCGTCGATGGTGGCGACCACCCGGTTCGGATCTTCGGCAGCCACACTTTCGGGCCCACGCGCTTTCAATTGCGTCGAGGACGAAGGATTCGGGGTAGCGGAAGAGGAGGGCGCGGGCGGGTTGGCTTGGCCAAAAGCGGAGCCGGCGCAGAGAACGGCTGAGAGTAATACGGTACTACTTTTCATTGACAAGTTCGATTCCCTACAACTCTAACATGGGTACGAACACATGCCGGACGGGTGTGCCGGACGGGGCCGAGGCCGGATTTACTGCTGAACTACTGCTTTCTTAAGGTTACCGGCAGCCTTAGCTTTGCCACTGGCACTGATCTGGATGTTGTTGACGACCTGGAGGGCACCTGCCGCACGAGCCATGCGAGTGGCCGAGCCTTTGTGCTGAACGACATTAGTACTCCCTTCCCAGGTGACCACGCCGCGCTGCACGTGGAAATGGAAACCGTCCTTGCCGATTTTAGACTTCGCCAGCTTCGCGCGGATGGTGGCCTCGATTTGAAGATCGTTGGGTGTAGCGGCTTTGGCTACCGTCGTAGTGGTCCGGCCGGAGTTGGCGGCCTGAACCGGAAACACCAAAACTGTTGCCAGGAACGGCACCAGGAGCATCGCGAATAGTCTTTGCATATGAATTTCGACCCGCTCTCTTAGTGGACCAGGCGGGTAGGAAATCGCAGAGGATCGAAGAATGTACTTGAAATTGGGCCATCGCTTCCCAATAACGGACAGTGCGGCTGATTCGCCTCATTGTAAGCGGCTTATTCGGCTACATTTACCCGCTGGAGCGCGCCGTGCAAGCATAAATACGTTCCAAGGCAATGCGCTCGCTCTTTGAAGATCTTCAGTTTGCCGTTCGTACCTTCCGGAGGCGGCCAGCCTTCACCGTGGTTGCCATCGCATCGCTGGCGCTCGGCATTGCGGTAAACGCGACAGTGTTTTCGTGGGTGGATCGGATTCTGTTGCGCCCCTTGCCGGGCGTTCGCAATAGCGGTGAAATAGTCTCCCTCAAAACCGTTGCACCAAACGGAGAGCTGCTGGATTCGTCTTACCTCGATTTCCAGGACTTCCGGGATCAGTCGAAAACGCTGGCGGGGGTGATTGCCTTTAAACAACGTCCGTTGTACATGGGAACCGCTCCCAACATCGAGCGCGTTTGGTCGGAGATGGTCTCCGGCAACTTTTTCGATGTACTCGGCGTGAAGGCGATCCTGGGACGGACTTTTACTCCCGACGAAAAGGCGGACCGACCCGGCGGGGCGGCAGTAGCGGTAATCAGCGAGACGCTCTGGCGGCGACGCTTCCAGGCCGATCCCAACATCATTGGGCGGCACATCGAGTTGAACCAGCAACCGTTCAGTATCATCGGGGTCACCCCGGCCGGTTTTCAAGGCACGGTCAACGGTCTGCGCTTCGATCTGTGGGTACCGGTGATGATGCAATCCGAACTCACCGGTTCCTGGAACTGGCTGGGGGATCGCAACTCGCGTCCACTTGCGCTGATGGCGCGTTTGCGGCCAAACGTCAAGCTCGAACAAGCAGAGGCGGAAGTGCGAACCATAGCGAAGCGGCTTGCGCTGGCCTACCCGAATAGCAACCGACGGCTGGGTGCGGCGGTCCTCACGATTACGGATTCGCCGGATGGAGTGCAACGAATATTCGGAACCTTGCTCCAGGTCCTGCTGGTTATCGCTGGGGCTGTGCTACTGATTGTTTGCGCCAATGTCGGCAATCTCTTGCTTACACGCGCGATGGCGCGCCAGAAAGAGTTTGGGATCAGGCTTAGCCTGGGGGCGAGCCGCGCCCGATTGATTCGCCAATTATTGACAGAAGTCTCAGTATTGGCATTGGCAGGCGGCGTAGTTGGCGTGATTGCCGCGAGCTGGATGTCACACGGGATCGAGGCATTCATTCCGCCGACCGACTTACCGGTTGCCGACCTGGCCGGACATTTTCAGAGCGTTGGATTTCTGTTCACGATAGGACTCTGTTTTGCGTCGGCCGTATTATGCGCGCTGGCGCCAGCATCGTTGCTGTTCCGCCGCGATGCGCAGCCGACGCTCGGAGAAGCTGGACGATCGGTGTCGGCGGGCGCACGATCGCGAGCTCTCGGCCGCATGCTGATCGTGTGCGAGCTGTCCCTCGCCTTGGTAGCGCTGATCGGCGCCGGTCTTTTCATTCAGAGCTTCCAAAATGCCAAGACAGCCAACCCCGGCTTCAATCCGGAGCACGTCCTACTGGCCGGACTCGATCTGTCACAGGGTCACTCTTCCGCCGAACAATCAATTGCGTTGCTTCGCCGGCTTCGCCATCGGCTGAAGTCTGTTCCCGGCGTGCGCAACGTGAGCTTGTGTGAAGACGTTCCGCTGGGGTTTCTGGCGGGATCCTGGGAGGAGGTTGCCGTGAACGGCTACACTCCGCAGCCGGGTGAAAACATGAAACTGTGGCGCAACCCAATCTCACCGGATTACTTCGCAACGCTAGAAATACCGCTGCTCGCCGGAAGAGATTTCACTGATCGCGATACATCCGCGTCACCGCACGTTGCGATCGTTAACCAAACCTTTGTGAAGCGATTTCTGGCGGGCGGGCCCGCAGTGGGGCGCAAATTTCGCATGAAGGGCGAGGAGACGACTATCGTCGGTGTGGCGCGGGACAGCAAGTACCGGCTGCTCGCCGAGCCGCCCACGCCTTATTTCTATATCCCGCTGGCTCAGTTCTACTCACCGGGCATGGGCATCGGAGTGGAAGTGCGCACGGAGGGACGGCCGGAGCTTTTCGCCCAGACTCTCCGCTCGGAAATACGATCGGTCGATCCAAATCTACCCATAACCGGGACGGCTCCGTTCGTCAGTTATATGAGCGCGTCTTACTTCGCGCAGAAAGTTGGCGCAAGACTCTTGAGCGTGCTGGGCTGCGTATCACTGCTGCTAGCGGCGCTTGGTCTTTATGGCGTGATGGCGTATGCCACCAGCCAGCGTACGCGCGAGATCGGCATCCGGATCGCGATAGGCGCGCGGCCGGCGCAAGTGCTCACGATGGTGCTCCGCGAAGGAGCATTGCTATGCGCCATTGGAGTTGTCGCGGGAGTTGTGCCGGCGCTGCTATTAAGCCGCTTCGCTTCGAGCGCATTGTATGGCGTCGGCAGCGGCGATCCGCTGACTTATGTTCTGGCGGTCGCCACGTTAGTCTGTTTCGGATTGGCGGCGAGCTGGTTACCGGCGTGGCGCGCGGCAAATATCAATCCGATTGAAGCGCTGCATTGGGAGTAGGGCGGGAGAGGCCGCCCTACAGTGCAGATGAGTTAGGAGCAGCCGGAAGTGCCGCCGCAGTTCTCGCATTTATAGCAGGAACCATTGCGGGTCATGATGCTGCCGCACTCCGAGCAGAGTGGCGCGTCGCCCAGGTTCGCATCGAACGGAAGAGCTTGCTGGGGCTCGGGTTCGGTGGGGCGGAGCTTTGACGTTTCGCCGGCTTCATTGGCGTCGGTAATGCCGAGGAAGCGCGTGCCGAGCCAGCGAAAGATGTAGTCGATGATCGACTTGGCGTAGGGGACTTGCGGATTGCCGGTCCAGCCGCTGGGCTCGAAGCGGACGTGGCTGAATTTGTCGACAAAAAACTTCAGCGGCACGCCGTATTGCAAGCCGTAGCTGATGGACGTGGCGAGAGTGTCCATGAGGCCGGAGATGGTGGAGCCTTCCTTAGCCATGGAGATGAAGACTTCACCGGGTGTGCCGTCTTCGTACATGCCGACCGTGATGTAGCCCTCATGACCACCGATGGAGAACTTGTGCGTGAGGGATTGCCGCTCGGCGGGAAGCTTACGGCGAGTGGCGCGATACACGATCTTCTCGACCACTTGCGGTGGAGGAGGCGCGGCGGGACCCGCGGCTTTCTTCTCGCCTTTGCCGGTACCGGAGCTGAGGGGTTGCACGCGTTTTGAACCATCGCGATAGATCGCAACAGCCTTCAATCCCAGTCTCCAACTTTCGGTGTAGGCATGCATGACCTCTTCGACAGTGGATTCCTCCGGCATGTTGATGGTCTTCGAGATCGCGCCGGAGATGAACGGCTGGACGGCCGCCATCATGCGGACATGGCCCATGTAGTGGATGGAGCGGACGCCATTCTGCGGGCGGAAGCTGCAATCGAAGACCGGGAGATGCTCGGGATCGAGATGCGGCGCGCCTTCGATGGTGCCGGTGGAATCGATATGGGTGACGATCTGCTCCGTCTGCTCGGGTGTGTAGCGGAGCTTGATGAGAGCTTGCGGAACGGTGTTGTTGACGATCTTGATGACGCCACCGCCCACCAGCTTTTTGTATTTGACGAGAGCCAGGTCAGGCTCAATGCCGGTGGTGTCGCAATCCATCATGAAGCCGATGGTTCCGGTGGGAGCGAGAACCGTTACCTGTGAGTTGCGGAAGCCGGTGATGGAACCGACCTCGTGAGCGCGACGCCAACACTCTTCCGCCGCTTTCAACATGCCCGGCGGAACGCGCTTGCTGTCAATGCGGTTGACGGCATTCCAGTGCATGCGGATGACTTCGAGGAAGGATTGGTCGTTCTCGGGATAGCCGGGGCACGGGCCAACCGCTTCGGCGAGGCGAGCGCTGGTGAGATAGGCTTGGCCGCACATGACGGCGGTGATGGCGGCGGCGAAATCACGACCGAGATCGCTGTCATAGGGGAGGCCGAGCGACATGAGCAGGGCGCCGAGATTGGCGTAGCCAAGACCGAGGGGACGGAAATCGTGCGAGTTCTTGGCGATCTTCTCGGTGGGGTAACTGGCGTTATCGACCAGGATTTCCTGGGCGACGATAACAGTGTCAACAGCCTGGCGGAACGCTTCGACATCGAAGACGCCGTCGGGGCCGACGAACTTCATCAGATTCAGCGAGGCCAGATTGCAGGCTGAATCGTCCAGGAACATGTATTCGCTGCAAGGGTTGGAGGCGTTGATGCGGCCGGTGGTTTTGGAGGTATGCCAGCGGTTAATGGTGGTGTCGAACTGCATACCGGGGTCGCCACACTGGTGGGTGGCTTCGGCAAGCTGACGCATCATTTCGCGAGCTTTGTAGCGCTTGACAGGCTGGCCATTGACAACGCTATGGGTCCACCAATCGGAGTCGTCAACGACGGCCTGCATGAACTCGTCGGAAGCGCGCACCGAGTTGTTGGCATTCTGGAAAAAGATTGAGCTATAGGCATCGCCATCGAGCGAAGAGTCGTAGCCGGCATCGATGAGAGTGTGAGCCTTCTTTTCCTCTTTGGCCTTGCACCAGATGAAGTTTTCGATGTCGGGGTGATCGGCATTCAGGATCACCATCTTGGCGGCGCGGCGAGTCTTGCCGCCGGACTTGATGACACCGGCGAAGGCGTCGAAGCCCTTCATGAAACTGAGCGGTCCGGAGGCGCGGCCACCGCCCCACAGGTGAGCATCCTCCTCGCGAATGGCGGAGAGGTTGCTGCCGGTCCCGGAGCCCCATTTGAAGAGCATGCCTTCGGTCTTGGCGAGATCGAGGATGGATTCGAGCGTGTCGCCTACGGAGTTGATGAAACAGGCCGAGCACTGCGGATGGTTTTCGCCCGGCAAGAGTTTCTTGACCACCTGCTCGGCCTCATCGAAGTAGAAGCCGTAGCCGCGGGCTTCGCGGACCCCGACGTTGAACCAGACCGGCGAATTGAAGCAGGCCTTCTGGGTGAGCATGAGATGGGCCAGCTCACTGCGGAAGTTTTCGGTATCTTCGGGCGTCTTGAAGTAGTTGCCGGAGAGCCCCCAGTCAGCGATGGTATCGACGACGCGATGGACGAGTTGCGCGACGCTAGTCTCGCGCTCGGGCGAGCCCATGCGGCCATGAAAGTATTTGCTGGCCACAATGTTGGTCGCGGTCTGCGACCAATCGGCAGGGGCTTCGACGTCACGCTGCTCGAAAAGGAGAGAGCCTTTATCGTTGCCGATAGTCGCGGTACGAAGCTCCCAAGTTACCTGGTCATACGGCGTGGTACCAGGCTCCAACTTGGAGGTGAAGAAGCGAGGGAACGACACACCGGTACGTTCCTCGCGTTTAAGAGAGCGATGCAACTCCTTGACTTTGACTGCTAGGTTTACGCTGAGCTGTCCCATGGGAGGGAGCCTTTCTTTGGGGGCGATGATCTGGCCAGTCCCTGCAAGTACCTATCTGTGCGCCAAGAATGAGATTCTGTCAAGCCTAATATTTTACCTGTGAGCAACTAACATCTTGTGGATATGTTGTGGAGAATGTCTAGATGCAGCGCTTTAGGAGTACAAACCCGAGTACTAGATCGGACAGTTCTTAGGCGTACGGGTACCCGGGGGACGGCTCCCCTGCCGGCTAAAGGCCCCGATGTGGGCTGAAGCCCACCCTCCTGACCTCAGGCGGCCTTGGTGCGCCTTTCCTGTTGCGATGCGCGATGGTACGGCTCGAACAGATCGGGTTTCAATTCCAGGGCCCGCCCCTCGATTTGCGCGAGTGAAAATTCGAACCCAAATTGGCCTAAGTCGAAGCTATCATTAACTTTTTCGTTCACGGCCACGATGTACTGGCGGCACGCTTTGTCCAGACGCGCCTTGGCTTGGAGCTTGCGAGCGTCCTGAAGCTCCTTGAGCGCCTCCCTGTCCTTTTCGCGCTGGCGGCGGAGACGCGATTCCTGAAGGCTGAGATTGTTGAGGTCCCTGCGGTGTGTCAGGAAGATTTGGGCTTCGATGAGGTGTTTGCGAACGGCTTCGTCTTCTTTCGCGAACTGATCGGCGAATTCAAGGTGGCCGAGGGCGTAGATACCCATTTCCAGTCCGGGAATCCGCAGCAGACGCCAATCGGTATCGGCCAGAGACTGGACCAGGTTTCGCTCTTCGTCCCCAGCTGGTTCGAAGCGCTTGATGAACTCAGCGACGTGAGCTTCGTACATGGCGGCATCATCGCCGGGCAGCAGAACGGTGTGGCCCGTGAGTCCGGTTTTGACGGCGTTCAAAGATGATTTGGCCTTACCCGTGGTGGAGGTGGGCCCTGTGCTGAGCTGGGCATTGGCGCGATTGGCGGCGAGTTGGGCAGGAGAGATGGCGGGGGCCTTTTCTGGAAGCTTCGCCTCGCTCAAAAACGCGGGCTCATCCAGTTGAATCTTCGCCTGGCTCAAAAACGCGGGCTCATCCGACAACCGGACCTGTTCAATGGCGTCCTGGGCGGGAACGGCGGGATGCGGCATCGCTTTTTCGGCTTTGCGGGCCAGCTTGAGTGCTTTGCGCTCGGCGGCGCGGCGGATGGATCGAGGTGTCATCTTGATTGACTTCTGAGAATGCAAAAGGCCCGAAACACGGTGAGACGTGCTTCGAGCCTTCTAGGAGAATAGCACGGAAAGGTTGGGCGTCAAGGGGGGTAGTGCCTTAAAGGTGCGTTGAGCCTGTTTCAGATTCAGGACCATGAAGATACCGCTGACTCAACGAGGTCAATTTCTTTCTCTGCTAAGCCGTAGATCTCGTAGACGATTGAGTTGATCTGCTGGTCGGTAGCGTCGGCCTGTCGAACAATCCTGTCTTGGTCGTGGGGGTTCCTGGAGTGAGCTAGTTGCGAGTTCAAGTCGTACATCGTCCTGACCGAGCAGGATATATCAGCGATCAAGCATTCGGGAGCAGAAGCCATCGGAAACGGCAAGGGCTGTAGTTTTGAAGCCTTTATCTGGGGAATGACTCTCGACTCGCCTTGGTTTGAAACTCGATACAGGAAGAGCATGAGTTTTGATTGCAGGATGCCCATGAATGCCCAAGGATCGTGCTCATCCTGCAGCCTCATCACGTACATCGCGTCAGTGACATAGATGGACTGATCTTGGTCGTAGATCAGTTCGATGGTCTTAACGGTGGTCAGTCCGATAAACTTGGGGCTCTCAAAAATTCTGGGATCACGCGGCCGATGCAGACTCCACCAAGGATGCTTCCCAGAAGACACCTCCTTGCAAGTGTTTAGATGTTTAAATGTCGCCAGTCGCTTGGCGATGTTGGGGTAGCTTCTCAATTGCGTATCGCGATCAGTGTAGATGATGTACTCGTCAGCAAGCCAGTCGCGGTAACGCTTGATTTGACCCCCACTCACGCTTCTGCGAAGCAGAGCGCATTCCAAATTCGCCGCTCTGACATCGGTCTCAGAAACTACGTGAGCTTCTGCTATGTCTGGGCTTACGCCCCGTTGAATTGGCCCATCTAGGACCGATAGCAATGTGGGGTGCTTCTGCCGCATCCGATCAAGCAAGGCGGCGTGCGAGAGATCACCGGCAAAAAATGTCAGATCGGGATCGCGGCTTACGATATCGCACCAAAGAGACCGCTTAACGTGATGCAGTTTTGAGAGTTCTGACTTTCTGTCCTGTAGTTCCAGATGGGATAAATCTGCCAAAGCGATGGTCGGACGGTGTTCCGCAGAAATGATAATCGTTGAGGTGTTTAATACTTTGTTGCCAAAAACCCCTTGACCCAAATTTGCGAGAACGGTAATACCACGCTCCAGCAAAACCCGTCTCATGGGTTTCGCATCTACTTGGTTTAGCAATGTGCTCGGGATGATGAATCCAATGGGGCACTCAGGTTTAGCCACCTGTGTCGCCCGATACAAGAAATAGATATAGGAATCGACCATACGAGCAACAACGCGGCCATAGGCATTTCGTAGGTAATCAAGCTCCTCCTGAGAGAGTGAAGCACCCCAAGGGGGGTTGCCTATGACTGCATCAAACCCGCCTGCCTTCATGATGCCTAGAAACTCAGCTTTCCAATCAAAAACATTGATCCGATTGGTCTCTTCCTGCCCTAACATTTTCAGTTGAGCAGCTCTCAAAAAGTTTGGTTCGATGAGGGAGTTACCGCATTTAATATTTCTGCCGAGGTCCGGCAGCGCTCGCTCATGGAACATGCGTATTTGCGCAGTGACCGATTGTTCTGTCTCGCCTTCCAGCACTTTCAGGAGCAATGAAAGTTTGGTGACTTCTACTGCCTGGGGATCAATATCGACGCCATGAATATTGTTAAGGAGAATCTTTCGGCGAGTAGAAGCGGTAAGCCGCCATGTTCCACCAGAGCCACGGTATAGTTCTTTGCGATGTTTTTCGGGTCCGTCCTCTTCGTACCATCGCCGATGCCAATCAAGTAAGTATTGGTAGGCACCGATCAAGAAAGAGCCGGAGCCGCATGCAGGGTCGACGATTTTAAGTTTTGCTGCCTCTTTGGGTGTCTTACGGTCGAGCAGTGGTGCAAGTGTTTGCTGGACAATGTGCTCGACCACGTATGTGGGGGTGTAATAAACGCCACCGGCTTTCTTGACTTGCGGCTTTTCCTCGACCTTTGCAGATCCACCCGCCGTCAGGCGGATCTGTTTACCCAAGAAACGCTCGTAAACCTGCCCCAAGATATCCGCGGGTAGGACTGAGAATTCATAGGGGCTTTCTGGATAATAGAGACTGCTGATGATGTCCTTGGGAATCCTGTCATCGATAACCAGTTGAAGGGTCAAGGTGTCCGGATTTTCAAGGCGGTCTTTATCCGGATAGAAGTGGAATAGCCCTGAGTTGTATCGCTCATCAGCTTCCTGGAACAGAACACAGAGCCGCTGATAAACGCCGCTTCCCTCTGCTGCTACATCCTTCAAACGCCGATAGGTCTCAATGCCGCGATCCTCGCAAATGCGGAGAAAAATGATCCGGTCAATGACCCGCTGTACGGCGAAGTTGATGTCTTTCGAGGTTAGATGATTGCGAGACGCAATGTTGCGGGCAAGGAGTTCCCTCCATTGTTCAATTTCCACCAGGAAGGCGTTATCAACTTCTGCCGTGCCTTTCTTTCCGCGAGCACTCTCAAGATATTTGTCAAAGTACCCCTTCCAAACAGCATCTCGGGAGAACACTCCCATCAACTCCGACCACTTGTCTAATAACTCCTGGAAGCCAAAATATAAAACGCGCCCCTTCGAGGCGGAATCGCTATTATCGGGCTTGATCCGGCAGTCATAGATGGCGAAGCCCTCGAAGTTAGTGAGGATGCTCAGGGGCAACTTTGATGACCAGGCATAGCGCCGTAGCTGGAATGCGGAATCGCTATCCTGCCTGATCTTGACGGCTGGCTTTTTAGCCTCTACAAAAAACTTTCGACTTCCGCCAATACGGAAGCAGTAATCAGGAGCTTTGGTAACGCCACCGATCTTGATCGAATCTTCGTGGATGACTTCCTTGTATGCCTCTGCTGCGCCAGATTTGTTCGATACATCCCAACCGAGCGTCTCGAATAATGGATCGATGAACTCCTGGCGGAGCCTTGCCTCGTTGTATGCCTCTGACCGGTACGCCTCAAGGTTGTCACTGAAGCGTTTGACCAATTCATTAACTATCTTTGGAGCCTGATTCATGCTTGGATGTGTTATCGCTCTGATGCAGAGAGTCTGGAAATTATTCCCAACTGGCTAGGTTATACTGCTGACCCTATGCGAGCAATTCGGTTAACGTCCACAGGTGATCCGTGATTCCCGCTTCCATCGCAGGCGTCACGCGAATGGATTTGTGAATCCGGCAAAGGTTTTAACAGGCGAAGTGTAGCAGAGCGCTGCCCAGAGGTTCTCCCACTTTTTGCTGGAGGCATTCGTCAGGCGTGTCATGCGCCTGACCTGCATAGGGATCGTTAAGATTCTGACGCTCGGGCCACAGCATCCGGCGACCAAAGCCCAAAACCATAACGCGTATCCACTGTACTTGCGCAAGTATCCATTCGACGCTAGCCTGAAAGCACATGGCTCCCCGCAAGAACGCCGCCGCCGTCGCTCTCGCCCGTAAGCGCGCCGAGTCACTCACGCCCGAACGCCGGCGCGAGATCGCGCAGAACGCGATAGCGACCCGCTGGCGCAACGCCAGGAAGAAGAGTAAAGCGAATGGCTGAGGGCAACGGCAGCGGCGAAATTTCCTTGACAGGTGACACGAAAGTGGACGCGGCGCTGCTGCGCATCCGGGGCAAATTCCAGGATCTCGAGGACGCCATGCTGGTGCAGGCCTACCTCGAAAAGAAAGCGGGCGAGCGCATCACGGAACACGCCCAACTCCAGGCGGATCATGACGACTGGATGAAGCATTTTCAAGCTAAACTTGACGCACTCACCGATATTGTGATGCGGCGCGAGGGCGGCCCGGAAGCGCGGTGAGCCGGATTGAACCAGCCGGGCGCCACGTTCCGCTGTGGATCTAATTTTAGAGGCAGCTCCGCCGCTAACCGAGAATCGGGGCTGCTCGATGCCGGGAATTGCTTCGGGCGGCGCTGGCGTTGAGTGATGATCTGAGAGCGAGGCAAAGGGACCGCTCAAGAAGCGGGCTCGAGCCGCTCTCACCCGCCGCTCCAGCTTCACTTGGCAGAGGCGGTTTTGAACAATGGTGGGTCTTTTTCTGACACCTGCAACAGGGCGGATTCGTATTGCGTGACGGTTGCTAACTCGGTAACCAAGTCCCTGGCACGCGTGATCGCGGTCTCATTTGATTCAATGACAGCTTCCGATGACACTTCTTCGTTTCCAATATCCGGCATGACAGCACTATGCAGTATGGATGCCACGAACACACCGCCGATTTCCCTCAAACAGCGCCAGCCATGCTCAAATTGAGCCACTACCGCCGCCGGAAGCCCTGTAAAGCAGATAGGATGTGGCGAAGCGCTTCGAAACAACGCGCCTTACTCTCCTCTGCCTTTGTTTAAGCTTTTGAGTGGCGTCAATTGCCGCTGCTATATTTGCGTTGATGCAACCCGACCAGGCGGTTATTAACCTCTGGAGCGGCGCCGCGCCGTTCTGGGAGAAGCACCGCGAAGTTATCCGGCAGATGTTTGCGCCGGTTACGCAAGCTCTTATCGAGGATGGGCTGATTCACAGTCGAGACACGGTTCTGGACATTGCTACCGGTCCCGGGGAGCCGGCCCTGAGCATAGCTGAGTTGGTCGGACCCGAAGGCAAGGTCATTGGGATCGACGCTATTCCGGAGATGGTGACAGCGGCTCGCCGAGCGGCGGACCATCGCGGGTTCAGAAATACGGAATTTAACGTCGCCTTCGCAGACGATCTGCCGTTCCCAACCGGTACCTTCGATGCCGTGATCAGCCGCTTTGGCGCGATGTTCTTTCCATCTCCTGTCGATGCGGTTCGCGAGATGTTGAGAGTGCTCAAGCCAGGAGGGAAAGTGTCCATGGCGGTCTGGCATTTTGCCGAAAGAAATCCTTTTTTCTACGCGCTGTCGCGAGTCATCGACCGGTATGTCGAGTCGTCGCCACCCGCGCCCGATGCTCCGGACGCATTCCGCTTCGCCAGTCCAGGCAAGTTACGGGACGTTCTCGAGGAGGCTGGCGCGTTGGGTCCCTCCGAGCGCCTGCTGCAATTCACCATACAAGCGCCGATATCCATTGAAGACTTTTGGACCTTGCGGTGCGAGATATCCGAGAGGCTGCGTGAAAAGCTCGCGACGCTTTCGAGGGAGCAGTCGATCGAAGTAAAACGTCAATCGCTGGAAGCTTTTCGTGGGTATTCCACCGACCGAGGGTTGACTTTCCCGGCTGAGGTTCTTATCGTTAGCGGAACTCGATTCTGAAAGCGTTATCCATTCAATCAGCCGCAGGAACTTCCCAGAAATACATTGCATCAAAGGTGGAGACCGGCTCACGAGGGGGACAGGGTCCCATGGCGACGACGATCAACAATTTCCTGCGAGACCAGCTCCTGGAGCGGCGGCATAAGCTCGACCACGCGATTCAATATCCCGGCGGCTCCCAAAACCTCCAGCTTCTGCTGGAAGAGGTCGACCGCGCTCTGGCGAAAGTCAATGACGGATCGTATGGCATTTGTGAAGCCTGCCACGACCCCATTGAATGCGATCGCCTGGTTGCCGACCCCCTCGTCCGCTTTTGTCTTGACCACCTTACGCGGCGGGAAAAGGATGACCTGGAGCGCGATCTGCAGCTAGCGGCCCGCGTGCAGAGAGGCTTGCTGCCGAAGCAAAGCTTCGATCGCTACGGCTGGCAGGTCTGTTACCACTATGAACCGGCCGGTCTGGTCAGCGGCGATTATTGCGACGTGATCGACGCCGCGGAAGCAGGGCTGTACTTCATGGTGGGAGATGTATCCGGAAAGGGAGTTGCCGCTTCCATGCTGATGGCGCATTTGCACGCCATGTTCCGCACGCTCATCTCGCTGGGGTTCGGGTTGCAGTGCATGCTCCAGCACGCCAGCCGGGTCTTTTCCGAAAGCACCCTGCCCAATCAGTACGCGACTCTGGTTTGCGGTCGCGCGCTGGCCGACGGCAAAGTCGAGATCTGTAATGCGGGACACCCATTCCCGCTGCTCGCGCGTTCCGGAGATGTGACTGCGCTGGAAACGTCCGATCTTCCTGTTGGGATGTTCGCTAACCAAGAGTTTTCGATCGCCGAACTTCGCCTGGATCCCGGCGACGGCATCGTAGTCTACTCGGATGGCGTTTCTGACACCACGGATGGTTCCGGCGAGGAATATGGCGCCAACCGCCTGCGCGAACTCATGGGCAGGAGCAAGGCGGATCCTGCCGCGCTGTTGGCGGCGTGCCGTGACGACCTGACCTGGTTCCGTGGCGATAGGGACAAGGCGGACGACGTGACTTTATTTGTGTTGGGCCGCAATACGCTCCAATAAACACCGCAAAGCCCTAATGACTCTGGCGGACACAACCGATATGTCCTCGACAGCGGATGAGACTGTCCGTAAGACAAAGACACTATTGCGAGAAAGGGTTCACGGGTTTAGAAGAGAGGGAATATATCGGGTCCCTTGCTTCGTTTGAAACTTTGGCGGGAAGAGGCGCATCTGAATCGACTGAAGCGGCTTGGAGAGGTTGAAGCCGTTTGTTAAGGCAGATTAAGTAACGGATTTACAAGACTTTAACAAGCTCCGTACAACTGCCGGCTGGAGAAGAAAGAAATGACAAAAACACAACTAAATCACTTCCGGAAGGTGCTGGAAGCAAAGCGGAACGAGCTTCTGGCCGGCACCTCAGACCGGGAGGAAATCCTAATTGAGAACGCAGCGGAAGAATTCGACCGGCTGCAGCAACAGATGAATCGGGAACTGGCGATCCGTAATTTGGATCGCGGATCCAAGCTGTTGAAAGAAGTGAAAGCCGCCATCGCGCGGCTGGACGGCGATGCATTTGGGATCTGCCTGCGGTGCGACGAGGAGATTCCCGAAAAGCGACTGAACGCGCTGCCGTGGGCGGCGTACTGCGTTCCCTGCCAGGAAGCAATGGACGCCCAGCGCGCGGCCGGTCAACCGGTGGATGAAGACGGCGATTCTTTTGAGTTGGCAGCGGCGTGATGCCGGCGGAAAATTAATGGGCAGACGACACAAGCTGATCGTCTGCCTCACGTCCCGCGCTGCCCTGCGACCTTAAAAATTTCACTCCCTCACAACAAATCTCGCTGGGACTAGCGGCGAGATCTCTCCAAATTGAAGCAGCAGCAGACAGTTCTCCCAAAGCGAATCCAAAGCTCTCGATGGTGAGCCAGCCGTTGTAACGGAGATCGCTCAGCGCCGAGAAGACGCCTGGCCAATCGATATGGCCGGTACCGGGCGTACCACGATCATTTTCGGAAGTATGGACGTGCTTGAGATAGCGGCCGCAGGAGCGGAGGGCAGCGGGCAAACTCTTTTCCTCGATATTGGCGTGAAAGGTGTCCCAGAGAATGCCGACACTTGAGTGCCCGATTTCCTCACACAACCGGACCGCGTCGGCAGTGGTGTTGAGAAAGTATGTCTCGAAACGATTGAGCGGCTCCAGGCAGAGTTCGACACCGGAATCGGCGAGGACCGGCGCCAGTTCCTGGAAAGTTTCGACAGCGCGGTTCCACTCATCGGACGTGCGGCGGCGGCCGGGAAGATAGCCGACGGGAGAATAGAGTGGACCGGCGATGAGCGAGGCTCCGGCTTCCGCGCAGGCATGGACGCAGGCGGCGAGGTGAGATCGGGTGCGGCGGCGGATTTCGGGATCGTCCGAAATCGCGCTTAATTCGCGCGGGAGAATGGAGCACACGGTGCAGGCGAGGCCGTTGCTCTCAAGCGCGCGGCGGATGGCTGCGGCCGGGAACGCGGCCGGATGGATCAAGGGAACTTCGACACCGTCGAAGCCCTGTTCGCGAATGAACGGGAGCAGATGGAACTGCTCCGGGCCGAAGCCGGCACTCCACAGAAAAGTATTCACGCCGAATTTCATTTGAGCCTCCAGTGCGCCGAAGCCGGTTTGATACGCTTCAGAGCATCGCCTTCTTAAAGCTATTTGAACAGAATGCAAAGCGCTCGCCGCGCGTGGCGCTGGTGCTGGCGGCGGGTACCGCGGTACTGGTGATTTTCGGGCTGACGCGTCCTCCGGAGATTCCGTTCGAAAAACACACGCTCGATCTGGGGTCGAGTGAATCGGCGGCGATCGTAGATATTAATGGCGACGGCAAATTGGACATTGTGTCAGGCGAGAACTGGTACGAAGCGCCGCATTGGACCAAGCACCACTTCCGGGACATTCTTTACACCAACAATTACATCGATGATCTGAGTACGCTGCCGCTGGATGTGGATCGGGATGGGCACGTGGATCTGGTTACTTCGGGATGGTTCTCGAAGAAGCTGGCGTGGTGGCGTAATCCGGGCAGTTCGGGCGGGAAGTGGACTGAACATCCGGTCGAGACGGCGTGGCCGATCGAATTCACTTTTCTGGTGGACTTGGATAACGACGGAAAAGCGGACGAGATCCTGCCGGAGTTTGGCGATAAATCCGCACCGCTGGCGTGGTACGAGCGAGGAAATGGCGGGCTGGTGAAGCACGTGGTGAGCCCGCATAGCTACGGTCATGGGATTGGCGCAGGCGACGTCAACGGCGATGGACGCAACGACATTCTCACGCCGGAAGGATGGTTTGAAGCGCCCGCGAATCCGCGCACGGGGGAATGGAAGTGGCATCCGGATTGGAATCTGGGCACTGTCGGATTCATGCACGTAGCGGATGTAAACGAGGACGGGCGACCGGACGTGATCACGT
Source organism: uncultured Acidobacteriaceae bacterium (assembly GCA_963762495.1). Lineage (GTDB taxonomy): Bacteria > Acidobacteriota > Terriglobia > Bryobacterales > Bryobacteraceae > Bog-105. Next base: position 587,925 of record CAVXKZ010000017.1, read on the forward strand.
CGAACGCGCACGATTACGGGATCTTCTGGCTGGAACATAAAGCGGACGGTAGTTGGGAGAAACACGTGATCGACGATAGCTGGTCACAGCCGCATGCGGTGACGCTGGTGGATTTTCGCGGAGGGCACAACATCGGTCTGCTGACCGGAAAGCGGTACATGGCGCATAACGGGCATGATCCGGGAGCGCGGGAGCCGCTGGGCGTGTATTGGTATGAGCGGCTGCTGGATCCGAAAACGAAAGAGGTGGATTGGGCGAAGCACGTCCTCGATTACGGCGGGCGGACGGGCGGAGGGATTCAGATTCCGGTAGCGGATATAGACGGCGACGGCGATCTGGATTTTGTGGTGGCGGGGAAGAGCGGATTGTTCCTGTTCGAAAATAAGAGCCGGTAGCGGGAATGGCGACGAAACTGTACGACGTGGTGGTGGTAGGATCGGGGGCCGGCGGCGGGACGCTATCGGCGCAACTGGCGAATGCGGGCGCGGATGTGCTGGTACTGGAGGGCGGTCCGAAGGTAAACACGCGGACCGATTTCAACACGCACGGCCTGCCATTCGAATTTCCATTCCGTCACATTCCGACCATGAAACCTGGCAAGCCGGGCTTCGATGGGGAGCGCAGCCGCGGGCTAGGCGGAAAGACGATGCTCTGGAACGCGGTGGCGTTGCGCATGAGCCAGCGCGATTTCAAAGGCCGCGACCACGACGGCGTGGGAGAGAACTGGCCCATCGACTATGCCGATTTGGCTCCCTACTACACCAAAGTAGAGCGCGAGGTTGGCGTGTGCGGGAATTACGACCATCTGGAAGACCTGCCGGATGGGATCTTTCTGCCGCCGGTGCCGATGAAGTGCACGGAAATAGCCATACAGAAGGGCGCGGCGAAGCTCGGCATAAAAGTCATCCAGGTGCGGAAGGCGACGCTGACCCGGGCGACCAAGACGAGGCCGGCATGTCACTATTGCGGGGCCTGCATGTCGGGCTGCGATGTCGCCGCGAAGTACAACTCTTACGACGTGCAGATGTTTCCCGCGTTGAAGACGGGGAAGCTCACGCTGCAGCAGAACAGCATTGTGCATGAGCTGGCGGTGTCGGACCAAGCGCGGGTACAGGAGGTGCGGTACTTCGACCGGGAAACCAGAGCGGAAGGCGTGGCGCGCGGCAAGGTTGTGGTGGTGGCGTGCGCATGCGCGCAGAGCGTGGCGCTGCTAATGATGTCGAAGTCGAGCCAGTTTCCCACGGGGCTGGGGAATTCGAGCGGCGAGCTGGGAAAGAATTTCATTCCACACATCACGGCGGGATTCGAGATCTTCATCGAAGAAATTATCGGAAAGCCGACGGTGAACGATGAGGGCTTTCTGGACCACGCGTATATTCCCTCATTCATGCACGACAGGCCGCGCGATTATGCAAGGAGCTTCGGCGTGCAGTTTGGGTACAATAACCGGCGCTCGGTGGGATGGGCCCGGGCCATGCCGGGCATGGGCAAAGCGTATAAGAACGCAATCAAGGCGCGCTACCCGGCGTACCTGACATTCACGCCGTACCACGACATGCTGCCGAATAGCGAGAGCTATATCGACTTGGATCTCGAGCACCTGGACGAGTATGGCCTGCCCCGGGCGCAGCGTCATTGGAAACTGGCCGATTCGGATTGGAAACTACACAATGACGCGAAGAAGTGGTCGAGAGCCATTTTGGAGGCGAGCGGAGCGCAGGTTCATGTAGAGAGTAAGCTGCCGGAGACCAATCACGAGATCGGCGGGTGCCGGATGGGAAGCGATCCGAAGCAGTCGGTGGTGAACGCGTTCTGCCAGTCGCACGATGTGGCGAACCTGTACGTGGTGGACGCGAGCGTGTTTCCAAACGCCTCGGAAAAAAATCCGACGCTGACAATCATGGCACTGGCTTCGAGAACGGCCGACCATATTGCGGGGCGGCTGCAGAAGAGGGAGGTCTAAATGCCGAGCTACCTATCCGACCGGCGGTCATTGTTAAAGATTTTCGGAGCAATCGGCGCCACTTGCGCGTATCCGTTCGCGAGCGATGAACTGCTGGGACAAACGGCCGAGCATGAGCATTTACCGGCAACAGTCGAGGGCGCGCCGCGATATTTCGGCAAAGAAGATTTTCGAACGATCTCACGGATTGCGGAATTGATTATTCCTGAGACGGAGACGCCTGGCGCGATCGGCGCGGGCGTGCCGGAGTACATCGATCTGGTTATTGGCCGCAATGAGAATCAGCAGCAAGCGCTGGTTTCCGATGGACTGCGATGGTTGGATACCGAAGCGGTGCGAACGGCGGGGAAGAAGTTCATAGAACTAACAGAAGATCAGCAGCTTGCGATTCTAGAACCGCTTTGCACGCGGGCTCATGAAGATCCTATCCAGGCGCGCAATGTGCAGTTCTTTGCGCTGATCAAAGGGCTGACCGCGGATGGTTATTACACATCGAAGATCGGCCTGATAGATGAGCTGGGATACAAGGGCAATATGGCGATGGCTTCGTTTCCGGGCTGCGTTCCGGAGCATTAGGAATGCGGTTCAGTCCAGAACCAGAACGGGCGCGAGGCCGATGTGAGCGACGCCCTGGGCCGAGACAGTTTTGAGGCTGGCCACGGCGCCATGAACTTCGCCGTTGAATACGTGGGGATGCACAGCAACCTCGACGGGCTTCATGGATAAGTCGCCGTAGGTAAAGACGGGAAAAATGCTCACGCGCGGCGGGAGAGCGTTCCTGCACAACATAGGGAGTCTTCAAAGCCTGGCGCAGCGCCCTTTCCCAGGCGTGTTCGCTCATCTCCGAACCGGCGAAGGCGCGGAGATCGGAAGATTCATCATTGGGCAGGAGCATCAGACGCTGGCGGCTGCGCAGAATGAATTCCGGAAGATCGATCTGTTCATCCCCATGCATGGTTTTCCGCAAGGAGACAACGCGAGTCCAGGGAACGAAGGAACGAATCAGCTTGCGTTCAGCGGTAGAAAGCTGCGCAGTGACGGTTTCGTCGGTGAGCAGATCGAAAAGACCGCGGCGCAACGCGACCTCCGAGCGGAAACTGTTGACAAGGCAAACGGCGTGGTTTCGATAGGCCTCGATCAAAGGGTGAGAGAGATCCGAACGGAGCAGAAGATCGCGGGTGAGGATGCGACGGAAGGCGATGTCAATGCGGAAATCACCGGCCGATAGCTGGCCGTGGCGGTATTCCAGCTTGTCGGGCGAGACCAGGCGGGCCGGGGAACCAAACCTGCCGAATAATTCGACGAGAGTGCCCGCTTCGCCGGAATCCGGATCGGGGTGGTGGACGGCTTCGATGATGGCGATGTTCGGAGCGTGGGTGCCACCGAATTCTTTCCAGGAATGCAGCAGGGCGGAGTAGAGATGTTTCATGCCGCCGAGTTTCGAAAGCTTGCAATTACCGCGCTTGAACTCTTTGGTAATGGGGAGATCCAAGAATAGATCCGCCAACAGGTCGGCATTGGCCAGCCCGATTGAGCGGCAGCCATCGATGGCCTGCATGGCGAGAGACCCGTTGTGAAGGTGAGCCTCCAGGCGCGAAGTCACGGCGAAACGGGAGCAGCCAGACGGCAGGGCGGCGAGCATTTTTTCAGCCGGGAGCATCTGGAGACGCTGGAGCAGCGATGGGGATTCGAGCGCGAACGCTCCGACGCGGTCGAGGATGGCGGATAGGCGCTCAGCGACCTGCGTAAGGTTTTCGAGCTGGCGGCGCGTGATGAAGTGAGGACGGAGAACGGGGGAAAGCAGGCGGCCGGAATCAGTCAGATTGCGGCGGCGCATTTGTTCCTGCAGAGCTTCGGCCCAGCTCAGGTCATGGTATCCGCTCGCAAGGAGCTTATGATAGCGGGCGATTGCCTCGCTAAGCTGCGCCATGTAGGTGGGCTTTCTGAGTCCCTAGTATGGCATGTGTAGAGCGGTTTTCCGAAAAAATAAAAATGCCCCGCCGGGGATTAAGCCGCGAACTCCCGATGACCGGAATCCGTTAGAGTAAGCATAACCATGCATTGCCCGAACTGTGGAACGGCGAGTCCAGATGGGGCGAAATTTTGCCCGAATTGCGGTACTTCGTTCAGCGGCGGACCGAATCCGGGACCCAATCAGTACCAAGGCCAGTCCCAGTACCAAAGTCCTCCCCCGTATCAGCCTCAAGGGCCATACCAGACACCCATCCCGATGGGAAGCGGCAGCACGGGGAGGAACATTGGTATCGGGTGTTTGATTGCGGTATTGATTGTCCTGTTTTTCGGGCTTTCGTGCACAAGGGCTTGTTTCCGGTTGGGCCACGGCCGAACGTACCTGCATCGGAGATACTGAGCAGCTTGCGGAAGCGGCCGGTGTAAGTTGGATTTGCATGGCCGACACACTGGAAGTAGATCCCCGGGAAGCGCAATCCCAGATGGCAAAGGGCGCGGTACTCGTCGACGTTCGCGAACCGGAGGAGTACGCGGCGGCGAAGGTGGAGGGTTCGCGGCTGATCCCGATGCAAGCTGTGCCGGCCCAACTGCAGGAGATCGAAGGCCTAGCCGATGAATGCGAAGTGCTGGTGATGTGTCATCACGGGGTACGCAGCCTGCAAGTGGTGCACTGGCTGCGCGAGCACGGCGTAGAGAATTGCTTCAGCGTGGCAGGCGGGATTGACAGATGGAGCCGCGAAATCGATCCAACGGTTCCGCGATACTAGCCTGACTCATTAACCTGAACCTCGGGCCGAGGCTGCCGCCGCGAGAAACTGGCGCGCGCGTTCGGTGATCACGTGATATTCGCGCTGCGCGATACATTTGTTATCGACCAGCTCGCTACCCACACCGACGGCGGCTGAACCGGCTTTGAGGAAATCGGCGATGGTGTCGAGATTGACTCCGCCGGTGGGGATCAGATCGATGTGAGGGAACGGTCCCTTGAGAGCCTTGATGTATTTAGCCCCGCCGAGCGCGCTGGCGGGGAAGACTTTGATTCCATCGGCTCCCGCTTCCCAAGCGGTGAGCACCTCCGTGGGAGTGAGGGCACCGGGGAAAATGGGCTTGCTATAGCGCTTCGCCATCTGAATGGTTTTGAGGTTCAGGCTGGGCGTGACGAAGAATTGAGCGCCGGCGAGCATGCAGGCACGAGCGGTTTCCGGATCGAGCACAGTACCGGCCCCGAGGAGAACACGGTCGCCGTAGCGGTCAGCCACTGCCTCGATGGCTCTGATTGCACCGTTCACTGTCATGGTGATTTCGATGCAATCGATGCCGCCTTCGAGAATGGCCCCGGCCGCAGCAACAGCACTCTCAAAATCGGGCGTGCGGACGATGGGAACGACCGCGAGGGTTCTGATTCGGCTGACGATATCGCGCGAAGTCATGAGCTAGGCGGCTACGCTTTGAGCTTCTTTTTGAGCTTGAGATCGAGGTGAATGACCTTATGGCTGTCGAAAACACTGATCATCTTCGTCTTGCTCGTCATGCCGTTTGCCTCGGCGCGCAATTGGTAATCGATGTCGCTGCTCAAGCCATAGAAGTGGTATTCGCCCTGTTTATTGGCAATGTAGGAGCGAATTTGGAGGGTTTTGCTGTCCTTGAGCAGGACCGAAGCACCTGGCGCGGGCGCACCGGATTCCGAGAGGACCGTGCCTTCAATGGAGCGCGTGGCGGTTGAACCTTCGGCAACTACCGGCGGTTGAACCTGAGCGACAGCAGGGTAAACGAGCGCGGCCGCGAATGCGGCAAAAAGCGCAATCCGCAGGACGGTATGAGGGAAGCCGCGGAAGGCCGCCAGGCTTCTAGTGCCAGTCCTCTTCCTCTTCTTCCTCGTCTTCATCCTCGTCTTCGTCTTCGTCCTCATCCTCGTCGAAATCGAAATCGTCGTCTTTGTCCTTGGTGTCTTCCGTTTCGAGTTCGACAGGATTGACGCTAGAGACAGTCAGGGACGCGCCGCACTCATCGCAGGACAACACATCGCCCTCGTCCAATTCTTCTTCTTCGACGTCGATAGAAGCGTCACATTTCGGACAACTGACCATAGATATTTCCTTTTCTCGAATTAGAAGCTAACGGCTTGGACGACCGGCAGCATACAAGCCATATCCTTCAAGTAGATCGCCCGGCAACGCCAGACTAGCACGAAGCGGCGTCGTCATATGCCCGAATGGATCATACATGCGGGGGAACTGTTACACCGTTCAATTGCCGGTCGTAAGCGTCCAGTTCCTCGGGACTTAGCGTGACCAGCGTCTTCTCAATATCTTCCGAGGTCTCGATCATGCGGCGCAGGTGCGCGGCGGCCAAACGAAGACAATAGGGATCGGATAGCTTACGACCGCGCCGCGAGGTGAGTTGGAGCAGCGCGGGGTGAGGAAGGGCGATCACCTTCTCTTCAGGCTCTGCTTCACCATCGGGAGTGACAAAGAACTTAACGTCGACAGTGTCAGCGTGACGGATAGAGATGCCGGTCTGGAGCCAGCGGAATTGCACTTTCCACATGCGCCCGAAGGGATCCGGGCCTGCCTCAAAGAGGCGGGACTGGTCACTCATGACCCGATGCTAACACGCACACAAAGAGTTCCGAAGGCGTTGTCGGATAGCCTTTTTAGATAACTTGAGAGCGCTGACCAATGAGAGAAAGCAATTCATTGCGGGTCTCTTTATTATCGCGGAAGGCACCCAGCATGGCGCTGGTGATTGCGCCCGAATGCTGCTTCTCCACCCCGCGCATCATCATGCAGAAATGGCGGGCTTCGCAGATGACGCCGACACCTCGCGGCTGGATCAGATGCTGGATGGTTTCGGCGACCTGTTGCGTGAGGCGCTCCTGGATTTGCAAACGGCGGGCAAAGACGTCCACAATTCGGGGAATTTTGCTCAAACCGATGACCTTGCTGTCCGGCAGGTAAGCCACGTGCATTTTGCCAAAGAACGGCAGCAGGTGGTGTTCACACATACTGAAGAACTCGATATCGCGGACGATCACGACTTCGTCATAGTTGACGTCAAATAAAGCGCCATTTACGATTTCGTTCAAGCTGGTGGAATAACCGCTGGTGAGATATCGCAGGGCCCGTTCGATCCGTTCGGGAGTGCGGGCCAAGCCGTCGCGTTCGGTATCTTCGCCGAGCGCACGGAGCACTTCCTTCATGTGAGCGGCAATGGAGACGGCCGATTCTTTGGGCTTCAGCTCTATCAGAGAGCCTTTTTTCTTAGCCGCGCCGCCGGGTTTGAATGCAGATACTTTGGCTTTAGACATGAACAGGGACTCTTTCGGTATGGCGATTTGATACGGGCCGGCTCGCTGCCGCAGACAGAAAAACTTCGAAGCGGTTCCGATCGGTTTCGTCGATTCTAACGCCGAAGGGAAAAGCGCCGGCATCGGCGAACGAGGCGGGCCAGTGCCGCTCGACCAAGTCAGCGATTACGAGCGCCAGATTTTCGGTAGTCGGGACCAGATGCGCAAATTGCGGTACATCGAGATTGAGATTGCGACAAGCGAACAGCCGCAGAACATTGCATTCGATGAAAGTATCGAGCGCGGGAACGGGAACGATCAGGCCGGTTTCGGGCGACAGCGAGCCGGCTACGGTGATTTCGAAAGTGTAGTCGTGGCCGTGACCAAACGGGTTGTTGCACTTGCCATAAACGCGATGGTTTTCCGACTCGCTGAGCGCGGGCGAATGCAGGCGGTGGGAGGCGGAAAACCGGTAGCGGCGAGTGAGGGTGGTCATACGGCGCCCTCGGGTGACAGGTCGAGTCCCGACACTTCAACATAGAGATCAGCGGTTTCATAAAGGCGAACACGTGAGAGCGTGCTGCCGGAAATGCTGAGAGACGGCTGAAGCCGCCGCCAGATCTCGCGCGCGACATTGGCGGTAGTGGGAATGATCTCCTGAAATGGCGGAACTTCGAAGTTGAGGAAACGATGATCCATCGGCTGGACGATTTCGCGCTCGAGAACTTCTTTCATTTGCTTCAGATCGACGACCATGCCGGTGACGGGATCGGCGTCACCTTCGACGGTTACTTCAACGATGTAGTTATGTCCATGGCCGTTGGGATTGGCTTCCTCACCGAACAGTTCGCGATTTTCCGCTTCGCTCAACGATTCCAGGCGACAGAAATGAGAAGCCGAAAATTCAGCTTTACGGGTTAGGAACATCTACATAGGTAGGATGCCCGACGGCATCCATTGGATACTGAAATTGTCCCAATCTTCAAGAGGCGAGCGCCACGGCCCAGTAAAGGAAACCGGGCCGAGGGCATTCCAGTAGTACAAAAGTGAGCACGAACAATCTCTTACGCGCGGCTTTGGCCACCCTGACGGCAGTTTTTATCGGAGTGATTTTTTTCAGCCTACGAGACACGTCGGCGAAAGAAGGCGGGCAGGCACCCTCGTTCGCGATCACAACGGACCAGGGTCAGCGCGTGACGCCCAGCGCTTTCGGCGGCAAGGTGCTGGTCTTGAACTTCTGGGCAACGTGGTGTCCGACGTGCATCGAGGAGATCCCTTCGCTCAATGAATTTCAGAAGAAATTCGCCGGAGCGGGAGTAGTAGTGGTGGCAGTCAGTATCGATAAGAATCAGCAGAAGTACCGCGCATTTCTGGACAGGATTCACCTCGCCTTCCAGACGGCGCGCGACCCAAACGCGGATATCAGCAACGCCTTCGGGACGTTCCAATTTCCGGAGACGTACATCATCAAAGATGGACGGATTATGCGTAAATTCCCCAATGCTGAGGATTGGCTCAGCGACGACATGACGCACTACGTTCAGAGTCTTCTGTAAGCGATAACCGCGACATGGCGATCGATCCGGCAGCACTGGCGGCGATGGAGTCCCGTTTGGGTAAGAATGGCGTGCTGTCGCAGGCGGGCGATCGCAAGCTGTACGAATACGACGGCGGAGTGGATAAGTCCATGCCGGACGTGGTCGTGTTTCCGCGCAGCACAGAGGATGTAGTCGCGCTGGTGAAACTGGCGCGGCAGTACAGGCTGCCGATTGTCGGACGAGGCGCGGGCACGGGCTTAAGCGGTGGAGCGATCGCGCGGGCTGGCGGCATGATGATCTCCTTCGCGCGGATGAACCGAATTCTGGAGATAGATATCGAGAATGAGCGTGCGCTGGTGGAACCGGGAGTGGTGAACCTGGATATCTCACTGGCCGTGCAGCCGTTCGGATATTTCTATGCGCCGGACCCGTCCAGCCAGCGCGCTTGCACGATTGGCGGAAATGTGGCGGAGAACGCGGGCGGCCCACACACGCTAGCCTACGGCGTGACTACCAATCACGTGGTGAGTCTGGAGGCAGTGCTGCCGGACGGAACCGTCATTCAGGCAGGCGGGAAGGAGTTGGATGTGCCCGGATACGATCTGGCCGGCTTGTTGACGGGATCGGAGGGGACGATGGCGCTAGTGACGAAAATCGGCGTGCGCTTGATGCGCCAGCCGGAAGCCGTGAAAACGATGCTGGCGATTTACGACTCGACCGAGCAAGCGGGCAACACGGTGGGCGCACTGACCGCGAAAGGAATTATTCCGGTCGCACTCGAGATGCTGGACGGTCCGATGCTCCGCATGGTGGAGGAGGCGACACACGCTGGTTATCCACTTGATGCAGCGGCTGTGCTGCTGATCGAAGTAGAGGGATTGACGGAGAGCGTAGAAGAGGCGGTTCCGCTGATTACGGCTGTGTGCCAGGCGTGTGGCGCGCGAGAAGTACGAACGGCGAAGTCGGCAGAGGAACGCGAACTGCTCTGGAAGGGCAGGAAGAATGCATTCGGGGCGATTGGGCGCGTGAGCCCGACCTACTACGTGCAGGATGGCGTGGTGCCGCGGACGAAAATAGCGGCTACGCTACGCGCCATTGAGGAGATCGGAAAGAAGTACAACATCGCGATCTGCAACGTTTTTCATGCAGGCGATGGCAACATGCATCCCATTCTGCCGTTCGACCCGCGCAAACCCGGGGACCTGGAGCGGGCGCAGAAAGCCGGCGAAGAGATTCTGGATTTCTGCATATCGGTGGGCGGGTCAATCACGGGCGAACACGGGGTTGGTATGGAAAAAATGGAGCTGATGGCGCACCTGTTCCCCGAAGAGACGCTGGACACGATCAAGCAATTCAAAGCGCTGTTCGACCCAGAGTGCGCGTTAAATCCAGGGAAGGTGCTGCCGACGGGGAAGGGATGTCTGGAGATACGGCAACGGCCGGACGTGGTGTTGTAGAGTCATTCGACTCTTAACGCCAGCATCGGATCTATGCTGGCGGAACGGCGGGCCGGCAGAAATGCGGCCATAAGAGCGCATGCCCCGAGCAAGAGAGCCGCGCCTATCAGCGTTGCTGGATCATAAGCTGAGAGACCAAATAGCTGGTGCTGGATTAATCTTGCGCCGGCCAGAGCTAAGGGGAGCCCGATTGCCAAGCCAAGCGAAACTTGAACGATGGCTCCCCGTAGAATCATGACCACGACAGCGCCTCGGCTAGCGCCAAGGGCAATCCGGACGCCAATCTCGGCAGTCCGCCGCGCCACAGCAAGGGCAACGAGGCTATATAGTCCGACCGAAGCGAGCAGGAGCGCAAGCAGTCCGAAGAGTTCCGTCAGAATTGCGATCAACCTTTCCTGATTGAATTGCAAGCTTAGTTGTTCTCCGTAACTGAGTACATCGAGCACAGCGATCTTCGAATCGACCTCATCAATGGTTCGGCGCACCAGCGGCTCTAGATTCTTCGCGTTCCCGCTAACGTGCAATTCGATGTCATTGATGTAGTTATCGCCCGCAAGCGATCCGTCGGGCTTCTTATCGATCTGAAGAAGCGGAAGGAAAAAAGTCGGATAGGCAGGTTCATACGTGCTGAAATACTTCGCATCTTCCACGATGCCGACGATCTCGTAATCGGCGGCATGCTCAGGTCCTCCGATGCCAAAACGTCTGCCGATCGGATTCCGATGCTTGAAATAACGATCAGCTAACGTTCGATTCACAACGGCAACGGGTCGCGAGGAGAGCTGATCGTGATCGTTAATTGAACGGCCCTGCAGCAGGCGCGTGCCAATGGTCTCGAAATAACGGGAGCTGATTTTGTCCCAGGACACGGCTCCCGGTTGCGGCGCCGCTCCGGCTCCTTCAATATAGATACGATCATTCCAGTTATTCCCGCTCATCGGTGCATAGGCCGACAGGCTGGCGCTAAGAACACCAGCGATTCGGGAGAGTTGCTCCTGCAAGCGGCGATACGTGCCAGCCAGCCGTTCGGGCGTGTAGCCGGCGAATGTGGGATTGACCTTGACGATGACGCGATTTTCGGTCTGAAAACCGAAATGCTGGTGCTCAAGATTACGCAAGCTCTGCGTTAGCAGGCCAGCGCCGGCCAACAGAACCAGCGACAGCGCGGCCTGCATGATGACGAGAAGTTTTTGCGCGGGCGTCGTCGCAGCCGGTGTACTTCGACTAGCGCCGCGCAGCGCATCCGCCGGATCTGAATGTGATTGCATCCAGGCCGGCACAATCCCAAACACAATACCGGTGATTAGGGAAACGGCGAAGGTAAACGCGAGAACCGGGAGCGACGGAGTAGCACTGATGGGGACGTAGCGAGCTCCACGAAAGGCAAGCAGCAAGATGAGACGCGTGGTCATGAACGCCACCGCCAGTCCCGCCGCCCCACCGAGCAAGGAAAGGAGCACGCTGTCGGTCAACGTCTGCCGCCTGATGCGGCTTTGCGAGGCTCCGAGGGCCAGTCTCAATGAGATCTGTGTGCGAAGCGCTGCTCCACGCGCAACCAACAAGTTAGCGACGTTCGCGCACGCAATCAAAAGGACCAGTGATGACACGCTCATCAGCAGAAGCAGCCCGGCGCGATAAGCGATGCTCATGAGACCCACACCCCCGCTGGCAGGCGTAAGTGGAATGAACTGTTCTTCGATTGCTCTTCGGTCCTCGGGGCTTGCTTTGGAACCCGCTTCGGAGTAATACCAACGCTTGGCTTCAATATTGATCTTCGATTCGAGTTGGCGGAGATGGGCACCGGGAGAAATTCTGCCGATGACATAAAGCCACAGCATCTCAGGATTCTCAGAGCGGTTATCCATCTCGAGAGGCAACCAGAAATCGGGCGGATCTTTGCGAAGCGTCTCTCCGTAGAATCCGGGCGGCGCGATGCCGACCACGGTGAACGGCTTGCCTTGGATCAGAAAACTGGACCCGACTATCTGAGGATCGCGATTATAGCGGGTCTGCCAAAAACGATAGCTGAGAACAGCAACAGGGGGAGTGCCCCGAAGATCACTACTCCTATTGAAAAAGTTACCCGCAGCGGTGTGTATCCCGAACAAATCGAAGTAGTTGCTCGAAACGTACTCAACGATAGAGGATTGAGCAAGCTCAGAAGCTCCAGCGCGGCGAACGCTGAGAGGTTCGGGTGCGGGCTGAAACGCGGCCATGTTTTTTATTTCCGGCGTACCATCGCGCAACGTCTTGTAGAGATCGTTGGAGAACAAAGCGAAATCCTGGCCGTTTTGGAAACTGGTCATCTCGCAGCAGTTGTCGCCACGCCCAAGCCGGTAGAGTTCGTGCGGCCGATTCACGGGCAGAGTGTTGAACATTACCGCGTGAACGAGAGTGAAAATTGCGGTATTCGCTCCAATACCAAGGGCGAGCGTGGCGATTGCAACGAGGGTGAAAGCCTTATTCCTCGCCAACTGGCGGAAGGCGTAGCTGAGATCCTGCCTCAAGTGATCAAACCAAAGCACGCGATTCGATTCATAGAAACGCTCCTCGGATCGGGTTACGTTGCCGAGCGCCCTACGCGCATGCGCATACGCTTCCGCTTCAGTGAGGCCTTCAGCGCGCAGGCGGTCAATTTCGAGGGCAAGATGAGACTGCAATTCCGAGGAGAAGTCGCGCTGTGATCGTTTGTGCCACCAGAACATAATCGACGTGCCCTCCACAGGTTCAAAACTGGGATCGGACTCGGGTCAACAGCTAACCTGAGTATGCTCGCGGAAGGGGTAAGGTGTCAACCTATGCCGTACAGCGCCGCTCGCTGATGAACCTGATCTTAATTCGGGCGGCTATGCTCCGATGCCTGTCCGTACCGGTCTTCGACCCGTCACTTTTCCGTAATCCCGCTGTAACAGTTCTCCGCTAACTTGGTTGCGATTTCAGGAGGTCGGAGCTTCAACCGGCCAGTGGTGTATCCGAACGACTTCGATAACCTAAACCCCAAGAAATATAAGGAGATTATGACCAGAAAGTTAATCCTGAGTGTGCTGTGCCTGGCGGCAAGCGCCACTTTGCGTTCTCAGGATCTCCAGCAACTCCGCGAGAAGATCGCGCAGCAGGAGGATCAAATTAAGCATCTGCAACAGGCCGTCGAAGAGCAGAAGGCGATCCTGGATAAGGAACTGCGAAATTCCTCGACAGCAAATGGAACGGCAGCAGCGGCCAGGAGTTCGAATCCCGATTCTGCGCAATTGGTTCCGGTGATCAACGTGGCGCATCCACAGATTGCGCCCATTCCCCGGCAGAAGACGATCGAAACCAGGCCGTCGCCGCTTTCGATCAGCTTAGGAGACACGACGCTGACTCCGCTCGGCTTTCTCGACATGACGTTCTTCGCTCGCTCAACGAACGTGGGGAGTGGAATCGGAACGAACTTCGCGGGAATTCCCTACAACACGTCAGCTGCCGACCATTTATCGGAAATGAATTTTTCGGCGCAGAACTCGCGTGTTGGATTCCGGGTGGATTCGACTTTCATGGGGGCCAAGGTGCTCGGCTACCTGGAGACTGACTTCCTGTTTAACAACGACGCGAACAGTTTCCAGGTTACGGGCAATTCCGCCGGGCTGCGCCTTCGAAATTATTTCGTCGATGTCGAGAAGAACGGTGTTGAAGTCCTGGGAGGACAGGACTGGAGTTTGCTGACTCCGAACCGAAACGGATTATCGCCGGTGCCTAGCGATATCTTTTACACGCAGAACATGGATACGAACTACCAAGTGGGCCTGATCTGGACACGCCAGCCTCAGTTCCGGTTCATTCTGCATCCGAGCGACAACTTCGCATTCGGTCTGTCGCTTGAAAATCCGCAACAGTACATCGGCGGAGGCTCGGGAGCGAGTACCGTCACATTGCCGGCTAATCTCAGTTCGTCTTTGGGCAGCCAGTTCCAATCCGGCGGCAGCGTCGCGGGCGTCCCCAACTTTTTTCCGGATATCGTGTTGAAAGGCGCTTACGATGCGCACCCGGGTGATCGCACATTGCACGTCGAGGCGGCGGGTCTGGTCAGCGGCTTTAAGGATTACGTAACGGTCACGACTGCTCCGGCCGCTGCCGGAGCGCACACTGCGGTCGGTTATGGCGGAGAGGTGAATATGAACCTCGCACTCTTTAAAGGTTTCCGCCTGGTTGAGAATGCCTACGCGAGCGAGGGCGGCGGCCGCTACATTTTCGGCATGGCACCCGATCTGATCGTTCGGCCCGACGGCAGCATCTCGCTGGTGCATAGCTACTCGACGGTGGACGGCTTTGAAGCGCAGGTGGCGAAAAATTCACTGCTCACCGCCTACTACGGTGCGGCCTACGTGGACCGCGACGTGACGTTCGATCCCACGGCGACGGGCAGCACACTCAAAAAGCCGGTCTTCACCGGCTACGGATATCCGAGTTCCACGCTCTTCAATAAGGATGTCCAGGAAGTCACGCTGGGCTGGATCCAGACTCTTTGGAAAAATTCAAACTACGGTGCCTTGGCCCTGATCAATCAATATTCGTATCTCTGGCGCGATCCCTGGTACGTTCCAATCGGATCGCCGAAGCAGGCTCACACGAATATGGTTTACATCGATCTCCGGTATACCCTTCCCTGACAGGAGCGTAGGATGCGCGGAACAAACGGCAGCGGTTCCGGCCGCCGCCCTTTTCCATTTCCGCTTTCGGTTTAGTCTCAGAATCGACCCCCCAATAAAAACGCCCCCGAAACTCGGGGGCGAAGTTTTGAAGTTTTTAGATCCCGCTACTGCGGGGCCTGATTTACTTGCCTTTTTTCTTGGTGGCGGTTTTCTTCGCGGTCTTCTTCGCTCCGCCAGCCTTCTTAGTTGCGTTCTTCATCGATTGATTCTCCCTAACGTAAATTTGCAATCTTATACAGATCGCAGTGTGATTCATATATAAGGTTGTTCTCAACATAAGTCAAGAGAAAAATGATGGCCGCCCCTCCGGAAGGAATTGCGGATCGGGTTCCAACCGGCCCGACACGCGAAAGTAAAAATTTGTTTTACTCCCAGAGCGGCTCATTTGCGTCTTTTGAGCGAGAGTTGCTATCGTTTTTTCAACTGGAGAAAAAGATGGACGTGGAGCGGCGATCATGAAGGGAACTAAATGGAAACCTTCTCCTTCCATCGCCAAGGGCGGTAGCTCCTCCCGCGCGATCGCGATCACCGCGCTGGGTGCGCTCGCGATTTTCTGCATCGCCTGTGGGAGGAAGCACCACATGGCGGCACAAATTCCTTCTTCTCCTCAGCCTCAGTCCGCATCCGCAAAGCACAAACCCGCACCGATGGCTGTGCCGGTCGGGTATACGGAAGAAGGCATTGCTAGCTGGTACGGCATTCCGTATCACGGGCGCGCGGCAGCGGACGGCGAGATCTACGACATGGAGACCTTGGTCGCCGCTCATCGTTTGATGCCGTTCAATACGTGGCTTCAAGTCACAAACCTGGCGAATGGAAAATCGGTAAACGTGAGAATTATTGATCGCGGCCCGTTTGTGGATGGCAGAATCCTAGATCTTTCGAAAGCCGCCGCGCGGCAGATCGGTCTTTTGGGACCGGGTATTGGCCGCGTCCGAATACAGGTGATCTCCGCGCCTGCCGACATTCCGGCCAACGATTTCTACGGAGTACAGGTGGGAGCCTTTTCTGTTCGCGAGAACGCCGAGCGCTTGCGGGAGCACTACGCGGAACGCTTCGGTACCGCCCAACTCGCGGTCAAGCAGTGTCCGACTCCCGTCTGGCGGGTTCTCGTGGGGAAAGAATCTTCGATTCAAGCGGCCCAACAACTGGCAACCGTACTGGCGACCGAGGACAAAAACGTTTTCGTGGTGCGACTCGACCAGGCCGATACGGATTCCACTCCATCGGCAGGGTCCGCTTCGCCTCAATAAACCGCAGTAAGGCGAGAGTCTTTCCGCGGACTTCCACTAGATAACGAGGAGATTCCGCTCTCCGAAACGGTTCCCGTGACACCGCAGCCGGCTCTAGACCTATCCCCACTCTCGACGCTGATCGGCAACTCATCGGCCATGAAGCAAGTTCACCGGTCGGTTACCCGGATGGGTAAGTCGCGCTTTCCCGTCTTGATTCTTGGCGAAACCGGTACCGGAAAAGAAGTAGTGGCCCGCGCAATCCATCAGATGGAGGCGAGAGGGCCGTTTGTAATCGTCGACTGCTCATCCTTAGTCGGCCCGCTGATGGAAAGCGAGCTGTTCGGATACGCCAAAGGCGCATTCACCGGGGCGCATGTACAAAAGTTAGGTTTACTGGACGCGGCGAACGGAGGGACGGCGTTCCTTGACGAGATCGGCGAGCTTCCGCTGGAATTACAAATGAAGCTGCTGCGGGTTCTCCAGGAAAAACAGTTCCGCGCGGTGGGCGCAATCGGGAATCGAAGCTCCGATTTCCGCGTGATCGCGGCAACCAATCGGGACCTTGCCGCGGAAGTGGAAGCAAAGCGCTTTCGCCAGGATCTCTTCTATCGCCTGAATGTGATGCGGCTGCGGCTACCTCCCTTGCGTGAGCGCAGCGAGGATATTCCGCTGCTGGTCACACGTTTTCTGGAACGGTATGGAAACGGGCACAGGCTCTCCGAAGACGCCATGCGCTCTCTTCAGGGATATGAGTGGCCGGGCAATGTGCGCCAGCTCGAACACGCTGTTCAACAGATGGTAGCGATGAACTCGGGTCCGTGGCTGTCGCCAGGCGATCTGCTATCGGTGATCGGGAATCAGAAAGCGCAAGGCCATTTTCAGGCGAAAGACTCCGGAGGGATATCGCCTAGTCCTGGACTGGAACCGGTCGAGCCGGTACTTCCTCTGGCCGAGGTGGAGCGTCGAGCGATTATGAACGCGATCGGGCACACAAAGGGAGATCGCACCTTCGCAGCCGAGTTGCTCGGAATCGGAAGAACGACGCTCTACCGCAAGCTCAAGGAATACGGGCTGTAAATTGGGAGCGTGCGAATCGCGCTTGACGCCAGCTACAGCGTAGATCGTTATCCTTCGGGCATCGCGGTTTATTCGAGCGAGATTCTGAACGGCTTAGCCTCGGCATATCCCGAGGACGATTTTCTCCATTGTTATCGCCCGAAGCAGTTCGGCGCAGCAGCACCAAGCAGCCTTCGAAACGTACACAGACGTTTATTGGCGCCGCCTCTTCCGACATTTCGCGCGAACATCTTCCATGCGCTGAACCAACGCGTGGATCACCGGCCTGCAAGAGCCGTGGTCTGTACGTTTCACGATCTCTTCGTAGTGACCGGCGAATACTCTTCCGCGAGTTTTCGCAAACGGTTTACGCAGCAAGCGAGAACCGCTGCTTTAAATTCGGACATCATCATCGCGGTTTCACAATTCACGGCTGACCAGATCGCGGAACTGCTTGGTTTTCCGCGCACCCGGATCCGCGTGGTGCCTCACGGCGTTCGCCTGCCGGAGATAGTCACGCAAGAGCGCGAGAATATGATTCTCTTCGTCGGCGCATTGCAGATTCGGAAAAATCTGGTCCGTCTAGTAGAAGCCTTCGAGCGCTTGCCCCGCGAGTGGCGTCTGGTTCTGGCGGGCGCACCGAACGGATTCGGAGCGGATGAGATCCTCCAGCGAATCCAGCGCAGCCCGTCGAACGATCGGATTGCCGTGGAAGGGTATGTGTCGCGCGCGGATCTCGACCGGTTGTACGCGCGGGCGTCGGTATTTGCTTTTCCGTCTCTAGCTGAAGGTTTTGGTATACCCGTCCTGGAAGCAATGGCCTACGAGATTCCTGTTGTGACTTCGGATTCGTCCGCCCTGGTGGAAATTGCCGGAGACGCCGCAATCCTGGTTGACCCTCAAAATTCCGACGCGATTTTTGAAGGGCTCGCCGGGCTGGCGGAGAATCCTGAACTGCGGAAAAGTTTAGGAGAGCGGGGCCGCGCTCGAGCGAAGTTGTTCTCCTGGGAGCGGGCGGTCCAGGATACCCATCGGGTGTACGAGGAACTGAAAAGTACTACTACTTCTGATCTTCTTCCAGAGAAATCTTAAGAGCCCTAAGAAATTTCTGATCTTGGGAGGTCAGACGGATTTTTCCAGCGGACTCGTATTTTATGTTGCGGTCCGATTCCTTCTCCGGCACATTGAAATCGGAATCTTCTCCGTCTTCCCGCTTGTTAAACCCTATAGTTGCTTCGAGGACCAGAAAGACATCATAGCCCGCACGCTTGATTTCGCCGATTGCGCCCGCGATCCGGTCCGAATCAGAGAGGGACTCGTTGATGGCATTTCCCAATTCCTGCATCAAATCCTTTAGTCTGTCGTCCAAAATCCCTCTTTCCCCGAAGCATTTACAGGTTAACACCCAAATCGGCTGTACCGTTTTATACCTCGAAAGTGTAGTGCGGTTTAGCAGGCCCCTCTTCACTTAATTTGATGCACAAAACACTAAGATTGGCTTCGTGCCTTCCGAGGGGGGGCGCGGTCCAACAGTACCAGCTTACGTTTCGGAGTTCTTCTGCTCGTAAGCTTTCGTGGAATAGCGAGCGGCCTCTTCCTGAGCTCCACCGGTATTGTCGTGGGTGCGAATCGCCTGTTTGTACTCGTTCACAGCACGATCGCGCTGGCCGGTCACATCGAAGATCATGCCTAATTTGACGTGAGACCAAACCTCCGTCCACTTGGGATCAAGGTTGCCGTTTATCGCCGAACGAAACTCATTGGCGGCGGATTGAAAGTTGTTCTGCAAGAAAAACAGTTCGCCAATGCGATAGTGGGCCAGAGAGCTGTTGCGATTCACGTCGAGCGCCTTCTGGTACTCCTTCAGAGCATTCGCATAATCGTTGATTTCGACGAACTGTTCACCGCGTTTAATGGCGACTGCGACCTGGATGGCGGGATCGAGCCGGAGCAGAACGTGATTGGGATCGAGCGTCAATTTGCGAGGCTTACCGAAGGTATCCACGCTGAACTCCGAAGAGGTACCGGTCACTTCGATCTTCTTTTCCTCCGGATTGCCCTCGGTTTCAATCTTCAGATCGACCGGCATACGGAACGTATCCAGATCTTGCGTGATCTTGCCGACAACCCGGAAGCCCTGTTGCGTTCGGAATACGGTGTACTGGAGCTTGAATTCGGGTGATCCGCTGGATTCGAGCCACTGAATGAAGAAGTATCGAAGATCCTGATTGGATACTTGTTCCATTACCTTTCGGAACTCTTCGCTGTTCGCCGACTTCCAACTGTACTGATCCATGAAGGCGTGAAGGCCTTTCGTGAACGTATCGTTGCCGACAACGTTACGCAGCATGTTCAGAACAGCGGCGCCTTTGGCGGAAGTAAGAGCCCAGTACTCCGGCGAGTAGTCATCAAGGCGCGATGCCTGGAGAACCGGAGGATCCGTCACCGTAAGGGCCTCCACATAGGTATTCTTGACGTCGCTCTCCATGGCTGCGGGACCGGCGGTATGTTCCTCATAAAGCAGTTCGGAGTAGCGAGCCGGCCCATTCTCCAGCCACAGGTGGTTCCGGTTGGAAGGGGACACCAGAACGCCCCACCATTGACGGGATAGCTGGTTCGCGAGGACGTGCCAATCAACGTGCGACGTGATCGAGCCCGGTGAAAGGAAAATGATGCCGGGAGCGGAATAGCCGTTTACCGCGCCATCTTCGGTTTCGAATAAGGTCAGGGTCGCTTGCGGAGCAAGACCATACTCCCCGGTGAAGAACGTCATGATCTTGCCGGTCTCTTCTCCGTATGCCTGGGCGGCGGCAGAAGCCTGATCCCGGAAGAAAACCTGACTGGTGATTCCTTGAGAACTAACCCGGACCGGATCGCCCTTGACAATCCCTATGCTGCCGGGGAAGCTGGCGTTCTCGTAGTGAAACGAATAAGCGACACAGCCGTTCGCGGCACGGTCGGATTTCATATCGCCGCTGGCAACGACACGATAATCAGCAGGCGTGGTGATTCGTATGTCGGCGGCAAAGCGGTCCGTGGTGTATCCGTTCACTGGAAACCAGCGGGCGGGATAGAGCAAATAGCCGTAATCGGGATGCAGGGCGGCGAATTTCAAGCCGTAGACCGGCGAATCTTCGTTACCTGTGAACTTGCCGTTATAGCTGAGGTCGATCTCGCCAGTTTGACTTTTCTGAACGCCTTTCGGGAGCAACACTCTAACAGTGAAGTTTTGCGCGGTGCGAGACGTTTCGAGCGATGTCCCCTGCGCATCAACCGCTTTCGTGACCGTGAGAGCGTTGTTCAACTCAAAGGTTGCATCGGTGATGTTTTCAAGAGCGGTGAAATTAATTTTGGCGGTGGCGACGATCGATTGGGTGCGAGGATTGACATCGGCGTCGATCGTGTATTTCTGGACATCGATAGCTGAACGTTTCTCTTGCGCCCAAGCGCTGGCGCTAAGCGCGAGCAAAAGAAAAGTCCACTTGATACTGCGCATTGCTTTTAACCTATTGTCTCTCGAACGACATCCATCTGTGCTACGGCAGAGGTCTGGCGGAGGGCGCACGCCTGGGCGATCACATCCGCGGCTCGCTGCAACGGATCACCCGCAACTGTGAGGGCTGCACGCACGGACGCCAGATTGGTTCGCATACGGGCGGCGTTTTCGTCGTCATCCAGCAACCGTTCCGCCTCCTGGACGATTCGCTCCGCGGTCATATCATGCTGAATGAGTTCCGGCACGATCTGATGCTGTGCGACCAAATTGACCATCGATAAAAAAGGCACTTTTACGAGATGACGCCCGGCCCACCAGCTTAGGGGATTGACCTTATAGAAAGTGACCATGGGGGTGCCGAGCACCGCCGCTTCTATCGTCACCGTGCCGCTGGCCGCCAGCGCAAGGTCGGCATGACCAATGCAATCCCAGGTCTCGTTTTCTACTACTTTGATGGATAGCGCCTGAATCGGTTCCCGAAAATTGACGAACGCCTCACCGGTGCGAAATCCTTTCGGAATGGCCAGCAGCACCGAAAGCGGGAAGCGCTTTTGGAGGCGGGCCACGGCCTCCAGAAGAACGGGCATGTGCCGCCGCGCTTCGCCAGGACGGCTACCCGGGAGCAAAACCAATACGCGGGCTCCCTCGGGAAGGCCATGGCGAGCGAAAAATTCTTCACGGGAGGTTTGAATCCGAACCATCGAGGCGAGCGGATGACCTATATATAAGGCGTCAACATTACGACGCTGGAACCAATTCTCTTCAAATGGAAACAAACAAAAGAGTTTTTTTACTAAATCGCGTAGGAGTGTGACCCGGCCCTGCCGCCAGGCCCAGACCTGAGGAGCGACTACGTAGAAGACCGGCACGCCGAGACGCTTCAGATGACGGGCGAGCCGCAGGTGAAAATCCGGGCTGTCGGACAGGATCGCGGCATCGGGGCGGTTGCACTCAATGAAGCGGATGAGCTTTCGATACTCGCGGTAAATCCCGGGCAAGTGGCGCACAACTTCGGCCAAGCCGACGACAGCGAGTTTCGCGGAATCGATTATCGGCTGGACGCCCGCGTCCCGAAGCTGAGGACCGGCACAACCGTAGAATGCGGCGGACGGGAACGTCTTTCGAAGGTGTCGAACGATGCCCGCGGCATACATGTCGCCGGACGCTTCGCCCGCGGAAACGAGAAACTGCACTGCGATTGCCCCAAGTGTAGCAGTGGGAAAGGGGTCCCACTGCCGCGAACCAAGACGACCTGAGCGGGCGAACGCCGGTTTGGCCCTGGAGTTGCGGTAAAGTCGCTCTGCTAGAATCGAGGTCGAAAACTTAGATGCCAAGCCAACGAGAGCCGAGTGCAGCCAACCCGGCTCAATCCGGTTTTTCCAGAGTGAGCGTGGGTCAATTCGCCGAACGGTTTCGAGGTGAAGTGATTCCGCTCAGCAACACTTTCGGCTACTTCTGCGCTTCGGTCCCGATGACAGAAGAAGTGTTGAAGGAATACCTGGAGGAACCGGTCGCGGCTCTCCCTCCGGCGATCGCGACTATGTTGCCGCGCATCGCTATCTTGCTGGTTCCTTATATCGAGCGGTCGAATGAGCGCGGGCGAGTGAGAGCGAAGCGCAAACGAACTGTCTTAGAAAAAGTTAGCGATTTCGTCGTGGCTGAACGTCCGGCGGATGGACACCAATCCTGGGCATCGCAGGTGAGCTTCGAGAACGAGACTGTTCTGGTATTCGCGCTCAACGAGCAAGACGTTGCGGAATATCATTACCGGCTTTACCGGCGCCTGGCCGCACTGGTGGCGGATAACTGGTCGACTGAAGCGGCCTCCAAGTACAAATCGATGATCCGGGAAGAACTCACCGCGAGTGTTCACGGCGAGGTGGACGACGAAAGCTGGCAGGCGAAGCAGGCCCTATTACGCCGTCAAACCAATATCAAGCGCGATAGCCCATTGTTCTCCGATTATGTCCGGCAATCATTCATTGATACGTTGACGCTGTATCTTCATGGCATCTGCTGCGACATCGATGTGGAGACGGGACCCAGGCAGCTTCCCAGCCGCTATTTGCGGAAGCGATTAGGATTGCTCAAGGCACTCTATCCGCCGACAACAGGGTATCCGGTCTTCCCTGAAGACGCGGAGAAATCAGAAGACAGAAAACGGAAATCAGAGGACAGAAGCGAGCAGCTTTCCTAAGATTCGGATCGCGCCTTGCTTTTCCGCGCGGACCGATCTCGTTGAGCGGACCGACGCAACTGGGGCAACCGGCTTCGCATCCGCAACTCATCGCCAGATCAAGGGCCGCTTGAAGCAGTTCGGTGCGGCGACGGAATAAGGGATCGCTTTGGCCGATGCCGCCGGGATAGTTGTCGTAGAGCACGATGTCGGGTTCGAAGATCGTTCCCTTCCGGCTGGAATCGTCCAAGACCGCAATCGCGAGATCGCGAGGATCGCTGAGGAGCAGCACGGCAGCGACGGTTTGGAGAACGTTGCCTAATCCGTGGATGGCGTCCTGAAGATCGGCGGTCGAGAATTCCTTCAGATCATCGAAAAATGCCGAAGAGAAGTGCAGGCAGAAAGCGGTGGTGTGCATCTCCTGTTCAGGCAAGCATAGATTGCCGGCACCGACATTTTCCAAGGTGTAGAATTTGATCTTCTTGAAACCGACCACCTGCCGTTTCACACGCACTTCGGCGAGAATGCCCTGCGCATGCGGATGGCGAGCGGCAGAAGCACTTTCGAAAGAAGTCAACTCGCTGACCTGGGTATAGACGATGGCGTCGGTAAAGTAATCCGAGTCCACGCGCCGAACGAAGGCCTTTCGCCCATCGAAATCTAATCTTTCAACTTGATACTGGCGAGCGTCGTGGAGATAGATCGCTTTCTCGTGCAAGGTGCTCAGGGCGGAAGGGAAATCGACTTCGCCGATGATGCGGTGATCGCCGGTGATATCGACAACGAGGAAATTATCGCTGGACACCGCGCGAAGACTGACGGAGTCCGCCGGGTAGCTGTCGCTGACCCAGTGCCACATGCCGCCCGAGTGGTGCAGCAGGCGCAGATCTTCGGCGAGAAAGCTACAGAGTTTCGCGAGATCGTGCGTTCCGAACGTCTCGCCATCGCGTATGGGGAGCTCGAAGGCGGCACATTTCAGATGGCTCAAGAAGATCTCCAGGTTCTCGGCGTTGATGTGCGCTTCCTCAGGCGAGTTGCCGAAGAAATAGTCAGGGTGTTCGACGATGTACTGATCGAGGGGAGCGCTGGAGGCGACGAGCACGGCGATTGAAGAAGATTGCCGGCGACCGGCCCGACCGGCACGCTGCCAGGTTGAGGCGATGGTACCTGGATATCCGGCCATGACCACGGTGTCGAGCGAACCGATATCCATGCCCAGTTCGAGAGCGTTGGTAGCCACTACGGCGCGAATGGCTCCGGAGCGCAGGCCCTGCTCGATGTGACGGCGCTCTTTGGGCAGATAGCCGCCGCGATAGCCCCGGATCGCCTCGTTCGAGAATGGGAGCTGCGAGCAGCCATCCTTTAAATAGGTCGTGAGGATTTCGGTAGCGAGGCGATTATTGGTAAAAACGAGCGTTTGCTGTTTTTGCCGAACGAACTCAAGGGCGATGCGGCGAGTCTCGTGAAGGTAACTGCGGCGGATGCCAAGCTGCCGATTCACAACGGGCGGATTGTAGAAGATGAAATAGCTTTCACCTGTGGGCGCACCGCTCTCGGCCACAACTTCGAAAGGCTGACCGGTTACGGCTTCGGCGAGTTGCTTGGGATTGGCGATAGTAGCGGAGCAGCAGACGAACTGGGGATGCGAGCCGTAGAACTCGCAGATGCGCTTCAGGCGGCGAAGAACGTTGGCAAGATGACTGCCATAGACGCCGCGATAATAGTGCAGCTCGTCGATAACTAAATAGCGCAGGTTTTCGAACAGCTTCGCCCATTTGGTGTGGTGCGGCAGAATCCCGGCGTGGAGCATGTCCGGATTGGTGAGGATGACGTTGGCTTTGTCGCGGATAGCGCGGCGGGCATCTTGCGGCGTATCTCCGTCGTAGGTGTGACAGGAGAAAGGATTGCCGATGGCGTCGTTCAGGCGCTGAAGCTCCAGACGTTGGTCTTCGGCGAGAGCCTTGGTGGGGAAGAGAAAGATAGCGCGAGCAGCGGGATCGGCCAGAATGGATTGCGCGACGGGCAGGTTATAGCAGAGGGTTTTGCCGCTGGCAGTGGGCGTGACCACCACAACATTTCGGCCCGCGAGTGCAATGCGCGACAGCTTCCGCCTGATGAGTGTAGAGACTCTCGATGTCACGGGCTGCGAGGCCGGACCGGAGGACCGGATTCAGTGCGGGCGGAAAATCCGCAAAGCGCGGCGGTTTAAGCGGCTGATGGCGCACAGCGCGGACCGGCGAACCATCCTGCTGCATGGTTTGCTCGAAATGCGCGGCGAGCGATTGAACCGGCGAAGTAAGTTCCAACGCGTTGACCGATTGGCCCGTCGGGGTGGGTTCGAAGTCGAGAGCTAAGTTTTCCATTCGCCTTTTCTTTCCCTACGGTAGATCAGATTTGGGCAGGGGACAAGGGCGAATTGAAAAAACGAACCCAAACGCGAGGCCGTTCGGCGCCTCCCAGTGACTTGAAAAAACGAAGCCAATTTCGTTTTTCGCGTCGCTTTTGATACGACTCGGGACGATTTGAAAAAACGAACCCAAACCGGCGGCGCGAAACAGGCCCCGAGAAAACGCAGGTTCTGTGCGAACGGTAGCACACGGGAGCGCCGAGTCAGGCGGGCAAATGCAGGATAAGTCGTTGAGTTACGGGAAAACAACGATCTGTAGAAATTGGAAATGAGCTCTATCAGCGGCTGTGGGGGCGTACGGACGGATTTAACGGAACAAAGCCATTCAGGAGCTGCCGGTTCTCGGGATTGCAGTTCACGTAATAGCCTGCCTGTTTCACAGGATCAAAAATGGAGCTTCCAGCCCGGCGCCCCTGACAGGCGCGTTCGATCGCGCGCAAGATCGCCGCCCGGTTCGCGGTTGCGAAATAGGGTCGAACCTCCTTCAGGCCATCCTTGGCCGGATCGCCGGTCATGGGCAGGAACTTCTGGAATTCACTCCGGCGATCAGCGATGCCACGCTGGCCAGTCGCGATGTCGCGCTGGCGAGTAAGCGAGCAACTAGCAAAAAGAATGGCGATTGCGACAAATGTGAGCAGCGGCTTCATGTGGAGATTATGACGTTAGTGGGGAAACGGAAGAATTGGCCATTGCAAAACGCTTTACTCCATCCGCCTAAGAACCGAACGCGGCTTCTGACCGATGCTTCACTTGTCTCACATCGAGACGTGCCGTGAACTGAACGGGGCGTCGATAAACACTGCGTTTGTTAAGGTGGGCGAGAAGACGCTCTTCATCCTTCCGTCGCTTGAGCCAGTGGGCTTTTACAAAATCTATGACCTAGGTCGCTTGATGCATCCGAATGGCAGAATATTCCTGCGCATTACGATCGAGAGCGGCGACGGGAGCAACGAGACTTTGCCAGGGAGCATCCAAAGAAAGCAGCCCAAGGCCTTCGCGCATTTTCCCTCGACGCGTACCAGGAGACAGGTTTAAACAGCAACGGGCAACGAACCCAAACCCATTTCACCTACAAGTTTTATGTGGGCCAGCCTTCCTATGGAGAAGTGCGGCAGGCTTTCATTGACGTAGCGGGCGGAAAGGCCACTCCGATCAGCAGCCGTTCCGGTTTGATTGTGCCGTAGCTCCACGGCTATCGATCCCAGCTCTAAAAAAAAAGTCAAAGCGGATAGTCACCGAATTCAGCAGCATCGCGACCTGTGCGATGTGGAATAAAAGCCGCCGCAAGAATAGGCGGCGCGCACAGGCTGCCGGTTCATTCTCAAAAGAAAGCTTGCTAGTATTCTAAGTTCCACCGATTACATGCGAATGGCAATATTGCCGTCCGGAGGTCAACATGATTGAGAATATCGTTTTAGCGTGCGACGAGAGCGGCTTTTATCTACCGCACGCAATGGCGGCGCAGGGTGTTGCGGAGCGAGTGAACTGCATTGTCCTGTTCCGCGAGCCAGGGAAAATGGCCGCCGGTCTGATCGCGGAAGGCTACGCAATGAAGGGCTTCCGCATCGATACGAAGTCGTGTACTTGGGGACCTATGGCCGGCTTCGTCTGCATGGATCCACGTCTAACCAAGGACGACGTGTACGTTGCGCGAAACAGGACATGGACGCACGAAGCCGTCTCCGGAGAAATAAACAAGAAGTTCTTTGGCGACGTTACCGATCCGGATTGGGTGGGCGATGTCGCGCCTATTGTGCTTTCAAAGACGCGAATCGATTACCTGACAAAACAAAACGTCATCAGTCCCAGTATGGACAGTAATGGCCACCTGGTTGGAACGTCAAAGGCAACCAAGGGAGATACGGTGCTGCCGTGGCGGCTGATACCTGTCGGGAATGCCGGACAGCCCTGGTTGAAAGGAGCGTTACCCACGCATCACGGGCTGTGCATCGACACTTCCGGCAAGGTGACGTTCAAACAAGAACTTCCGAATGAACACGGGTTGAAAGCACCGATACAACCGGTTCGTTTTCGCGGTTACGAAGCCATTATGGGCCTTTGCAATCCGCAGACCAGCAAGCAACTCGGATTCAAAGCTTGTGTCACCGCCGATTACGATCTTTTCTCAATCTGGCCCGGGACAAAGAACGGTGATCAGATGGCAAACCGCCATACGGTTAGCAGCATTATCAGTGGTATGAAGCCCGGCGTTGGGCAGAGCAAAACACTCGCCGGCGGGGTCGCACGAATGGTCGGCGTAGATACGCGGTTACAGAGTGACGGCCTCCGAGAGCACCACCGATACGGCGACGTAAGCGCCCGGGTGCTGACAATCAAGGCCTTGCTCAACAGTGCGATACAAAACCCTGGCGGCAATGCCGTGCACCATAACGATGAGGCCGGCAACTTCGCTCTAGCGAAGGGCACACTGAAGGACTGTCTGCCGATCGTCGCTTTCATTCCGGGGATCATCAGCAAAACCTCACGGGGAGAAGGGTCAACTGCGCTGATCGAAACGCTAGAGGATTTCAAGACAATGGTAGAAATGGCGCGTGACTTTCAATTCACCGTTATTGCGAAACCAGCGTGGCTACAGGAAGCCAACGCCAATTAAAACAGCGTAACGAACCGCGATGGTCCACTTGCTCTAAGCGTAGTTCGCAGCGAACGAATGCGTCTTCGGGGACGCGGATTTCGGACGCTACAGATTCGATTTATCGGAATTGATCAGCGCCTGGTCGGCAAGCGTCGATCCATCCTGAGCCCGTCAGGCGAGGCCGATAGCAGTTCGACGGCACTCCGTCCTGAAGTTCAATGGCGCGCCGACGAGGCCGATCATGCATACGTAAGGGGACGATACCGCGCTACCGTGTCCGCATGCGTGATCTTCGATTACTGACAGAGAGCGGTGCCGCAGATCGAGTATTTCCAACTCGCGGTACTGTCATTCCATCCCTGCCGGCCCACAGCATGCAAATTGCTGAAGAGTTGCCGTAAAATCGGTTTACCGACGCTAAATAGGCAATGTGCGGATAAGGCAAAGTGCCGATTCTGCACCGTCGCTCAGCGGTTCACTACGAATGAAACGGCGTGATTTGATCAGCACTGCTCTGGCAAGCGGCGCTGCGCTGTCGCGGCCTTGGGCGCGGGCACAAGAACACGCATCAGAATTGAGCGTGAAAAATGTTCTGGTCATGTTCAAGTGCCACTTCGATCTGGGATTCATCGACACACAAGCCGCGGTCATGCGGATGTATTTTGACAAGTACTTTCCTCGAGCTATTCAGACCGCAAAGACCATGCGCGACTCCGGCGAAGATCGGTACGTATGGACTACCGGCTCCTGGCTGCTGTACGAATACCTGGAACAGGCGAACAGTGCGGATCGCCGGCACATGGACCAAGCTGTGCGGGACGGCGATATTGCTTGGCATGCGCTTCCTTTCAACTGGCAAACCGAGTTGATGGACCGCTCGCTGATTGCGGGCGCGATCGGGCTGTCAAAGGCTTTGGACCGCCGTTTTGGAAGCACAACTAGCGGAGCGAAGATGACCGACGTGCCCGGCCATAGTCGAGGTCTGATCGGGCCCCTGGCCGAAAATGGCGTCACCTTTCTGGATATTGGCGTCAATTCGGCAAGCACGCCACCTGAGGTGCCCTCGCTGTTTATCTGGAAAGATTCTGACGGGAATTCGCTGGTGATGATGTACCACCACCGCGCTTATGGGGGTCTGGTGCGAGTGCCCGGGTCGGATCTTGCCGTCTCCATCCAAGTGCGGAATGACAACAGCGGCCCGCACTCCATTCCAGAGATCAAGGCAATTTATGCCGATTTGCGGCAGCAGTTTCCGAATGCGAAGATCCGGGCAGCCAGCCTGACGGAGATCGCAAACGCCGTAACTCCGTTTAGCGATCACCTGCCCACAGTCACCCAGGAGATCGGGGATACGTGGATCTATGGCGCTGCAAGCGATCCGGTCAAAATAGCTTGGTACCGGGAGATACTTCGGCTACGACGCAGCTGGATTGACGGCGGGAAGTGGAAAACGGGCAGTGATGGTGATGTGGCGCTTCTGCGCAGGTATTCCTTGGCCGTGGAACACACGTGGGGTACAGATACCAAGACCTGGCTCGATTTCGATCACTACACCCCGCACGACCTCGCAGCAGATGCTCGACCAGCCAAATTACCAGACTGTGACCAGGAGCTGGGTTGAGAAGCGCGACGACATCGAGCACGGTATCGAAAGCCTTCCTGCCGCATTGCGTAGCGAGGCCGTTCAGAGGCTCGCCGAACTGAAGCCGGTTCCTCCTGCTACTGACGGGTTTAACGCCTCACGACCCGCAAGATTTGATTGAGACGCGACATCTGTCGTTCGGGCTGGATTCGGCGACAGGCGCCATTCGAACCTTCCGCAGCAAGTCGTCTCAAAGAAATTGGGCCGGGCTACAGCATCCGCTCGGCCTCTTCGTCTACCAGACACTGTCGAAAGACGATTACGATCACTTCCTGGAAGCCTACGTGACGAGCAAAGCGGATTGGGCGCCAAAGGATTTTGGGAAGCCGAACATAGAACACTTCGGCGCACAGAGCCGAACATGGCTGCCGAAACTGGTGAACTGCTGGTCCGGGCACGACGAACAGGGACACAGGGTGGTCGCACAGTTGCAGATTGACGATCCGGCGAGCAAACGTAACGGCCTCGTCGCGTGGCCCGAGCGTATGTATCTGGAGGTGATTCTTCCCGACAACGACTCGCTGGCGCACGTGAACTTCTTTTGGTTTGGGAAAAAGGCGAACCGTTTACCGGAGGCTTTGTGGCTGACGTTCCAGCCGAACACGCCAGACGCCCGAGGATGGATGTTAGACAAAGTGGACAGGCAGGTGTCTCCGTTCGATGTCGTCCGCGGCGGTAACCGGCATATGCACGCCGTCTCTAAAGCTGCGAGCTACAAAGATGCGCAAGGCGGCTTTTCGATTGAAACGATGGATGCGCCGGTGATTGCGCTGGGAGAAAGATCGCCTATCCACTTCTCTGAAGACCAGCCGGACCTGTCGAGGGGCCTCCACTTCAGCCTTTTCAACAACGGGTGGGGTACCAACTATATTCAGTGGTTCGGCGAAGATATGCGATTCCGCTTCACGTTACGCGCATAGCTCTGAGCTATGTGCGAAGTTGTTACGACGCATAGCTCCCCTGCTCTTCGACTACTGAATATCGAACTTTCCTGAACTTGCGCTCATTTGCCATCGTCTGAATCAGGTATGCGGGCATCGATCAGAATTGCCATTCGCGGCCTCCGACGCTCACCCGGATTTACACTGCTTGCGGTCGCCATTCTCACGCTGGGCATCGGCGCGACTACGGCCATGTTCACCGTAACTCGTACAGTTCTGTTGAAGCCGCTGGGGTACCGCGATTCGGAACGCCTGGTCACGGCATCGTTCCGGGTTCCGGCATTCTCGAAGCAATTCAGCACGATTCCGATCAATGCCCAGCATTACGAGCTCTGGCGGGACCATTCGCGGACCCTTCAGGAACTCGCTGTGATCCGCCCGGATTCGCATATTCTGTCCGGGCTCGGGCAGGCGGAGCAGTTGAGCGGGGTGGCCGTGTCGCCCCAGTTTTTCCATTTACTCGGGATCGAGCCGTTCATGGGACGCGGCTTCGTCAAGGGCGAAGACGTTGCCGGAAGGAACCACATTGTGGTGATCAGTCATCACTTCTGGCGGCGCGAGCTGGGTGGACGGGCGGATGCGATCGGAAAAGAGATCCGCCTGGACGGGGTGCCCTACCAGATCATCGGCGTGATGCCGACCGGATTTCCGTTTCCGCGCGGGCGGGATCTTTCCGAGCTGGAGCAGCTCCCGGAACGTACCGAATACTGGACGCCAGTCGTTTTCGGTAAAGACGATCTCGCGGAAGCGGAAGGCAACGAAAACTACATCGCGGTTGCGCGGCTGAAGCCAGGCGTTACTACCCAACAAGCTGTGGCGGACCTGACCGCGCTTGAAAAGGTGATCTCGCGGCGCTACCGCGAACCGATCGAGTTCGATCCCGTGGTGCGCCCTTTGCAGCAGGCGATGGCTCGGGATGTGCGCCTGCCCTTGCTTCTCCTGATGGGCGCCGTCGGCGCGGTCTTATTGATCGTCTGCATCAATCTAATGAACCTGATGATGGTCAGGGCAACGGCTCAGCGGCGTGAATGGGCGATTCGTCTCGCGGTCGGCGCCGGAATGTCTGATTTACTGCGAGGGGCGCTCCTCGAAAGTCTGCTGCTTTCGTTTATCGGCTGTGTGTCGGGAGCGCTTCTCGCGTGGTGGCTCCTCCAATTGATACGCCTGAGAGCGCCTCTCGATCTTCCGCGGGTAGATGAGTTGGTCCTCGATCCGATAGCAGTTCTATTTGCTGTGGGAATTTCCGCCGCTAGCGCGCTTCTATTTGGCGCTTGGCCAGCGTGGCGAACGGCGCGAATCGATCCGCAGGAAGCTCTGCAATCATCGGGCAGAACGACGACGGAAGACCGCAAAGGCCACCGTCTGGGAAGAGCGCTGGTAGCTGCGGAAGTGGCGCTCAGCACGGTATTGCTGTTTGCCGCGGGCCTGCTGCTGCGCAGCTTCATTGCGATTCTGGATGTGAACCCGGGCGAGAACATTCAGAACGTGTTGACCGCGCGGGTGAATTTGCCGCCGGATAAATACCAGCGCGATCCGGATGTCCACTCGTTTTACGAGCGGCTGATTCAGCAGGTAAGCGCGCTGCCAGGAGTTCGCGCCGCCGGTCTGGTTTCGGATCTACCGCTCACGGCGGAGAACAACCATAACCCCGCTACGGCCGCGGACCGCCCCATCCCTCCCGTCAGCCAATGGACGATGACGAACTACCGAACAGCGAGCACAATTATTTCAAAGCGGCGGGCATTCCTCTACAAGCGGGACGCACGTTCGAAGAGCGCGACGGAAACATACCGGAAGTAGTGATCAGTTCCAATCTGGCGGCACGGCTCTGGCCGCATGAGAGCGCAGTCGGCCGTCCATTGAAGATATACGGCAGTGGCGCCCTTGAAAGAGTGGTTGGCGATGGTCGGGGCTGTTCATGCCGCTTCGCTTACGCAGGAGCCGACGATGATGATCTACTTCCCTGAATGGCGGCGCGCCAAGGCCGGCATGTCGCTGATAGTACGGACCGAAACCGATCCGGAAACGCTGTCGGCCGCAGTTCGCCGCAGCATCTTCAAGCTGGAGCCGCAGGCGGCGATTCCGTCCATCCAATCCATGCGCCAGGTGCTTTCGGATTCCGTTTCCCAGAAGCGCTTTCAGCTTATTCTGCTGGCCGGATTTGCGCTTGCGGCGCTCGCGCTGGCATGTCTGGGAATTTATGGCGTGCTGGCATTTGCGACCGGAAGACGCACGCCCGAAATCGGCATTCGGATGGCGCTCGGCGCCCGTCCAGCGCAGATTCTGCGAACGATCCTCCAAAACGGCATGATGCCCGTGGCAGTTGGCATCGCCGGCGGCTTAATTGCGTCCGCGGCGCTGGCCAAAGCGATCGAAAGCCTGTTATTTCAGGTACGGCCAACCGATCCCTCCCTATATGCCGGGACTGCGCTGGTGCTTATGATTGTGGCTGCAGCGGCCTGCTTCCTTCCGGCGCGGCGTGCCGCCCGATTGAATCCAGTGGAAGCTCTGCGCCACCAGTGACAGCGCTGTAAATACGCGCTTTCGCGCTATACTTGCGGGTAGCGGGCGTCTTCGGACCCCCGCACCAAACCAATCCCAAGAGGCGAATGAGTAAAGAAGACAGTATAGAAGTGACTGGAACGGTCGTCGAAAAATTTCCGAGCGGCCTCTTTAGTGTTCAACTAGATCAAGAGCGCACAGTTCTCGCTCATCTGGCTGGTAAACTTCGACGCAACCGAATCCGCGTGTTAGCCGGCGATCGCGTCACCCTGGAGATGTCGCCTTATGACCTCACCAAGGGACGCATCACCTACCGCCACAAATAGCAGCCTCTTTCCGCTCGGCCTCGTTAGACGCAACCCAGCGCCCTGCGAGTCACGTCCTTTTCCTATGCCGGCGACGGGTCTCTTGCATTAGTTTCATGGCCGTTGTCCACTACCATAAAGAGTTGTCACCCGTCGATACTTTGACCCAGGCGGCGCCCCCATCCATTGCTCGCAGGCACTGGCCTCAGATCTATTTCGGCGTGGCTTCGACCTCACTTGCCACGCTGCTTCTGGAACTCGCGCTCACCCGGGTTTTCTCGGTTGTTTACTACTATCATTTCGCGTTCCTGGCTATTTCTATAGCGCTGTTCGGCTTGGGCGCAGGCGGCGTGTTCTCCTATGTCGTTTCGGGCTGGAAAGGATCGCTCTACAGCAGACTCGGGCTGTTAGCCACCTTGAACGCGGTTGCCATCGTCCTCTGTCTCTCCTTCCTGCTGAACCGGACCGGCGAAATGACGACGCCGGAGTTGACCGCCGCGTATTTTGTCGCGGCGATTCCGTTTCTGCTGTCGGGCACGATCATTTCTCTCGCCATCGGCGAGACAATTGAGCGCGTCGACAAAGTATACTTTTTCGATTTGGCCGGAGCGGCAGGCGGCTGCGCCGTTCTGGTTCCGCTTCTGAACTGGGTGGGCGGCCCCAATACCATTCTGGTGGCTGCCGTGCTATTTGCCGTTTCGGCGGCGGTGTGGTTCCATCTAGGGCACGCGCCCCGTGGCCGCGTCGCGGCTGTTCTTCTGGGCCTGGTCCTGGTGGGTCTCATCACCTACAACTGGAAATTTCCTCTGATCGATGTGAAATTCGCAAAAGGCCTGCCAGTGAAGAACGAGGAGTTCGTTCAATGGAACAGCTTTTCGCGTATCGCTCTGAAACCTGAGCCCGGCAGTGCAATGAAAAGCATCGTCATCGATGCCGACGCGGCCACCGGTGTTGCCGATTTCGATTTCAATCATCTCTCGCCTCAACAGCGCTTCAATCTTGCGTATGCCGGACCCGGTTTTCCGTATCTGCTCCGTCCCGGCGCGAAAACGTTAATCATTGGACCAGGCGGAGGCTGGGACGTGTCGCGGGCGTTGGCCTCCGGCAGTAAAGACATCACGGCGGTAGAAATCAATCCGATCATCGCGAACGTGATTATGCGGGACCGGTTTCCGCAGTACAGCAATTACCTGTACTTCCGACCGGAGGTACACCTGTTTATCGAGGATGGCCGCTCCTTTGTGCGGCGGTCACATGACCGGTATCAAGTCCTGCAGGCCACGCTGGTGGATACCTGGGCTTCCACCGCGGCAGGCGCGTTTGCGCTTTCGGAAAACAACCTTTACACCACAAATGCGTTTAAAGATTATCTCTCGCACCTGACGCCCGATGGCGTGATGGCGTTTACGCGTTGGGGCTTTGACCCTCCCCGCGAATCGCTTCGCGTGGTTTCGCTCGCCTACGCCGCACTGAAGCAACTCGGACAATCCGACCCGGCCCTGAATGTCGCGGTGGTTCGACAGGACGCGCAGAAGCTCCATGCCTGGGGTTCGCAGGACACCATTCTCATTTCGCGCGACCCATTCACCGCGGCCGATCTCAGCAAGCTGCGGGAATCGGCGCAGACGGCCAAAATGCAGGTCATCTACGCACCCGGAACGGATGTGCAGACGCCGTTCCGACAATTACTGCTTTCGAAGAACCCAGACCACTTCTACGATACCTACCCGTTCGATGTCCGGCCCGTATCGGACAACAAACCATTCTTCTTCTATACGGTGCAGGCGGCGGACACTTGGCGATTCATGCGTAATGCTTCACGCGCAACAGAGGATTACAAAATCAACAGCGCACTTCCGGTGTTATTCGGCCTGGTGGCGGTCAGTATCATCGCAACGCTGATCATTCTTGCGTTGCCGCCGCTGGTGCTCCGCCATAGCTTGCCGCGCGACGCCAGGCAGTATTCGCACGCTGCTTTTTTTTCTCTTCATCGGAGCGGGTTACATTTTGATCCAAGTCGCGTTGATTCAGAAATTTGTGCTTTTTCTGGGGCACCCGACCTACGCGCTTACGGTGATCATCTTCTCTATGCTTCTTTCCAGCGGATGCGGGAGCTTCGCAAGCCGTCGATTGGTGCGCGGCGACATGGGAAGGCTGATCCGTGTACTCGCGATTATCGTGGGTGCGATTTTTGTTCTGGCAATGGTCGTCACGCCTGTTTCCGAGAGCGGCGTCGCGCTTTTATTCCCAGTCAAGGTGCTCATCTCGGTCGCTCTCATAGCTCCTGCCGGGTTCGCGATGGGCATGCCCTTTCCCACCGGTTTGAAGCTGATTGAGCGATCCATGCCGGCCTCGGTTCGTTGGGCGTGGGCGATCAATGCGGCATCCAGCGTCATGGGTTCCGCAGCCGCGATGTTCCTTGCTATCTACCTGGGATTGCAACTCACTCTCATGATCGGCGGCTTGCTTTATGCGGCGGCGCTGGTGAGCATCATCGCGTCTCCTCTGGCGCGTGAAGCCAGACGCCAGGTCGGGCACGCGTGACCACCCAGCCGGGCAAGGGGCACAACCTGAGCGGTAGCGCTCCGGATTCGCACCATACCGCGCTGCTGCTCATCGATGTCGTGAACGACTTCGAGTTTCCCCGGGGCGATGAACTGCTGGAGCAAGCTTTACCGATCGCTCCGCGCATAGCCGAGCTGAAGCGCCGCGCCAGAGCCGTGGGCATCCCGGCCGTGTATGTAAACGAAAATTTTGGCCGGTGGCAATCCAGATTTGAGCAGATCGTCGAGGAGTGCCTTCGCGAGGGCTCTCGCGGGCGTCCTTTTGTCGAACAGCTGCTACCCGGCGAGCAGGATTACTTCGTCCTGAAACCCAAGCATTCGGGGTTCTATCAAACCCCGTTGGAGCTGCTGCTGAAACATTTTGGAACGAAGCGCGTGATCCTGACCGGCATCTCCAGCAATAGCTGCGTGATGGTTACTGCCGATGACGCTTATATGCGCGATCTGGATCTCATAATTCCGCAGGACTGCGTCGCCGCCTATAACCGGCGCGATCACGAGTTTGCGATCGAACAGATGAAGGAGATGCTCAAAGCGGACGTCAGGCCATCGACCGCCATCGATACCGCTGAGCTGGCCGGCAACCCGCCCGAGCGCTGATTACTGAATCACCCGCAGGGCTTCCTCGAGCGCCTCGACGTAGAAGTATTCGCCCCACATCACGGACTCATTGACGCCAAGTCCCTTGTGAACGTGGTAAACGCCGCCTTTCAAAACGCCTTCCCAGTCCGCATCGGCAATCGCCAGAAACCGCGTGCTGAGGCTGCGCAGGATGTTGATGGCCGTCGACCAATAAAAATGTCCTTTCATCGGATCAGAGATGTGACGGCAAAGGCGGAGCAGGCCGGCAGCGGCAATCGCCGCTGCCGAGGTGTCCAAAAGAGATCGATCTTCCGGAGGAGCATTGTAATCCCACGGCGCGATACCGTTGGACGGCGTATGCGTGATGTAATAATCCGCGCATGCTTCCGCAGTGTGCAGGAATCGCGGGTCGCGGCTGTAACCATAAGACGTGGTGAAACCATACAGCGCCCAGGTGAGGCCGCGCGACCAGCAGGAATCTCCGCGGAAGCCCTGTTGCGTGGTCTGCCGGAGGAACTCGCCCGTAGCCGGATCGAAAATGCCTTCGTGAGCCGTCGATCCATCGCCTCGAACCAGGCAGCGGCGCGTGGTAATGCAGTGGCGGATGGCAATATCGCGAAGCGTGCGGTCGTTGGTCTCGCGCGCCGCGTAGAACACAATCCCGACGTTCATCATGATATCGATGAAAATCGAATCTTCGGCGACGAATGAATGCAAATATTGGCCCGCTTCGTTAAAGCGTTCCGCCAACGTTTTCCCCGCCTGAATCACCACGTCGCGGATCGTGTTATCTCGTGTAGCTTGGTACCAGCGATGATACGCGGAAAAGAAAATGAATCCCAGATCGTGAACGTCGTTGTCGGTCTTGCGCGTCTCTAGCGGTTTGCTGTATCGAATGGCCTGTTCGAACCAGAATCGCGAATCCGGCTGATCGGCTCCCAGGTGCTGGAGGAACAGCCACATCATCCCGGGCAGAAAACCATCGCACCAGTGCGTCCAAGCGGGCCCTTCGTGCCTCCACTTTCCGCCTACCGTGTACATCGGATAGTAGTCCGGATGGTTCTCGATCAGACGCCTGACTTGCTTCTGCGCGAAAGCGATTGCGTTCTCGAATAGCTCTCTATCGGAGTCGTAGATGAATTGAATCACTTATCTATCCAATTATAAGGATCGGGCCAATTTATAAGGATCGGGCAGCCCCCTTTGTTACCATCGACCTGCATGGCAGCTAAAGTCACCATCGTCAACAATGGTCCCATCCGCATTGAGGGTGAGTTTGTGATTCAAGATTCGGAAGGAAATTCGTATGGCCTCGCGGGCC
Source organism: uncultured Acidobacteriaceae bacterium (assembly GCA_963762495.1). Taxonomy (GTDB): domain Bacteria; phylum Acidobacteriota; class Terriglobia; order Bryobacterales; family Bryobacteraceae; genus Bog-105. The sequence continues at coordinate 625,651 of CAVXKZ010000017.1, forward strand.
GGACAGTGATCTCGCTGTGCCGCTGCGGCATGGCTGAAAACAAACCCTTCTGCGATGGTTCTCACGGACGAAACGGATTCAATTCTCAATGCAAAGCCCGCGATCTGGATCCGCCGAAACCGAAGGTGCAGCCTGTCGCTCCCGCGGTTACGGAGTGAGCACTCTGATATCGCTCAGGTTCCGGTAATCTTCGGCGAAGTCGAGCCCGTAGCCCACTACGAACTCATCCGGTATCCGGAATCCGACATACTTCACGTCCACAGGTTGGATTCTGCGCTCGGGTTTATCGAGCAGCGTCACGATTTCCAGCGACTTGGGCCGGCGCGTTTCCAGCAGCCTTTTCAAATAACTCAAGGTCACGCCGCTGTCGATAATATCCTCCACGATGAGCACATTATGCCCCTCTATATTTACGTCGAGATCGCGCGTCACTTTCACCTGGCCTGAGCTCGTCCTGCCGGTCCCGTAGCTCGAGATAGCCATGAATTCGATGCGTATCGAGGTACGCGTCAAGGCCCGCGCCAGATCGGCGACGAATATGAAAGCTCCCTTCAGAATCGAGATCAGGTAAATGGGGCCTTCCGGATAATCGGCTTCGATCTGCACCGCCATCTCGCGGATCCGTTGTTGTATCTGCTCGGAGGAGAGAAGAATTCGGTCCGCTGAGGCAGGCATTTTGATTGAGAGCTCTCTCGCTAATTCGACGCAGCCAACTTCAGAATCACCAACGTCATATCGTCGTGTTGTGGCGCGCCCGACACGAACTGGTCGGCTGCGGCCATGAGGGTGGGGATGATCTCGGAAGCTCTCTGACCGGAACACGCGGCAATCGCCGGAATGAACCGCTCCTCGCCCCACTCCTCCTCTTGTGGATTCATGGCTTCGCTGATGCCGTCCGTAAAGGCAACGAAGACGTCGCCGGGATGCATATCCAAGGAAGCTTCCTGATAGGGCGTGTGCGGAAACAATCCCACCACCATTCCGCCAGTATCGAGCCGAATTACATGTACCGTTCCATCCTGCGTCTTGCGCAGAATCATCGGCGGGTTGTGGCCGGCATTCACGTATCGGAAGATGCGGCTCTCGCGATGATACTGGCCATAGAAGAATGTGGCGTAGCGGTTTACCGGTGTTGCGTCATATACAAGCTGATTGACGTTCGCCATCAACCGGGCCAGATCGCCTTGGCCCACCAGCGCTTGCCCGCGCAGGGAAGCCTGCAGCGAAGCCATGAGCAGCGCCGCCGCGATTCCCTTACCCGAGACATCGCCGATAGCGATCCCCAGGTCTCCGTTCGGCAACGGCAGAAAATCGTAGTAGTCGCCGCCCACTCCCAGGGCCGGCCTGCATGCGCCCGAGTAGTCGATTCCGGCGATCACCGGAAGCTGCTGCGGAAAGAGCCGCTCCTGCACCTCGCGGGCGATCTCCATCTCGCGGCTCATCTTCTCGCGTTCCGCCATTTCGGTCGCAATTGTTTTCGTGAGGCGGCTGTTCTCGAGAGCCAATCCGGTTTGCAGCGCCACTGACCGCAGCAGGTTTACATCGCTCTTCGTATACGGCTCTTCCGAAAGCTTCGGGCCCAGGCTCAAAATCCCGAGCAGCTTTGCCCTGGTGCCCACCGGCAGCAGCAGTTGCGTGTGCATCGATTTCAGCGTGAGCAGATCCGTCTCGCTCGTCTGATGCACCCAGTTGTCTTCGCGATCGAAATAGATCTGCGGCGGTTCCTTTGACTCCTTTACTACGTCGACAACCGTGGATTCCAGCGGAAGGGCCAGTTTTGGCGAACATTCAAAGCCGAGGCAGTATACCGGACTGAAATTGCTATCGCTATTTAATAGAACAGCGAATTTCGAAACGTGCAAAGAATCCGAAATACTGCGGGCTACGGTTTCGAGCATCTGCTCCTCATCGACAATGGTTCGTACCGTATCGCTCAGGTCTTCGAGGATCTTCTCCGCGTTATACGCTTCGCGGAAGAATTTTCGGTCGATCGTTCTTAACAGCCGGGCGCGCGTCTTTCGCAGGACGAATACGACGAGTACGATTGCCGAAATCAGAATTGCGAGCTTGATCGGCAGGCTCATTCCCTTCCCCGCGAGGAGGATATTTACGCCCGCGATGATCACACCCGCGATAATTCCCAGCAGAACGCGCAGCCCGCTTTTTGCCAGAGTGTAGCGAACCCCATGCCGGACGACCATTCGCAGCTCCATCGCGCGCTCGGTTACAACGGCATATGCCAGCGTCGCGGGGAAAATGCAAAACGCGACAGCGACAATCGCGGCGAGTGTTTCCGATTGCTTGAATGGGTCCACTTTGGCGATAACCTGCCAAAAAATGAACACGCCCAAGGGGCCGAGCCCCAACATCGCGCCGGTATAGAGTATCCGTAGCCGCCGTTTCGAATCGCGGCTTTTGACGGTGCGGAGCTTGGTGCCTAAGGCTGCGAAAAAGAACGACACGCAGCCGCCAAAAATGAAAGTAACGATCACCTCTGGAACGTTGAAGAGCACCTTCGGCTTCTGATAACGCCAATAGCTGGTTGCGGCCTCAATAGCCAACAGAATCGTAAAGGCAATCAGCGGCGCAACGAAGATATATTTCAGCGCCGGATGCCGTTTGTCCCAGCCGAACCGCTCGGGGAAAGCCAACGCAAACACTACCAGCCAGATGCCCCAGGTCACGCTGGCGGTCACGTGATAAAGGAACGCGAACGTCCATAGATCGTGCGGGAATTCGTACGTGCTGGCGGAGGAAACAATCTGGGATGACGCGAGCATGAGCCCGAAAAAAAACAGAGCGCGTGCATCGTAGGGTCGCACCGCGGCTGCATACACGCCCGACACCGTGCAGAACAGCATCGCCAGCGCGAGGAGCAGTACCACAATCCATTCGCCGATCGTTAAACGCTTCTGAAGCCGCGCTTGTAATGCTACGCGAACCGTACTCGGCGACGACTCTCCCTTTCGGATGATCTGGAGCGTTACCGGATCGTGCGGTGATCGATCGCGCAACGCTTCATGCAGATCGCGATCCCCTATCAGCGCTCGCCCTTCGACGTGTAGAATCCGGTCGCCCGGATGAAGACCCGTTTTTTGCGCTGTGGCGTCCGCGGCGCTTACGGTCCCATCCTCCGTGCTGAATGGAATCGCAACGACGTGCAGGCCTTCCGCCTCGACCCGAATGACCTCGGCCGTGTATGTCAACTGATAGAACAGCGCGATAGCAAAGAGCGGAATCAGGAACACATAGTTCCGTCTCCTGCGATCTAACAGGGTCTTCATATCCGAAGAATCTAATTATGGCAGCGGAAGTTTATTGTTTCCGCAGCTAGCGCCGCGCGAAAACCAACCGCGTACTGCCGGTACCGATATGGATGTGCGGTCCGGTCGCGGCGCCAGAGATAGCGCTGCGAAAGGCCAGATACGGAATGCGCAGCTTTTCGAGGAACCGCCGCAGCCACGCGCCCTCCTCGGAATCCGGATTGATCGCCACGTCTACGCGGCCGCGGTGATCCAGTCCCATAGCTTGGTGCAGAGCCGTTTGCCCCAGCGCGCTGATGGGCAGCGCCCGGTGGAACCGCCGCTGAAACTGCGCTGAAATCGTGGTGAGGTCGCCGAGATTGAAGGAGCCGTTGCCGTCATACCGAAGCATCGAGTCCTTTAGTGATTGCGATGCCGCGCGGCCAGCCTCTGCCAAGCGCTCCTCTACCGCGGCCATGTCTTTCAGGCTGTCCAGCAGCTTGGCGCGGTCTTGCGCCAGTTGAAGAACACGCTGCCGGGCCTGCAACTCGCTCTGGAACCCCTCTACTTCGGAGCGCGCCAGGACTCCCTCGGCGAGCAGCTTCTCCCGATTCGCGACCAGCTTGGTTTGGCGATCGACCCTCCGCTGCGCGGCCGCAATCATTGCCTGCCCCTGCGCGTCCGTCATGTCCTGCACCCGCGCCTGGCTGTACAGTGTTTCAGCTAGCGTCATCTCGTCCCGCGCATCCTCCAGCTTGTCCTCTGCCTCGGTCAGTCTCGTTCTTGGGAGCGTACCGTCCTCGACCAGGGGCTTGATCCGGTCCACTTCAGCCTGCGCGCGTTGCAGCAGAGTGGCTGCTAAAGCGGGGTACTGCGGGACCGGAGCATCCGCCGCGAGGGTGACAAACGGGACGCAGGCGTAAGCCAGCATGGCAAAAAATACCGCTTGACCCGGCAAGCTCCCAAACTGGCGCATGTACTCCCAGTGTAACTGCGCAAACGGTCTTTGCACTGTAGTACGCTGGGCTGAGGAGATGCTTTAGACAGTCTGCCGCGCCGCTCCACCCACCCCCAAACCGCCTCCACGGTTGTAGAAACGCCGAATTGGCTGCTTGCCGCAAGGCTTGCTGAATCCAAAAAAGCTATCGACATTCGTATTCTCGATCTGCGCGAGGTCACGTCTTTTACGGACTACTTCATCATCTGTTCAGTTTCGAACCCCAGGCAGGCACACGCCATCTGCGACGAGATCGGGAAAGGGCTGAAAGCGGCCGGCGAGCTTCCGACCAGCATCGAAGGCTATGACTCTGCTGAGTGGATACTCATGGACTACGGCGACTTTCTGGTCCACATCTTCTCTGAGAATGCGCGTTCTTACTACGATTTAGAGCGTTTGTGGCGGCACGCGAAGCTGGTGCCCTCTGAAAACCCAGCCTGATCAACAATTTCGTTCGGAATCCAGTACTAATCCGCGGATGTAGTATTCTCAACAGAACATTTCTTCTGCCGCACCTCTATAATTAGGTACAGATGTAAATGCCTGATCGGGCAGGTGTTTTCTCCCGCTCAAAAATTGCTCGCGATCCTCCGATTTAAGCTTTAGCGATGATGAATCAGCTCGGCACGCTTACCCCACGCCACTTCGAGGTGCTGCATGCGCTCGTTCAAAACTACATTGAAACCGGCGAGCCGGTAGCTTCCCGCACCATTGCGCGCAAATATCCGATGAGCGCCGCCTCGATTCGCAATATGATGGCGGATCTTTTGCAGGAAGGCTATCTGTCGCAGCCGCATACCTCGGCTGGCCGTATCCCCACCGACCGCGCCTACCAGAGCTACGCAAACACGCTGGTAGGAAGCCGTATCGTGCAAGCCGAGCTCGATCGTCTCCAAGGCGAAATCGAAAGAGCGGGTTCGGTTGAAGCGCGCATTGAGCGCTCGTCTAAGCTGCTGACCGAGATCACGCGAAATTTCGGCATCGCGGCCGCGATCCCCTCCGAGAACCAAACGCTCGATCAGGTGGAGCTTGTCGGGTTGCCCGACCGCCGCATTCTGATGATCGTCATCACGCGCGACCGCATGGTGCGCAACAAGCTGATCACCGTCGAGGATCCCTTTTCCCAAGATGAGCTGATCTCCATTCGCAACTACATCAATTACAACTTCGGCGGTTGGATGCTGCCAAATATTCACCGCGAGTTGAAGCGGCGGCTGGAACTTGAAAGCGCCGCTTACGACGCTATTCTGAAACGCGTGAGTTTACTGTACTCGAAGGGCTTGCTGGAACTCGGCCTGGTCCCGGAAGTTCACTTCGATGGCGCGGAGAATCTCATCGGCCTGGATCTGCACCTGACGCGCGAGCACATGCGCGACCTATTCCGCGCGCTCGAAGAGAAGAAACGTATTGTGCAATTGCTGGAGCGCTTTTTTGAGCAGCGCGATGGCGAACTCGCCATTCAGATTGGTTTATCGGATATTCATCCCAGCATGAGCGAGCTGTCGCTGATCGGCGTCCGTTTCGGTCTCGCCGGTGGCCTGCTTGCGCACGTAGCCGTTCTAGGCCCTCTACGCATGAATTACAGCCGCGCAGTTTCGGCGGTCCTGCATGTCGGTCAGGCATTCAGAACAGCCATCGCTCAATAGCGCAACTGGCCTTCCGGGCAAAACGTCTAGAGCATGTGCATCGCAAAGCGCTTCTGCTGAGTCTTTTCTGTCTTATTTCTTCCAGCGCGTTCGCGCAGCTTCCGTTCTCGATTGGTCTTAAGGGTGGCGTTAGCCTGACGAATGCCTTTCAGGACAATACTTACTCGCCTGTCAACACATTGATCAACAGCACCATCAGCGACTTCTCGGATTCGAAGGATTACGTAATCGGGCCTTTTGCCGAAGTGCGGCTCCCGTTAGGTCTGGGCGTCGAGGCGGATGCGCTTTACAGGCCGCTGAGTTTCGCAACCACCAGCCAACTCGGTAGCAATCCCGTTTCCCAGATCTTCTCCCGTTTCAGCACCTGGGAGTTTCCGATTTTTGCCAAATACCGCTTCCGGCTTCCCATCGTTAAGCCGTATATCGACGCCGGTCCTTCGTTTCGTACAACCACTAGCGACACTCAGTACTTATCTAACCGCGGGGTCGCGATGGGAGCTGGACTTGATATCAAGGCGCTGGTCATCCACATCTCGCCGGAAATCCGCTACACGCGCTGGGGAAGCGATGCGAAATCAATCGCCAACACTGGCGTGCCCGCCGCTTTTTCAAACGTGAATCAGGTCGAGCTTCTGGTCGGGCTTTCATTCTGAGAGCGTTTCAGTCCGTAGGTTTCGCGCGGATGAAGTTCTCTTTTCCCAGTTCCCAGTGAAGCCGTATCGATTCGATCCACACGGGCCCGCGAGCCTGGTTGAAGGCGGGATTTGCCACATGCTGCAGATCGAAGCTGGTGAAAAATCCGGGAAAGAGCCGTGCGCTGTAGTAGCTCTCCCAAGCATACTCGGGCCCATATTGCAGACGCCCATCGCCGATCAGAAAGTCGTGTCCGCCCATCGCCAGATACTGTTCGTGCACCGCCGAAAGCCCGCTGACCGTCAGTTCCGTCGCGACCGTATCGAACTGCCTCCGCCAGCGCTGCCCCGTTACCGAGACGCCTCCGGTGGCCAGCCTGTCAATAGCCGTAAACGCAAAGCTTTCGGTTTTTCCGTCGTTCCATCCCAGGCGGGCAAAAATGCCGATGTCCTTTGTGAGCTCCTGCTCGGTATTAATTCCGGTGCCGTACTTGAGCGTTCCAGGACGGCGCGTTGCTGTAATATCAGGCACTCCGCCGGTCTGTTTCGCGAGATTAATTGCTTCACTGTATGTCCCCGCGTCGGCGTGATTTGCGTATCCGAGCAACCTGAATGCACCTGGATGTGTTCGTACAGAGTAGCGGTACTCGCCCTCAACGACGTCGCCGCGATCGCGCAGAATCCGGCGGTCAAGCTGGGACCCGTTCGCCACCTTCGGTTCACCGCCGCTGCCATAGCGTAGCGACCAGTTCCTGGTGTGAAGTTCGTGAACCCATCCCCAGGTATAGCCGCGAACATCCGCCGGGTAGTCCCAAGCACCGTTGTACATGATGGCCCAACCCATGAACTGCGTGCGCGGATCGTGAGAATACCGATTGTTATCGAAGAAGTCTGTCATCGTGAAGCGGCCCAGGGTGATGGTGTAGCGGGTCATGGGCCGATCGCCGGCAAGCTGGTTCTCTTCGCTGTCAAACGATTCCTTTTCATCGCCAAATCCGAAATCGTGCGAGAGGTAGAGCCGCGCCAAGTACGGCTTGGGAGTAGCGGAAGAGACGCGCGGCAACTCGCCATTCGAAGAGTTAGCCAACCCATTGACGCCGCTAAAGCCTCTGCCACCCGCAATTTCAGGGTCGAAGTAAAGCTGGGTATTTTGATCAAATCGAAGCCCAAAGAATAACGTGGTGGTGATCGACACATCGCGCTCCGGATAATCCTGCAGGCTGAATGGCCCTTCGTAAGGAGACGGGAACGTGCCGTGATATTGGCCAATCGAAGTGGCCTGCCAGAAGAGATTCCACCGCTCTGGCTCCGCTTGCGCCCCAGGAGCCTTATTCTCTTCCTGACGCGGAACCTCGCCGCCCTTTGCCGGAGGATTCTGCGGTGGTTGCGATTGCTGGTCCGTGTCACTCTGCGCGAGGCTATTGAGAGCCAGGTTCAGAAAAACGAGAACGAATCCAATTGCGCGAGCGCAGAGCCGAATCATTTTTTAGAACAAGCCTGCCAGAGTCAGGACGTGATACAGCACCAGGACAACCATCAATACCAGATAGCCCCGCAACGCAACCAATGAATACCGAACACTACGCGTCATGCGCATCGGCTCCAGATGAGCGGTATCCAACTTCGACTCAGGCGCATCGTCGAGCGGATGCACAACTCGGAAAGTGTCTGTTTCCAGCTTGGCAAAACTCTGTTTCAGAACCATGTCAACTCCTCTCCTTCTCGTTCCTTCTATCCAGCCGGAAATAATTTGGGCGCAATAACCTCTGCCGCCAAAACCAGCGAGAGTGCAAACAGGAGCAAAATGATGGCCCAGTTGATCGCGTTGTTCCACGGCCTATTCGCGAAGCGATCGCCCAACAGTTCCTTATCATTCAGCAGAAGCTGCAAGAAGATGATGGCGGATGGCAGTATGATGCCGGCCAGCACCTGAACACTCAAAATGATGAGCTGCAGCGGAGCTTTGGGAATGAGAACGAGGGCCGCGGCGGCGGCGACACACAGGCCGTAAATCGCGTAGAATCCCGGTGCCTCTTTGATGGACTTCTGTAGGCTGTGCGGGCCGCCTTTCACTTCTCCATACGCCCAGGCACTCGATAACGAAATGGCTGTTGTGCCGAGCGCCGCCGCGTTAATCATCAGCAGCAGAATGCCCGTGCGTACATAGGGTCCAAATACATGACCAAGGTCGGTTGCCGTCTGGGCTGGATCGCTGAATGAAAACCCGTGGCTAAGCGAAGCATTTCCGGCGATCATCATGCAAGCCGCCACGACGATGGTGAACGCCGCTCCAATGAGCGTGTCCAAACGCGCCCATTTCAGGTCTGAGGAACGGAGCCGCTTATCGGCAATGCAGCTCTGCTGGAAGAACAGTTGCCAGGGGGCGATCGTGGTCCCGACTATTCCGATCACAAGAAACACCAGACCGGCCGTAACGCCACCGGCCGGAACCGCGGGTACGAACGTGTGGTGAATCATTTCTCCAAAACGGGGCCCCAAATAAGCCGCCAACAGCAGCCATGCCAGGTCCAGCAAGCAAAGAAACATCACCATGCGTTCCCAGCGCCGATAACTGCCTGTTGTTACGAGTAAGACCAGTCCTACGGCCGCCAGCGGTACGCCGATCCTGGGATCGACATTCATCTTGCTCAACGCCAGGGCGATGGCGGCGAACTCGGTGACCAAGGTCAAGAAGTTCACGAGCTGCAAGTCGATAAATGAGAACAAGCCCCACCAGCGCCCGAAGCGCTGGTAGATCATCGCCGCGTGACCCTTGCCCGTGGCGATTCCAAGACGAACCACCATCTCCTGAATGAAATAGGTGATGGGCAATAACAGCAGCAGTACCCAGAGCAAATGTGTTCCGTACTGCGCACCGGCCTGCATGTAAGTGGAAACGGCACCGGCGTCGTTGTCGGCCTCCATCACGATGAGGCCCGGACCGGAAACCATCAGAAAGGTGAGTATGTTTCGCTTCCAGGTACCGCGGACCACGCGGCCGGGCGTGGGAATGACGGTTGCCTGTTCAGAATGAAGAAACGTCGTTGGGTTCATCGCGATGAGCCATCGCGACTGAGCACAGTATGTTCTTCTGAGCACACATCTGCCGGCAGCTCACCGGATCGTGTTGGACCAGAAGAATTAGTTGTAAGCGGAAGAGAAGCGCTGGAAGAAGAGCCCCGATACCGTAGACGGAGGCTCCGCTGACTCGCTGGAAATATCTCCCTGCCGTACGCTAGTACTGCCGTCAGTCATCAATGGGCCTCCCTTCTCCTGAATCGAGGAATGTGGGCAAGCGAAGATTGCTTGCCCCACTCGAAGGATAAACCACCGGCGGGATTCTTGCAAGGCGCCTTAGGTTTTTATTGAACGCGATGCGCCGCGCCGCTGTGAATCGCTTCATCGAGCAGCACATGCATTTTTCGCGAAGCTTCTTCGGCCAGCCGCGATTGTTGCTCTCCCAGTACGGATTGCTGCTCGCCCAGCTTGCTCTGCGCTTCCCCGAGTTTCGATTGCTGCTCGCCCAGCACGGACTGCTTCTCGCCTGCTACCGATTGAGCTTCGCCAAACGCGCTTTGCAAGTCGCCGATGCGCGACTGTAGTTCGCTGAGCTCGTTCTGGCTGATCTCACCGTTCGAAGCTTTTACCTTAGCCCGCAGTTGCTGTATTTCCTGCTCCAGCCGATCCAGCGTCTCCGTACTCGGCGCATGCACTTTGACCTGCGCCTGCAAATCTCCCAACCGGGCTTGCTGGTCACCGAGCTTGGCCTGCTGTTCTCCCAATGCCGCCTGACGCCGGCCCAACTCTTCTTGTGGCTTGAACAACGCCTTGGCGCGGCTAACCACGTTCGGGTCGCTGATCATATAGGGTTTGCCGTCGCGTACGAACCAGATGTAATCTTTGCCTGCTTCGCTACGGAGACTGCGCGCCCGCTCGGCATCCTCGCTTGAGCCGCTCATGGTGAGCGAATCGCCCGAGACGATAACGTAGGGCTCTCTAGAAGATGATGAGGACCACCACCAATTACCCGACCGGCCCTTTGGGGGAGGCGCAGGCGCAATCGGAGCCTCAGGCGCACTTGGCGGTTCGGCACTCACAGGAGGCGCTGGCGGAGCAGGGGGCTCTTGCGCGCTCGTCGTCAGTAACATCGGCATCAAGGGCAAGGGCTGAGCCGTCGCAGGCGGTTGCATGAAACTGCATCCGGCCACGAGCGCCACGACTGGTATTGCACCGATCGCGAGAAGCGTGCGATGACGCCAGCCGAACGGCAGCGAAACACTGGATTGACTGAGAATCCGTTCGACACGCCGGCTGATGGTCCCTTGGCGCGCCATTGCGATACCACTCGGGAACCGCTCTATTCGCTGCGCCAGATCTATCAACAGTTCCGCATACGATGGGCGATCCGGCGCGTCCCGCAGCGCCGCTTCATCGCTGATATTTTCCGCCAGATCGGCCAACTTTCGCTGAAGCCACCAGGAGAGCGGGCTTATCCAGAAAATGGCTCGATGCAGGCTGGCCAGAGATAACAATAAAGAATCGGCACTGGCAACGTGTGATTGTTCATGCGCAATTACGGCACGCCGCCTTTCAAAATCCCACGTCTTGAAATCTTCCGGCAGAAGAATCGTGCCGCCGATGGTAACCGGCATCCTGACAGTTGAGCTGACCCGCACATCGCCGCCGTTGGTCCAGTTTTCCTGCAGCGGCGTGGCTCTTCGCCGGATTCGCCATGCCCGATACACGCCGAACAAGAGCCGCGCGAAGAATATTACCGCGACCGTCAGATAAACGAAGGTCGCAACAGCAGCCCATGGGAATGGCTGCGTTTCCGGGTTGCGCGGGCCTTCTTGCGGTCTGGGTGCCGTCTGGACGTGACTCAGCAGGCGATACCTGCATTTGCAATGCGGGCAGCACTGCCGCGCGGTTCACCTGCAGTGCAGGCATCCGCAACACCGGCCACTCCATCAACACAGGCATCAACAGAGCCGCTCCTAGAACCGTCGTCCACACAGCCCGTTCCAGACGAATGTTCCGAACACGAAAAACCAACAACCCCAAGCCCGCTGTCGCGCCCAGCGCTAGCGAACGAATGGCAGCATCTATCATTAGCGGAAGCATTTACTTGGCACCTCCCTTGGCTTTGGCGATCTTCTCCGCCAAGGCCTGCAGTTCTTTCTTGTTGACCACCTTGCTGTCCACCATGCCGGCCAGCAGTTCCTCTACCGATCCCTCACAGAACCAGTCCACAATCTTCTTCACGGCTCGTCCCGCAACCATTTGGCGCGCCTCCGCCGGACGATAGAGATATGTGCGATTTTCGACAGCGTGTTTGACGTATCCCTTTTCGCTGAGCCTGCGCAGCACGGTCCGGACCGTCGATTCCTTTAAGGGGCGGCTCAGCTTTTCGCGAACTTCTTCCGCCGTGATCTCCGCTTGTTGCCAGACAAGATTCATCACTTCCCGCTCCAGGTCGCCAAGATCGGCAGGGTCGTGATCCAATGTAGCGTTACCCATCGTAATGCTACTGATGGTAGCATACAACGTGCACTGAGGCAAGAGGTCCTTTGCTATTCGTTACGCAGTGCTTCTATCGGGCTCACGGACGCGGCGCGGCGCGCTGGGATATAGCTGGCCAGCAACGCTGAAATTCCGAGTGTCGCAGCGACAGCAATCAGTGTCGGAGGATCCCAGGAGCGCACGCCAAACAACAGCGTCCGCAGCAGTGTAGCGGCTGCAAGGGAACAGGCGATGCCGATCGCAATGCCGACCGCAGTCAGCCACCCCGCCTCGCCCAGAACCAGCCGATACACGGTGCCGCGCTCCGCACCCAACGCCATCCGAACTCCGATCTCGCGAGTTCTCTGGCTCACCGAATACGCGACCACTCCGTAAAGCCCAACCACCCCCAGCAGCAATGCGACGCCGGCGAAAATTCCTACCAACCATGCGGCAGACCGATGGAGATAGGCGGACGGCGATTGGTTGATTCTTTCCGTCATGGTGTCTCCCCCGGAAACAGTGATGTACGGATCCACCGAGTGGATGGCCGCAGCTATCTTTGGGAACAGTGACGCTTCTGGCCGCGATGCCCGAACCAGGATTGCAGGCCAGGCAACTGGATTTTGATCAGATGGAACGTAGAGAGCGGGCCAAGTCGCATCTTCGAGGTGGACCTCCTTGATGTCGTCGACAACCCCGACGATTTGCAGTAACGATTTTGGCGCCCAATCATAATAAATCTGCTTTCCGATTGGGTCTTCCCCGCGGAAATACTTGCTTGCGAGCGTCCGATTGATGATGACCACCAGGGGCTTGGAAGCATTCTCGCTCTCCTCAAAATATCGGCCCCGCCATAAGCGCGCCTGTAGGGTTTTGAAATAACCGGCACTCACTTGCCGGTTAATCACTTCGTTGTTCTCGCCGTGGTTAGGCTGACCCGCAATGTGGAACGAGGCTGTTCCCCACGCCGAATCGATTGGAGGAGCGGTTGAGGTGCCGGCGGATGTGACGCCGGGCAACCTCGAGATATGGTCAAGGATTTGCCGCTCCAACGCGGCTGTCTGTTGGTCTGTTTCGTATCTGCCCGGCGCCCATGAGGTCTGCAAATAAGCAAGATGATCCGGATTGAACCCGACATCAAGATGCAGCAGTCGATAGAGGCTTTCGCCAAGCAGGCCGGCGCTCACCATCAGCACCATCGCTAAAGCCACTTCGGCAACAACAAGACTGGACCCGAATCGCCGCCAGGTCGTTCCGGCGGAGCCACGAGTGCCTTCTTTGAGGCTTTCGATCATCTCCGATAGCGAGGTGCGTGCAATCGGGACGATGGAAAAAGCTATGCCTGCCAGAAGCGAAATAGCACAGACGAACGCGATCGCCTGCAAATTTAATCCGAGATCATGCAGATACGGCATGCTTTCCATCTTCTCGGCCGGCACAAGACTGGTAAGAAGCCGAATGCCCCATTCGGCGAACACCAGCCCGACCGCGCCGCCGAGTGCCGCAAGCACGAATCCCTCGGTGGCGAATTGATGGAACAGCCGGGAAGACGATGCACCCAACGCGCCACGGACCGCGATTTCGCGCCGGCGCTTGTCGGATCGTGCCAAAAGTAACGTCGTGACGTTTACGCCAGCGATCAGCAGCAGAAGACCCGCGCCACTAAGCAGCACCAGCAAGATGGGGCGCACGTCTCCAACGATGAAGTCGCGCAATGGTACAACGTTCGCACTCCCAAAATATCGATTGGTGTCAGGGTATTGCTTGCGAAGTTGTTGCGCAATCGACCGCATATCCGCTGAGGCAGTCTCGATGGAGACTCCATCCTTAAGCCGCGCGATCGTGATCAGATTGTGGCAGTCTCGGTGTTGCTCACAGGAATCGGTGCGGCGAAGAGTTGCCCAGAATTCGCCCCCTCCATAGGGAGCGAATTGAAAATGAGCTGGAAGTACGCCGATGACGATGGTCGGAGCGCCGTTCAATGTAAGTACCCGTCCCAAAACGTCTCGTCTGCCGCCAAATCGTTTTTGCCATGCGCCGTAACTGAGTATCACGGTGCGAGCGGCGCCAGCGGAGTCTTCTCCTGCACGAAAATCGCGGCCCAGTACCGGCGCGACCCCAAGAGTATGGAAAAAACCGGCGCTTACACGCGTACCAGGCACCTGCTCCGCGCCGGCCCCGCTGGTCAGTGTGAAACTACCGTTCAACGCATACGCGTCAATCGAGCTGAAGACTTTGTTGAGCCCTTTCCAGTCGGCGAAATCAAGGTATGACAGCCAGCTTCGCGGTGCACCGGGCGAAGATTCGAAGACAGTCACCAGCCGCGATTGATCGCGATAAGGCAACGGCTTGATCAGCGCGGCATCGACAAAGCCGAATATGGATACCACCGCGCAAATGCCGAGTGCCAGCACGAAAATAGCCGTGCAAGCAAAGCCCGGATTCTTTCGTAGTTGGCGAATCGCGTACCGAAAATCCTGCGCGGCGTTCTCGATCACGTTCAATCCCCGCATATCCCGGCACTCCTCTTTGCGTTGCTCAAGATCTTTGATCGAGCGAAGCGCGGCGTAACGCGCGTCATCCAGGGGCCTACCGGCGGCGAGTTCTTCGTCGATCTGCCGCTCCAAGTGATAACGCAATTCTTCGTCGAGTTCCTGCTCCACTCTCTTGCGCGAAAAAAGCGAGCGCAGCCGCAGGCGAAATGTGCTGATCAACCGCATGGCGATTTTTCCCGATTACTCCTGCCGCAAGGCAAGGAGCGGATCCAGCCTGGCCGCTCGGCGCGCTGGAAGATAGCTCGCGCATAGCACTACCGCGCCTAGCAAGACCGCTACGCCGGCGTAGGTAATAGGATCGTTTGGTGTCACTTCGAAAAGCACGCTGCTCATCAGGCGCGTTCCGGCTAATGAGCCCAGGAACCCAAGCGCCATGCCCGCCGCCGCAAGAGCCATGCCGTGCCAGAGAATCATGCGAAGCACTTGTCGCGGTGTTGCACCCATTGCCATGCGAAGGCCAATCTCATTCGACCGCTGCCCCACGATGTACGCACTTACTCCGTAAATGCCTGCCATTGCCAGACACAGAGACAGTGCGGCAAAGATGCCAAGCAAAAGAGTTCGGAAGCGTGGTGCGGCGACTTCCGCATAAAGAGATGCTTCCATGGTCGTGAATTTCACCGGGGCGTCGGGAGACAGTTCGTGAACGGTCCGCCGTAGCGTGTTCGTCAGGATCTCTGGTGAGCCTCCAGTGCGGACGACAACATACAGGCCGCTTCCAGCTCCCGGGTGTTGCTCGTATGGCATGTAGATTTCCGCATCGGGTTTCCGCGCCGGACCCCACTGCCGAACATCGCCTACAACGCCGACGATTTTCATAGGCTTATCAAAAGAGTCGAAGCCGGCAAAGATGACGCGGCCAAGCGGGTCCTGGCCCGGGAAGGCTTTGCGGGCCAGCGTTTCGTTAATCACAGCCGTGAACGGAGCGTTAGCGGCGTCTCTGTCCTCGAAATCACGGCCGCGCTTCAGCGGAATACCAAGAGCCGCGAACGTACCCGGAGTCACCACCGAATAGACCGTGGCCAGCGGATTAATTGTGGGCCGTTCGGGCAAATGATCGATCCAGCAAGTGCCGGCCGACTCCACGTCCCCGGGAGGTCCCATCGTGGCTCCAGCGGCCGAGACACCCGGAAGAGAAGAAACATCGGAAAGTAATCGCTTGAAGAACAATCGCGCGTGCGCATCTCCTTCGGGGCCAGACACCGGCAGGCTCGTCTTCATCAGCAGCGCACGTTCTGGTTGGAAACCGAGCGCTACGTTACTGAGAGCCACGAAACTCTTTAGGAGCAGACCCGCGCCGGCGAGAAGCATTACGGACAGGGCGATTTCGGCGATTACCAGCGCTCCCCGCAGCCGGCTCGAACGGCCACCGATCACGGCACGGGCTCCGCCCTGTTTCAGCGCATCATTCAAATCGATGCGCGACGCATAGAGTGCCGGTACGAACCGAACAGCAGACTGCATAGCACCGAGACGCCGAAAGTAAACGCAAGTACGCGGCCATCGATTCCGGCTTCGGAAAGGCGAGGCACATCAGCCGGCGCCAGCGCGATGAGCGCTTTCGATCCCACAATCGCCACCATCAACCCCGCAGCACCCGCTAAGAAAGCAAGCAACAGACTCTCCGTTATCAATTGCCGCACGATACGGCCGCGGCCAGCGCCGACCGCGGCACGAATCGCAATCTCTCGGGTCCGCGCCGTTGCTTTCGCAAGCAATAGAGTCGCCACGTTGGCGCAGGCAATCAGCAGGACTAAACTTACTGCGCCGAGCAGCAGGTATAAGCGTCACCCGCACATCGCCTACCATGTCATCCCGCATTCTGGTTACTGCAACACCTCTGTCTTTGTTGCTGTCGGGATACTGATGCTGCAACCGCGAACCGAGCGAAGTAAGTTGACCTTGCGCCTGTTCCAAGCTAATGCCTGGTTTCAGGCGGGCGATCGCGAAGAAACTCAGGCTGGTGCGCGGCAACGTTCTGTCGACAGCATCAGAGGGACGCCAGATATCGCTCTTATCCGGAAAATGGAATCGTGGCGGGAGGACGCCCACGATCGTCAGCGCCTGATCTGAGATACGAAGCCTCTGCCCCAGAACAGCCGTGCTTCCACCAAAATGACTCTGCCAGTACGAATAGCTGATCAGTGCTGTTCCGGAATCTCCGGATTTCTGCTCCTCTGCGCTGAACAGCCGGCCAAGGCAGGCGCGACGGCCAGAGCTTCAAAGAATTCTGCCGATACTCTCGCGACATGTACATATTCCGCAGCCGAGCCGGCCCTAGTTGGTTCATCCGAACTCCTGTAATAAGCCATCGCCGAGAACGCAGTGCTTTGGTCGTGCCAATCCTGGAAATCCGGCAATGTCACCAGCCTCAGCTTCGCGCCGCCCTTCCAGTGGATGTCAGCGTGACAATCCGATCCGGATCGCGATAAGCCAGAGGCTTCAGAAGAACTCCATTCACACGCTGAAAACGGCCGTATTTGCGCCGATGCCGAGCGCCATCACCAGTACTGCGAGCAGCGCAAACCCGGGACTCTTGCGCAGGCCCCGAATCGCATATCGAAAATCCTGCCCTGCGTTGTCGATCGAGTTCAATCCTCGCATGTCGCGGCACTCCTCTTTTCGTTGTTCGATATCTTGGATCGACTGCAGCGCGGCGTAACGCGCATCTTCAGGCGTCATGCCTGCCGCGATGCCTTCTTCCATCTGCCGCTCCAGGTGATAACGCAGTTCTTCGTCAAGCTCCTGCCTCGACCTTCTTGTGCGAGGAAAAGCGATCGAAATCTGAGGCGCAAAATGCTCGCGAACCGCATGTAGTGCCAGCTCCTGAGAAACTCACTCCGCTCGCAGAACCGTTAGAGCGTCGGTCCGTGCCGCTCGTAAGGAAGGCATAAAGCTGGCGACGGCAACACCGCCATCAACATCAACGCTGCGCCCGAAGAAGGTCAGCCGCATCGTTTGGCTGAACACCAAAAAGAAGCGATGTCATCAACCGTGTGACTCCCAACGCCAGGACCGTCCCGATAAGAACTCCCGCAAACCCCAACCCCAGCCCATGCTTCACGACCATTCTGAGAATGTCGGACGCGTCTGCGCCCAGCGCCATCCGGATGCCGATCTCATGCATGCGCAGCCGCACCGAGTACGACAGTACGCCGTAGATACCCACCGCGGCGAGCATCAGCGCCAGGGTCGCAAAGCCTCCGAACAGAACGAGCTGAAATCGCTGCCTGGATAGCGAAGCCTTTAGGCGCTGTTCCATGGTCGCAACATCGGCCATGGGCTGTTCGGGATCAAGCGACTGGACGATCTGTGCGAGCCGCGCTCTCGAGACGGAGGGCATCGGAGTCGGTCTTGATGAAGTAGAACATCTTGTTCGAAGGCGTCTCATTATCTTTCACCGTTCCCTGTAGGAACGGCACAAATAGCTCCGGCTCGGGCGGCCGGTTCAAACCGGATTGCCTTACATCGGCGATGACTCCGACAATCGTAAGCCGCGGAGACCGGTAATCGGGAGAAGGAAGCATCTTCGCGATCGTAGCTTCCGGCGGATTGGGATAGACGCGTTTCCCGATCGGGTTCTCATTCGGGAAAAAGCGTCTGCGCGCGCTTTCATTGATCACCGCGACCAGCGGCTGGTCGGCACGTCGTCGCGGTAAAGAATCGGCCCTCAACCATCGGAATTCCTAGTGCCTTGGCAAAGTGCGGCGTTACCTGGCGATATTGAATCGATAGGAACATCGGCTAACCGGGAAGCGGGATGCTCATCGATGCGTGAAGTACTTTCCCCATCCACCCCAATCTGCAATCGGCATGGCCGTACTCGCGCCGGCGGATTTCACTCCGGGAACCCGCTCAAGCCGTTTCGTCAGCTCGTTAAAAAATTGCGCGGCTTTGGCAGGTTCGGTTTCAGGATATTTGGCCGCGGGAAGCGTGACAGACATCGTCAGAACGTTCTCAGGTTTAAACCCAGGATCCACACTCTGCAATCGCCGAAGAGTCTGCAAAAGCAGGCCCGCGCCGATCACCAGCACCAGTGACAGAGTGATCTCGATGACCACGAGTACATCGCGAAACCGGCTGGTTCGTGAGCCGGCCGTGAGGCTTCGGCCGCCTTCTCTCAGCGCCTCGCTCACCTGGACGCGGGCCAGACCCATCGCCGGAGCGAGACCGAAAAGAACGACGCTCGCGAGCGTGATGCCGGCGGCGAAGATGAGCACAGGAGATTCGATCTGAATGTCTGAAGTCGGGGGATGTCTTCGGGGCCAAATGTCCGGATCAGTCGTACCAGCCAGGCCCGCGAGCGCCAGACCGAGACAGCGCTCCCGCTCCTGCCGAGCAGAGCACTTTCGCTCAACAACTGCCGAATCAGCCGTCCCCGGCTCGCGCCCAGCGCTGCTCTCACAGAAAGCTCGCGCATTTGACCCGAAGCTCTTGCCAAGAGCAGATTCGCGACATTCACGCAGGCGATCAACAGAACAATTCCCACAGCTCCCAGCAGGATCAGCAGTATCGGGCGAACATCGCCCACAACAGAACTCAAATACTCCGATGCATCCGCTCTCACTCCCGCATTGTCGCTGAACTCGCGCGCCAATTGGCGTCCAATCGCCTGTACATCGGCTCTCGACTGAGCTATGCTGACGCCCGGTTTCAATCGCGCAATGCGCGTTAATGAAATGGTTATCACGCGTTGCCATGGAGTCGTTCGGAGCGAAGGAAAGAGGTATCCAAAGCCGCGCCGACTCGTTCGGAAATTGAAAATCGGGCCGCATCACCCCGATCACCCTATACGGCACGCCATTAAGGCGGATAATCGACCCAATGGCCTCTGACTGCCCGCGAAACGTTCTCGCCAGAGCGCATCGCTGAGAACCACGACATGGTTGTTGCCAAAAATCTCTTCGGACGTTCGTGAATGTCCGCCCTAGCGCCGGGCTCACACCGAGCAAGGAAAAGAGATTGGCGGAGGCGTAGACTCCGGGTACTCGCTCCGGCATCCCACCCGTGAGGTTGATGTCATCCGAGTAATAACTTGCGACTGTCTCGAATGAGTGGTTCCGTGCCGCAATCTCGCGCAAATCGGGCAGCGAGCACTCCATCTTGGGAATACCATTGGACGGCTCGGCGCACCACACCGAAGCAAGTCGCTCGGGATTGCGATAGGGAAACGGACGCAGTAGCACGCCATTGACGGCGCTGAAGATTGCCGTGTTTGCGCCGATGCCGAGAGCCAGGGTCACCGCGGCAATCGCGAAAAAGCCCTTATGCTTCAAGAACTGCCGGGATCCGTACCGGAGATCATTAGTAAAATCTTCTACCCACCGTGTTCCTCGCATGTCCCGGCACTCCTCTTTTCGTTGTTCGATATCTTTGATCGACTGCAGCGCGGCGTAATGCGCATCTTCATGCGTCATGCCTGCCGCGATGCCTTCTTCCATTTGCCGCTCCAGGTGATAGCGCAGTTCTTCGTCAAGCTCCGCCTCTACCCTCTTGCGAGAAAACAGTGACCGAAGTCTCAGCCGAAATATGCTGGTCCAGCGCATGGCGATTTCCCCGATTAAACCGTCCGGACAATCAGCGAAATCGCCGCCGACGAGCCGTTCCCATTGCGCCGCTTCTTGTTCCAGAGCCTTCCGTCCGGCTTTTGTCAGCGTGTAGTATTTGGCGCGGCGATTATTCTCGCTAACAGCCCACTCCGCGCTGATCCAGCCGTTCTGTTCCAGTTTGTGAAGCGATGGATAAAGCGCTCCCTGCCCCACTTGGAGCACTTCACCGGACATCTGGCGGATGCGTTGCGCAATGGCCCAGCCGTGCATCGGTTCCAGCGCAATCGTCTTCAGAATCAGCAGGTCGAGCGTGCCCTGCACCAGATCGGTTGGTTTACTCAACGCCGCTCCTCTCAGTAACTGACAACAGAATACGCCCGTTCGGCGCCGGAATGCAACTGGAATTTCGAAGGACTCGTTAGCTCCGCTCTCAGTGGTGATGGAGAGCGCGCAAAGGATCGATGCGTACCGTCGACGGCCGCCTGGTAAACATCCGGCGCGCGTTATAGTGGATTTGGCGCGTCGGGTGCCCCCGTGTCCGCGGGAAGGGCTGAGCCTACCGATTATCAGAACTTCGACAGAATTCCAGACGAATCTTCTTTCCGCCCGTTACGCGGACGCCGGGCAATGACTCGAAGGAGATCGTCATGTCCGGAAACTTTTCACACCTATACCCAACCCGCAAGCTGCCGCAGCAGCCAAGCCTGGAGCAACTCCGAAAACAAGCCAAAGACCTGCTGGAGCAGTATCGCGCCGGGGATCCGGCCGCGGTTGCGGAAGTCGAGCAGTTCGAGCGCGAACCTGACCGCCCGGCGTTCGCGCTCAACGACGCGCAACGCGTGCTGGCGCGGGCGTACGGGTATGAGAGCTGGCCGAAGCTCAAGGTGTTCGTCGACGGAGTCAGCGTCGCAAAGCTGGCCGAGGCGGTTAAGAGCGGCGACATGGCACAGGTGCGAAGCCTGCTGCATGCCCGTCCGGAGTTGGTCGGCATGGATATAGCCGGCAACAACGAGCATCGCGCCCTGCATTACGCAGTGTTGCGCGGCGATATCGCGATGGTGAAGTTGCTGATGGAGGCCGGCGCGGACGCCCGGAAGGGCATCTTCCCTCATCGGGATGCAACTTCCGCGTTAGCCATTGCGAGGGATCGCGAGTATTGGGACATCGTTGCCATCATCGAGGAAGAGGAACGGCAGCGTCGGCAAGAGATGAGTTGTCCGAATGCCACGGTCTCGCCCGTCCAAGATCAGATCAACGCTGGCATCGCCCAAGGCGATAACGCGGCGGCCATTCGTCTGCTGGAAGCGGACGGATCGCTGATTCAGGCTTGTGATCGCAATGGCGCGACGCCGCTGCATATCGCCGCCCAGGAGAGTAACGAGGAAATGGTGGCGTGGCTGTTGAACAGACGCGCCAGCGTGCGCAAGAGGGACATTCGCGGGAGGACCGCTCTCGACCGTGCGGCTTTAGCGGCGGATCCGCGGAACCAGAGCGCGAAATTGTTTCCAGCCATAGCTAAGCTGCTGCTAGAACGTGGCGCGGAGATGACAATCCACGCGGCCGTCGCTTTGGCAGACGCTCCGCGGATTCGCGAGCTGGTACGCGCCGATGACAGTGTATTGCGCCAGATCGATAAGGGTGGCGGGCTGCTTAGCCTTGCCGTTAAGCATGGGCACCTTGAAATTGTCAGGTTATTACTTGACCTGGGCGCGGATGTGGATGAGCGCACCATGCTGAGCGAACTGGAAGAGCCGACGCTAAGCTGGGGCACGCCGCTGTGGTACGCGGCACTGGCGGGGCAGCGCGATATTACGGAACTGCTGCTGGACCGTGGCGCAGACCCGAACGCCAATGTCTACGCAGCCGGTTGGCCGCTCCGCAACGCGTGGAATCACAAAGACGATTCGGTCAAGCGGCTGCTCTTAGCGCGCGGAGCTAAGCCGCAGCCTTACATGGTTGCCGAGGCGCACGATATCGCTGAAGCCAAACGGCTGCTAGAGGCGGATCCGAGCGAGGATCTGACGAGCGAATTGCTTTGGTCAGCGGCCGATCACGGATGCCCAGCCATCGTTGAATTGGCGCTCTCGCGAATCAAGTGGCGCGCTGACGATGCGAAGTGGCACTGGGTTCTGATGCAGCCGATCCGAGGCGCCGGAGACAATCCGCTGGATGACGAGGGCTACTTCGCGTGCATGGCGCTGATGCTGCGGCATGGAGTGGATCCGAACGTGTCACGCTACGGCCAAACCACACTGCATTACGCGGCTGCGCGGCACGGCAGCCTGAGCGGTGCTGGACGTGCGCGCTTCGCCTCGATGTTGCTGGATTATCGAGCCAAGCTCGATGTCCGAGACGATCTGCTCAAATCTACGCCGCTAGGGTGGGCGTGCCGCTGGGGACGAAAAGAGCTGGTTGAATTGCTGATCGCGCGCGGCGCGCCGGTTGATGAGCCGGATGCAGAACCCTGGGCGACTCCGAAGGCGTGGGCGGAGAAGATGAAGCACGACGAAGTGCTCGCGGTGTTGCGGCAGCACGGGCAGTGAGTGGCGTCGCTCGGCGTTGCTATTCGTGGCGGAGCGCGATAAGAGGCTCCCCGCCAGCCACGCGGCGCGAGGGAATCCAACAGGCGAGCAAGGCGACGCCGCCGAGGAATACAGGCACCAGAGTAAAGATCGCTAAATCGTGGGGAGGAACGCCATATAGAGCGCTAGTGAAGAGTTTCGCCAACGCCCATGCGGCGGCGAGGCCGGGCGGCACCGCGATGATAGTGAGCACCATACCCTGGCGAATAATGAGCCGCTGAACTCCGCCAACCTGCGCTCCGAGCGCCAGGCGGATCCCGATCTCTCGCGTGCGCCGGCTGACCCAGTAATTCATAACGCCATACAGTCCCACCGCTGCGAGTGACAGGCCGAGGAAGCCGAACACGCCGAACAGCGTGCCAGCCAGGCGAGGCAGGAAAAATGCGTCGCGAAGATGTTCCTCCATAGTTCCCTCGTTGAAAATGGCGAGCGAGGGATCCAGCGAGTGGATCTCGTGACGTACGGCCTTCGCTACGTCGCCCGAATTACGCGTGAAGCGGACCAGCACTGAATATCCGGCAAACGATGGGTCGGCCGCGATGTCCTGCGCGAGCGCGCGGAAGAGAACGGGGCGGAGTTCCTCGCCGAGAGTTCGAGATTTGATGTTCTTCACAACACCGATGATCTGGTAGGTCCTGCCGCCGTCGATAACGCGCTGTCCGATTGGGTTTTCATTCTTGAAAAAAACTTGCACGAATGCCTGGTTGACTACGGCCACGCGCGGCGCAGCGGCGCGTTCGTTATCGAAATCGCGACCCGCCAGGTGCGGAATGCCTATAGTTTCGAAGTAGCCGGGAGTCACCATATAAAGGTCCACATCGTGGGCCGGATTCGGACGGCCTTCCACTTGAAATGCATCACTTCTGAAGCCGCCGGACAATGGCACGCTGTCGGTACACGCCGCCGAAATGACGCCCGGAATAGCCGCCACCTTCTGGCGCAACTGATTGAGGAACTGCGTGGTACGTTCGGCCGAGTAACCATGGAGCCGCGGATCTATGGCCATCATCAGGATGCCACGCGATCTGAAGCCGATGTTAATCTGAGAGGCGTTTTCCAGGCTGCGCAGGAACAGGCCGGTGGCGCAGAGCAGGACCAGCGACATCGCGATCTGGGAGACTACCAGGACATTGCGCAGGCTCCAAATATGGCCAGGGCGGGCCAGCATGTCCTCACCCTTCAGCCCGTTCGCGATGATGGGACGCGAAGCCGCCCAGGCGGGAGCGAGCCCGAATAGAATTCCGGCGCCCGCACTCAGGGCGAACGTGTAGAGTAGGACTCTCCAATCGACGCTGACAGTAAGATCGAGAGGCACGGGTGCGGGCAAGCGGAAGGCAGCCAAGCCGTGGGTAGCCCAAAAAGAAAGCGCGACGCCGAACAGACCGCCGCCCAAGGCCAGGAGCACGCTCTCGGTAAGCATCTGGCGCAGCAGATGGCCGCGCGTGGCACCCACTGCGAGGCGCACCGCCATCTCCCGTTGGCGGCCGGAAGCCTGTGACAGCGACAGGTTGGCGACATTCGCGCACGCAATACAAAGGACCAGTAGCGCCACCAGCGCGAGCGCGGCGAGGAAGATCATCACGGCAGCCTTGTCTCTCGGAGGGAACGAACCGGCCGGTTCGAAGCGGAAACCGCCGCCCTTCTCGGATTCAGGATGCGCTTTGGCGAGCCGCTGGGCGATTACATTGAGTTCAGCAGCGGCTTGTGTGCGAGTAACGCCGGGCTTCAGGCGCCCGATAACGTTGATCCAGTGATAGAAACGCGAGGTGCGATTGCTGGTGTTAGGAAGCAGTTGATCGAGGTTGGAGAGCGGAACCCAGAACTGGCAATCGAGAATCAGATCGAGGCCATGAAACCCGGACGGGGCCACGCCGATCACGGTGAACGGGCGTCCGGAGAGCCTGATGGTTTTGCCGGTAATGGCGGGATCGGCCCCGAAGCGGTTCTGCCAGAGCCGATGACCGAGAACAATGACCGCAAGATTCTCCTCGTCTTTGGTGAAGCCCCGGCCCAAGGTAATGGGAAGTTGGGCGACGTCAAAGAAGTTGGCGGTGGCTGCTTGACCCCAGACGCGCTCGGGATCTCCACTCCCTCCAACGGAGGCGGGAACCAGTTCGTAATAGCCAGCAATGCCGGAAAACGATTTAGCTTGCTCGCGCGTGTCGGTGAACAGGGGCCAGGAAAAGTTATTGCAACATCGCTCCCCGTCATGCGTGGTATGCAGGGCCATCAGAGTTCCGGGGTCGGTGACCGGCGGAGACTGCAGAACGAACCTGCTGACGATTGAGAAAATGGTGGAGTTCGCGCCAATCCCGAGCGCCAAAGTCAGGATGGTAACGAAGGCAAAAACCGGGTTTTTACGTATCGTGCGGAAGGCATAGTTCACATCGCGCATCATGGAAGCGACCGTCGCGCCGGTGCGATTGTCTCTTACCGATTCTTTGACCTGCTCGGGATGGCTGAACTTCAAACGCGCTAGCCGGCGTGCCTCCTGCTCCGGTAGACCCTGCTTGACATAGCGGTCCACCATGGTTTGATAGAACGCTTGCACCTCGGCGTCCAGGTCCACTTCAATCACCTCGCGGTGAAACAGCAGTTTGAAAAATGCACGGAAGCGGCGCGCGGGCGACATGTCCTATGTCTCCTCGGCGAGCACGCGGTTCATGGCGGTGAAGACCTTTTTCCAATTACGCTTTTCCTCGGCGAGCTGAGCGCGTCCAGCGGCGGTCAAGGTGTAGGTCTTGACGCGCCGCTTGTTTTCCAGCTCGCTCCATTCACCTTCAATCCATCCTTTTTCGGCAAGGCGGTGGAGCGCCGGAAACAGTGAACCCGGCCCGATAAGGAACACACCCCGGGTCACCTGTTCCAGGCGGTCGGAAATACCGACCCCGTGCAACGGTCCGGACTCGAGCGTCCGGAGAATCAGCAGGTCCAGCGTGCCTTGTAACAGCTCGGTAGGTTTGGGCACGCAGCTAGCATATCGGCATTCGATATCGGATGTCAACACGCAGCGAATCGATTATGAACTATTCCACACTCTGGCGCGGACGGGTCTCGGGCTCGGGCTTGGGGAGCGGTTTGCGCGGCAGCATCTCCGGGCGGGTCGCGGCGTCATAGACGAAGGATGCGATGATCGCGGACGCCTGCATTAAATCGCCAGGCTGGATGCGGTCATACACATCCATATCCGAATGGTGGGTGCGGGTCTCGTAATCCATCGGGTCCTGGATGAACTGGAAGCCAGGCAAGCCAACCGCATCGAACGAAAGATGATCCGTTCCGCCGGTGTTGCGAATCGAAATCGTCGATGCGCCGAGGTCTTTAAAGGGAGCGAACCAGGCTTCGAAAACGGGCCGCATCATATCGTTCCCCTGCAGGTAGACGCCGCGAATCCGTCCGGTGCCATTGTCGTAATTGAAGTAGCCGGACAGTTTGGCCTGATCGGCGGTTAGTTTCATGGTCTTGGGATCGCCGAAATGCTCCTTCACGTAGGCTTTTGAGCCAAGCAGACCTTCTTCCTCACCGCCCCACAGTCCAATCCGCACGGTGCGATCCATGGGGACATTCAGCGCTTTCAGAATGCGAACGGCTTCAATCATGACCGCGCTGCCTGCGCCGTTGTCGGTCGCGCCCGTACCGCCGTGCCAGGAATCGAAGTGCGCGCCCAGCATCACCACCTCATCTTTATGCGGGCCATTGCCGGGAATCTCGCCGACGATATTAAAGCAGTCCGGATTATTCGCATAAAACTCATTCTGGATATTGAACTCGAGCTTAACCGGGATTTTGTGCTCAATCAGACGGGCGATTCGGTTGTACTGCTCGGGCATCAGGACGACACCTGGGATCGCGGCGGCTTTGTCCATTTGATAGGGGCCGCCGGACTGGGCAAAGATGGTACCGCCGTCGCCGCGGCTCGCCTGTAGCACCAACAGAGCGCCCTCATCGTGCAGAAACTGGCGGATTTTTTCCTGCAGCTTCATCCGCTCTTCGCGGGACATCGGTGGAGCGGCCGCGGCGTTGCCGGGGGCCCGCGCGGCGCGGAAGTTCCTTTGACCCGGTTCAGGCGCTTCAGCCTCCGAGAGCAGTTCCGCGTCGGTATAGCGGTGACCCTCGACTTCGGTCGGGAAGGGCAACTCGCGTACTTCGCTCATCATCACGATCTTGCCCTTCAGCTTGCCTTTGAATTTCTCCATGTCGGCCTCGGTGCGGATGGGCGCCAAGATGGCCTCCCCACTGACGCTCCCGTTCGTTCCCTCGGTCCAGGCCAGCGGAATCCCGATCAGAGCGGAAACCTGCGGCTCCATCATATGAGCCTCGTAATACTTGTTGGCCCAGCCTTTCCCGAAGGGACCCCATTTTTCTTCTTTGACGTTCACCAGGCCGTATTCCTCCAGGCGTTTGACGGTCCAATCGCCGGCCGCTTTGTAGTTCGGTGAGTTCGTCAACCGGGGGCCATAAACGTCAGTCAGATAAAACATCGTATCCATGACCTTCGAATCGGAAAAGGCCTCGGCCTTGATCCGGTTCACGACCGAGAGGTCAACGTTCTCTTCGGCAAAGAGAAACAAAGGAACGAGCGCGGCTGCGCCCAGAGCGAAAGCGGCTTTTTTGGAAAACATTTAAGGATGGGACGAGATTGCGTCTGTGTAGAAACGCGCTGTTTCGTGCCAAGGTTACCCGCTCCGTGAAGGTTTTGGGCGCGTTTGCTGCGAGATAGACACAGAGTACGCCGATTTACCTTCTAAGGTGTTGCAATATTGCCACACTAGCTTTCTGTAACCCCTGTGGAATGAGATAATTAGCGTGTTGCCGTTCATCTTTACTGCTATCCTGGATCCTTCCTGAATGGTTTGCGAAACGACCATTTGTCGTCCGGTGGAAGTCGAAGGTATCGGTCTTCACCACGGAGCGCCGGTTCGCCTCCGAATCGCTCCGGCTCCCGCCGGCAGCGGCATCGTTTTCATCCGCACAGATCTGGAGAATACCAAGATCCCAGCGAGTTGGGAGTATGTCGAGCGCGTCAGTTATGCGACCAGCTTGATGCATCCGAAAGGGATCCTGATCTCTACCACGGAGCACCTGCTGAGTGTGCTGTACAGCATGGGAATCGATAACGCTTTCATTGAACTGGACAGTCTTGAAGTTCCCATTCTGGATGGAAGCGGCCTGCCTTTTATAAATCTGCTCCGCCAAGCTGGACGAAAACAGACCAGCCGTTTGCGCCGCTATATGCGGATCTTAAAGCCGGTAAGCGTGGAAGCAAACGGCAAAAGCGTCGCGATCTGGCCAAGCGACAGGTTCCAGCTTCATTGCCACAATTTTTTCGATCATCCGCTAGTGGGAGACCAGACACTCGAAATGGATCTGACTCCCGCGAATTACGCCGCGGAAATAGCCCCGGCCCGAACTTTCGGGTTTGAATACGAGCTGGATCAGATGCGCGACATGGGACTGATTCGGGGCGCTTCGCTGGATAACGCGGTGTGCTTCACCAGAGAGGGCGTCGCCAATCCGGGCGGTCTGCGTTTCGCGGACGAATGTTGCCGCCACAAGGCGCTGGATCTCATTGGCGATCTGGCACTGGTGGGTTGGCCGTTGCTGGGCTGCGTTGTGGCTGAAAAAGCGGGCCACTCCATGCATGTCGCGCTGGTCAAAAAACTGGTTTCGGATCCATCTCTCTACGAGATTGTGACGTTCGATCGAGCTTCCGCCAAGCCTCAGGCCGCCGCCCACGCGCTGGTGTCATAAATCACCATCCGTCATGGAGACGTGATTTTGCGCCAAATACCCAATCTCATTACTTCGCTTCGGCTGGTCGCCTCGCCCATACTGGTTTGGTTATCTCTTCAGCACCGTTACGCCGCGGCCTTGATAATAGTTCTCTTGGCCGGATTAACCGATTGGCTGGACGGATTCTCGGCCCGGCGACTCGATGTGACCGGCAAAACTGGCGTTATATTGGACCCCCTGGCGGATAAGTGCCTCCTGGTCACGCTGTTTTTGACTTTGAGCTGGGTGGAGCTGATACCGCTCTGGCTACTGGCACTGGTAATCGTTAGAGATTTGGTGATTGTTACGGGCGCCTGGCTGTTGCGGACCCTTCGTGGCGTACGCAAGTTTATTCCGACCATGCCAGGCAAAGTCAGCACCTTCTTCCAGATCGTCTTCGTCCTTCTGGTACTGGTGGAGGCGGCTGTCCCCAACCCGAACTTTGCCGGGTTGAGAGACATAGCGCTGGGCTGCACTGCTGTATTTACGGCTTTCAGCGGATTTGATTATGTCCGGATCGGCATCCGGCTGACCAAAGAAACGGCCGGGCGAAAAAGTCGAAAAGGGTTTGACGGGGCTGGGACTGCGGAGTAGCCTGAAGACATGGAGCCGAGCGTCGAGATTTTTCTGCCCTCGCGCCTGTACGCCCGGGTGGGTTGGGCCGCGCTAGCTGGCTCCTTAGTCTGCGTCCTGTGCGGGTTTCGCGCCCCGCTGGCATTTATACCTGGTTTACTCTGCGCCGTGACTGCGGCGATCCTATTCTGGCTGGCGGCGCGCCCTGCCATCCGAGTCGGCGAAAACCAGTTTAATGTCGGCGAGCGAGCCATCGCCTGGCGTGAGGTCCGGGAAATCAATCGCAGCCGCTTCCTTTCTCCTCTCATCGTAAAAATCAAACTTACCAATGGACGAAAGAAGGTGCTGGTTTTTCCTGGTGAGCCTGAACGCATTGAAAAATTGATGTTTCAGTTGAGGAAGAACTCCGAGTTCGCGACATTCGACGGAGTCGCCTACCGCGATTACTGGACTTGGTTAAGCCTGTCAAGTTCACGCGGCGACGCCTCCACCCTCGACCAGCCGGTCCGGATGCTGAGTTCGGAAGAAGAGGACGAAATCGAGCGGCTCTATCAGAAACTGAAGACCGTTGGCCGACTCGATTCCCGCAGCGCCGATCCCAAAGAGAAGGATTAGCGGCTGAGATCGAGACGACCTCGCAGCCACATTAGAGGCTGCCTTTTCCTGCTACTTTTGATTCTGGTTTTGGCATCTGCCGCCTGGATGCTGCGCGTTCCCGCGATGACTGCCGCCGGGCGGGCCCTTGTAGAAAATGAGAGTCCCAGGAAAGCGCAAGCGATCGTCGTATTAGGCGGCGATGATTTCGGAACGCGGATACTCAAAGCTGCACAGCTTGCGAAGGCAGGTTACGCCCCGGCTGTCCTGGTCAGCACCCAGCCCAGCCCGCTTGGTTGCGATTGCGAGAACACGGTGCGCTACGCCGAGCGAACTGGGTACCCCGCTTCGATGTTTCAGACGGTACAAACACCGCCGGACGTGGATTCGACTCGTTCGGAAGCGACCTTCTTCGGCCAATATCTAAAGGCTCACGATATTCGCGACATTTTACTAGTGACAAGCAACTTTCACACGCGTCGGGCGGCATACCTGTGGCACAAACAGATGCCGTGGCTCCATTTCGTCGTGGTTGCCGCGCCCGATCCCTTTTTCACCCCGGACAGTTGGTGGAAAACGCGGAGCGGGCAGAAGACTTTTTTCCTGGAATGGTGCAAGACCTTTGCGGCGAAATTAGGGGATTGATGCTCACTTCCCTTCGAACGCTTTGGCCTTACATTACGCGCTATCGTGGCGGGCTGACGCTCGGCATCGCTTGTCTCCTGCTGAAAGATATTCTGGCGGCGGCGCTTCCTGTCGCCTTGAAGTATGGCGTAGATTCACTAAGCAGCGGCTTTCGAATGCGGATTGTGCTGGAGCTGGCCGCAGTGGTAGTCGCACTATCACTGGTGAAGGGCGTGTTCCAGTATTGGATGCGGGTAATCATCATCGGCATTTCGCGCGACATCGAATACGATCTGCGGAATGACCTTTTCGCCAGGCTGGTGGCGCTATCGCAGGATTTCTATTCGCGATACAGAACCGGCGATATCATGGCCCGCAGCACGAATGATTTGAATGCCGTTCGAATGATGCTGGGGCCCGGCGTGATGTATTGCAGCGAGACGCTCATCATGCTGGTTCTGTCGATTGCCGTCATGTTGAATACCGACGCGCGATTAACGCTGATGGCATTGATTCCCGCACCCGTCGTTTCGTTAGCGGTGGTCTTGTTCGGACGCCGTATTCACGTTCGCTTCGAACACATTCAAAGAATGTTTTCCGATATCAGCAGCAAAGTTCAGGAGAATCTGTCGGGCGTGCGGGTGATCCGCGCATATGCGCAAGAGGCGGCGGAGATTGGGCAGTTTGAGCATCTGAACAGGGACTATATTCGCGAAAACATTGGCCTCGCAAAAATTCAGGGCATGTTCATGCCGTTGCTTCAGGCGCTGATCGGAATGACCTTCCTGATCGTGCTTTGGGCCGGCGGCCGGCAGTTGTTGGAGGGACGGATCACTATCGGCAGCTTTGTCATGTTCAACACCTATATGGGAATGTTGATCTGGCCCATGATTGCGTTTGGGTGGGTGATCAACTTGATGCAGCGCGGGACTGCATCGCTGAACCGGATCAACGACATCCTACACGAGCGGCCGGCTATTCATGCGCCAAAGGCGGCGGTCGCGAATCCGAGTGAATACGAAGCGAGGATCCGCTTCGAAAATGTCAGCGTTTTTTTTGGAGACAGGCAAGCGGTCATTGGAGTGGATCTAAACATCGCGGCGGGCGAGACGATCGCGATTGTGGGGCATACAGGAAGTGGAAAAACCACGCTGGTGAGTCTGATCCCGCGCCTGTTCGATCCCACCGAAGGCATGATCAGGTTTGGCGGCATGGATCTGAAGCGTTTCGATCCGGAGGAATTACGGCGTCAGATCGGTTTCGTGCCGCAGGAGACCTTTCTTTTCAGCGCGACGCTCGCGGAGAATATCGCCTGGGGCATCCCGCATGCCACGCGAGCGCAAATTGAATGGGTAGCGGAGATCGCGGGACTCTCGGCTGATCTCGCCCGCTTCCCAAACGGACTTGATACCATCATCGGCGAGCGCGGCCTGACGCTTTCGGGAGGCCAAAAGCAACGGACCGCCATCGCCAGAGCGATCTTGCGAAACCCGCGCATACTGATTCTCGATGATGCGCTGTCGAGCGTAGATACCGTGACTGAAGCGAAAATCCTGGGCGGACTGGCCGCTGTCATGCGCG
This sequence comes from uncultured Acidobacteriaceae bacterium, assembly GCA_963762495.1. Classification (GTDB taxonomy): domain Bacteria; phylum Acidobacteriota; class Terriglobia; order Bryobacterales; family Bryobacteraceae; genus Bog-105. The sequence continues at coordinate 657,500 of CAVXKZ010000017.1, forward strand.
ATCGGACCACTGTCCTGATCTCGCATCGCGTTTCAACGGTTCAGAATGCCGATCGGATTGTAGTGCTGAGCCATGGGTCCATCGTGGAGATGGGCACGCACGAACAGCTTCAATCGCGCGGCGGCTATTATTCGGAGCTCTACCAGAAACAACTGCTCGAGGAAGAGTTGGAGACTATCTGATTTATGTTGAACGAAACAGTCAGCAGACGCCATGTGTTGCAGTTAATTCCCGCGGCGATCGGCATGGGCGCGGCGGGGGCGAGTCTCATGCGAGCGCAGCAGTACCGGATTGGGGGCGCGGATCTAAAGCTGGGAATCGCATCGTACTCGTTCCGGAAATTCAAGCGCGAGCAAGCCATTCAGATGACGAAGCAATTAGGGACGCCTTATCTGAATATCAAGCCCGAAGCGCATCTTCCGCTCAATAGCACACCCGAAGAGATTGCGTCGGCCAAGAAGGAATTCGATGAGGCGGGAATCGTGTTAGTCGGTTGCGGGACCGTCTACTTCCTGAAAGACGACGAGGCGGACATGCGAAGCAAATTCGAGTATGCGAAGCGCGCGGGATTCCCGCTGATTGTAGCTGGCCCGACGCAGGTTACGCTGCCCAAGCTCGAAAAGTTCGTCAAAGAATTCGATATCAAAGTTGCGGTCCACAATCATGGACCGGAAGACAAATATTTTCCGAGGCCGCAGAGCGTTCTAAGGATCGTTAAAGACCTGGACCCTCGCATGGGTTGCTGCATCGATGTCGGGCACACTGCGCGTACCGGGGTAAACGTGGTCGATTCCATTGCCGAGGCGGGACCGCGCCTGCTGGATATGCACATGAAGGATTTGGAAAATCCGAGCGCGAAGGAGAGCCAGGTACCGGTGGGAGAAGGCAAACTGCCGATTCCGCAGATCTTCATGCAGCTTATTAAAATGAAGTACGATCACAGCGTAAACCTGGAATACGAGATCGATGCGGACAATCCGATGCCGGGCATGCAGAAGAGCTTTTCCTATATGCGCGGTGTGCTGGCGGGTTTGCAGGCAGAGGGGTATTCGGGGTAGCCGCTTGGGACTTCGGCTCGCGCGTACCGCGTGCCTCGCGACGCTGTTGGCTGCGATGCTGGCCGCACAACAGACTCAGCCGAGCGCGGCCAGCGATTCTCAAACCGCGGGTTCGGTTGAAGGTCGAGTTCTAAATACAGTGACGGGGCACTCGCTCTCCGGAGTGGCAGCACTTATGAAGTGGACATTGATGCGTTTGGCGATGCGGACGAAGGAGGCCAGGCCTCGAACAACACCTTTCAGGCGACCGCGGATCCGACGATCACCATCGACCCGAGCTTCGCCTATACGGCCGATTTCGCTCTGGAACTCAGCCCCAACATACCTGCTGCGGTTCCCGAGCCGGGCACTACCGGGCTCATGCTGATCGGGGTAGGGCTGTTGGGGTTGGTGATGCGAAAGCGTATTGCCCAGGGCGGCCATCATGAGGCTGTTGAACGGATCGCTCACCATCGCATCCCGCACACCACTTAGCTAAGGAAAGCCCTTCACTGGCAGGGGTCGGCGGGTGACCGCTGCCCGTATGCCGATCGGACGCGCCGCCCGGATGCGGAGGCGGGCTTTTGTCAAGTGTCGAGTTGCCGGATTGTGATGCTTGCCATTGCGAATCAATGATAGGGTTGAAATCGTTGATTGATATCGTTTTCACCGGCAGAATTAGCATCTCAATCATGAGCACGCTTGCGCTCCTCTCCAGCCTCGCGACGCTAGCTTCTTCTCAATCAATGGAGTTCATCTCAGAGAAGATGCCGACGCCCTCCTGCCACGCTTCTAGCATCCTCGAGCTCTCTACTGGCGATTTGCTCGCCGCTTGGTTCGGCGGCACGAAGGAAGGCGCGCCGGACGTAGCCATCTGGATCTCGCGGCACACCTCCAGCGGCTGGTCGAGGCCTCGCGAGGCGGCCCGGGAGCCGCGGGTCGCCACCTATAATCCGGTCCTGTTCCACTCTGCCGACGGTGTTCTCTGGTTCTATTACAAATTCGGCAAATCGCCCGAGACATGGTCGGCGGCGCGAGAATACAGCCACGATGAAGGGGCCACCTGGAGCACCGTGGAACATTTGCCGGCGGGCCTCTATGGTCCTATCCGCGCCAAACCGCTGGTGCTCGGCAACGGAACCATCCTCAGCGGCAGCTCGGTCGAGAGCTATGGGACGTGGGCCTGTTGGATCGAGCGCAGTACAGACAATGGCCGCACGTGGACCCGCATCGGACCAATAGCCGCGCCGCTCTCGCTCGCCGCGAGTTCAGCGCAACCCGGCCAACCGCATGGCATCATCCAGCCTTCGCTGGTCGACTTGGGCGGCCACCACATCCGGTTATACGCGCGATCCACAAACAACATCGGCAGGATCTGCCAATCGGACTCGCTCGATGATGGCCTCACTTGGAGCAAGGTTAAATCCACCGCGTTGCCCAATCCCAATTCGGGCATCGACGCGGTCCGCCTTCGCGATGGTCGGCTGATCATGGTTTACAACAACACCAGCATCGGCCGCACGCCTCTGAACCTTGCGGTCAGCGCCACCGGCGACCAGTGGCACAAATTTTACGATTTGGAAACGAACCCCGGCGAGTATTCGTATCCAGCGCTGATTCAAGCGCGCAATGGCGATCTGCTAATCACCTACACCTGGAACCGCGTGAAGATCCGTTTTGTGCATTTTCCCCTAGAAAAAGTCCCCTGATTTGCTGATAACGTCTGTAGACTACGTGAGAGGCGCTAGCGCGTTTGAGCGTGAAGTATAGTGTTCCGAAAGCGCTCTCGTGTCGATTAAGGATTGTTGTGGCTTATTTCGGGGCTATTAGCAACATCGGGCATACCCATGCAAAGATAATGACCCGGTTCGGCCGCGAATTGGTCCGGCGCGGTCATCGCTTCACGATGTTTCACACTTCTTCGGTGGAACCTTTGGTGTCCAAAGCTGGATTATCATCCTGTCCTATTTCCGGCGAGGAAGAGGCCATTGCCCATCTGATGCAGCGGATGGATTGCGAAGCAGGAGTTTCATTTCGTACTTACCCCGAGTACATGCGAATCAATTCCCTCCTCCTCTGTAAGCGGGCACCTGACGCGCTACGCGCTTCGGGGATAGATTATCTCCTCATAGATCAGGAGGAACCGGGCGGCTCCACGGCCGCGGATATAGCCGGAATCCCTTTTATATCGATTTGTTGTTCATTGCCCCTGAACCAAGAACCGGGGATACCGCCAGGATTTCTCCCATGGCCCTATCGACAGCAGTGGTGGGCGACAGCGCGGAACACAGCCGCTTACAAGATTCGAGATTTGGTCATAAGACCTGTTTTCAAAGCAGTCAACGGACAGCGCAAGCTACACGGCCTGAAAGCGTACACAAAGCCGGACGATTCGTTCTCTGAAGTGGCACAGATCTCACAACTGATTCCCGAGTTTGACTTCCCTCGCAAGTCTTTGCCCGGCTGTTTCCATTACGTGGGTCCTTTCTTGCGCGATGCTGAGGAACCGGAATTGGATTTTCCGTTTGAGCGTCTGGATGGACGCCCGCTCATTTACGTTTACGTCGGTGGAGCGAGCGGGCTTAGAAAAAAAATTATTCAGCAGATTGCAACTGCTTGTGCCTCGCTGGATTGCCAAGTAGTGATTGCGCTAGGCGAGACAGGCGAACTCACCGGGCTTGCGGGTCAGCCAATCGTCGTGAATTTCGCACCGCAACGCCGACTGTTGACGATGGCAACGCTGGTGATTTCGCACGGAGGGTTCAGCACAGCCATGGAGGCGCTCGCGGCGGGCGTGCCTGTCGTAGCGATCCCATTCAGTGGCGATCAGCCAGGCGTGGGGGCGCGTGTAACCTACGCCAAGGTGGGAGAGACTCTGGCGTTCTCCGATTGCCAGCCAGAAGCGCTTCGCGCCGCGATCGTTCGGGTGCTTACGTGTCCCGAGTACAGACTGCGCACTCGGGCGATGCAATCCAGGATTGCCGACACGGGTGGCATTCCAGGTGCGATCGATTTGATCGAAGGACGCGCGGGGCTGGTCAAGAGCAGGGCCGCATCCCGCGAACGCGAATCCCAGCCTCTCTGAGCACGATTCCCGCGAATGTGCTCAGAGAGGAGTGGCCGCTCACATCGTTAATTACTGCATCAATTACTGCATCTTAATGCACCCCTACGTGAGCCTCGTACGGTTGCGGAACGCCGCTGCGCCCGTCCGACCAGGCTACGAACAGGGTGTTCGAGTCCGACACGAAGTTGTCGGTATAGTCGCCGAAGTTCGGGACGATGACCGAGAAGGTAGCGAGCCAGTCCGTCGACTCGTTCGTGATCCGCACGTTGCTGCCTGGGGTGTCCGAGGTGGTGGGTTTCACATTTAGCGCCCCGTAGACGTCGGTTTTTCCGGTGCCGGCATTCTTGCCCCGGCGGTCGTACCACGTCACATTGATCAGACCGTCACTGGACGTGTTCTTGAGCCCCGGCATGGTGTGCATATCTTCGAAGCTGTCGTCTGTGTTGAGCTGCACCGGTGATCCCTGGATGTAATTCAAGCTGTCCAGGTCATAACTTTGCAGCAAGATGTCGCCCAACGGCGTGTTTCTCGCGTCGTTCCAGACCAAGCTTACCGACTTGTACTTCTCGCTGACTGCGATGCGCGGAAAATCATTCATCTGCCTGCGGTTGTAGCCCGGGACCACAGTTGCGTCTGTAGAGATGATGAGATTCGCGTTCTGATTGAAAGGCGGGAGCGCAGGGCGACAAGAGGCGCGCTGTCGGGATCTGGAAGACACGATTGTGGTACTTCGGTCACGACCACTAACGTCGGGGCGCTGTTCACGCAAGCCGGATTACCCAGGTAATTCGTGACCCAGTTGTACTCGTAGCCGACATAAACATCACCCGTCGACTGCCGCACCGCCGGGTATGCGCCTTCTTGCTCACAACCACTGGTATCGGTGGGCTGCACCGTCGACATAGTGCTGACCGTTGCTCGCGCCATTTGAGCAGACGGGCGCCATAGGGTTGTCGAGGTCGCACGCGGCCATGTCGATTTCGTTGATTGCATTGAAAGTAGTGCTGTTAAAGGTTTGCGTAAAGTCCGTAAAGGTGACATACAGCCTCTTATGCTTCTGATCCACGACGAGATAATCCTTATCGAGGACAGGAAAACAATCGGTCGTGGTGGTGTTGGTGACACCGTTGCAGTTACCAGTGGCCACAATAATCGGCTGGCCACAGCTTAGCGTGCCGCCCGTTACCTGGCAGGCGCTAAGAGCTACCGCAAGTCCGCCAAAAGTCATATTGGGGCAGCCTGAGGTGGATGAACAGGAGTAAAGGCTGGAGACGTAGAAGTAGGTAAATCCCGAGTTCGAATAAGTCCCCACGCTCGGATCCCCTTCCCACCGGCTCCCGTTGCTGCAATTGTCGTTCGGCAGCCCTCCCAGATCGGTGAAGCTCTTCCCGCCGTCGCTGGAGAACCCGTAACCGGTCAACTCCTCCTTGTAATTCGGTGAGCCGCATGCCGCGAAAAAGCCAGTCGCATCGTTCCATCCCTCTACCACGTATTTTCCGGATGCGGATATCGAAGTCTCCGATTGCCCCCCTATGTAGGCTCCGGAGTTGGTCCGGTCTTCATCACGGTTAGCCGCATCAACATTCGCCGACCCGCTCGAGGGCGTCGCCAGCGTTGCTTGAGTTTCGTGTACCGCCATCTCCGCCGGGCCATTCCTTTGTGGTCCGAAGCAGTACATCTGTGCCCCCGCCGATGCCTGCATGGTTTTCCCCAGCTGGGAACAAAAGTCGGCTTTACTAGGGATTCTTTTCTGCGCTTTCGCTGAACCCGGCAGCAAAACTAAACTCAGAGCAGCCGCCGAACAGAACGGCAGCACACGCGTAACCAATGAACTTACTTTCTTTTTGAGCATGGAACCTCCGGTACGTGATTAGTAATCTCGCTAGCATATGCCAAAAAGAAATAGGGGTAATATGGGAAAACCGCGGTTTCAATGCCTGCGCAGTACTAGCCAATCGTCTTTTGGTACTGTATTTCGGAAAAAGAGGCAGAGTTCTTTATCAGTTCCGGTTGAATACGCCGGCAAACGGATTAAAGGCGTTCGAATCTGACAAGTGTGGCTCTGATCCGGCTCGGCCGGTCAGTTTCGCGACCCAACGCGAACAGGCTGAACGTGAAA
>CAVXKZ010000018.1:0-109050 GCA_963762495.1 uncultured Acidobacteriaceae bacterium
ATCGTCCCTCAACTCCGACTGAACACTTACTCATCGAGGGCATGGCTCAGCACTACTGGCTCGCCCAGCGCGCCCTCAATCTTCAGCAGCTTTGCTTCGATGAATCGGGGGTTGACGAAAAGCAATTGGCGCTCTACCTGCGCTACCAGACCACCCACGACCGGGGCTTTCACAAATGCTTGAATGACCTGCTAAAGCCGCGATCGGCAATCGCCATCAGCAATTCAGATAAAGGCTGTGGCTCTGGGTGGGCAGAATGTGCCGCCATTCCCGGATGATCTCGCGATAAGTTTCTCCCGCCGGGCGAATCTTGCGGTCAAGATCATAGAGGCCAAGCGGATTCACGTTCCCGTTGTCCTCCCGGAGCGCTGTGTCCCAATCCACCTGATCCGTCAGGCTGTAATAAGTAAAGCCGAGCATCGGCACGCCGTCCTCTCGCAGGCGGTGCACATTCGCCCATTCCTTTCTTATCCACGCCGGCGCCCGATCGGCGTCCGGCAGATTCGTTTCCGTGTGCATGACGGGCAAGCGATAACGATCGAAATACTGATGCGTGATCACGTAATATCCGAAGATCTCACCGGAGGGCATCAGTGAGCCGTCGTTGTTCACCAAGTGTTCGTTGGTGTCGTAGTAATCGGTGCCCATCACGCAGTGTTCCTTCCGGTGGTTGTTGCAAAACCAGTGATACTCTTCGCGAGTCATTCCGTTGTCCATCAAGTACTCGTACATCTCGAACGTCACCGGCTGGCCGTAGGTAAGGTCCAGCGACAGGAAGCGCCGCTGATTATTGATGTGCGCGATCGCGGAACAGGCTGGATTGCGCGGATGGTGGAACTCGGAAGTTTCGCTCAAAATGAAAATTGCTTTGGGGTTCACGTCGAGAATCCAGTGCATCGCCAGCACGTTCGCTTTGCACAAGTTTCGTAACGCGGTTACAAAATGCTTGTCGCCGGTGAGCCGCTCGTTCCACCAACCGAACTGCGCCGAGAATGTCGCAGCGACATGAATCTCGTTGACGGGGGTGAAGAATTTGATCCACGGATACCGGGCGGCAAACGCGCTCGCGTATTCGGCAAACAGGACCGGCCAATCCGGGTTCTGAAAGTCGCCGATCCAGTCGGGCACTCCGAAGTGGCACAGGTCGGCAATAGGCGTGATTCGGAGCTCCTTCAGCCGCTCAAACGCCTGGTCGCTAAATTCCCAGTCGTACTTACCAGGGCCGCAGTGAGTTACGTAGTATGGCGGACCATAACGCAAGTACTCGATTCCCATTTCTCGAACCAAATCGAAATCTTCGCGCCAGCGGCGATAATGATCGCATTTTTCCATTTCATCCACTCGCTTGGTGGATCCATCGCGCGCTGTGATCGTGGGATAGCTGTTCTCGATTCCGGTCGCGAACATGAATTGCGCCACAGTGTCTCCTTTCCTAGGGCTGAGGGTCGTTCTTGGTCTTATCCTTGAACGCCAGCCGGTAGGCCCGCCGGTCCGCTGCTTCGGCGAAGCGCCGTTTCTCCTCTTCGGTCTCGGGAACGATGGGCGCGAGCACAACGCGATTCCCCGCCCTATCGAGGGCGACGAACGTCAGGTAAGCGGAAGAGGTGTGCCGCAATCCGGCGGTTTGAAGGTTCTCAACCCAAACCTTAACGCCCACTTCCATGGAAGTGCGAAACACGCGGTTCACCTGCGATTTGAGCTTGACAAGCTCCCCCAGATGAATCGGATGCAGAAAGCTCATCTGATCGATGGAGGCCGTCACCACCGTGCAACGCGCATGCCGCATGGCGGCGATCGCGCCGCACAAATCCACTAAATGCATCACGTGCCCGCCCAACATGTTGCCCAGAAGATTGGCATCATTGGGCAAGCACACCTCCGAATACTCGGACTGCGATTCGCGCACGGTCCGAACGCGTCCGCTATCCTGTCCCTCGACCATGAGCGGACCAGATTTTTCATTCGACATGAAATCTCAATTGGGAAAGCGCTTCAAGAAACTGCGGCAAAACGCCACGAGTTGAGCGCGCGTGCAGAGATCGGCGATCTCCGGCTCCAGATATTCTTGCGCGATGAAATAGTGCACTGAGCGCCATTCGACGGGCGCATATTGGCTCTCTTCGATGATCATCAGTTCAATCTCGCTAGAAGATCTCCCGGCTACTGTGTAGCGGAGACAGCCACGCGCCTCACCGAGCGGAAAACGCGGGCACGCGCCGCGCGAGTTTCCATGATTGCAATACGCGAATCGAAGATCCAACGGCGCATCGACGGGCGTGGTTCCGGCCCGGCACAAGCCGTCGTATTCGTCGATAAGCGGCATGCGCGCCGCTGAATGCTGAGGACGCCCAACCGGGCGCAGAGGCTCAAAGAACCGGCACGGCATTTCTGATCCAGTATACGGTTTAGAGTTTTCCGGCCTTGCGGCGGCGCGACCACCACCACCAGTCACACTTTTCAGCCGGCAAACGAGAATTCCGGGCCTGGGCGACGGCACAGCGGAAGGTATCCAGAACGCAGGGATCCTGCTTCGACCGGGTCTTCTCGCACAACTCGCGATAGAGACTGTCCCCGTCGCGTAACGCCAGATCCGCGACAGTCAACACGCCGAGAGATCGCAAATTAGATTCGATGGAATTTCCAACACCGCGGAGATCGCGCAACCGACGCTCGTTCGGCTGATGAGTTCTCCGGATATGTGCAGTGGACGCGATGCCCTCCAGTATACCCCCAAAATACGGCTATGTTCGCCTCAGCAGCGCGATCCCGCCGACAACTAAAACAACGGCGGCGATGCGAGTCGCGTTCGCCCGCTCGCCCAAGACGAGCACACTGAGCAGCATGGCCAGCACGGCCTCCAGGCCAAGTACGAAAATGTAGACCACTCCCATATCCGCGCGCCTCATGGCGACGGTCTGGCAGGCGGCCCCCGCGCAGAAAAACACAAACAGGACGACGCTGGGGATAAGTTTTGTCAATCCATCAGAGAGCTTCATAAAGAGACCACCGGTGGCGAACAGAGCCGAGGCGGCGATCAGCAGGACGAGATTCATTCCTCCAGCATGTAGGATTTAGCGGCAAATCACAGGCTACGCAAAGCAACGGCGTTCGCCAGATTGGTCATGCCGTCCATAGCGGCGGAGCGGACAGCTTTGAGGCAGGGCTCAATTTCGGCGGTTGAAAATTCGAACCCATTTGCCTGAGCAGCTCGCACCAAAACATCCTTTTCGGCTTGCAGGTCCTTCTTTCGGCGGGCGTGCTGGAGTTCGCGCAGCTCGGCGGCGTCCTTTGCCATTCGGCGGGCCAGGCGCGCTTCCTGAAGCTGCAAGTTGCGAAGCTGCTTTTCGTAAGTCAGGAAAGTTTCGAGCTCGATCAGGCCGGGACGGAGAGCCTCGTCGTGATCCTTGAACTTGTCGGCAAACTGCACGCGGCCTCGTGCATAGATGGCCATTTCGAGCCCGGGGATCCGGCCGAGACGCCAAGCCGGTATCGGCGATGGATTGGACCAGATCGCACTCGCGCGGCCCGACGGGAGAAAGTTCCTTTTCATAGCCGGCGATGTGGCGCTGGTAGTCGGCGGCATCGTCGGTGTGGAGCAGGACGGTGCGACCGGTAAGTCCTGTTTTGACCGCATTGAGGCAGGAGGTGGCTTTACCGTCTAAACTTGTTGGGCCGGTGCTGAGCTGGGCGTTGGCGCGATTGGCCTGCAGCTGGGCGGGAGAAACGGAAGCCGGGGAAACAGAATCGGTCGCTGACGCTTCCGGCTCGGAATCAAGCTGGACGCCGACGGAGTGAACTGCGGGTTTCTCGGCTTTGCGGGCGAGTTTGGCGGCTTGGCGCTCGGCGGCGCGGCGGATGGATCGGGCTGTCATCTTCGATGGGCTCCTGAAAAAGAAATGGCCCGCGACACGACGGACGTGTTGCGAGCCTGCGAGAACATAGCACACGAAACGGCGAAAACGTTCTTTGTACGTTTGAAAATCCGTGTAAGTTGCTATGCGAGTAGGAGAAGAAAAATTTTTAAAATTTGTGACCGGCCAAAATGGAGCCGATCGAATTGCAGCGATTCTATCGATTCGGCACAGGTTCATCCCGAACGACCTTGCCGGCCTTCATGACGAAGAGGACGCGCCGAACCGCTGTGATGTCGTTCAGCGGATTGCCTTCGACAGCGACCAGATCAGCCTCATAACCTGGTGCGATGACGCCGATCTTATTTCCTAATCCCAGCGATTCGGCCGCTACCGACGTGCCGCTCATCAGCGCCTGCATAGGCGTGTCGCCGCCATCGTTGACGCGATAGATGAACTCTTCGGCATTGCGGCCATGGGCTCCCGCTACGGCGTCCGTTCCGAGAACAACCTTTACGTTCAGCTTTCTGGCGCGGCGCAGGACAGCCGCGGTCGGCGCGAGCGCGTTCTGAAGGATCGCGACGGTCTTCTCGGGGAAATCGAACTTGTCCGGCTGTTCCAGGTAATTGTGCAGCACCAGAAAGTTGGGATCGAAGTAAGTGCCGCGCCCGGCCATCAACTTCAGGGTGTCGTCGGTGACGAAGGTGCCGTGCTCGATGGAGGTACATCCGGCCAGCACCGACGCCCGCGCGCCCTGATCGCTGATGGCGTGAACGAGAGAGCGGAGGCCCACGGCTTTCGCTTCGCTACACACGGCCTGAATCTGTTCGTCGGTCATGGTTTGAGCGCCGCCCGAGCCGAGTCCTGAGGTGGCAAACAGCTTTATGAGATCAGCGCCGTCGGCCTTGGTCTGCCGCACCAGCTTCCGCAGTTCGTCGGGATTGCCGGAATCCTTCGTGATCTGACGGAAGGACGTCAGGATGCGCGGACCCGGCAGCCTGCCGTGATCGATGCGATCGCGAACGGGCGCGTCGAAACGGGAGCCGACGCTCTGCACCGTCGTGAAGCCGCCGAGAAGAGTGACCCAGGCGTTCTCAGCGTCATAGAGGACCGTCTCTTCCGGTCTTTCGTCGCGCGTCTTGGCCAGCTTCCCGGTGGTGTCGAAATGCCAATCCAGATGCACGTGCGTGTCAATCCAGCCCGGCATAACGGTCAGGTTGCGGAAGTTATATTGCGCGCGAGCGTGACCCGGCGCGACGGTGGCGATACGGGAACCCTCGACAGTGATCTGCTGATTTCGCAGCACGCCGCCTTTGCCGTCGATGACCGTGCCGGCGCTGATGACGATGGTCTGGGCAGTTAGGGGCAGCGCGGCCAGGAGCAGCAGAAAGGGCACATGGGATTCAGTGTAGTGGGGGCTTTGGGAGCAGGAGTTTGGCGGATGCGCTCCGGGGCGTCTCGGGTGGTTGCGGGTGTACGTTTAGGAAAGCTAAGGCGTTTCGCGAGAGTAATGGGGCGCAGAGCTTGGAAACGCCAGCGCCTCAGAGACTTACGACCGATAGCGAAGCACTGCGCCCACTTTTGTCTCATCCGTCACTTTGGCTCCGTGGCGTTAATTTCGGGACCTGGAGCACACGTGAGGATCAGTCGCCTGGGCGTATTGCTTTCCCATTTTCATTACTGAGTCTGACGTTAATTTGAGTGAGCTAACGCCTATCGGGAACAGTCAGCTAAGATTATGTTTTCGGAGAACCATGGCATCTGGCCAAACTGCGCTTGCTCAGCCGCAACGGCTGAAGGACTTCGATTTCGGTTTTGCTAGCGCTGATACTGAGGCGGCAGACAAACCTGAGTTGCTATTAAAAGGGTTCCTGGACCACCTGCGGATGGTCGAGGAAGCGAAAGATGGCCGTAAGTTCCTGTTTCTTGGCTACAAGGGATCTGGGAAATCAGCTCTAGGCGAGCGCTTGGTACTTCTTGCTGAAGACGACCCTAACCTTTTCGTACGGATGATCAACATCGCCGATCTTTCCTTCCAAAGTTTCAGCCAGATATTGCAAACGGGAATTGAACCAGAGGCGCGGTATCCCACGGTTTGGTCATGGCTTCTCCTTCTGCAGTTCTTCGACTCCTTCTCTAAAGACCATGGGTCGAATGTCATGGCCGACAGCGAGTTGTGGGTCGCGATAGAGGCGCTGAAGGAGGCCGGGCTACTTCCCGATCCGAAACTTTCCGAAACGGTCCGGACAACCTTGGAAAAGAGCTTCTCCCTAAAGATTGCCGGCATCCTCGATGTAGGAGCCAAGAGCGCAACCAAGCGTAATAACGACCTACCCTTTTTTGTCGAAAGGCTGAAGCTGAATGCTGAGCGGTTTAGCACCGATAGTAAACACCTCATCGTCGTCGATGGTTTCGACGACCTCTTGCGTCGGCGAAACCTGCAATACGATGCTCTGGGGGCGCTCGTGTTCGAAGGCCAGCGACTCAACAACTGGTTTGTCCAAAAAAATATCAAGGCAAAGATCGTGTTGTTATGCCGCACTGATCTTTTTGAAAGGCTGCCCGGCCCGAATAACAACAAGATCCGTCAGGATTCCGCGGTAAGTCTGGATTGGGCCACGGAAAACAGAAGTCTCAGACGCTCACCGTTGCTTGATCTGATCAATCGAAGGGCGAGTCTCCGAACTAATTCTCAGATAGACGTCTTTCGGCTTTATCTTCCCCCAATCGTGGAAAAGACGGAGGTCAGGGAGTATCTTCTGGAGCATACAAGACACGTTCCCCGCGACATCGTGATGCTCTTCAAATGCCTTCAGGAACACTCCGGGATGGGCCGTATGACGGAGGGTCAGGTATTCGATGCACTGGCAAGCTATTCGAAAACCTATTTTGTCCCGGAGATGAAGGATGAGCTTGACGGTCAAGTGGAGGGGGAAGAAATCGGGCGCGCATTTCGCTTGTTTAGCAGCATCCGGAGAAGAACGGTGCGGATCAAAGACCTTGAGGTCAGGGCGGCAGAACTGAAGTACCCGCCCACATTCGAGATCAGATTGATCCTTCGACTGCTGTTCGACTGTAGCGCCATTGGTAATGCACCGACGCCCAAGACCCATCCCAAGGACGTTCGATTCAAATTTAGAACCCGATTTTCCGAGTTCAACGAGCTAGAGCATATCGTTTTCCATAGGGCCCTCTGGAAGGCGCTAGACCTGCATTGAACGCGCAAGATGTGCCCCGGCCTGATTACAACCGCGTCCCCATTCAGCTCCGCGCACGCTCGCACGGAAGCGGATTTCGAACGATATGTGGGCACGCCTTCTGCACCGCTCAAGGTTGCCCGACTCGATGCTCGTTGGTCGGGTAGGGGCCTGTTGCACGTGCGGACTGCTGCCTCACCCCGATCGGCCCGATTTCTACTCGAGCGTCGTTAACGCTTGTTATATTAGGTCGCTTGTATGTCTCTGACGGAGATCTGGTCAACATCCCGCCTGCAACTGCAAGGGAAGCACATCCAGCAAATCATTGCCATCTCTGGAGATGGACGGCTTTTAGATGGGAACTCCACTTCTTATGAGTTCAGGGAATTCCTTGGGCGAGTCGATTCCGAACTGCTAAAGCGGTACGCAGAGGAGGCGCTTCTAGGTCGGTTCGAAGGCAGCGGACTCGCTTTGCAGGATATTGTCAATGAGATCGGCCGAAGACTGAGTTTCAAGGTCGTAAACGGAAGGTATCGAGGAGTGTCAGGCCAAATAGGGTTTGATGGTCTGTGGCGATCTGGCGAGGGTCTGGGGATAGTTGTCGAGGTGAAGACGACAGACGCTTATCGAATAGATCTCGATATACCTGCTGGATATCGTAGAGAACTTATCCGAAGTGCAGAAATCTCGGATGACAAGTCTTCATTACTAATCGTTGTCGGCCGTCAGGACACCGGTGATCTGGAAGCGCAAATTAGGGGATCACGACACGCGTGGGACGTACGTCTGATTAGCGTTGACGCTCTTCTGAGGCTGTTGAAGGTGAGAGGGTCCGTCGATGACCCTTCCATCGCAACAAAGATCTCGCAAATCTTGATACCACGAGAGTACACGCGTGTCGACGGTATTATCGATGTCGTCTTTTCCGCCGCTGAAGAGACGCTCAGGACAGAATCTGTCGTCGATCCAGCCGATGATGAAGTTGACGAGCTGGTCGCCTCTAAGCAGAAGAAGTTTGTACCCGCGAATTTTCACGCACTCTGTATCCAACGTATCGAGAGAGCGCTGGGCCAGGTTCTCGTTCGGCAGTCGCCCTCAATCTATAAATCCGCTGACGCCAGCGTAGCCGTCGTTTGCTCAATTTCGCGTGAGTACGGCAAGCCTTGGGGTGCTGGATACTGGTTCGCATACCATCCCTACTACAACGACACTTTCGAAGGTGTGGCATCCTGCAATGTTGTGTTTGGGTGTGGATCGGCGAATGCCCTGTTAATGGTTCCTTTCGCCGCTTTCCGGCCGTTACTGGACGGGCTGCACAAGACCGAGCGAGACGACCGCTATTACTGGCACGTGAGGATCGACAAGAAAAGCGACAGGTACTGGTTGCAGCGAAGAGCAGGTTTTGAACCTGTGGACCTCACAAATTACTTCCTTAAGTAGTCGTGATTTAAGCCGTGCAACATTCAGGTTGAGGCACGCCTGAACTCTGAGCGATCGAGATTTTCTCGCGCGGCACCAAGCGGGTTTCGGATTGCCTGGTCTGCCAGGTTCGGCTTCTCAACTCCGAACCTACCCGAACCGGACTTCGGAATGCCCGGCGGTTCTGCGTTGCCGATCAATCAGGCGGATGTCCAGCATCAAAGTACGGGCACCAGGAGAGCCTTGCCGGCAAACGTCGTAAGACCGTCTAGTCTATCCAGAAAATTTCGAGGAAAGCGGCGGCGCATCCCGCGGATGCCATAGAAGCTCGGCATTCTGCCAGGCCGCGTCGCGCGCGGCGCTCACATTCCAGGCAGCGATCGTATGTTCCGGGTGAGAAACGGGCGGGAGCGGGTCACCAAGAAGACGGACCCGTAACATCTGCTTCGCGGATCGATAAGAGTATCTAATGTCACGTTGAGCGCCGTGTAGTCTTTGTAATGCGGGGTCGCGTGTTGTGGAAGAGTAGCGGTGGCCTGACAAGTGCGGCCTCAATACTCTGCATCCTTCGGAGCACGTCGGCAATGGATTGCGGAGGGGTTCGAACGGCGCTAGAAGCGCCGCGTCGTAAGGTGGGTGGCTGTTATAGCCCTGTACAGAAGCCTACAGCGATAATTCATCCCGATTCAGGGTAGAATTATGGTAATGACGGAAGGGATGCAGAACGATGTTTATACGCCGGCCCAGGTGTCCGCTATCACCGACCTTCCGCTCCCGGCGGTGCACAAAGCAATAGAGTACAAATTGATCCGTCCCAAACGAGTCCGCGAAGGACGTGTCGTTCAACGGATGATATCCAAATCTCAGGCTCTATATCTGCGGATGGAAGCCAAGGGTCTAAGGTCGCTGCCACTCGCCACCCGACGTCAAGTAGCGCAAGCCGTCGAACGAGACCCAGGGGTTGACGTCATGGCGCTTTCAAAAGGAAGCGTTATCCTGATTGAATTTAAATCGGCGCGCAAAGAGGTAGATACGGGGCTGCGGCGTTTGGCTCAGGCAGTCCGAATGGTGGAATCGGATGCGGAAATAATGCGTGGAACGCCGGTATACAAAGGGACCCGCATTCCGGTTGAAAGCGTTGCGGAGATGCTTTCGCAAGGCTCGACGGTCGCGGAGATTCTGGAAGGATACCCGGCGCTGACGCGTCAGCAGGTTGAGTTGGCGCCTATGTACATTAGGGCGTTTCCTCGCAGGGGTCGTCCTGCTATACGTCCCTGGGCGAAGCGTAGGCCGCGACGCTTCAGCGAACAACCCTCGATTTGATGAAGTTCCTGATCGACGAGTGTCTTCACACATCGCTGATCGGGCTCGCACCATCCGCTCCCCACCCATCAACGCGGCGATTGACGGTCGGGGCGAACGAGATCCCAATACTCTGTCGACCAGTGCTCATACAAGCGCGACCCCGTGAAGGTTCTCGGTAGCATGTCGATGTACTTGCCTGTGGTATAGGTCAGGCCCGCCACTTTACCGCCCGTGTAGAACACCTCATGACAGGTGTGCATGCCGCCGCCAACAAGATAAGCCACACAACCCATAAGGTATTGCCTGGCAGATTCAGGATTCTCCAACAGCGTGGATTGGAAGGCCTTGGCGCTAGTCAGCAGGGTACTCGTGGTGCCGGAAGCTGAAGCGGCAAAGACGAGGTTGTTCTCTCCAAGTACCTGGCGGAATTCGGGGCGCATTCCTTTGGCCGCAATCATGAACATATCGGTACCGCGGTTGCGCACTTCCAGCCGCATGTTGCTGAAATCAATTCCGCTTCGGTCAAGGGACGGGGCGTAGGGAATGGTGAAGTCGTTACTGAGCAGTCCAGGCATGCCAGTGGGAGCGAAACTGTCCTTGCCCCGATTCTCCCGGCCACGCTCAGCGCCTTCGTACCATTCCTCGCGGAGTCCAAATTTGGTGGCGAGTTCCATAGGCTTACCGACACCTTTTTCGTTGCTGCAGTAGACCTTGAGGAACGTGTCGTGAAGGGTCATGATCTTCGGAAGATCATTGCTTTTGAGAGACGAGAGCCACATGTCGATTTTGGCCTTGAACTGATTCACCTCCGTGGGAGATGGCTTCGCCACGGGAAGCCGGCCAAAACTCGTTGGATTGGAGACGTACTTACCGTCAGTCTCTGTGATTTTCTGAAAGGCTTCGGGAGTGGAGAGACGCCTGCTCAATCGGTCCCAATAGGCTTCGATCCCTTGGCTAACGGAATTGACGGCGGGCTGGGCGAATTTGGGATTATCGAGGATTAACTGGCCCAGCGCGCTGTCGCACACCAGGCGGCGTTGGCGCTCGACTTCGTCGTCGTAGTAAGTGAGTCGGGATCCAGGTTTCGCATAGGTGGAGCGCGCGGTTTTCGGGTCACCGAAGACAACGCGACCGTCAGAAGTGAGCGCAACGGCTGCTTCTGTGGGTTTCGGGCGACCTTGTTTCGCGACGTAGCCGCGCTCGTTCATGAAGTCCTGGAGCAGGTATTCTGGCACGTGGGTACGGTAGCACGGTCTTCGTACCCCGGCTAGGGCCGGCTCAGAAAACTGGAATTAAGGGGGCACACGCCGTGTCAGTATGCGAAGTGCGCAGTCGGGCAGGCAGAGCCGTAAACAAAGTAGGTCGGGGTGTCATGAAGATCAGCGGTCCACGAAAGCTGTTCGAGACGTGGCGAGAGTTCTTTCGCCTCCCAATACCGCTTGAATACACGGAAGGATCGACTGTCATTTAGCCGCCGCTCTTGCATTCCGTTGGCTTCCGGTAGTTTGTGATCGCGAGCCGTTGAGGACTCCGCAGCACGCGAGTCGATCAGAAATGCCCTGCCGTTCGGGCGAAGCGCTTGGCTGACCATCGCCCAAAAGCTGTCGAAAAGGTCGTCGGGCACATGGCTGAGCCAGAAGCTGAAGAACACCGAGTCGTATTTGGCTTCCGGCTGCCAAGCGAAAAGATCGGCCTGTATGTACTGGATATGCCGATAACCAATTGCGGTCAACCGCGCTTGGTTTAGAGCGGTGACTTCGGGCGATGCATCCACGCAGGTCAGCGTCGAAGCGGTTTGCGCTAAACGTTGCGTCCACCAGCCCGTTCCGGATGCAAGCTCTAGAACATCGCCTGTTGGGCGGAATCCCCTTAAGGCATGCTCGACCTGCGTGATCTCGCGATTCCATTGCTCTGTTGCTTCAGGCCCGCGGTCGTACCGACCAATGCGTTGCCACCACTCGTCATACTCGGGTGCCCGGGCGCGATAGTAAGCAGCCTGTTCGCTTAATGCCCAGTCCTTTGTCTGGCTCATAGTTTCTACAAATCGGGGCTCACTTCAGTTTATTTCTTCGAACGAGATCGCCTCAATCGATCTGACCGAGCGACATCTGACCGCCACGTCGGTATCGCACCGAGAACTTACAAGCGGACATCTTCGAGCAAATTGCGGGCCCAGGGAGGCAGTCCGCTGGGATTGCTTACAATGCTGCCGGATCGAATTTCGAGTATTAGCCTGGGCTCGGGACCTGAGTTGTCATAGATAATCGTTTCATTCACGATGTTAACGACTCGCTTGAGATTTGAAAGGCTTCTGGCATAGCGCCGGCGCACATCGTCATCGGGAACATTGTGACCACCTTGAGCCACACGCTCGTGAACGCGCTGAATACTTTGCTCGGGGTTGTCAACACAGATATAGACCAAACGTACGAAGAAGCGGCGGGCCAGAGCTTCCTTTATGACACTCGTTGTCCAGCTTCCGGAGAGTGTGGTCTCAATGGCGAAGTCCTGGCCGGAACCGAGGTATCCTTTCGTTCGGCGAAGGACCTCCCGACCTGCGGTGATTGCTGCCAGCCGAGGATCACTCACGTGAATTCGGCTTGCGATCGCGTCTGCCTCCAGTAAGTGGTCCTGACCAGCGAAATCGACGCGCCGGATGATGCTGCTCTTACCCGAGCCGTTTGGCCCCGCAAAGATCGTAAGAACTGACACCCGTCAGGCTGCTGTTTCGTCCAGTTCCCTCAGCACTTCGTAATTTCGATCGCCCGGTGCGCCATCAAGGAAACGGATCTCATACTTTCGACCGCTCGGATGCTCCATGATGTCCAGGTTTCGCCTGGTGTCTCGATAAAAAACCGGAACCCCCGCCTGAAGAGTTTCGAGTCTCGCTCGAGCGCCGGCTAGCCGAATCGCGGCTTTAAATTCCTCGTCGAAGAACTGGGCGCTTCCCATAGCTCGATCATAGATTACTTCCGATATTTCGGCTTCTCAAACTCCGAACCGGACTTCGAAATACTCAGCGCCTCTGCAGTTGCGGTCCATCAGGCGGAGGCCCAGCATCAGAGTACCGGGAGCAGGAGAGCGTTGGCCAGAGCGAGGCCACGATACGAACCCAGGGTACTTGTATCATCGGAGATGCGGTGCAAGCCGCATCCGGGCCCGCGGGAAGGGTAGAACCCACTTGCTCCAGATTGCATTGAAGCTTCTGAACCTTTATGCAGCCGGTTTTGCGGGTCATCGGCAATCCCATGCATGGAGGTTTTTTGAGTGCCCCGTTTACCGGAACGACCTGACATAGAGCATCTGAAGAAGCAGGCAAAGGAACTCTTGCGCCTGTACCATGACGGTGATTGTTTTGCGTTCGCGCGCTTTCGCAACTCCTTACCCCCGGCACAAGGAAAAGATGATGCCGCGATTCTCGCGCTCGGATTGAAGCTGCACGATGCGCAATCGTGTATAGCTCGCGAGTACGGCCTGTCTTCCTGGCGGGATTTGCAGAACTACGTGGATTGGGCGACCAGCAGGGTTTCCCAATCTCGAGAGAAGGCAGTGCCGCTGTGGCTGCACGATGTATACGGGCATCAAAACGATCGGCCTCGGCCCATGCTGGCGGCCCGGAAGCTTGCCGAACATCCCGATCTGGCGCAAGGCGACTGGTTTCTGGCTTGCGCAAGTGGCGATGAATCCGCCATACGCCGTGCTATTGCAAGTGATCCTGCTTGCGTTCACTCGCTCAGTGCGAACTGGCGGTGCCTTTGCTGCCAAAAGATACTCGATATGCCGGCTCTGGTGGCGGTAACGCATTCTGGGCTACTCCAGGTTCCCGAGTTTCGCGACCGGTTGCGGCGCTGTGCACGCATCCTCCTGGATGCCGGGGCTGATCCGAATCAGTGTTGGTTGCACCCCAGCGGCTATTCGCTCAGCGCGCTCTATGGAGCAGCGGGCAAGAACCACGACCCTGAATTGACCAGGATGCTGCTCGATGCCGGCGCCGATCCGAATGATAATGAATCGCTGTATCACTCCACGGAAAATTCTGACTTAACCTGCATGCGATTGCTGCTGGAAGGCGGAGCAAGGCTGGAAGGTACCAACGCAGTGCATCACATCCTGGATCGCGACGAGCTCGACGGGTTGAAATTGCTGCTTGCCCAGGTGAAGGATATCAACGCTCTGACGAGCACGATCGGGAATCCGTTGATCTGGGCGATAAGACGGCACCGTTCCCGCGCGCATGTCGAGGCTTTGCTTGCTGCGGGGGCCGATCCCCATGTGAAGACCTCGGACGGTGCTTCCGCGTATCACTTCGCACTACAGAACGGACTGCCGGAGGTCGCCGAGGCGTTGGCCCAAGCAGGAGCAGCCCTGGCGGCAGGAGAAGCCCTGGGTATCGAAGATCAGTTCGTCGCTGCGTGCGCGCGGGCCGATGAAACAGAGGCTCGGCGGATGGTGGCAGAGCGGCCCAAGATCCTCCAATCACTTTCCGATTCGCAACTGAGGCAGCTTCCCCACTTGATGGAAGGCCGCGCGACGGATGCAGTGAAGCTCATGGCCAAACTCGGGTGGCCGATTGCCGTGCGAGGGGGCGACTGGAGCGCGTCTGCATTGAATCTCGCTGTCTTTCAAGGCAACGCGGAGATGACGCGTTTTCTCCTGGAACACGGTGCGACCTGGACCGAGCGCCACGGCTTTAATGACAATGTCCGCGGCACCCTTTCCTGGGCGTCACGCAACAATGATTCGGAAAGCGGAGACTGGGTCGGCTGCGCGCAGGCGCTGGTGGAACATGGAATGCCGATCGATCTCCAAGGCGAATACTCTGACGAAGTCGCGGAATTTTTCGCCGCGCAGCAGGGTCACGAAATTCGAATGGCTAGAACTTAGAAGCGCCGCTGGCGGCGGCGCTGGAGAAACGCGCGGAGAAGGTTCATTTGGGCAGTTCGATGCGGCGATGGTTTAGGCCTGAACAGGCGGAGGAAGCGAGTGAAGATGAAGAGCAGGAGGAATAAGCCGGCGATGATGCCATACGTCAGCATGAATTGATGGAGCGCTTGTTGGGGGAAATTGCGTGTTCCGCCGTGAATGCGTGCAATGCGCGGGTTGGCGGCATCGTAATCAATATTGACGGTTTGTTTAGGTGCCAGGTCAGGAATGCTGTTGAGATCGACAGTATCAAGCGCGACGACCGGCCCGGTTGCATTAGCGGGCGTGAATTCGAGCTGGACCAGTTGATAAGGATGATCGAGTTTAATCGGCTCACTATGTTGTCTGCGGCGGCCCACTCCGCCTCCGAGGATTTCATCGACGGTAGAAACACTTGTGACCGTCGCGTTGACGGGCCGAGGCTGGCTGGGAGCGGGTTCAGCGCGTGGGATTACGCAATACAAGATGAATAACCCGAACCAAGGCACCAGCAGCCAAGCGGCGATTCGAATGCGAAGGACGAGCCAGGCGAACAGAATGACAAACAAGCTTCCGAAAACAAGTTCGATTCTCCGGTAGAGATCGGGATTGGAGCCGAAGTTTGCCGCCGGCGTGCACGGTGCGAGATGGGTGGCGGGAATAAACGGCTGTTGAAGGAGTACCGGGAAATAGTGGACCGTCACGTGATCGCCTGGATGAAGCGAGTCATAAGTTCTCTGTTCGACATCGCATATGGCGTGGCGTTCAAATGGGCTGTCGGGCGCGCGAAAAGCAGCGACGATCTCGAATCGCCGGAACCAATCGCCAAAATTCTCTCGAACCGTTTCTCTCTTTTCCGTGATGGAGGCGGTACTTCCGACGCCCTTAGCGTCAATGAATGACGACCAGTTGTAAAACACGAACACCAGGCCGGCGAGGAATAGGAACGCGAAAATTCCGGAACAGCCGAAGCGCCTTTGTTTCGCGGCAGGCATTGAAATCCTTCGAAACATGATGTCATGAGCAGGATGAAAAAAGGCGCACGTTGGTACTCGTGGTACCGAGCTCCCCTCCTCACCTTTAAGGGCATAGGAAGGCCGCCATATGCTCGATCTATGAATTCCATCGCTGCCCGGGGTGCGCCGTACGTGTTGTTGCTTTAGTGCTGGCGCTCTCGCCTTCTGTGATTCGTGCGGATACGTGTTTGCGAATCTGAACACCGTCCCTGCCGGTATCGGCCCTCTAATCGGTGGAACTGGTTCTTCATTGCCTGAATCTCTAGCCGTGGGCCGTAGCCGGCGCGCGCGGCGAAATCGAGCGGCTGTACGATAGCACGGGAAGGTAGGGGCGATCTTGACAGGCTTGCAGATTTTCGGATTGAAGAACTCGCAGGCGACCCGGGCTGCGGAACGGTTCTTCAAAGAGCGCCGCGTCCAATTTCAGTCGGTTGATTTGAAGCAGAAGCCCATGGCACCCGGTGAAATCAAGAGATTCATTGAGCGCTTCGGTTGGGCGGGACTGATAGATAGCGAAGGCGTGACTTACGTCGACGCTGGACTTAAGTACCTCAAACTCTCCGATTCCGAAATGCTGGCACGAATTGAGCGGGATCCCAAACTGCTCCGGCTACCGCTGATTCGCGCCGCCAACCGACTCAGCGTCGGCCACGATGAGGACTCCTGGAAGGCAATGCTCGCCGCGGCTCCAGGCCGCTCGTGAACCGGAGGGCCGAGGCCAAGTGTAGGAGGAATATCCAAAGATGGAGCGCCGACGGCAAAGGCCCAAATTTGACAGCCATTTACCCGGTTCGCTAGACTAAAGTGTTCGAGTTTTCGAGCGGAGAGAAGAAGTTTGTCCATGCGCACCGAGTATCCGTCCAGCCGCGACATTGTTCGTAGCTGGCACGTGATCGACGCCAACCAGGCTGTTCTGGGACGAATCGCAAGCCGAGCCGCTATGCTCCTGATGGGCAAGCACAAACCGACTTATGCGCCGTCTATCGACACGGGCGATCACGTCATCATTGTCAATGCCGCCAAGGTAAAGCTGACCGGCGGTAAAGAAGGTCAAAAGCTGTATCGCCGCCATAGTGGATATCCGGGCGGCCTGGTAGAAACCGGCGCGCGCCGCATGCGCGAAACGCGTCCGGAACGGATGTTGGAACTCGCCGTTTCCGGCATGCTGCCGAAGACCAAGCTCGGCAAGCAGATGTACCGCAAGCTGAAGGTCTATGCGGGCGAGCATCATCCTCATCAGGCACAGAACCCCGTGCCATTAGCGGTTTAACATAGGGAAGGAATAAGGTTAGTTAGTGCCAGCGAAGTTAGTGCAACAGTTGGGAACCGGCCGCCGCAAGACCGCCACCGCGCGCGTGATTCTGCGGCCCGGCAAAGGGCAGATCACGGTCAATCGCCGGTCCTTTGAAAACTATTTTGTGAACGAATCGGCGCGCGCCTACGTGCGGCAGCCGCTGCTCGCCGCGGAAATCGCCGATCGGTTCGATGTGATCGTCCTCACGAATGGAGGCGGCATCAGCGGGCAAGCGGGAGCGGCGCGCCTTGGTATCGCCCGGGCCCTTATTGAATTCAACTCCGAACTGCGCGGCAAGCTGAAGCAGCTCGGCTTTCTCACACGCGACGCTCGCGAACATGAGCGAAAGAAGTACGGTCAAAAGGGCGCACGCAAGCGCTTCCAATTCTCCAAACGCTAGTACCTCTTCGTTCTCCAATCCAACTCGCGATTAGCGGTATTGCGGCCGCGATCGCCCGACCGGACACGTACGGATCACGCCATTTCCGCTTTGGGCCGCGTGAACATCCGGCACGGTGTTCGCTGTACAAAATCTAGGAGGCAGGTTGCCATCGATTTCGATGAAAGAATTGCTCGAAGCCGGCGTTCACTTCGGGCACCAGACCAAGCGCTGGAATCCAAAGATGAAGGAATACATCTTTGGCGAACGTAACGGGATCTACATCGTAGATCTCCAGAAGACTCTCAAACTGTTTAAAGACGCTATGCGCTACGTCGGCGAAATGGCGGCGCAGGGGAAATCAGTCCTCTTCGTCGGCACTAAGCGGCAGGCCCAAGAGGCCATCGCCGAAGAAGCGAGCCGCTGTTCGCAGTTTTACGTAAACCAGCGCTGGCTGGGCGGATTGCTGACCAACATTTCGACTGTTCAGCGCTCCATCAAGCGTTTGAAAGAACTCGACTCGATGTCGACCGACAACGCCTATGAAGGGCGCGCCAAGAAGGAAGTGGGACGGCTGGAGCGGGAGCGCAAGCATCTGCAGCAAAACTTAGCCGGCATCAAAGACATGAACGGCTTGCCTGACATGCTGTTCGTGATCGATTCAAATAAAGAAGCCATCGCCGTCAAAGAGGCGCGCAAATTGGGCATTCCGGTGGTGGCCGTGGTCGATACCAACTGCGATCCCGATGAAGTGGATTACGTGATTCCCGGGAACGACGACGCATTGCGCGCCATTCGCCTCTTCACGACCAAAATCGCCGATGCCGTCGTCGAGGGACGGTCGTTGGCGACTGAGCAGGAGTTCGTGGCCGAGAAGATTGTAAGGGAAGATGAGACCGCCGGGGAGCACACGCCAGAAGAGTTCACGCAGTATCTCGATCCTAAGTACAACGAGCAACTGATGTCGGAAAGTCTAGCTGCCAGCACGGAACCGGAAACACCTCCCCGCAAGGGACCTGCCAGCGAGGCGCCCGAAGAAGTTGTCACCGGGGTGAGCGAACACTAGAGGCTGGGCGCGGCCTGAACAGCGACTACCTGAGCGCGCTTGACGGGCGAGATCCAAAGTCAGGCCGCCTCAGGTTTGTCATAACGAAGAAGAACGAGCGAGCGCCCGGCAGGGTGGAGGCGCGGCTCGGAGTAGAGATAAGAAAAGACCAAATGGCTGAGATTAGTGCACAGTTAGTGAAACAGCTCCGCGAGCGCACCGGCGCTGGATTTATGGAATGCAAGAAGGCGCTGCAAGAGACCAACGGCGATGTCAATGAAGCGGAAGTGGTCCTCCGTAAGCGCGGCATTGCGGGCGCGACAAAGAAGGAATCCCGTTCAACGAAGCAGGGCCTGATCAGCGTGTACATCGGGCGCGATCAGAAGCTCGGCGTTCTTTTAGAGGTGAACTGCGAATCGGATTTCGTCGCCCGCACCGAGGATTTCCAAAGTTTGGCGGCGGATGTGGCAGCCCACATCGCGGAAACGAAACCAAAGGCGGTTCGGGTAGAGGAAGTAACCGAACAGGAGCGCGCCAACTTCAAAGCGCACGAGGCTCTGTACGAGCAAAAGTTCACCAAAGACCAGAACACGACTATTGCCGATCTGGTGAAGACCAAGATCGCGAAGCTCGGCGAAAATATCAACATTTCCCGTTTCGTGATTTATCACGTCGACGGCAATGGCGTAGTCGGCAGCTATATTCATACCGGATCGCAGATCGGCGTGCTGCTCGAAGTACGCACATCATCCCAAGATGTCGCCGGCAAAGACGAATTCAAATCACTGGTTCGCGACATAGCGATGCAAGTGGCGGCCGCACATCCGCAGTACGTCAGCAAAGAAGAGGTGCCGAGCGGTGTGCTGGAGAAAGAGCGCGAAATCCAGCGGGATCGCGCCCGCGGGGAAGGCAAACCGGAGAAGATGCTCGAGAAAATTGCCGAGGGCCGCATGAGCAAGTTCTACGAAGAGGTTTGCCTGCTGGAGCAGCCCTTCATCCGCGAGAACACGATCTCAGTGGGGGAGCTGATCAAAACCGCCAGCGCGAAGCTTGGTGGTACGGTGAGCATTGTCCGGTTCGTCCGTTATAAGGTGGGCGACGCCGGCGATGTGGCCGGAGTGGTTGAAAGCCCGCTGCCGGTCACAGCCTGATCGCACCGCCCGATCGGTAGCGGCGGGGACTTGTATGCCACAGTATCAGCGGATTCTGTTGAAGATCAGCGGTGAAGCGCTTGCGGGTCCCCTTTCCTTTGGCATTGATCCCGATCGGGTGACACTGCTGGCCGGGGAGGTTGCCGAAGTCGCTCGTAAAGGCATACAGACCGGTCTGGTGCTGGGAGGCGGAAATATTTTTCGTGGGGTAGCCGCCGCGGCGTATCACATGGATCGCGTGACGGGCGATCACATGGGCATGCTCGCCACCGTCATCAATGCCTTGGCATTTCAAGATGCGTTGGAACGGCTGGGCGTTCCCACTCGCGTGATGACGGCGATTCAAATGCATCAAGTGGCTGAACCGTACATTCGGCGGCGCGCCATTCGCCATCTCGAAAAAGGCCGCGCGGTCATCTTCGCCGCAGGCACATCCAATCCCTACTTCTCCACCGATACCGCCGCTACATTGCGGGGATTGGAGATTCACGCTCAGATCATCGCCAAGGCGACCAGCGTGGATGGCGTGTACGACAAAGATCCCAAGAAGCACACCGACGCGATCAAGTACACCGAAGTCAGCTACACCGAGGTGCTCTCCAAGGCACTGGGCGTGATGGATGCCTCCGCCGTCGCAATGTGCCGCGACAACAACATGCCCATCATGGTTTTCGATTTGAAGGTCGCCGGAAATATAATGCGAATGGCAATGGGCGAACCGATTGGAACCGTAATCCGCTAACGGCGGATCGGCTGAACATCGGAGCCCGCGAACACCAGAGCTATGAAACCAGAACCCCAATCCGCCCCGAACAGCACGTTCAAGAACATTAAAGAAGTGGAATCGAACGCTCGCACGCGCATGGACAAGGTGCTTGTCGAGCTGCAAAACGAGATGGGTCACATTCGCACCGGCCGCGCTTCGATCGGCCTGCTTGATAGCGTTCGGGTAGATTACTACGGATCTCCCGTTCCGCTGAACCAGGTCGCTCAACTGCATGTCCCCGAGCCCGCAATGATCACGGTTCAGCCGTGGGACACATCCACCATGGGCGCCATCGAAAAAGCGATCCGCAATGCCGATCTGGGCTTGAATCCTTCCAATGATGGCAAACTTATTCGCGTTCCGGTGCCGCCTCTCACCGAAGAGCGCCGGCGCGAACTCGCGAAGAAGCTGAGCCATATTGCGGAGGAGCGGCGCGTGGGCCTTCGCAACGTACGCCGCGAGGCGAACGATCACTTGAAGAAAATGCTGAAAGACAAGCTGATCAGCGAAGACGAAGAGCGGCAGGCGCTCGATACCATCCAGAAGCTCACGGATGGCCAGATCTCTAAAGTGGACAGCGCGGCCAAAGCCAAGGAGAAAGAGATCCTCGAGTTCAAGTAGTTTGAACCATCTTTAGGTGAGGCCGAGGAAGATCAATGATAGACGTTCGTGGCATGGCACCGCTTCTGGCAGTGTTCGACATGCCCACCTCAATCGAGTTTTACTGTGACAAATTGGGTTTCAGGATTGTGAGCACAGATGGGAAGCCTCGACCAGGGTTCGAGTGGGTGCTGCTGAGCCTGAACGGGGTGGAACTGATGCTGAATACCGCATACGACGGACCGGACCGTCCGGCCAAAGCGGAACCCGCACGTATTGCGGCCCACGCGGATGTCGGGCTTTTCTTCGGGTGCGCGGATGTGGACGCTGTCTACGAGCACCTACGGGCAATGGGCGTAACCGTGAACGCACCCAAGGTGGCACGCTACGGAATGAAGCAACTCTATGTCACTGACCCTGACGGTTACATCCTCTGCTTTCAGTGGGAAGCGGAACAGCGCGTCGAGGCTGGTTAGCCAATTCGCGATCGCGACCGCCCCTCGTACATCGTTGTCGTCTTGAATAGCTCCAGGTGACCATCGCCCGCCGCCGGACGGCAGCGATCTCGCAGAGCGGCCATTTCGCCGTCACTCGACGCCGGTTTTACCAAACTATCTCCGAGTGCGTTTTTTTCTTGACTCTGACGTAACGTGATACTCGACGCTATGGATATAGGGAAATCGAAGTGAACCGGGGCCGCACCTATCAAGCCCGGCAGTTCGCCGAATTGGCGGGCGTAACAGTCCGCACGTTGCATTATTACGACCGGCTCAACCTGCTCAAGCCGCATCGTACGGAGGCTGGTTACCGCCTGTATTCCGAATGCGACCTGCTGCGCCTGGAACAGATTGTGGCGCTCAAGTTCCTTGGACTTCCTTTGAAGCAGATCAAGATGTTGCTGGATCGTGGTCAGCCCAAGCTGCCAGATGCGCTACGCATGCAACGCCGAATTCTCGAAGAGAAGCGGCGACTGGTAGATCGGGCCATTACCGCTATTTCCGAAGCGGAAGAAGCTCTTTCCGGCGGCAACGATGCGGATGCTTCGCTCCTGAAAAAAATAATCGAGGTGATTGAAATGCAAACGGACACAGACTGGATGATGAAATACTACAGCGAAGAAGCTCGGGCCAAAATCAAGGCTCGCCAGAAAGACTGGACGCCAGAACTCCAGGCGCAAGCCGAACAGCAATGGTCTGAGCTCTTCCGCGACGTGGAAGCCGCTCTAAACGAGGACCCGGCGAGTCCCAAGTCGCAAGCTTTGGCCGAGCGCTGGATGAAACTCGTTGAGGGTTTCACAGGCGGCGACCCACAGGTCACCGAAGGGCTGGCCAAGCTCAATAGCGACCGGAAGAATTGGCCGGCCGATCTACAACAGAAGACGGCCCCATTCAGCAACAAAGCGGTCTGGGATTTTATCAATCGCGCGATCGCAATCCGCAAACGCGGAGCTTAATAATGACGATAAACTTAGATCTGTGCTCACAGAAGCGCAGGTGCGTGCGATGGAAAAGGCCAAGCAGGAGAAAGAGGCGCACGGAGAAATCGAGACCTCGCACCCGGGCTATCTGGGAGCCCAGGACACCTATTATGTAGGCACGATCAAAAGCATTGGGCGAATCTATCAGCAAACTTTCATCGATACCTACACCAAAGTGGCGTTCGCGAAACTGTATGACCGCAAGAACGCGCTGGTGGCCGCCGACATGCTCAACGATCGCATTTTACCTTTCTTTGAAGAGCAGGAGGTTTCCTTGCTGCGCATTCTGACGGATCGCGGAACGGAGTATTGCGGCCAGCGCGAGCATCATGAATATCAGCTCTATCTGGCAGTGGAGAACATCGATCACAGCCGGACCAGAGCCAAATCCCCGCAGACCAACGGAATCTGCGAACGATTCCATCGCACCATGCAGGACGAGTTTTATAGCGTAGCCTTTCGCAAGAAGCTGTACTCGTCGCTTGAGCAGCTGCAAGCTGAGTAAACGGGGCTGGCGCGTCAGGCGCTGGCCTCGTTCAACTGCTCCATCGCGTCTCGATCCAATTTCAAGCGGGTGGCATCCACCAGGTCCGCAACTGATCCAGATTCGTCGCGCTCGCGATCGGCGCGGTGATGCTGGGCCGCGCCATCAGCCACGCCAGCGAGATCTTCGCCGGGGTTGAATTTTGCGCCTTGGCGACTGTATCCAGCGCCCGAAGAATTCGCATTCCGCGCTCATTCAGATATTTCTTCACCACCTGCCCGCGAGCGCTCTTCTTCAAGTCGCTTTCGGATCGGTATTTGCCGCTTAGGAATCCGCTCGCGAGGGAATAGTACGGGATGACACCCAAATGGTTGGCCTGACATACCGGCTCCAATTCAGTTTCGTATTCGGCGCGATCATACAGGTTATAAAGCGGCTGCAAGCTCTGATAGCGTGGAAGCTGCTTGTTTTCGCTTACCTTCAGCGCCTCTGAAAGCCGGTCAGCCTTATAGTTCGAGGCGCCGATCACCCGCGCCTTTCCTTGCTGGAGCAATTCGCCGTATGTTTCGAGGGTTTCTTCCAGCGGCGTTTGCGCATCGTCGGCATGAGACTGGTACAAATCGATGTAATCGGTCTGCAGCCGTTTCAATGACTCTTCCACTTCACGCAGGATGTAGGCTTTCGATAGTCCCTTACGGTCCGGCCCCATTTCCATGCCGACCTTGGTAGCGAGAATCACCTTGTCTCGCTTACCCGAACGTTTAAACCATTTGCCGATGATCGTCTCAGATTCGCCGCCCTGGTGTCCGGCGGCCCATTTCGAATAAACATCGGCGGTATCGACAAAATTCAGCCCCGCGTCGACGAACGCATCCAGCAATTGAAAGGACGTGTTTTCGTCCGCCGTCCAGCCAAAGACGTTGCCTCCGAAACACAACGGAGACACTTCGAGCTCCGAGTTGCCTAACTTACGTCTAGTCATTTCTACCTCGGACGTTAGATTGCCGGGGAGCGCCGTGAGTGTCAGGAAGCTGCTAACTGCCGCAGCTTACTGCCGCAGCTTACTATTGCCTGCTCGCCGCGCACCCTCAGTGCGGATAGCTCGAGTTGATGAACGCGTCCACGTCCCGGTGCAGCTTGTCGTCGGCCTTTTGATCGATATAAACCATGTGCCCGGATTCGTAGTACGCGAAACTGATGTTCTTCCGAATCGGTGGTTCCAGGTTCATATGCTCCACTGTCTCTTCAATGCCGTTGAACGGCGTCGCCAGATCGTAGTAGCCGCAAAGCACCAGCACTTTCAGGTAGCCCTGCTGCGTCATGGCCGCGCGAAGCACCTCGGCGACCTGCGTGTTTCCTGTCTGGTCCCAAGGGCGCACGTTGCCGGTCACCGTGTAATACATCTCCGAATTCCACTTGAGCTCCCGACGCACGTAGTCCTGGAAAGCTCCTACGAACGCGCCTTCGTAGGAGGCCTCACTCGGGTCGTATTCAAAGCGCTCGCCGGCGGCATCCACATCCATTCCCTCGAAACGCGAATCGAGCCGCCCGACAGTTTTACGCTTATCGCGCTCCAACTCTTTAAACCAGCGGAAGGAGCTGATGCGCAGATTCGCTTCCTCGATGTACTTCGGGGAAAGCGCCGTGAGATGCGCCATGTCCTGCACAACTTTCTGGTAGTCCGCCGCCGAGAGCTGGTCACCTTTTTCCAACGCCTGAGCGTACTCGCCATGCGCGAACTCCCGCGCCTGTTGCGCCACTTCTTCGATGCTCTTGTTCTGCAGATCTGGAGCGAGCAGGTGGTGATACCATGCCGAGGTCACGTATGTGGGCAAAAAGAATTCGTCGCGATTATCGCCGCCCCAATTTGAGAATGCCACCGTCGAGAGCAGGACGATACCGTTCAAATAGATCTGGTGCCTCTCCTGCAAAACGCCGGAAAGTTCCGCCGAGCGTGTTGTGCCGTAGCTCTCGCCTATCAGAAACTTCGGCGATCCCCAGCGGGCGTTGCGCGTAATGTATTGATAGATGAAATCGGAGAAGTAATTCGCGTCTTCAATCACTCCGTAGAACTGCGCCGGGCTCTGCCCCGGCACTGGTCTGCTGTATCCCGTCGAAACCGCATCGACAAAAACCATGTCGGTGTCGTCCAGAAATGAGTCGCGGTTATCTTCCACTTCGTAGGGCGCCGGCAGCCCGTGGCCGTCGGGCGCCAGCTTCACTCGTCTCGGACCCAGCCCCATGTGGGTAAACAGAGAAGCCGATCCCGGGCCGCCGTTGTAGACGAACGAAAGGGGCCGTCGCGCAATGTCGGGCACATTGTCCTTGGTATATGCAACGAAGAAAAACGTCGCCTTCGGAGTGCCGTCATCCGCCTTGATGATGTAGGTCGCGGCCGTTGCCGTGTAGGCAATCTCCTCCCCGCCGATGCGCGCCGTATGATGCGTTATTTCGCTTTTTTCTTCCGGAGGCGCTTCCCGCTTTTCCTGGCCGGCTTGCCCGCGTTGTGCTTGCGAGAGCTCCGGTTGCTGCTCCTGCGGACGCCGCGTTCTTTGCCCGGGGAAAGGCGACTGCTGTCCCGGCGGAATGGTCATCTGCTCTCGCTGCTGCTGTTGCTGCGGTTGTTCCTGCCTCTGCGCCTGAGGCGGATTCCCCTGCCCCGCCGCTGTTACTCCGGCTAACCACAGTGCCATGCTCCCCACGGCAATGCCGCATTTTTTCATACTGATCCCGTCTCTCCTTTGCACGCGCGCAACATGAGCGGACGACGAACGCTTTCGCCCTGTTGAGCAAAGTCGTTGGAATGGCGGATAAGGTTACTTCTGTTTCACGTAATAAGCGAGCACGCCAGCCAGCCTCAGCGCGTGCCGCAGGGCGACAGGAAACGTTGTCCGGCTGAATCTAAATGACTCGGAGCAGATACAGAACGATGATGATCACCAGAATGAGCCCCAAACCGCCCGACGGATAGTATCCCCATCCGCGCGAGTAAGGCCACGCCGGTACCGCCCCAATGAGCAAAATCAGGATGATCAGCAGAAGTATCAAACCCATGCCTGTCTGACTACTCCTATAAAGAAACTACAACAGGGTTTTCAGTAGCAGCCGGTAACCGTTGGAGCACTCTCAGCGGGCGGATAGCGCTCAGGCGAGGGTGAAGCGAGCGTTTCCAGCCGGAATCGAACCTGGTTCATCGCTTCGTTCCAGCTACCAAAACGAAGTGAACACTCGTATGCGCCGAATCCTTCCAGCAGCCAGCACGCTTCGCCGCCGGAACCAATCCGCACGATTCGGAAATAATCTCGCCGTGCGCGTGAGTTTTCCTTCGCCGCGCGTCGCCGGCTTTCACCCGCCTGATTCGAGAACAGCCAGCAGAGACCAGCACACGCGGCAATGGCGCCTCCTAGAAGAACCGCCGCTCCCATGTTGGTAGAACCACCTCGGATAACCTGGCGCAAAACGACTCGCCTCCCACTCGGAATGAACTGTGTGGTAATAGAGTACGATTTCAGAGGCTATTCGTACAGTTCTTTTTGCGAAAAGACAGGCTGGTTGCTAATAAGCAGCCGTCGCCGTCAAGGCTGTCCCGATCTTCTGTATGGGACGCCGCTCTCCGCGCCCCAGCGCCATCATTACCTCACCTAGCACCTCGTCGGTGCCGCGAGCCGCGTCGATCCGGTGGTAATCGCGCCGCCGGTAATACCGGTGGAGATCACGCGCATTCTGGCGGTAGAGCTTCAAACGCGCACGAATGGCCCTCGGATGGTCATCAGCGCGCTGGGTCAGAGGAGAACCGTCCAGATCGCAGCGAAACAAGCCCACGCCAAGGCTGGCAGCGAAGATTTTTCCGCATTTGCCGCATTGTCGCCTGCGGCTCAGCCGCGTCACAATCTCCTTGGTCGAAACCGCGAAATCGAGCACCGTCGGCTGCGGTATTCCGTATTTGTTCAGCAGCTCGTTGAGAAAGTGGGCCTGCGAGACCGTTCGCGGATAGCCGTCCAGGATACAGCCTGCCCCGCAATCGTCCTCCCGTATCCGGCTGGCGATCACCTGGTTCATCAAATCGTCGCTGACCAGTTGCCCCGCTGTGATGATCGCTTGAACCGTACGCCCCAGTTCCGATCCAGACTGACATTCGCGCCGCAGTATCTCGCCCGTCGAGATCGCCGGAATATTCAGCACTTCAGAAAGGTTCGCGCTCTGCGTACCCTTGCCCGATCCCGGCGGTCCCAAAAGGACAAGAATCTTACGACAGCTCAAGACGCAATCCCCTCCAGGCTCTAGTGTTAATGAAGGGGCCGACGAGTTTCAAACTCGCTCGTCCGATCCGGACGACTTGTCCGATGCGAATTGTTCTAGTTCGCACGTATTGCCTTACCGTACGTGGTCTGGCTTGCGATATCGTAGGCGAGTTTATTACCCATAACTCCCTTTGAAACAACACGTTCGAATTGAAAATCCAGGTACTATAGGACAGGTACTATAAGAAACATTCAGGAGACTAAAGTAATGCATGCCGGATCGCCTGAATCCGCTTTGCAACCAGCGCTGCGAAACGAAAAGGAAAATAAAGTGGAAAAGCTTGCGCAAAATATCCAGGAGGCCTTCCTTAACAACGCTCGGAAAGATAAAACTTTCCTGACTATTTACTTAATGAGCGGTGTCAAGCTATCCGGCCGGATCAAGAGTTTCGACAAGTACTCAGTGATACTCGAATCGAATAACCAGGAACAGCTCATTTTCAAGCACGCTATCTCTACCGTGGTGGTCTCAAAACCGCCCCACGCAGCGGGACACACCGGTCCGGGTTCCGCTCCGGGCACCCCGGTCACACCTGAACCGGTCGAAAGCAATCACTAGTGCAGTTGGGTCCAGAGCGGACGCTTGTCGTAGGGCTGGAGATCACCGGACGTCCAAACGCCAAGACGGCCCGGCCCGAACACGACCCGGATCTCGAAGAATCGCTCGATGAGTTAGTTACCCTGGCGGAAAGCGCGGGCGCGGATGTAGTGGGCCGGATATCCCAGATGCGCCCGGCCATCGATGCGGCCACGCTTCTCGGCTCGGGCAAGGTGGACGAAGTTAAAGCGCGAGCCGCGGCGGATGATATCGATACCGTGATTTTCGATCATGAGCTGACGCCGACCCAGCTCCGCAATCTGGAACGCCGCCTGCAAGTCAAAATTCTGGATCGCACGCAGCTAATTCTCGACATCTTTGCCCGTCGTGCCCGCACCCGCGAAGGCCAGTTGCAGGTGGAACTCGCGCAGCTCAATTATCTTCTTCCCCGCCTGGCCGGGCGTGGAACTCAGATGTCACGTTTGGGCGGCGGCATCGGCACGCGCGGTCCCGGCGAGACGCAGCTTGAAACGGACCGGCGCCGCATTGGCCGGCGCATCGCCAAGCTCAAATCGGAAATCGAGCGCGTGCGCGCCACCCGAGGCGTTCAGCGTTCCCAACGTCAGGCTGTGCCGCTGTCGACCGTGAGCCTTGTGGGCTACACCAACGCCGGCAAATCGACTTTGTTCAATCGCCTCACAGGAGCGGGTGTGCTCGCGGATTCCAGGATGTTTGCGACGCTCGATCCCACCGTCCGGCAGATCCGTTTGCCGTCCGGCCGACGCGTGCTGCTGAGCGATACCGTAGGCTTCATTCGCAATCTGCCGACTACGCTCATCGAAGCCTTCCGCGCCACTCTCGAAGAGGTAACAGCCGCTGCGCTTCTGCTTCACGTAGTCGATGTTACGTCTCCCATCGCTTCCGAGCAGGCCACTCACGTGATGAAAGTGCTCGCCGAGATTGGCGCCGAAACCACTCCTCAGATACTTGTTCTCAACAAAAGCGATCGCTTCGAAGAAGCCGATCGCCTGCAGGATCTCCCTACCCTCACCCACCGTCTTCTCGGGGAAACCGCGCGCCAGAATGCCACTCCGTCAGCGCTCATATCTGCTCAGACAGGCACTGGAATCGGAACGCTTCTCGATCTTATAGACCGCCAGCTTATTCAGGACCCTATCGCCCGCCAGCGCTTTCGTCTGCCACTGAGCGAAGGCCGAGCGCTTCATCTGCTGCACGACCGGGCCGCCATCGTTTCGAAATGCTATCAGGATGAATACTGCGAAGTCGTCGCCGACGCGCCTCAGTCCATCCGCGATCATTTAGCCGAATTCGCGGTCGCGGACTAGCCCGCTGGAACCCCTCGGCTCAATTGCCCGCAACCGCGCTTTCGCGTTGCTTTAATTACCGGCCCCTAGTAGAATCCTCAGAAAGGGTATGTCCGCTCAGCGGCGCGCTGGCAACAACCCGGGCGACGATGAGCAGGTACTTATCGCACGCGATACAGCCGAGTTGCTGTACAGACATGGAGTGGGCGGCACTGCCGTTACCGCTTTCACAAGTACTCTTCTTGCGGCAATTGTCGCCAAGCAGGTGCCTGCCCCTTTACTGTGGACCTGGTGGGCGCTGATAATCGCGTCCGTCCTCACTCGCGGGTTCAACATCTGGTCCGCTTTCAGGCGCAGAGCTAACCCGAATTGGGACGGCCATGATGAGATTCGACGATTCTTCCGGCCTGTTTTGCTGTCTGGCCTGATCTGGGCTGCGTTTCCAATCTCGTTTTTCCCTTTCCTCAACGAAGTAGGCCGGACTTCCATGGCAGTGATTCTCGCGGGAATGGGCGCGGGCGCCGTCACAGTCTTCTCGGCTTCACAGGTGCTGGCCATCGCTTACTCCGCCATTCTTATCGTGCCCACTGCTGTGACGTTTTTCTTCGTCCCTGGCCGCGAGAACGTGATGCTGGGAGTGCTCGGTATCCTCTTCTTCGTGGTCATGGCTGTTTCAGCCAGAGTGAGCCACCACTCAGCCATGAGCGCTATCCGTCTGAATCGCCGAAACCAGACGTTATTGACCGCCGTCAGGAGCGAACGCCAGCGCGCCGAGCATGCCAATACCGACCTGCAATCCGCCCAGGTCGCCCTTCGCGAAATCAACCAGTCGCTCGAATCCCGCATTCAGGCTCGTACCGCGGATCTGGAGCATTATGCGCGGGAGCTCGCGCGTCTTGGCTCCATCGATTCGCTGACCGGGCTTTTAAACCGCGCCACTTTGGCGGACCACCTGGAGCGTGTCCTCGCTGAAGCCGAGCGCGCAGGCCGAAGGGTTGCGGTCCTCTTCGTCGATCTCGACAAATTTAAGGAGGTGAACGATGTCCGCGGGCATCTGGCCGGTGATCAGGTCTTGCGAGTGATCGCCGAGCGCCTCTGGGCCGCTGTTCCGCCGGATACTGATGTCGCGCGCTGGGGTGGTGACGAGTTCGTAATTCCACTTTTGCACCTGGAGCGCCCCGCGGTCCAATTCGCCGAAGAGCTTCGGGAGCGCCTCGCCGCGCCGATCATTGTCGATGACGCGATCATTAACCTGGATGCCACCATCGGCATCGCTCTGTTCCCCGACCACGGACGGGCTCAGGACGATCTCATTCGAGCCGCGGACGTGGCCATGTACGCAGCCAAGCAGAGCAATCAGGCCGTGCGTATATTTGACCCGGCGCTCGCGCAACACCTCATTAAACGGCATCTTCTGGAGCACGCGCTCCATGAAGCCATTGCCACCAATTCTCTCTCGCTTACCTTCCAGCCCATTGTGGATGTGACCACTTCGCAGTGCCACGCTATGGAAGCCCTACTTCGCTGGAACGATCCCCTGCGAGGTGTAATTGAGCCGGCCGACTTTATCCCGCTCGCCGAGAACTCCGGCGATATCGTGGCCCTCGGCCGATGGGTGCTTCGGGAAGCCTGCCGCGCCGCGGCAACATGGCCCGGCGATTTCCCGCCTGCCGTTTCCGTAAACGCGTCGCCGCTTCAGTTCCTTAACGCCAACTTTGTGGCGGACGTGACCGAAGCAATGGCCCGGGCCGGGCTTCCCGCGCATCGCCTCCACATTGAGATCACCGAAACTGTGTTTGTAGGAGAGCATACGCAGATCACCGCAGTGCTCGCCAGTTTGCGGGAGCATGGTATCCAGGTTTCGCTCGACGATTTCGGCATCGGCTTTTCCTCGCTCGCATTTCTCCGCAATTTGCCGGTCGATATCGTCAAGATCGATAAATCTTTTGTCCGTCGAATGGATGGGGTGACCTGCCCAATTATTGAAGCTATCGTTTCGTTAGCGAGAGCCCTCGGATTCCAGGTGATCGCGGAAGGCATCGAAACGGCGGATCAACAACAATTACTCCAATCGATGGGCGTGAAGTATATGCAGGGTCATCACCTGGGTAGACCGATGTATGCCGAAAGAGCCGCCCAGTGGCTGCTGCAGGAGAGTCGTGCGGCTCAAGCGGCCGCCGGCGTGAATCGTTAAGGCACTCGATCTTACGTGGAATCGCGAGGCACCGGATCGATCGCATTGGCCACGGAGAGCTTACGGACTGTGGGACTTCATAGGATCGAGCTGGTCGAGGGCGCTTTGATAATACGCTCCACCGGCGGCGCCCGTGGAAAGATGCGTTGAAATATAGCGTCTGATTCGCTGCCGGATCTGTTCGGCTTCTGGAAACGCCTGGTCAGTCCAAAAACGGCGGTTCCGGTCGAAGTATCCAATTCGGGCAAGAAACGCGGTACCGAAATACTCAGCTTCCTCGATAGAGTCGTCGTCTGAGTTGCTGCGGAACGAGCCATCGGATTGCAGTGACTCAGTCAAACACCAGCCAAGCATCTTCTCGATTTCTTGCGCCATGATTTTCTTCTGAGCGGGCGTAGCTGAGTCCCAACCATAGTGAAAGAGAACGACGGCGTCCATGTTATTGTGATTCGAAAACCCGCCGTCTTCACGCCAGCCTTGTGGATAATCGAGATCCTTAAGCGCCAGCTCAGTTCCCACGACTTTAGGCAAATCTGGCACCTTGCCCCCCAGGTAGCTGAGCATGTGGAAGGTGATGCTTAGATCGTCTACAAAATAGATCTGCCCATTGTGCAGGAAGCGTTCGCCCCACCATCCGGTCTTCGGGTTACGAACTTCATCGAGCACAATTCGCAGAATGGTGGACTTCATGCCCGGAGCCCAGGTATAGCCGGCGGGACGGTCCTGCAAGATCAGGCGTACGAGATCCGCTAGCGACTCGTTCAGCTCGCGGCGGTGATTCATGCCATCGCGGGCGATCTCGGACACTTCAATGGAGGCGATGTAGTCTCGAAGTTTTTGGGGCGAGCTCACACGATCGAGAAAGCGCAAGGGGTATTTGGGTTTCTGCTCTTTCTGGTAATCATAAGTGGCATCGAGCTTAAAAAACCACTCTGTGTAGCAGTGGCCCCAACTGCCGTCAATAGGATCTTGCCCCCGGGCGAGGCTTTCGTTTTCAGGCTGGCTTAGAACACGCTCTAAATCGTCGAGACGCTTGTCGATGCGTCTGAAATCCGCGGTAGAGTCTAATAGCCACTTAGTTTCCAGCAGAATCTGGTGGGCGCACGCAGTGTCGCCTCCCTGTTTCTCTTGTTCGAATACCTGTCTGCCCAGGATGAAAGCGCGTCGCGTTCGCTCGGCCCGGAGTTCGTTGTACCGAGGGTTGAACGTTTGAAAATCCTGTGCAATATAGGATCGATAGTCAAGGTCGCTCGGCGGAACCGTTGCGTCCCGGCCGGGCGAGCCAAACACGAAGGCCCAGATCAAGCAGCCAACGCGGACGAGTCGAAAAAAGAGGTTGACGGCGTTGTTGCGGCGCTCGCGTGCGCTCACTTTTCCAGCATACGGCCCCTGAGGCCCGCGATAAAACTGGATACACTGCCCGTATGCCTTCCGTCGAAACACATGCTCCTGGATCGTTTTGCTGGTTTGAGCTCGGCACGACCGATCAGAACGCGGCCAAGCAGTTTTACGGCCCGCTCTTCGCCTGGACCCCTACCGATTACCCCATGGGTCCGGATAGTTTTTACACCATATTCAAGCTGGACGGCCGCGATGCCGCTGCCGCCTACACACTGCGCACAGACCAGCAAGAGCACGGGGTTCCGCCGCACTGGATGATCTATATCGCAGTTGAAAACGCGGATGCAACTACTGCTCGTGCTCAACAACTGGGTGCGACAGTTCTTGCTCCGCCGTTCGATGTCGCCGAAATGGGCCGCATGGCTGTCATCCAGGACCCGACTGGTGCGCCCTTCTCAATCTGGCAGTCCAAGCAGCACGCCGGCGCGGGCGTGGCGGGTCTCGATGGAACGGTTTGCTGGGCCGATCTCAGCACTGATGATCCGGCGAAGGCCGCCAAATTCTACGAAGATCTGTTCGGATGGGCCGTCAAGGCCGGAGAGCACGATCCCAGCGGCTACTTGCACATTCAGAATCGCAGCCAGTTCATCGGCGGCATCCAGACTGCCGAGCAGCGCAATGCGCAAGCCCCTCCGCATTGGCTGCTTTATTTTCAAACATCAAATTGCGATCAGTCTGCGAAAAAGGCAGAACAGGCGGGAGCCACAATGTATCTTCCTCCAATGACGGTTCCTAATGTAGGCCGCATGTCGGTGGTCGCCGATCCGCAAGGCGCGGTCTTCGCGATTTTTCAAGATAAGTCGACGCTATAGGGCCCGCTTCACCAGGGAACATATCCACCCGCGTTCGCGTATCCTGTTCGGTAGCCATGGTGAACACACGCCGTTTGAAGCTGATTGCAGTTTCCATCCCATTCGTGATGCTTACTGCCTGCGAATTCGACAACACTCCGGCCAGCCCCACTCGCACCGAGGAGGTCCATCTCGATCGCGGCAATGTGAGCCGCGCTAATATCGAGCTCGACATGGGCGCCGGTGAAATGACGCTGACGGGTGGCGCGGACAAGCTCATTCAAGGAAATTTCGAGTTCAATGTGCCATCTTGGGAGCCGAAAGTGCAGGACTCTGTGAACGGTACCCATGCTGTCATCACCATTAAACAGCCGGAGCACGCCCATTTCGGCGGCAACAACCATTACCGCTGGAATCTGCAATTGAACGATCAGGTCATTACCGATCTAAACCTGAATTGCGGAGCGGGCCAGGCGCGTCTCTCGCTTGGCGATCTGGACCTGAGACAACTTGACGTGCACATGGGAGCCGGGCAGGTGGATCTCGATCTGCGCGGCACGCCGAAGCGCGATTATGACGTAAACATTTCCGGCGGCGTCGGACAGGCGACCGTTCATTTACCGCAAAACGTGGGCATCTGGGCGGAAGCGCATGGCGGGATCGGCAGCATCACAGTAACAGGCCTCAATAAAGAAGACAATCACTGGCAGAACCAGCTCTACGATAACGCGAAGACCAACGTTCACCTGAAGGTCGAAGGCGGCATAGGCGAGATCCGAATTATCGGGTAGCTGTCACCACTTCAGAACTCAATCCTGCCCGTCGGCTGACGTAGGTTCCACCAAGCGCTCCACGTTCACTGAATAAATTGCCGGCTTTCCGTCCCGGTCACTTTCGAAATACACGCGCTTGCTGTCGGGCGAGAACACGGGCGAAGCGGAGGCCGCGTCCTTGGCCCGATGCTCGCACAAAGTAAATTCCCGCCGCGCCGACCGAAGCAGCAGGATGATATTTCGCTGTGCCCTGCTCCGGCTCGCGCCGACAAAGACGGAATCATCAGCATTGGGGGAGAAGGCGGCAAACTGGCTTGTCGGCGCCACGCATTGCTCCTCGCGTGTCTGCAATAGTACTTGGTGTATTTCGGAGGTTGAGGTTTCCCCTCTTGGAATGTCCCGGAGGAACAGAATCGAGCCCCCATCGAATGACCAGACCGGGTTCGAGATTCGCCCGCTCGCCAACCGCACCGGCGCTGGGTTGGGAGTGTTCAGCAGCGCATACCAGTACTCCCGGTCCACACCTGAGTGCCGCACAAACAAACATCCTTTTCCGCCCGGTTGGATAAGACATTCACCCGCAACGTTCTCGGCAACCGGCTGAGCGGCATCGCCGGTTAAATATTCCAGACTACCCTCGCTCACCACCAGGGTCTCCGCCGGCGAAGGACCCAGACTGAATCCGCTGGCTTTGGATTCCAGCGGCGGCTCTTCCTTTTTGCTAACCAGACTTACTCGCCGCAATGAGCCACCGTCCAGAAAGTAGAGCAGCTTTTCCGCCTTGTCCATACAGAGAGAACGCGGCTCTAAAGCTTCCGCGCTGGCAAGCTGCCTGAGAACGCCGGTCCTCAGATCGACTCGGAAGGGAGCGAATTTCCCCGTCCGATTCGACGAGAACACCAGAAATCGATCCTTCACGGAGATGAAACGGTTCGTTGCGGCGGGAAGCAGATTTGCTATCGCCGGGTTGGTCAGACGAACCACGGGCACCTCTGTTACGGGATCGGCAAAACGGACGAATTCGCCTACGGCGGGAAGCGGTCTCGTCTTGTGTACGGTTTTGGAACTAGCGGCTAGAAGGCCGCCTGGCAACATCGCCAGCACCGCGCGCCGCGTGATGCCCTGCTTCACTAATGAGAAAGATGCGGACGGAAATTCGCCAGTTGCATCACAACCCGAAATCGTTGTGGACCGGCCTGCTCGCGGATAAGGTCGGTGCCTTCGACATGAACTTGTAGGGATTTACAGGCGTCCCACCGAGGCGCACCTCGTAATGAAGGTGCGGTCCAGTTGCTCGACCAGTTCCGCCGGAAAGTCCCAGGACTTGCCCGCGCCGGAGTTCCTGCCCGGCCATAACCATGAGTTGTGAAAGGTGGGCATAATAGGTTTCCAATCCGTTGCCGTGATCCACCACGACGAGTTTCCCGTAGCTCCCGCTCCAACCCGCGCTTACCACCACGCCGTCGGCCGTGACGTGAACAGGAGTGCCTCTCGGCGCCTGCAGATCCACGCCGGTGTGAAACGCGCCTTCACCCGAAAAAGGATCCGATCTCCCGCCAA
Source organism: uncultured Acidobacteriaceae bacterium (assembly GCA_963762495.1). Lineage (GTDB taxonomy): Bacteria > Acidobacteriota > Terriglobia > Bryobacterales > Bryobacteraceae > Bog-105. Next base: position 35,770 of record CAVXKZ010000018.1, read on the forward strand.
ATGAGCTGCTCAACGCGCCAATAACCGGCCAAAGGCTAGGCTGCGAGTGCGCCTGCCATTTATACCCGTAGTGGTGGTAGATGCTCGAGTAGGTCGCCGCTTTCAGGAAATTATATTCCTCGATCGATTCCTTCGCGTTCGGCGCGTCGGAATCCATGATGCCGCGGTCGGATTCCGGCTGGCTGATTCCGTAGGCAGCGGAAACTTCGCTGGCCAGCGATTCAAGCGACGCCATTTGCTGTTTGTGTTCGCGGGATTGGCGCTGCAAATCCTGGTAACGCGTCCGCAACCGCTCAAAATTGGCGCTCAGTTCGTTGTAGTCGTGAGCTTTCCAGCTCATCCTTATGTAACTGGAAAACAGCAGACAAGCTAAAAGAGAAAGGGCGATTACAAAGCCGAACAAGTAGGCCAGAAATTTGTAGCTGAGTTTTATCCGCTGGACTCGCCCGTGGACAGAGTGGGCGAATTCTAAAACGAAGTACGGTTGATTCATTCAGCTCCTGGGACGCGCTCTCCATTCAGACAATCCATTGAGCCCGGACCGGTCAATTCTTAATGAAGCTTCAGGCTACCCCGACCGGAATAGGGTGTCAATGTAATTGATAGTATTTCCCCTTACGATTAAATCTCAAGATTCCTGGCTAACAACCCATTTTTACCAAACGAACTCTCTGCGAATGCAAAAAATGAAGGAACGAAGCCAAAATCCAAGTCTCGTTTCATAGATGTAGGAAAGGACGCAATGAAGACTCTGGGGATTATTTTGGTTGGCTTGACAGCGGCAGCGGCGCTGTTTGCAGCAGACATCAACGGCACCTGGGAGGGTGACATGCACAACCGAAACGGGGACGCGGTGCACGTGGAGATGAGCCTCAAAGCGGAGAATGGGGTGTTGACCGGGACTCTGACGACGCCTGGCGGTGAGGCTGAGATCAAGCATGGCGAGGTCGATGGTGAGTACATTCTGTTCAACATCGTGCGCGATACCAACGGCCATCAGGTCACCCAGAAGTATCGCGGACATGTGAATGCCGAGACGATCGATTTCACCGTTACGACTGTTTCTCCGGCCGGCGAACACCCGCAGGACTTTGTCGTAAAGAAAGTCGGCGGTTAGCTCCGCGCACGATCCATGGCGATAATCAAGCCATGGCCTTTGAACGCGAGGTGGAGTTGGCGAAGCTTCTGGCGCAGGAAGCCGGCGCATTGGCGCTCGATTATCAGCGCCGGGGCGTGACTCCGGAGCTCAAATCCGACGAATCGCCCGTCACGGCTGCCGATCGAGCCTGCGAGAAGCTGATTGTCGAAGGAATTGCGCGCGAGTTTCCAGATGACGGAGTGCTCGGCGAAGAAGGAGCCAATCGTGAATCGCGAAACGGTCGCCGCTGGATCGTCGATCCCATCGACGGCACGAAAGACTTCGTGCGCGGTATTCCGCTTTGGGCAGTTCTGATCGGGTTTGAAGAGAACGGTCAAATAGTGGCTGGCGCGGCGCATGCGGCCCGTCAGAATTTGTTGCTCTGGGCCGGCAAAGGCCAGGGCGCGTGGGCTAACGGCTCGCAAATCCGCGTCTCCGATCGCTCCGATCTTAAACAGGCCGTCCTCTCATTTAACGGCTTTAATAAGGCGGGAGTGAAGGCGTTTTCCGACCGGTTGATGCCTTGGGTGAGCCGGTTCTGGGCAGTTCGCAGTCTCGGCGGAGCGGTCGATGCGATGTTGCTGGCTCAGGGCCAAGCGGATATTTGGATAGAGCCGAACGGCGAGCCTTGGGACCTTGCTCCGCTGAAGATCATCGTCGAAGAAGCCGGAGGCATATTTCGAAGTTTCAGGGGGGAGAACACCATTTACGACCGCAACGCCTATGCCTGCGTCCCAGGCTTGGAACCAGTCGTCAAAGAGCTGCTCAACTAGTTCCCTCCTATACTCAGATGGTGACACCGGAATTATTCATTCATTGGCTCTTTCGGTTCATACACATTGGATCGGTAGTTCTCTTCCTGGGCGGAGTCGTGTACGCGAGGCAGGTATTACTTCCGACGCTGAATTCACTTCCGGAGGACCTTCGAAGGCAGACAGCCGCCGTCACGCAAGCTCGCTGGCGGAACACGCTTTATCTGCTGCTCGGGTTGATTGTGGCGTCCGGACTGTACAACTTTTTCGCTGGACCGAAACACGGCCAGGCTTACCAGATCTGGTTTGGGATCAAAATGTTGTTCGTCGCTCACATTCTGGCAACGGCAATTCTTTGGGCAGCTTCGCCTTACGGCGATGTTGGCATTGACGGCAAGCGCAAGAATCGTTTGTTGAGCATGACCGTTTCCGGGCTGATTGTGATTGGAATTTCGGGGTATTTGCGAAGCCTGACGCTACGCGGCCTGTGAGCCGCATCTAAAGAACACACAACAGAATGAATGGTTATGAAGCACTGCGGGAATCCGCAGCCTGGATCGACTTGTCTTGCCGCGGGAAGATCCGCGTCACGGGCGAGGACAGGGCGCGGCTCCTGCATGCCATGTCGACCAACAATGTCAAGGATCTGTCGCCCGGGAGTGGCGTTTACGCCTTCTTTTTGACGGACAAGGGGCGCATCCTAGCCGATTCCTTTATCTATAACCTGGGCGAAAGTTTGTTTCTCGATACCGAACCCGAAACGAGCATTAAACTGCGCGATCATCTGGACCGCTACATCATTGCCGACGATGCTTACTTAGACGAGGAGACCGATAGATGGGCTTGTATCGGTGTCGAGGGGCCGAACAGCATCGCCATGGCAACCGATCTAGGCATCTCTGTTCCGGATGTCCCTTATGGAACTCGCGTTTGGGGCAGCGGATTTGCGGCGCATACCGCCAGCACCGGCCAGCAGGGTATCCGAATATTCGTTCCGGTTGAGAATCGCGAGGATTTATTGAAGCGGCTCAAAGGCGCCAGTATTCCATTGGCAACTGCCGAAGAAGCGCGCGTCGTTCGTATTGAAAACGGTATTCCACGCTATGGGGAAGAAATCACGGAGCGGTATTTAGTGCAGGAAACGCAGGTAATGCAGGCGGTCCATACCAACAAGGGCTGTTATCTGGGCCAGGAAGTCGTTGAGCGCGTGCGAGCGCGAGGTCAGGTTCATCGGCTGCTCGCGCCGGTACGGATGGAATCGGCTACCCCGCCACAAGCTGGAACAAAGCTTACCGTGGGCGGTGAGCCTGCCGCTGAAATCGCGTCCGCTGTGTTTTCACCGGCACTCGGCGAAGTTGTCGGCCTGGCGTACGTCCGCGTTCAGCCGCTACATGAGAAAGCGGAAATGATGGTTGCGGACAGCGCTCCGGCGGTGAAAGCGTTCGTACGCTAGCCACAAGTTCCGTCCCTGCGTATTCTGTAGGAACGACGCGATCCCGTAAACCGAACAAAGCCAATCTGCTGCTCTAATCCTGTTTTCAACCAGATGCGCTGCTGCCTTGGATATGTTGGCCAAACGGATCGCAAATCCAAGTTATTGAATAAACAAATATTATGAAAAGATTAGCTGTGAACGTCTCTGGGCTGCGAAAAAACGAGCGTTCTCCCGACATATAGCTTAGGCCTTACTCCGCGGCGGGGATCACAGGAATTCCTCACGAGAAATGGCATGTTGATTTCAAGAAGTGTCCGGAATCACCCGATACAGAACCTACGAGCATGGCGGTTGAAATCGGTGTCGCTCACTTTTATTGCGATAAGGAGGGCTGGTCTGGTATTTTTTACGGGTCTAGTACCCATTCCGACTTGGCTCAGTACGGTACTCGCACCGGTGCAGCCTGTTTCTCGAGGTCTCTCAGGATCTCGGCTTCTTGCTCTTCGGTTAAGAAATCGTCAACGGCTAAAATTCCTGGGTCCACTTCAGAACCGGCCTCCAATACCGGACTGTCATTGATGCGAATAGTTAGAATATACGAGTTTCCCTGCTGCCGACAGGAATGCACTATTCCAATTCGTGTATTTTCTTCCTGAATGAGGTACACTTTGGTCATCTCTGTAATCGCGCGTGCACTCCGCAGAACCGGCTCTGAACCGTCTGCTTTGATCAATTCCACAGGCTCTTCCTGTGAAGGAGCCTTGGGGTTGTCGGACCAACGTAACAATACTTGACCAGCGCCTTTCGGAGAAATACCAGTACTGCCAACCATTTGGACTACCTGATCTCGATTCGCCGGTACCTCCATTGTTGGATCTACTTACATAAAAGAGCAATGGTATAAACAAAATAAATTTTTAGATTGCAAACTACTACCCGGTCAGTAATACAATGATGAAAACCAGTTCACGCGGAGGCTGGCGTCACCCGTAAGCGTACGAGGAGCGCAAGCGGTTGACAACTTTGTCGAACGGCCGTTGTTATTTAATTTAAGCCTGGAGAAAAGAGACTTTCGCCGTCCCATGCGACAGAACTACAGATTTCAGCTACTAGCTCCCCCCCAGACGCGCTCCGTTTTCGGTCGCACGAAAATTAACGAGCAACTTTATGACCAACATCTGGCCTCGATGCAGAGCCTGAGGGGTCGTGTCTACCTGAAGGATGGCGCCATCCAGCCCTGGGAAGTCGATGAGGATGGCCGCTTTCCTATGCGAGGCGACGAGCAAAGTTGGCATTTCATTCTTATAGACGACGCGGAAAGGACGATGGGGTGCGCCAGATATCTCGTCCATCCCAATACTGTTCCTTTTGAAATGCTTAGAATCGCCCAGTGCCCTCTGGTGCGCAACTCGCGGTGGGGCGCAAGAGTGCGGGAAGCCGTGGAGGCCGACTTGCAGCGCGCTCGCCGGGAGAACCTCTCCTACGTGGAGATCGGCGGTTGGGCGCTATCCGAAGAGTGGCGGGGCACCAGAGCCGCCCTTGAGATTCTAGTGGCTTCCTACGCTTTGGCACACCTGTGGGGCGGCTGCCTCGGTACATGCATGGCCACGGTACGGCATCACTCTTCATCGATCTTGCGCAGAATTGGCGGATCGAGCTTCAAGGTTGCTGGAGAATCCATACCGCCTTACGAAGATGCGCGCTACGGCTGCATGATGGAATTGCTACGATTCGATTCCCATTCACCAGCACAAAGATTTGTGCCGTTAATCAATCAGTTAAAGGCCAAAGTCGGAAACGCTACTTTGATCCAGCGCGCCAAAGCTCAACTCTGGGGTAGGATGACCAGCGAAATCGGCGCCGAGCATATGCATTTGGTACCGGTAGGGCCGGTTTACTATTAGCCAGTTACAGCGCCCGTGGATTCAGACAAGCTCGCGCTTTCCCTTCAGCATTGGAGGCAGCTCCTAGGCGCAGAATTTGTCGAGACGGACCGGCTTACCCTTAGGACCGCCGAAGCGGCCACGTTCGGCACCCGTCAGCGAATTCTCGCCGTTTTGCGGCCCGCCGATCGAACCCAGGTTCAGGATTGCCTCCGTGTAGCCAACCGGTTCGGTCTCCCAGTCTACCCGATAAGTAGTGGGAAAAATTGGGGCTATGGTTCGCGCGTTCCGCCTGCGGACGGCTGCGTCATACTCGATCTCAGCCGCCTGGACCGCATCCTCGATTTCAATGAAGAACTGGCATACGTAACGGTTGAGCCGGGCGTTACGCAGGGGCGATTACATCGGATTCTTGCAGGAGCGGGGATCCCGGCTCTGGATGGACGCCACAGGCTCCAGCCCGGACTGCAGCTTAATCGGCAATGCCATGGAACGCGGCTTTGGGCACACCCCTTACGGCGACCACTTCGCGTATCTCTGCGGCATGGAGGTCGTCCTCCCGACGGGCGAGGTCATCGAGACCGGTTCGGCGCGTTTTCCGGATTCACTGACGGCGGCAGTTGCGCGTTGGGGTGTTGGGCCCACCTTGGACGGGTTATTTTCGCAATCGAATCTCGGCGTGGTGACCCGTATGAGCATTTGGCTCATGCCCGAGCCCGAGGCTTTTGAGGCATTCTTTTTTCGCTCCGATTCGGAAGACGGATTACCCGGGATCATCGATGCGCTCCGGCGAACTTCGGCTGAAAGACGTTCTCCGCAGTTGTATTCACGTAGCGAACGACTACAAGGTCTTGGGCGGATTGCAGCAATATCCCTGGGCCGAAGCGGAAGGACAAACTCCATTAGCGCCGAACGTCCTTGCCAAACTGCGGCAGAACGGCAGCTTTGGGCACTGGAACGCCTCTGGCGGCCTTTATGGAACCCGTGCGCAGGTTTCCGAAGCGAAACGCCTGTTAAAACACGCTCTCGCGGGACAGCCCGGAACTCTGAAATTCCTCAGCCTAAAGACACTGCAGTTCGCGAAGCGCTTCGCCAAACCTTTTAAACTCCTCACCGGATGGGACGTCAGGCGGACTGTGGAGCTTATTGAGCCGGTCTTCGGCCTGATGAGAGGGGTCCCGACCAAACATGCTTTGGCTTCGGTCTACTGGCGTAAACGCATGGCCTGTCCCCGAGGATCCCGATCCGGATCGCGACCGGCTGTGGACTGCTGTGGTACGCCCCAGTTGCTCCTGCCAACGGGCCTCAGGTGATGAAGCTGGTACAAATCGCCATGCAAATTTTGCTCAGCTTCGGGTTTGAACCGATGATTTCGCTCACCATGGTGACGCCTCGATCGGTCTCGTGCGTAATCTCAATCACCTATGATCGAGAAATTCCCGGCCAAGATGAGCAGGCGATGGCGTGCTACGACGAATTGGTGACCCAGTGCAATCGGGGGGGATATTATCCTTACCGCCTCGGGATTCAGTCAATGGGCCGGACCATACAGCCGGACGCCTACTCTGATCTGATTAGAAGGCTCAAAAGAACCTTCGATCCCAACCGGATTCTTGCGCCGGGCAGGTACGACGAAAGCGAAAATCTCGAATCGGCCCAGGAGGCGCTCACACCCACGGCCGCGCAGACCCTCGGACCTTAGGGTGTGAATTGGAAGTAGTTCAGTTGCTCGGGCAACGTGGTCGGTATCTGAAACAGATTCATTCCTGTGAACGGGTATCTTAGGAACCAGTTGGGATTCGGGTTCGATAGCCCATAACCCGCGAAGTAGGCAGCTACTTGCTGTTGTTCTGCCATCGCGAGAGCCGTTTCATCGGGGTACTCGAACACGGTTGGATTGCTCAAGATCCGATGGGGCAAAATAGGGAATCCCACTTCGTCAGTGCCTATGGTCAGGAGATCGCTCGCTCCCGCCCGTGATCGCCGCAGCCTCATCAAACCGGAAATACCAGCCCGTCGGTTGTGCATTCGCCGCCCGGATAACAGCAGACTCGGTTGGATTGGGGACTTCGAGATCTCCGAGTCCGAATTGAAAGAGCGTGGATTTGGCCGGTACGCCAGCTAAGGGCGAGACCTGCAGGTGGGGAGCATAGCTGAGGGGGTCTCCGAGCATCCCGAGCCAGTCCGCTGCCTCGAACGCAGCTTGGATCGCCATCGCGCCGGGTACGTTATTTACTACTGGTGGACTGTCACGAAAAACGTAATTGTCATTGAAATCAGAAAGGGGTGAGTGGCGGAGGGGGGACATTCAGAGCGCGGGATTAACCGAATCCAGGTATTCAATCGCAAGCGGACGTCCTGTAATAGCAAGGCGGGCGACATCTACCGAGGTCCCTCCATCACCGTTTAGGACCGCTGCCCCAACGTTCGGTTCGACCGCTTCAAAAAGAGTCCCGTAAGTTGATCCGAAGGATTGGCCGACGTAATATATCCGTCCGGGATTAATTACACCAAGACCGTGCGTTCCGCGAATGGTCTGCACCAGCGCGGATAAATCGACAGCCGTTTGACGTCCGCAATCCCGCACCCCGAAGGCACCCGGCAGAATACAGCCGTCCGTCGGGTCCGATTTCGGGCCACCCGGACCCGACAAGGAGATTCCCCGGCCAGGCGTCGCCACAGTATAGACCTTGCCCTTGGAATCCGTCAGGCTAACGGTGCTGTTGGGGCCGTAGCCATGGCCGGTGATTTCAATCGCCAGAGTGGCGAATCCATTCTTCGCCAAAGTAGAAGCGATGAAGGTCGGCGCCCCGAACTGGTTATCTCCCAGCCCGTGGCCGTAGATAACCACAGGAAACCCGCCCGGAGGAGGCGAGCCTGCCGGAAGAAAGACGTGAAACGATACCGGCAGGGTGGGAATTGTCGGAGGTGCGATCGGGAGATTGGTACCCGTAACCGGAATAGTTCCTGTCGTGAGGTCCTGAAAAATGGGAGTGAGATACTCACCGAACGCGATTTCTCCCACGCCCGACAAAGCCTGTCAGTGGGAATGTCCTGCGGACACGGTCGATCCTTGCTCTGGTCCGGATTCCAAGTCATGCTTTTCAGATTCGAAAGCGCAAAAACAGTAGGATTCCCGGCCGGCAGCACTACCGGCGGTTCGGTAGCGTCTACATAGCGGCGCGCCTGTTCCAGCCAAGTAGTGGCGCTCATAGTCGTAAATAGCGATGCGCCGACGATGTTGCCCGTCTCCCGGCGACGTGCTCGAAGAGCGTCGTCGAAGTGCCTGGCAATACGGATCGCTGCTCTTCAAGCATTCTTTAAAGCATCAGCCTCGCCTACCGTGTGCCCTTGGCTGTCGCGAACGCTGTTCGTGACGACGAGCAAATACTGACTCTGCTGATTGAGAACTTGGTTTGGCTTCGCAAAAGCGCAATTCGTGGTTGGCTCATAAATGAGCTGATTGATTCCCACGATGGATCTACCATCAGCAGAAATAATTTGGATTCCGGACTGTAAACTCTGGAGGTCCACCGCAGCGGAAAAGCACACCATCAGCCGCGGGTTCACACTGAATCCATCTAATTGGTTCAGAAGGGTCGAGTTGCTGCAGACAGCGGGACTGGAGGACGCATCGCAAGTGTCGTCGTACGTAGGACGGCAGATTCACGTGCAAGCCCGTCTTTTGAGTGGGGTCCGGCGAGAGTCAAAAGGTTGCTGGGAAACGGCCCCACGCTAACCGAATCAGGCTCAAACAGGACAGTAGTCTGTCCGGCAAAAAGACCTAAATTGCAAATGAGCAGCAGAAAAGCGGCTCGAATTCCGTTCACTTTGAATGACTTGTAGTGCATTTTGCTTAAAAACCCCGGATCTTGCGAGAGAAATTGCTGTGTGGTGAGAGTAACACAGCGTAGCACGCCCATTAAATCGACGCACCTGTGGGATTTTCTGGCACGAAAAAAGCTCCCGAGCGCCTGTGCGCGCGGGAGCTTTGGAGGATCAAAGACTACGGCTGGGAAGTTAGTTCCGAATCTTCCGCCGTCCGACGAGAGCAGCGCCTAGCAGTCCGAAACCCATGAGCAACAGCGAAGCGGGCTCGGGAACAGCAGTGGCACTCAAGGTGGCCGAGTAACTCTCAGTGATGCCAGTCGACCCGACTTGGGCAAGAATTCCCGTGATGGTACCGGGCACGACTTGAGTGGTGAAAATGGACGAGGCCATCGATGAACCCGAGGCGGATGTCCCTGTATAGGCTATCCCGTCGAGAACCAGCGAAATGCTGACGGTGTTAGCCGACGTTTGAGTCAACGTGAACGGCGACGTTGGAGGCGTACAAACCGAACCCACAGCGTCGCTGGAGCAGCCCGCAACCGTGCCGGCCCCGGCCATCACGTTCTGCAGATCAAACATGACATTGCCGGACGGGGTGTTGAAGGTGATGAAGTCAGTGATGGGATGTGAGCCCGTGACGGGGGGGCCTGTTAAATCTTGAATGGTGCCGCCCGTAAGCCCAGCAAACGAACCGGTGTTCGGCGATTGGGGTGAAATTGTGTTCGCCACCGGGGGATTACCGGAACTGAAGAAAATACCGCCCGTAGTAACGTTGGCCGTGCCACCAAAATTAGCTTCTCCCGTGACACTCGTCGCAAACGCGGGGGCGACCGCGAGCGCCGAACCTACTGTCAACGCGAGTAAAGAATGCGTCAATCTCATTTGTTTAAGTTCTCCTCCTACCTTTAGGATCCTTGAGACTAAGCGTATCATCGATCCCACATCGTTGACCAGAATCGGGAGAAGTCGTTTCATCCTCTTAGTACCATTTGGAGGGCCGATGAAGTACCGGAACGCATATATTTCTAATATGTTCCAATAGGCAAAATCAGATCCAGTTCCCGATGTGTGGAAAAGGCTACATACTCTCCAAGTGTCTGTTAATCAGTTTAATCTCAGTTAGGATGTCCGATCAGGTACGTTATCGGGCCACCCCCCGCTTCCAGACTGCCCACCAACCATGTGTAGCTGTTTGCGGATGCCATCGACTTCAGCTCCTCCACCGAATAGGTGCGGAAACACGAAACGATTCCGTCGATCAGGACAACGAAAGGGATCAATGGAAAGAGATAACTTAAAATCCACTTCTTCCAGCCAATTTTTTTCATTCGAGGCGTCAGAAGCCACACACCTATAGGGGATAGAAACATAGAAAACAGTGCTTTGGGGGTCCTGGAGGTGAGTTCGAAGATCCCGATCGGCTGCCGTTTCAAAACTGCGTCATCGATCACCGCGCGGGCTTGTTCGGGAGGGAAATGGTGGAAAGCGGTGAACATTGTCCTGAGCCCGGTCAACTCCGCAGGGACGCGCGTCGCATCCAGCGGTTCGGCACGATAGGCGAGTCCGGCAATCCCGGTTTCGATCAGCCGCCGGCGAGCCTCCAAATTCGGAAGCTTGTCAGTAAGGGTGACGGTCGCGGGCAAAAGCCCTTTCCTGAGCCAGTGAACCCAGGGCCCACCAGCACCCGAGCAAAGATCCAGGACTTCTGGAGTTCCAGATCTGCTCAAAGCCTCCGTAAGACGCATCCTTACCGGGCCATAAGTGTCCAGGACCTCATTCGAGATCTCGAGGAAATCCGTGAGCCCGTCACGAATGGCTTTGGGACACCACCCACAGTCGTGCAATTCGATTAACTGCAGCCTGCGCATCTCTGTTAAATATGTGTCTGTAATCCTAACAAATTATTCTCTCGATTATATTCGCGGCGCCTTTCACGCCGCCAGCAAGTTGAATGGAATCTCGAAGAGCTTGAGCATTCCGCTGGTAGGAGGAGTCTCCTAATACATGTTCGAGCATTTTCCTTAAGCGGGTGGCTTCGATCTTGGAGAAAGGGATGACTTCGCCGACGCCGCACCAGCGTACGCGGCTGGCAATGGCGGGTTGTTCATAGGTGATAGGAACCGTGACCAGCGGAACACCGCTGGCAAGCGAATCGAGCACCGTGTTCAGGCCGGCGTGACTCAGCGTCAGCCGCGCCCGGGCCAAAACATCCAATTGCGGAGCATAGCTGACCACCAACGGCTTTCCCGGAAACGAACACGCGATATCCGCCGGTAGACCACCGCCATGCGTGATCACAAGCTGGACGTCCAACCCCGCACATGCCTCCGCGAAATACCGGAAAATCCGTTCCTTGCCATTCTGCAGTGTTCCTAGCGAGGCATAAACCAGAGGGCGTCCATCCAGGCTGTCCCAGGGGAAAGAAGACGCACTCGGCGATTGATTCCGGAATGGACCGGCGTAGTGGAAGTGTTCGGGCAATTCGCGGCGCGGGAAATCGAAAGCGGCTGGCTGTTGGCTGATTTGCGCAAGAGTGGAGAACGAACTGTCTGGACTCTTGTAGGGGGGTAGGCGCCATCTCTTTCTATACCTGCCCACCGTGGTGGTTACCGGCCGCATAATCCAGCCGGAAACTGCATAGCCGAGCCGGTTTCTGGCGCGAGCCCATAAGTTCTGCCGGTAAGGCCAGGGGGTGAATGGCGGCGGTACGCCAGGATCCCGATTCAGGGCGAGCGCATTACAGATCGTAATGAACGGGATTCCCAGGTGTTCCGCCACTGTTCCCCCAGCAGGTTCGGTTTGGTCAACCAGTAAAGCCCCGATACCGTGCCGCGCAATTGCATCGGGAGCATCCCGGCAGATCATCTCGGTAGTTCGGCAGATGGCCCGGATGGTGAAACGTAACGCGCCGAGCCCGTCCAGGCGTCCGAGTTTGGCGAGTGAGTCGGGTAGCGAGCCGGGAGGATGGTCCGTCTGTCCAATAGCTTATGAATTCCAGCCCTTCAGCTTGCGTTTTTTCCGCTAGATCGGGCATGTGCACGAGGCTGACCCGATGGCCCCGAGCGATCAACTCGCGCCCGAGCGCTCCGAAAGGATGCAGGTGGCCCGAGACAGGCGGGCTAATGATTCCGAAGTGCATTTTGGGCTAACACTTCTTCCACGATCTGTACTGCGCGTTCCAAGCCACCTGCGAGCCTGATGGATTCAGATAATGCGCGAGCCCGCGCTCGATAGCCGGGATCGTTCGCGACACGGCCCAACGCTGCCCGAAGCCGCTGAGCAGTGAGATCCTTGATCGGTATGACCTCGCCACTTCCGCATTGTCGTACTCGCGCGGCGATGGCGGGCTGGTCGTGCGTGATTGGGACCGCAACCATCGGCACGCCAAACATCAGAGATTGCATCACCGTGTTCAGGCCGGCGTGGGTAATGGTGAGACTTGCTCGCGCGAGGAGTTCTAGTTGCGGCGCGTACTTCACAACCACGGGCGACCCGACGAAATCCCCTGGCGGGTTTGCGTCGCCGCCGCCAAGGGAGATTACGAGTTGGGCTTCCATCCCGGCGCACGCCTCCGCGATTGTCCGGAAATAACCGCTATCCCGGTCCTGAAGCGTCCCCAAGGAAGCATAGATCAAAGGTTTTCCGTTCAGCCGTTCGAAAGGGAACGGAATAGTTTTGCCGGAATCACAAAACGGACCCAGGTAGTGGAACGAGGAAGGCAAACGCTTGCGAGGAAAGTCGAAATCGGCAGTCATCTGGCAAAGCTGCGCCAGGCGGGAGAACGAGTCGTCAGGGCTGCGAAGCGGCCTCAATCCCCAGTTCCGTTCGGTATCGATTGACGGTGCGGTTGATCGGCCGAATCAGCCAGTCGGCGATTTGATATCCAGCGCGGTTGCGGAGCCGATTGATTTGCGTCCGTGCGAAACGCCACGGAAAAAACGGCGGTGGAATATCCGGCTCGCGGTTTAGCGGCAAACTCGGGCAGACGTTGATGAAGGGCAGATGAAGGTGTTCGGCGACGGTTCCCCCGGCAGGCTCGTTTTGATCCACAATTGCCAGATCGATTCCGGCGTTGATCAGAGCTCCCGGCAATTCCTCGCAGAGCAGCCCGGAAATTTGCCGCGAACACTCGACGGCAAACTTGAGTGACGGCAAGCCGCGCTTTTGGGCCATCAATTGTATATTCCGAGCGAGCAAATCAGCGCTGTGCGTGCCGAGAGGATGAAACTGAAGCGCCTCGGACCTGGCGGCCTGCTCCAAAGCTGGAATATTGAACACCGTTACCGAATGACCACGCCCCTTGAGAGCCCGGCCGAGCGCGGCGATTGGGTTCAGATGGCCGGGTAAAGGCGGGCAAACAAGCGCAATATTCGCCATGATTTGCGCTCCGATGCGGAAAAATCGGTTGCGGGCGCTACTTCCAAGCGCGTAGGCCCTTGCGATACAAACTACGCAAGGAATGCGGCAGACTGGGGCTGCTCATCTTTCGATATGCGGTCGACATCGGAACTGTGCTTACAAATCGCCGATAAGCCTCCGGCAAAGAATGATAGGGAATACCGGGGAAATAGTGATGCAAGGCGTGGTACCGAAGACCGACAGGCGCCCACAGCTCTGTCCAGAATTTCCCAGGCGTGTCAATCGAATCGAGCAATTGTCCGGCGCGATCAAGAGGGTCTCCGGAACTCTCATAGGCGTGCGCGCCCAGCGTCCGCATGGTATTCACAAAACTGGCGATGGCGGTCACGACAAACCAGAGCGCGAAAACGCGCCAGGGAACAAGTCCGCCTAAAGCGAACCCGATTGCAGCCGCCCACATGAGCAGAATGCCCGCGCTGTGGCGGCGCACCTTATTCAATAATTCCACCGTGACACTGCGCTGGTATCGCACATTGATGGTGAGCGAGGAGGCATGAACCACGAGCCATGTCTGAAAACGAGGCGACAGGAAACCGATGGGCGTGAGGATCAGAAATCGGACCAACAAAGCCGCCGGAATTAAGAGGCTCTCTAACGCAAACAGGACGGTCAGCCTGCTGGACCGCGCAAAGGGGAGATACTCCGGATCCTCGGACGTGCCGTAGGTGCTGATCTTGTGATGATCGTTGTGAACTCCGGCATAGGCAAAGGAGGGCATCAGGAGCGGGTAACCGACCAGCAAGTTCCAAACGGCTTCAAAGCGCGGAAGAGTGCGATGGTTCTGGTGGCTTATTTCGTGAATAAAGCACAGCGCGCGATAGAGCGAAAATATCGCTACCACCGTTGCGGCCAGCATCCCCCACGAGAACGGGACCAGAACAACGGCAAGAGCGAACGAACTCCAGCCGAGCACGGCCGTGAATATAAGGTCCGACCAATAGATGGCGGCATTTGCCCGGTGCAAGTCCCGCACCAGATGCCGCATCTGGAGATCATCAAGCTCGAGGGCTTCACCCGGCATCCCAGAACGAGGGATCACAAGCTCAGTCATGTCGTCGAGATCTGTCCATTGATGAAGGTATGAACACTATTTTAGCCAATTTATGCACGCCGTGACCAGCCTTAGGTCACTAATCAACAGATCAATCAACCTTGGTAATTGTGTGAGCGGGGGATCTCGGGCACGTACTGGGCTAAGTATCGTTTGGCCATGATGAAACCCATCTTGAATTCATCGCTGAAGTCGGGGCCGGGATTGTTCCCCGCGCCGTAAAGCTGATCTTCCTGCTCAATACTCATGGCCCCGGCGTACCCCACATTTTGCAAAACGGAAAAAAAGTCGCGCCAATTGATAGAACCCATGCCGGGAATGCGGTAGCGCCACCAGTGCGCGCGATTCACCGGGTTAATGCCGCCGGCACGGAGGACGGGCCAAAGTATCTCGGTATCTTTCAAGTGAACGTCGTAGATCTTATCGACAAATTCGCGCGCCGTATCAATCGGATCCATGAACTGGCGAACCGCGTGCGAAGGATCGAATTGCAGCCCCACATACGGCGAATTTCCGAAACCTTTGAAGAGAGCAGCAAAACCAACGGGGCTGGTGGCGAGATTCGCCTCGTTCGGATATGGCTCCCAAAGAAGCCGGACGTGATTGCGCTCGCAAGCCGGGAAATACTTTTCGTTGTAAACGCGAACGACTTCGTCCACCTGGTCCTGAAAGGGCAGATTCGGATCCCGCCCCGACTGAGTTCCGATATAGGGGACATTCAGTTTGCCGGCCACTTCAATCGCCTTCACAAAGTAGTCGTTAGCAGATTTCCGGTGTTCCGGATCGGAGGCGGTATGGTTGCCATCGACTTGCAGCGCGGAGACATGCATATCGTATTTCCCCAGGGCGGCTTTCACATCCTGCACTTGGGAATCGGTTACGCTGTTGGCGTCCAGCGTCGATCGCGGCCCGGCGCTGAGGATCATGTTTGTGAAACCCTGATTCTTAGCAAACTCGACATTGGCCGGCGTGTAACGGCCTAGAACACCGAGTCTGGGCGTCCATTCTTTGGGCGGCTCACGATGACTTCTGCTGCGTATTCGATTGCGCCGTTTGCGCGGATTGCGCTTTCAGCGTGGCTGCGAGAGCAAGAGAACCAACTAGAGAACCAGTGAGAGAACGGCGGGTCATGATTGAACAGTGTATTAGATGAGCTCGGTTCCGCGGGTCTCGGGAAGCAGAATCGCGCTGATGGCAGCCAAAGCGAAGGCAATGGCACAAGCCGAGAAGCCCAACGAGAGTCCATGCGTCTCACCGATGGCTCCGATTATTAGAGGCGCGAGAGCGCTGATTCCTCGCGCGGCGTTGTAGGAAATGCCGAGCGCGGTCGCCCGGATGGGAGTGGGGAAAAGCTCGCTGCCGAGAATTCCGGAGCCGGTAAAAAAGCCGGTTCCGAAGAACGCGGCGATGCTCGCGGTCAGCAGAATGACTCCAGGCCGCCGCGCACTGGCAAAGAGTGGAACGGAAGCGGCCGCGAGTGTGAGATATAGGATGAGGGTGCGCTTGCGTCCGAATTGATCCGCGAACACGCCAAACAGGAGATATCCCGGCAGCATGCCGCAGAGATTGAGGATTACGAGAAAGGCCGTAAATCCGAACGCGCTGAAGTCCCGGCCACCGCTAGCGGCGGGCAGCGCGAGATAGGCCGGTATCCAGGTGAACAAACCCCACCAGGCAAACATGCCGAAGGTATTCATCAACAGCAACGCAAAGAGCCGAGGAAACGAAGCGCGCCAGAGACTGCCTTTTTCAGCACGGCTCAAGGGCTGATTGATGTGCGCCTGCCACAAAGCCGGTTCCGGAACGCCACGTTGAATCCACAGGGTGACTAACGCGGGCAACACGCCGGCAAAAAACACCCAGCGCCAATTAGCGAGTGCGAGAACGGCGCTGGCAACTACGGCGGCGAGTGCATAACCAATTGCCCAACTGCTCTGCACGATTCCGAGCGCGCGACCGCGCCAGGCACTGGGCCAAGTCTCGGCAACCAGCGTTGCACCCGTGTTCCATTCGCCGCCCATTCCGAGACCGAGCAGAAAGCGGAATAGCGCGAGCACCGTTATCGAGCTGGAGAACCCGCAGGCGAACGTAAAGATTGAATAAGTGACAATGCTTTGGCTCAGCATGCGGCGACGGCCGAATCGATCGGCAAGCATCCCGAATGCGAAGCTGCCAATGGCAGATGCAACCAGGGTGAGCGAGTTCAAGAGACCGGCAGTGCTCTTGGTCATGCCGAACTGGCGCATGAGCGTCGCGAGCACGATGGAATAGAGCATCACGTCGAAGGCATCGAGCATCCAGCCGAGGGCGGCGGCAACGAGCGTGCGCCGTTGCGCCAGGGTTGTGTCGCGCCAGCGGAAGGGACGCGGTACTGTTTGACTAGCCGCGAGCGCAGGATTACTCATCAGAAGATGCGGACTCTGAGTTTAGGATAGACACGAACCTTGCATGATGGAACGGGCGTGATGCGCATCGCGGTAGATACTGGCGGAACTTTTACGGATTGCGTGTATCTTGCCGGGAATCGCGTACAGGTGCTGAAACTGCCATCTACGCCCCAAGATCCAGGCCAGGCGGTATTGGGTGCAATCGAGCAGATCGCACCTGGAACAGGGGCGGAGATTCGGCACGGCACCACGGTGGGCACGAACGCATTACTCGAACGCACAGGCGCGCGGGTCGCATTCGTTACAACCGAGGGATTTGAGGACACCATCGCGATTGGCCGGCAGACTCGCCCTAAGCTGTACGACCTGTTCTTTCAAAAGGAACCGCCGTTGGCGGCCCCCAATCTTCGCTTTGGCGTAGCCGAACGCACGGCTTGCGACAGTACGGTGCTCCGCGCTGTCGATTCGAATGAACTTGCTCGCCTCAAACAAGTCGTTGCTTCGGCGGATCCGGAAGCGATTGCGATTTCCTTGCTCTTCTCTTTTGCCAATCCGGCCAACGAGCGGAGCGTAGCCGATGCCCTGCGAGAGCTCGGGATTCCAGTGTCGGTATCGCACGAAATTCTGCCGGAGTTCCGCGAGTATGAACGCGGCTCTACCGTTCTGATCAACGCATACCTGGCTCCGAAGATGCAAACCTATCTAGGCCGCCTAGACACTTCGCTCGAAGCTGCCGGCGCTCGATTTTATGTCATGCAGTCATCCGGAGGAATTGTGCCGGCGCGGATTGCGGCGCGAGAACCGGTCCGCACGATTCTTTCGGGTCCGGCGGGTGGCGTTGTCGGCGCGTTTGCCATGGCGCAAATGGCGGGCTTCACTAGCGCTCTGACCTTCGACATGGGCGGCACTTCAACTGACGTCGCTTTCGTCAAGACCGATGCCGGACTCGAGATCACGACTGAATCCCAGGTGCTGGGTATGCCGATCGCCGTGCCGATGCTGAACATACATACAGTAGGCGCGGGCGGAGGTTCCATAGCCGGTTTCGACCGCGGCGGCGCATTGAAAGTGGGGCCGCAATCGGCAGGCGCTGAACCCGGTCCGATCTGCTACGGACGAGGCGAACAGCCCACCGTTACGGATGCGAATCTGCTTCTCGGCCGCCTGGATCCGGAGCACTTCCTGGGCGGAGCGATGAAACTTGACGAAGAACGCGTGCGAACGCGCTTCGCCCAGGTGAAAGGAAATCTTGCCGATGGCGAAGTACTTGCCGAGGGGATCATTCGGCTGGCGGATGCCCACATGGAGAAAGCGCTGCGCAAGATTTCGGTCGAACAGGGGCACGATCCGCGCGATTCCGTGCTGGTGAGTTTTGGGGGAGCAGGACCACTCCACGCCTGCGCTCTTGCGCGGGCGCTGCGCATGACCACGGTTCTGGTTCCGAACTTTCCCGGAGCTCTTTCCGCTTACGGCATCCTGGTTTCGGATGCGATCCGCGACTATTCTCGAACGGTCATGCTCCGCCCCGGCGACGATTCCGTTCATCAGCATTTTGAGGAATTAGAAGCGACCGGCAAACACGAGATGCGCGCGGAAGGTCTACAAGCGACCGCAACGCGATCTGTCGATGTGCGGTATGCGGGTCAAGCCTACGAAATTGCGGTCGATTGGTCGCCGCAATTTCTCGACGAGTTTCATCGCAAACACGCATCACGGTACGGATACTCCGACGCGGACAGACCGGTGGAGATAGTCAACGCCCGCGTACGAATGATCGCGGCGACAGCGCCGATTGTGCATGAACGATCCGAGATGCAAGATGGCGACGGTAGCGGCGCGATTCTCAGGCCGAAGCGGATTTACAGCGCCGGAGCGTGGCGGCAAGGCAACCTGTACGACCGAGATCATTTGCGTCCGGGAGATCGGATTTCGGGACCGGCCGTGATCGCTGAATACAGTGCGACGACTTTCCTGCCGGAAGGCGCACAGGCGCGTGTAGACGAGTACGGCAACCTCTTGATCGCAGTGGGCGCATGACCGATCCAATCGAGCTTGCAATTTTCAAAAGCGCTTTCCATTCAATAGCCGGGGAGATGGGCTCGGCTCTGCGCCGAACCGCTTTTTCGCCAAACATAAAGGAACGCTGCGACTACTCGAGCGCCGTGTTCGATGGACGCGGGAGCGTGATCGCGATGGGCGACGATATGCCGGTCCACCTGGGTTCGATGCCGATGTCAGTGCGAGCGGTGTTGAATAAACTCGCTCTCGAACCGGGCGATGTTGCCGTTCTGAACGATCCGTTCGAGGGCGGAACTCACCTTCCGGATATCACGCTGGTGATGGCGGTTTTTACCGAGGCACGAACGGACGCAGTATTCTACGTCGCCAATCGCGCGCATCACGCGGATGTGGGAGGCATGTATCCGGGCTCGATGGGCCCTTGCCGGGAGATTTGGCAGGAGGGCATTCGCATACCGCCGATCAAACTGGTGAAGCGGGGAGTGATGAACCGGGAAGCGCTGGACCTGCTGCTGAACAACGTTCGCACTCCACGGGAACGCGAGGGCGATCTGACTGCCCAGATCGGCGCCTGCCGCATGGGCGTGCAGCGCGTGACGGAGTTGATCGGAAAATACGGGCTGGAGCGCGCCGAAGCAAATGTCGACGCGATACTGGCGCACTCCGAAGCGCTGATGAGCGCGGAGCTGAAGCAGTTGCCCGAAGCCGAGGTCACCGCGGAAGATTTTCTCGACGACGACGGTATCACGGATGAGCCGGTCAAGATACGCGTGACTCTCCGAACCGATCCGCGGGGCGGCCGCTTGCGCGTAGATTTCACCGGCTCCGCGCCACAGGTGAACGGCAGCTTGAACGCCGTCGCGGCTATTACGTATTCGGCCGTATTCTACGTTCTGCGCTGTTTGTTGCCCGAAGAAGCTGCGCCTACCGCCGGGCTGATGCGGCCGGTTGAGTTGATTCTGCCGGAAGCGAGCGTGGTAAATGCGCGGATCCCGGCGGCAGTGGCGGGTGGAAACGTCGAGACCTCGCAAAGAATCGTCGACGTACTCTTGCGTGCGCTATCGCAGATCCTTCCTGATCGCATTCCCGCCGCAAGCTCGGGAACCATGAACAATCTCACGATCGGAGGAACGGACCCTCGAAACGGGAATCTCTACGCCTATTACGAAACAATCGCCGGCGGATCTGGTGGACGGCCAAATTCCGATGGAGTTTCCGGCGTTCATACGCACATGACGAACTCGCTGAATACTCCAATAGAGGCGCTCGAATACGCCTACCCGTTTCGCGTACGCCGGTATGCGTATCGAATGGGCTCGGGCGGGAGCGGTAGGTTTCGGGGAGGTGATGGGCTGGTTCGCGAAATCGAATTGCTAGCGCCGGCGCAGGTTACCATTCTGTCCGACCGCCGATCGTTCGCGCCCTATGGGCTGGCGGGCGGCTCAGCGGGTGCGACCGGAAAAAATAATATTGTCGAAGATGGCGTTGAAAGAAGCTTACCGGGTAAGTGCACACTCGGAGCGAGGACGGGAGATATTGTGAGGATCGAAACGCCGGGCGGCGGTGGTTGGGGCCATCGCGAGCAGGAACATACGAAGGAAACACCTTAAGTACACCTGCGTCCCTCTAATGACGCGGGACTCGCCACTCGCGCGCAATAACTTCCAGGCGATTAAGAGGCGTTCATGTTCATTGGGATATTCGTCGTGCTCCTAATCGTGTGGCTGATCTGCTGGCTCGGTCTCCACATCACTTTCGCCGCAATTCACATCTTGATCGTGCTTGCGGTCATTTCGCTCATCGTGCACTTTGTTCGACGCGTCTGAGCGGAGATCGAGAAACGAATCCGGCGATCTCTATCTAAAGACCGCCGAACGGCTGAAACTGTGGGGAGCTAGCGAGGGATGCCAGGCGTTTTTGGAACGGACGCGCTGCCGGCCGGGCCCGGAGTGGAGGGCTTTGCCGCCGGCGGGACCTCAGGCGTACTGGCCGGTCCACCATTCGTGGACGTCTTGTCGTACAGCGAAACGATGTCCTGCGTGATGTCGATTGCGCTCGAAGCGTACAGAATCGGAGTATTGGGATTGCTGTCATCGAGAATCACGGTGTAGCCGTTATCTTTGGCGTACTTCTCAATGACGGCGATCATTCGTTGCCCGAGGCTCTGGAGCAAGCGCTGCTGTTCACCCTGCAGCTCATCCTGAGCATCCTGCATGTCGCGCTGCAGCCGTTTCTTCTTCTCGTCTATGTCGCGGGCAAGCTGTTGGCGTTTGTCCTCGCTCATCACCGCCCCGCTCTTGTTGTACTGGTCTTGCAACTGAGCGATTTCCGACTGACGGCTATCGAATTCTTTCTTTCTGGGCGTGAACTTAGCATCCAATTCCTTGGAAGCTTTCTGGCCGTCCTTGGTGCCGACGATGGCTCCCTGTACGCTGATCACGCCGACCTTAGTGCCTGGAGCAACTTGGCCCACGGCTGCCGGCGACTGCTGAGCGACCGCTCCCATGGCGAGGCACACTATGGCCGCCGCCGACATTAAACTGCTTCTCATAACCATCTACTTCCTAAATCCTTCCCTGGGTATTTCAATTGTGGGTATTTCAATTATCGTCGCACATGCGGGAGCGCCTCTGCCGCGACCAGATCAGAACACGCGCCCGATGGAGAAGCGGAATGAATGCCGCTGCTCATCGTCCGGATAAGCGAAACCAAACGCGCTCAATGCACTTTGATAGGTGGCGTTGTTCGGGAAAAATGACCGGTCCGCTACAATCGGAGGCTGCAAATTCGTATTGACAACACTCAAATTATACGCCCAATACAGCCGGAACGGTGCATTTACTACCGGCATCAGGACCTGTAACTCCAAGCCAGTGGAGATGCGGGGCTTCTGGGATCCGGGTGCAATGTAGGCTCGACGCCCGAAGCCCGCTTGCGGGAACAACGCATTCAACTGCGCGACGCGCGACGGATCCAACCCAAGCTGGCTGGGAAAGGAAATGCGATCAATCCCGACGTCCACAAAGGGGGCGAGGGTAACCGGGCCAACTATTGGAATCCTGTATTCATAATTGAATACCGTTGCCGTATCGCCGCCTGGCTCAAGAAATTGATAAACCGGAACCGTCTGCGTGACTCCGACGGTGCCGATGGACCCGTCCGAGTTGACGACCCTCTGGACACGTTGGCTTCCGTCATTGTTCAGAACGTTAACGGTGGTGGATGTCGGAATGAACACAATCGGACTGATGCTGAAGTCATAGAATCCACGTACGTCGTCCTCACCGCCCATATAATAGCGGCTATACGGCGGCGCAACTTTCCCGCCGTACCCCGCAATCAGCCGCGCGTTGACGTGGAAGCCCATGACGTTGCTCTTGAAGATTCCGCGCCGGAAGTAAGCGATGTCCACCGCCGGTTGCACCATGTTTACGTTGCCGCCGAGGATGCTGCCGGTAACACCCGCATTGAGGCTAACGCGCAGCCCGTGAGTGGGAATGATCGGATGGTTGACGGTGTTGTAGGAGAAGGTTGGTGAAATGGTACTTGTCCGGATACCATTCAACTGGTTCGCGTTCGGGCCGCTAATACCTTCAAAGTTCAGATAATCGAAGTAATTCGATGCCGCCAAGGTGAGCGTCTTGATGGTCATCGTGCTGTAGCTATAACTCAGGCCGACACGCGCAAAGCTTCGCCTCAAGTTGTAGCTGAGAAAAGTGGTGAATCCTCGGCCATTCGAGACGTAGTTCAGCAGGTTGCAGCCTGACTGTCCCGCCGGACAGCCAACGGAACCGATCTGGTTAATATAGGAGTTCAAAGGCACGCCATAAAGAAGCGATTCCTGTGTCGCCTGGTTGTAGCTATAGCGCTGATAGAAAACCGTGAACCCAGCCTGTATAGGCTTGTCAAACAGATACGGCTCGGTAAAACCAAAGGTGACATTATCCATCAGCGTCCCGACCTGTGCGTTCAGGCTCAGAGTTTCGCCGAGGCCGAGGAAGTTGTTGGTGGAATAAGAAAACCCGATGAAACTTCCTGAAATGCCGGAAACACCGCCGTTCAACTGAATGGAATTCTTGCCGCGTTCCTTCACTTTCAGAAGCAAATCCACCGTGTTGGTCTTGGTATCGCGAGTGATGGTAGCCGCATCTTCCGGCTTCAACGGATCGAAGTAGCCAAGCTGATTGAGCTTAAGAATACTTGTGTCCCAGAGCTGCTGGCTGTAGAGATCACCCTCATCGATTAAAAGCTCGCGACGAATCACTCGGTCGCGAGTAGTAGTGTTGCCTTGAAAATCGATCCGGCGGACAAAGAATTGATGTCCTTCGTCCACATCGATGGTCAGATCGACCTGGTCTTTACCGGGAACAATCTCAGGATCGGGTGAAGGAACGAAGTCAATATAACCGAAATTTCCATACAGCTTCCGAAGTTCGTCCAAGCCCTTCTGCAGCTTTTCGGTCGAGAACACGTCGCCGGAACTCATCCGGAACACCGACCGCTGGATCAGGTCCGGCGTGCGGAACAACTTCATACCGACGAACTGAAAATTGCGCAGGGTGTACTCATCACCTTCCTGGACAACCATGGTGATGTCCACATGCTTGCCGGGTTTCTTGGGATTGAACAACGGGACCTTTATGCCACGTCCGTAAACGTCGTAAACCTTCTCCGAGTGGTTGATTACGCGCGCCGTGAAATATCCGCGCGATTGATAAAACTGCCGGATGCGCTCGCCATCTTCGTCAAGCTTCGTCGAATCGTAAGTGCGCGCGAACAGATTCTCAAAGAGTAATGAGTGCGGAATGCCGATCGGCTTTGAATTTTTCATCTGGCGGATTACTTCCCGCGCGGTGAAAGCGTTATTTCCATTAATAAAGATGTGTCCGACCTTGACCTTCGGCCCTTCATCGATCGCGAATATGACATCCACGCCGCCGGGAGGCACCTGACGAATTTGGGGAGTCACAGTCGCGTACTGGTGACCACGCTCCGCCTCGTATTCGGCAAGCACATTTTTCGCGCGCTGAATTCTGCCGGGGTCGAACTGCGATTCGGGTGAGAGGTTCACGTGACGATCCTTGAACCGATCGAGAATCTCCGATTTGCTGATCGATTTGTTACCGGTGTAGTCGATGGTGTGAATAGTTCTTCGCTCAGTCACTATAAAGCGAAGAATGATCCCGCCTAGCGGACCTTTTTCAGATTCAACGCGTAGATCGTCGAAACGTCCGGTGTTCCAGAGGGCAATGAAGTCGCGATGGATCGCCTCCTCGTCATAGACATCGCCCTTCTTAGTAAGGATGAGGGCGCGCAATGTGTCTTGAGGGACCTTATGCTGGCCGCGAAAATCGACTCCTTCAATGATGTTTGCGCCGACAGCGGCTGGTTTAGCTTCCTGGATTCCCGTCTGCGGGTTGGCGGGCGCGGGCTTTTGCGGCGCTTCGGGAACATTCTCGAACGGATTCGGCGCCGCCGGCGGTTTCTGCTGCGGCTGGGTTGACGGTTGCGTGGGTGGTGGAGGCTTCTGCGGTTGTTGAGAAGCGGGCTGCTGTGCGGGAGGATGTTTGGGGAGGCGGCTGCTGCGTGGTTTGGCCGTCCGTTGGTGGAACGGTTTCCGCTGCCGGACCGCTCGGCTCGGCAGCTAAGACAGGAAGACCCGTTATGGAAGTGAGCAGGAAAAAGCCGGAAAGCAAACAAACTGCTGAAGCGGACATCCGCAGGCGCCTAGGCCTGTGATGAATCATCTAAACGCAAATCCTTTCCATACAGCAGAATCCGACCTTTCAACCCCGGTGGAAAACACCCCTGACGTTGGCAACCGAGCCCGGGTTTCAGCACACGAGTACTTTAAAGAAGCAGCACCGGAACGCAAACCCAAACTCCTTAGTGTAGCGGATGCTTTCTTGCAGGAAAGAGACGGGACGCGAACCAGTCCGGGTGCCATAATCATTTAAAAAAACGAGGCAAAATTCGTTATTGCGCCGTCGTTACACTGGAGGCGTAAAGGCTCGCATTCCTTCGTGAGCCGAAGATCAAACCATGAGCAATCAATACTCCGCCCCTCCTCCGATGACAATCGATACGTCGAAAACTTTTTCCGCGACGCTCGACACCTCAAAGGGTCCTATCGTTGTCGATCTGTTCGCAAAAGACGCTCCCACGACTGTCAACAATTTCGTGTTCCTGGCGCGTGACGGATTCTACAACGGCACGAAGTTCCATCGCGTCATATCGGACTTCATGGTTCAAGGCGGCGATCCGACCGGCACGGGCCGCGGCGGTCCCGGTTATCGCTTCAACGACGAAGTGAAGAATAATCCGCATAAGCATCGGGTGGGCTCCCTTTCAATGGCGAACGCCGGACCGAATACAAACGGCAGTCAATTCTTCATCACACATGTAGCGACGGAATGGCTCGACGGCAAGCACACGGTTTTTGGCCAAGTGAAGTCCGGGCAGGACGTAGTGAACAAAATCCAGCAGGGCGACACGCTCAATTCAGTGAAAATCGAGGAGGCCTGAAGCCCGAACGGCATGACACGCGACCAAGCCTGGAATCTAGTCTGCGAATTCGTCCAAAGCGAGAGCCTCCGGCGGCACATGCTGGGGGTTGAGACGTGCATGGCCGCGTACGCAGAGAAGTTCGGAGCGGAGCCTGAAAAATGGGCGGTGACAGCTCTGCTGCACGATTTCGACTGGGAAATTCATCCGAACGCACCAGATCATCCGATGAAAGGCGAGCCCATTCTAGCGGAGCGAGGCGTGGACGAAGAGATCCGGAGCGCCGTTCTTT
Source organism: uncultured Acidobacteriaceae bacterium (assembly GCA_963762495.1). Taxonomy (GTDB): domain Bacteria; phylum Acidobacteriota; class Terriglobia; order Bryobacterales; family Bryobacteraceae; genus Bog-105. The sequence continues at coordinate 61,481 of CAVXKZ010000018.1, forward strand.
CTCACGCGACTTATAGTGGCGTTCCGCGGGTCTCGCTGATGGAAAAAGCGCTATTTGCGTGCGACGAACTGACTGGTTTTCTTACCGCGTGTTCCTATGTCAAGCCCAATCGCAGCATCTACGAAGTGGATGTTGCATCCGTGAAACGAAAGCTCAAGGACAAGGCTTTTGCTCGCAATGTCAACCGGCAGGACATTATCGACGGAGCGCAGGAATTGGGAATGCCGCTCGACGAGCACATCGCCTTCTGCATCGGCGCACTGAAAGCACACGCTCCTGAACTGGGCCTTGCGGGCACAGTTCAGGAACAAGCGGCGAACGCGAGCAACTGAACTTAGTGGCGGTCGCGAGCGACTCTCAGATCTTCGACATCGCGAAGCAGAGCGTCACGATCGGCGGCTTGCAAGGTGTTGTGATCTAAAATCCCCTGTACATCCCCGATAGAGTGGTCCAATTCACCCTTATCGTAATGACCTTTCGTCAAATGGCGATCAAAGGTCGAAAGGTGCTGTTCCGCGTCCCGACATCTCTCCCGCTGATGATGCTCTCCGCGTTCAAAACTCTCCGCTCTCCGAATATCGGCCTGAGTCCGGCCAACCAAGTCGTGCAAACCCTCCGGTCCTGGGTTGTATACTTCCTGGAACGCTCCGTTCGCAGCGCTTGCCATTGGAACTGCGCCGGCTAACACGATTCCGCAACTCAAACAAAAAACAGCAATTGACTTGTCGAGCAGTCTCATTTACCCGCCCTCCTTCTCCGCCTATGAGACGTTTGAAGCAGGCTAGTTATTTTACTCAAAGTTTTGCGCTTGAGATTAAACTTTGCCAACCCGGGTAGCCCGAAGCCGCTGGTTTGCCAGCGCGAGCGCCCCATAAAGCACGCTGTCGTCCCCCAATTGCGCCGGTACAATGTCGCGCCGGGCACGAGACCAGGCGGGCATCTGCCTATCCAGTTCCTCCCGCAACGGCGTAAACAGCCGGTCGCCCGCTTTCGCGATTCCACCGCCGATGATGATGCGCGCCGGATTCAGGATCATTAACGCCGCTTTCAGTCCCCGCGCGAGATGAATCACATATTGCTCGACAAAAGCGGGATCGGCGAGCAACTCCCTGGCAGACTTGCCGTAATCGCGTTCAAGCCAAAGACCGCAGCACATTCGCTCGAAGCAGCCATGTGAGCCGCAGAGGCAATCGGGCCCATCCGGGACTATGTTGATGTGTCCAATTTCCCCGGCGTACGAATCCGCTCCTCGATAGATGCGGCCGCCCTCAATGATGCCACCGCCAATCCCGGTGGACAGCGTGAGATAGAAAAGCGGGTCTGCGCTGCGTCCCGCTCCGTAACACGCTTCGCCTAACCCCCCAGCGTTCGCGTCATTTTCCATGATGGCCGGAGCGCCGATTAATGTCTCCACGTTCTCGATCAGCGGGTACTGTGCCCAGCCGCCAACGTGCGTCGACATCGTGACAGTCTGAGTGGGGAAATCAATCGGTCCTCCGAATCCGATCCCGCAGGCGTCCGGCCGAAACCCGCATTGCTCGCGCCAGCCGCAAAAGACCGCCTCAATCTGCGGCCACATTGCGTGCGGGCCACGTTCGCGATCGGTGGCTCTCGATTCGCGCAGAATCAATCGTTCATCTTCGAACGCCCCTAAGGTGAACTTGCTGCCTCCGATATCAAGCGCCAATATCCGCATGTCTCTAAGTTTCGCCTCAGAGACATGGTCCTAGCTGCAATTGCCCCTCGATCAAACCGGCGTTGACGGCCAAAAACACGAAAGGCGTCCCAGGAATGTTTCGCGGGACGCCCGTCGTGAGGAGGAGTGCCTACCGGATCACGCGTGTTGGGTTCTGTGCTTACCTTCCCCAAATTCCTCGACCATTTTCTTGTTGAACGCCGGAATATCCGCCGGTTTGCGGCTTGTCACTAAGCCTTGATCGGTCACAACTTCCTGATCGACCCACTGCCCCCCGGCGTTGCGGATGTCTGTCTGGAGCGATGGCCATGAGGTCAATTTTCGACCCTTCACAACCCCTGCTTCCACCAGCATCCATGGGCCGTGGCAAATCGCCGCAACGGGCTTGTGAGCCTCGAAGAATGACTTCACGAACTTCACCGCCTGGGGGTCCTGTCGCAGGTGATCCGGATTCATCACGCCACCCGGAAGCAGCAATCCATCATAGTTATTCGGATCGGCGGATTTCAGCTCCACATCAACCGAAACAGAATCGCCCCACTCGGTGTGATTCCAGCCCTTGATCTTTCCCGCTTTGGGCGACACTACCTGGACCTTTGCCCCTGCTTCCTCAAGCGCCTTTTTCGGCTCTGCGAGCTCTACGTATTCAAAACCTTCAGTCGCCAGGACAGCTATCCGTTTGTTCTTCAGAGAATCACTCATATTCCTTGTATCTCCGATGAGTTAGATCGGCATGGCGGGACGGCAATTTCCGGACCAAATGAAAACCATTCGCTAAACTTTGGGCGTTTCGCTACACACCACGGCGGCCAACTAGAAAAAGGATCAGAACCACGATGAGCAGCAGTCCTAAACCGCCGCTAGGATAATATCCCCAGTTCGTCGCATACGACCATGTCGGCAAAGAACCTATCAAGAGCAAAAACAAGATAATGATGAGAATCAGACGCAGCATGGACAGAGAACCTCGTTATTGGAATGCATCCACCCTATCAAAGCTGCCCATCGAATCGAATTGCACACTTAAAGCCGACGCTAACTCATGCCCAAGTCGTCACGCGAGTCCAGCGGCTCGAACTCCATTACCATCCCGGAGTTCAAGAGCGCATTCTTAAAATCCGCGTCTCTACCCTCGGCGACATCGTACTCCCAGATTTCGGGCGAGAGGCTGAGAAATGAGTCGTCCTCCTCAAGCTTGTCAGAGGAATGCAGAGAATCCGGCTCTAGTCCGGCCAATCATCGCCGCATCCAGCACCACTCCGTCTTCGAGTTGCGTGTCTAAGTAGCTAGCAGGGTTGTCGGCCTTTTCACCTTCACGATTCGAGCGCTCGCGGAACACAACGCGATATTTCATAAGCGTGAATCTCCTTTCCTTACGAGCCGCTCTTGACCTTTGTCTCCGCCGATTTCGCCATTTCGAGATGGCTTTCCAGAATTGGCGTTGTCTGTTGGGCGAATTGCTTCAATTGCGGATTTTTTCCTTTTTCGGCTTCTTTCTTGAAAACCTTTATGTCTTCCTCGTGATCTTTAACCATCGAGCGCATGTAGGCTTTATCAAATTGCGCCCCGGACTCATTCGACAGCTTGTCGTAAATGGCTTGATCTTTTGCATTCATCGTGGTGGGAAGGGTCATTCCGTTCTGCCCGGCAATCGATTTGAGTTGATCGTTAGCTTTCGTGTGGTCGTCGACCATTTTTTGTCCAAACGCCTTCACGTCAGCGCTGCCGGCTTTATCTGCTGCCAGTTGGCCTAGCTTTACTTCAGCCAATCCGCCTTGGGCTGCCTCCATTGCGAACATAGTATCGGGAGACGTAATCATCTTCTTGATCCCGTTGTCCAGGTGCTCGTTTTGCGTACCGGTCCGGCCAGTTTGCGCAAGCGCCGCGCGATTCGCCGGCAACAGTAATGCCGCCACCGCCGCACTCGTCAAGAATCTGCCGAGTCGCACCTTTGCTCGCGAACCTCCTCAAATTGGATCTGCCTTTGCGGGAGTGGTTACGCGCCAACTGCAAAGCGGCACCGATAACTCACAGGTCTCAAAGCGCAGTTGTCAATAGACGCGGCACTTACGCAATGCCGTTCGCAATCGCGTAGCGGGTCATCTGAGCTGTCGAATGCAGGCCTAATCGCTGCATGATGGCCGCCCGATGAAACTCGGCGGTACGAACCGAAATGTTCAACTGATTCGCGATATCTTTGGCGCTGCACCCCACAGCAATCAGTCGCAGTACTTCGCGCTGGCGCGCGGTTAGGCCGTTCCTGCCGCCCTGCGGTTCAGAACCATCCTTCTCAGAGGGAGGACTCAACAGGGTCTCGCCCTCCAGGACAGCGCGCAGAGCAGCGATGAGTTCGTGCGCCGGTACACGCTTCGAAAGGTAGGCTTTTGCGCCGACCTGCGCAGCCTGATCGATATAGCTCGAGTCCGCGTACATGGAAAGAAACACGATGGGTAACAGCGGCTCGCGCTCCAGCACCTTCCGAGCCGTAACGAAACCATCTCCGCCGGGCATACTGACGTCCAGGATCGCCACATCCGGCCGAAAGCTCTCCACTGCGCCGATGAAAGCGTGGCTGTTGTCAACAGTCAGCACTTCAAATTCATTCTTCATCATGGCGCAAAGCGCATCCAGGATCAGGTGATGATCGTCGGCCAATAAAATCTTTGGTAACTTGACCGGGTTTGTGTCTTCAGCTACGGAACTCAATTAGACACCCCTCCTGGAAGTGGACGCATTTGGGCGTCCAGTTGTCACGTAGCAATTCTATTCTCAGGCTGTGAGCGCGCTACCTGGTAGTTTGGCTAGGGGTTCATGCTTGAAGGACGGCCGCTCCGAAGAGCGCATTGGTAAGTTCCTCGATGCCCAAATAGTTCGGAACAATAAAATCCGCGCCGACTTCGATCAGCCGACTACGTTTCCAATCGTCGACTGCCAGGCAAGCCGGCTCTGAAGTCGCGACCCCTACAGCGACGCCTCCGACATTTTTTACTTCCTGGATTTCGACGAAACCATCGCCGAACACCAATAGTTCGTTGGCAGCGAAGCCCTTCGTTTTCGATAGGATCTCTTTCACCAGGAGCGCCTTGGAGAAGCTCTTCAAATCGTCCTGCGCTCCGAAAATCCGCCCCTCGAAATAGGGTGCGACGCCGAGCAAGTTAGCTTCTTCAGTAACATTTGCGTGATCGGTGCCGCTCGCAAGATAGAGGCGCATGCCTCGCGAGACCAGGAAATCGAGAAGCGCTCTGATGCCGGGGACCATGTAGCGCTCGGGAGCGGCACGGCCTTCCCGCAAATCTTCAATTCGGTTGCGGATTTTCAGCCAGAGGCGGTCGAGATACATCTTTTTGTAGGCCAAAGGCTCCAGCGGCTCGCCTCCACGGGCGCGCACCGCCTCGGCCAGCGCCATCATCTGGTAAATCGTCTCTTTGCCGGTGAGCCGCCAAACGAAGTCCTCCACAACTTCGCTCAATCGCTTTTCGGGCTCGCCTGTTTTGAGCGCCGCCAACTGCTGGATGCACATGGGCACCATAACTTCCATCCACCCCGAGCGAATGAGAGAGATGGTGCCATCGAAATCGAAAAGCACCACTTTGGCGCAAGCCGCGGTGGCGGTCGCGCGGACGACTTCAATCACTCTTGCATTCTCGCATGCTTGCGGCTAAGGGCAATCTTTTCATAGATCTACCTTCCGATAATAGGGTAGTGCGCGGTATTCTGGGTTATCATAACGGCATTGCGCCGCAAGCTGTGCGCCGCCACCTCCTCACAACCTATGCATGTTGCGATTATCGGGACAGGGTACGTCGGCCTTACCACCGGTGTTTGCCTGGCGTTTATTGGACACTCCGTGTCGTGCCTGGACACCGATGAATCGAAGATTCGGGCTCTGAAGGCCGGCCACATCCCTATTTACGAACCGAACTTAGAAGACCTGCTGGACGATGCACATCCGAACCTAAAGTTCACCAGCAGCTACGCCGAGGCGATTCCTGGAGCCGAGGTCGTCTTCATCGCGGTGGGCACGCCGCCGACACCCTCTGGCGCACCCAATCTGGAATACCTTTCGCAAGCCGCGCGCTGTATCGGGCAGCACATCAATGGCGATTTCACCGTCGTTGTGAATAAATCCACAGTGCCCATTGGCAGCGGAAACTGGGTGGGTTCGCTTCTGCGTGAATCTGGCGAACAGCGAACGGACGGTATCACGCCTGATTTCGCGGTTGCCTCCAATCCTGAATTCCTGCGCGAAGGGACAGCGCTTCATGACAGTCTCTACCCGGATCGGATCGTGATTGGCGCCGACGAGCCACGCGCCCTCGAGGTTCTCTATTCCCTGTACCGGCCCATAGTCGACCAGAGTTTTCAGGCGCCTACCTTTCTGCCGCGCCCCGAGACGGTAGTCGCAGTGCCGCTGGTTTCGACCGATCTGGCTTCGGCCGAGTTGATCAAGTACGCAGCCAATGCGTTCCTGGCTTTGAAGATCAGCTTCATTAACGAGATTGGATTGTTGACAGAATGCGTGGGCGCCGACATCGCGGAGGTAGCGCGCGCGATCGGTCTCGATTCGCGCATCGGTCCGCGATTCCTGAACGCCGGCATCGGCTGGGGCGGGTCCTGCTTTGGTAAGGACACGGCCGCGCTGATTGCTACAGCGGGCGAGTACGGTCTTCATCTGCCTATCGTCGAGGCCGCGAAGATTATCAATTCTCGCCAGCGAGATCGCGTGGTGGAAAAGCTTCTGCGCGAACTGAAGATTCTGAAAGGCCGCACCATTGGACTGCTCGGGCTCGCATTCAAGCCCAATACAGACGATCTGCGCGAGGCCCCAGCGATCGAAATCGCGCAGAAACTCATCGACCGCGGAGTTCGTGTCAAAGCTCACGATCCGATCGCACTGGAGCGCTTCGAACGGGAACACCGGGCAATGGAGGTACATCTGTGCAGCAGCGCCATTGAGGTTGCCGAGGGTTGCGACGCTCTGGTCTTAGTGACCGAATGGAATGACTATCGTGATCTCGACTGGGACATCGTCGCCAAGAAAATGCGGAACCCCTTCGTGCTGGACGGACGTCATGCGCTGGACCGCGACAAGCTCGTGCGCGCCGGAATCCATTACGTAACCATTAGCTAGGTACAGCCGTTTAAGTTGTACTTTTCTCCTCAGCGTTCTTCTCGCTACGGCCTTTCCCGCGCTTGCCGCTATTGGCGGCTTCCGGCTCCGGCACCTCTTCAGTGCCTTGGCGCTCAATCTCATCTTTCAGCCAACGCGGGGGGCGACCACGCCTTCGTGCTTTGCCTGCCGACAGACGTTCCAGCGCTAGGATCGCTTGATCCAGCCGGTCCCGTTCCGTTTCCAGTTCGGCAATCATTTTCAGCAAATCCATCTACGCTCTTTTCAAGATGTGTGCCTACGCCCATAAGACGGAAACCCCGACAGGTGGTATCACCGGTCGGGGTTCTAGTGGTTTGGATCGGGCCAAGTCCTTCTATTGAAAGTGGATAAGTGGTGCCTGGCCGTGAGCACCACTACCTTGCGCAGCCGCTCTAGTGGACTTTTCGGGCGGCCTTGGCGTCCGCTGTCGCCTTTTTCTGGGCTTGCATCTCGAGCGCCTTCGCGTACTTCTTCTGGAAGCGGTCAACGCGTCCTTCAGTATCCACGAGCTTTTGCCGCCCAGTAAAAAACGGATGGCAGCTCGAGCAGATTTCGACGCGCAGGTCGCCTTTGTGAGTGGAACGAGTCTTGAACGTCGAACCGCACGCGCAGGTCACGTTCACTTCATCGTAGGCGGGGTGAATCCCTGCTTTCATTTCTTGGGAATCCTTTCGAAAACGGGTGGGTATGTCCCATTTTACAATGCTTCAGTCAAGACGCAAAACCCCGCTTCGGGCGCTCAAGAACGCCTGAAGCGGGGCCTTGCAGGAGCCTATAAAGGCTTAACTCTAGCTACGTTACGCGCGACGGAGCGGCCGGTCCACAGGAACTGCGGCCTCGTCACTGAACGAAACCTGAACGTACGAACGGCGACTCTAAGAGTCGGCCACCTCGCGCGTGGATTGTATGCTACAGTCACTACCAGAATTCATTCGACTGGACCACCTCCTTTTTCAGTGATGCTTTGATTGTATAGGTTGCGTTTTCAAGGTGTCAACGAATACAGCCGAGGTGAGTGAAAAATCCGCAGCGAATGCCGATGCACCTGATTGGATTAGTGGCTTCCTGGTACTGGGTGTCCTGCTCGGATTACTTGGATCCCTAGTCATTGCCTGGCAGTACCATATCGATGTCGAACCGCCGCTGATTGGGCTGCATTTCCTGGCTGTGAGCGCAGGATACGTGGTGGCGGCGATTGGCGCGCAGCGATTACTGGCGCGATTCCCAATACGAACAATCGCTATCGCGAGTTGCGGCGCTGGTTTCGCCAGCTTGCTGATCCTTTCGTTTCTGGCGCCTCCCATCGCGGCAGGCTGGCGCATCCTGGGCCTTGCGTTTGTGGGCGTTGCCGCAGGCGCGTTAGCGACAGCTCTGTTCTATGCACTGGAGCGGCAATTCGTTACAGCAGCAGCGACGACCGTAAACCGCGTAGGAGTTCTGTTTGGGTCGGGTTGTTTATTGGCGACTGTGATGGTAGGCGCGACGTATTTCGCGGGATCCATCCGAATCGAGACCGCTTTGCTAGCGGTGGTTCCTTTGATTTTTGTTTTCCTGTATACGGCCAATAGATATCCCGATGCAATTCGTCCCGCGCGAGCCCGCCACGAAGACGTGCTGCGTGAAACGCTAAAAGACCTGCGCAGCGTGGCAGCGATTCTGTTCAGCTTGCTGCTGTTTTTTCAGTTCGGGAACGAGTGGGCAATCGCTGGGTGGCTGCCCTTTTTTCTGATTCACCGGCTGGGCACCAATCCCGTTTGGGCGATCTTCTCTCTGGCGCTTTATTTCTTTTGCCTAATGGTCGGGCGATTGATAGCCAGGCGGCTACTGAAAGCATGGAATCACAGGTATCTGCTTTTGGCAAGCATGCTGGCCGCCATGGCCGGTTATCTTTTGCTGAGCTTTGCTCCTTCTTTCGGGCTTGCGTGCATGGCCATCATTTTGATCGGCTCAGGCTTTGCTCCGATTTACCCGCTAGTAGCGGAGAAGTTGGATGATAGATTTTCATACCATCCGGGTTTTTACAACGGGATCTTCTCCATAGCCGTTACCGGAGCAATGAGCGCTCCCTGGCTGTTAGGGTATGTTGCTAGCTCGCTAGGCATGCAATGGGTGATGCTGCTGCCCGCCATCGGTTCGATATTTGTAGTGATCCTGGCACTGCTGATTACTCTGGAAGCACATGTGATGGGCGGCCCAAAAAAAGAGGATCGGCCAAAGGCCTTTTCGGCGGCCCGGTAGCAGACGATATACTCGCTTGCGATGACGCGCCGATATCTTGCGCTAGACCTGGGTGCGGAGAGTGGCCGCGGCATGCTGGCGCAGCTCACCGATCACCGGCTTGAATTGACAGAACTGCATCGATTCCCGAACACTCCGGTGCGTCTGCCCACTGGACTGTACTGGGACACGCTCCGGCTGTTCCACCACGCCTGCGATTCTATTCGTGCCGCGGCGCAAGCCGTTGACAAACTGGACGGCATCGCTGTCGATGCATGGGGCGTCGATTTTGGGCTGGTCGGGAGCAGCGGATGTCTGCTCGAAAATCCGCGACACTATCGCGATGAACGCACGCGCGACGTCCAGGAACAGGTGTTGGGCAAGGTTCCACGCGAGGAGATATTCCGGCAGACCGGGATTCAGTTCATGGAGATTAATTCGCTGTATCAGCTTTATGCTTTGCAGCGCGATTCACCAGAAATGCTGGAATGTGCCTCGAAGCTGCTTTTTATACCGGATCTCTTTAACTATTTCCTGACTGGCACATTCGCCTCAGAGCGCACGATCGCGAGTACGTCGCAGTTCTACGACCCCGTGAAACGGCAGTTTACGACAGACATGCTGCGAGCCGTAGGCATTCACGCGGGCTTTTTGCCGGAGCTGATCGACGCGGGCACGGAGCTCGGAACGACGCTACCCTACCTCGCCGGCGTATGCGGTCTTGCGGAAGACGTTTCGGTGTACGCAACGGGCTCTCACGATACGGCGGCTGCGGTTGCGGCTGTACCCGCGACGGTAGGCGAGAATTGGTGCTACATCAGCTCCGGAACGTGGTCTTTGATGGGCATCGAATTGAACGAGCCGCTGATCAACGATGCTTCACTTCGGGCCAACTTTACGAACGAAGTGGGGGTGGAACACACGATTCGCCTGCTGAAGAATATTCCGGGATTGTGGGTGCTGCAGGAATGCCGGAGGGCTTGGGCTAGCGCCGGGCAGGAATATTCGTATGCAGAACTACTTGAGCGCGCCGAAACTGCCAAGCCGTCCGATACCGTTCTCGATCTGGATCAGTTCGTTGCGCCGGGCGATTATCCGGAACTGATCTGCTCTTTCTGCCGGAAAACAGATCAGCAACTCCCGCAGGACCCGGGTGAGATGACGCGCATTATCCTGCATAGCCTGGCGTTTCGTTACAACCAGGTTCTCGATACGCTGGAACAACTCTCCGGCCGCAAAATCGACGTCATCCATATTGTGGGCGGGGGCTCACGCAATCGGCTGCTAAATCAGCTCACCGCCGACACAACAGGTCGGCGTGTTGTGACGGGACCGGCGGAAGCGACAGCGGCGGGCAATGCTTTGGTGCAAGCACTCGGAGCGGGGGACATCGATTCACTCGAAGAGCTCCGCGCGGTGGTTCGCCAATCATTCGAGGTGGAAGAGTTCCGGCCGGCCACCTGAATCTATACCGAAGGCTACCCAGAAGTTCCCGCCGTTCTCTAATCAACCGCTTACGACGATGTACTGCGTCCTCGGCCCCCCTATTTGCCCCAGTTTTGGCGCTACGGCTACCCTTTTGCCCTCCGAAACGGTTGAGAGTTTGAAGTGCAAAGCGGGTTTGCTCCAGCTCTCGAGCCTTTTTATGCAGTCGCAAACACCTGCATCATCGATTCCACCGCCTGATTCCCGTAATTGCTCACGCCGTGGTGGTCTTCGGCGATGAGCAAAAAGCGACTCATTGGTTATCTAGTCCTTTGCCCCTTTTCGAGAATCAGGCTCCGCAAGACCTGGTCAGTACTGACGAGCGGTTGGCGATCGTAGAACAGACCCTCAGTCGGATCGAACGCAACATTCCGTCGTAAGCCGCCAACGGGCATGCCCAGCCGGGCGGTCAATTGGCCCAAGGCGGCCCGAACCAGATATGTTTGCGGGCCGCCCGGATCCGCCGGTCATTCGCTCGGGCTCGTCTCCGACGGCATCGGGAAGCGTTCTTGAATCCACGCTTGCCACGGCGGTGTCTCGCGGGCGAGGGTCTCGGCCGCCTGATCGCCGTAAAGGTAGAAGTTCAGCGCAACCATGCTCTGGCCGCCGAAGTTGAAGGCGCCAAGGGCGGCTACTCCCGGCCCCGGCCTGTCGAGCCGCAGCAGGGCGTCGTACGGACTCTGGCTGACGTACTCCACTACGCCGCTGAGCGCCGGGACACCCGCTGGCGCCGTCCAACGCTGCCCGACGCTCAAGCCTTTCACTCCCAATGCCGCGGTGAGCGTTTCCCAGGCCTCCGCTTCGGTTCCCGCGACGGGAGCCACGAACTGCCTGATCGCGGAGCGTTGGCCACGGAAGTGCGTGAGATAGATCCGCAGGGTGCGGAAGAAGCCGGGCCAGCCGGATTCGGTGCTTTCAAGCTGGTTGTCCCAGTCGTCGGTGCTGGCGAAGAGGCTATTCACCACACGGACGAGGCACACACCACCCGCGCGCGCTTCGACGCTCCACTCGGTTGCGATGGGCGGCGAGCCACCCCAGCCCTCGCCCTGCGCGACAAACATCCGCGGCGGATCCCAGGCCGTCACGGCAGAACGGGATTCCATGCCCGGGCCGAAGTTCAACTTCGTGGCGACGGGCTTCCCGTCGCGCTCCTCAAACTCAGCCGGCACGAACCAGGACGAAATACCCGGGCCGCTGGCGATGGCCTGCCACACTTCCTCCGGCGTGCCGGGGACCTCGACTTCGACCTGGACGGAACGGCGTCCGGAGGCTTCTTTCTTCACGCTCATGATGGCTCCTTGGAATCGGATTTCTGCGGCAGAGGGTGCGCCACGACCACCAGGCGATGCGCGCGGCCGCCGGGAGTGGATTCATCGTGGTACTTCGAGACCAGTTTCGTGATGGCTTCGGTGAGTTCGTTGCTGAAAGCCGCCCGGTCCGTCGCCGACCGGAAGCGAACCTCGGTATCCACCGCCAGGGTCGCCAGGCGTTTGCCCGCCTCGTTCGCGCGACGAACAAGATCGCCCACCTCGCGAACGACCCGTGCGCCCAGGGCGATGAGATAGCTCGCGGACAGCCTATCGATTTCCCGTTTCGGATCCGCGGCGACCGGACCCAGAGCGCTCGGCGAAACGACGTAGGAAGCGGCCGTCGCCACGAGCAGCCGTTCCGTCAGCCCGCCCCACTTGCGTTCCTGGTCCAGGCGCACCAGCCCGTGCGCTTCCAGCGCGTGCAGGTGGTAGTTGACTTTCTGCCGAGCCAGGCCGACCCGCGCGGCCAACGTCGCCGCCGAGGCGGGCGCGGCCAGCTCCGAGAGGAGTCGACTCCGCATGGGCTCCAAGGCCACTGTCGCCGCTGCCGGATCTTCGATCACTTGGATGTCGAGCACGAAAGGAGATGATACTATTGACAACTTTAGTTGTCAAGGATAATGCGGGCCTATTTTCGATGGACTCGACTTTCCTCGGGCACACGCGGCGCTCGGCACCGGCGCGGTCTTTTGCCAGGCGTTCTCAGATCGTCACTGGACCGTCAGGGTGGTCCATCTGAATCAAAGGAGATTTATTCGACGCTTCCCGGATGGCACCTTCCTGGGATTCTTGGGCGCGACGCCATGGACGCGCATTTCTGCAGCAAGTGACGTGAGTTCAGGCAAAGGTGGTTACTAAAGGCCGATCTAGCGATGGGGTGATACGCACAGCGAAGCTCCAAGCTGTAAAACTGTAGGAATATTGCGGTGATACGAAGAGGATCGACAATGATCGGCAAATTGGGATTGTCCCGACGGAGATTCTGCAGAGAAGGTGTGGGCGGATTTCAGCTCCTCAGCGTGCTGGCGAACATGGATGCGCAGACGCAATCCACTCAGCTCACAGATCAGCGAAGTAAAGCGCTTGCGAATATTGCCGCAGCATTCATGAATGCCTGCGATGTGCCGGGGATGTCGGTCGCTTTAGCAAATCACACGAAGATCGTTTATCAGCGAGCATTTGGATGGGCGAGTATTGAGAAGAAGGAACCGGTATCCGATTCGAGTCGATTCAGAATTGCGAGCGTCACAAAACCAATCACCTCCGTTGCTGTCTTTTCACTGATCGAGCAGCAAAAACTCAGTTTGAACGCCCGCGTCTTTGGCCCGGATGCAATTCTCGGCACTGCATACGGAAAACCACCATACACTTCTGGAGTAGATCAAATTTCGGTCGAACATCTTTTGACCCATACATGCGGCGGATGGGAAAAAGGTCCGACTGATCCAATGTTCCACGATCCAGAGATGGGTCACAAGGAACTCATTTCCCACACTTTGAAAACGCGCCGGTTGGACTTTGCGCCAGGCACTCACTATGCGTATTCGAACTTCGGCTTTTGTATTTTAGGCCGGGTTATTGAGAAAGTGACGGGGGGCCATTACGCCGACTACGTGCGCGAGCAGATCTTGAAACCATGCGAAATTGACGGAATGCAGATCGCTGGTAACACAGCAGGGAAACACGCTCCTGACGAAGTTCGATATTACGATCAGGAAGGCGGCGATCCTTACGGGATGAATGTGAGCCGTCTCGATTCGGCTGGCGGCTGGCTGGCAACTCCCTTGGAGATTGTGCGATTTGCCGCGCACGTGAATGGATTCCAGGGTGACCCAAACATCCTGAAGCCAGAGACTATCAGGGTGATGACTACTGGGACATCCGCAAACCCGCGCTATGCGAAAGGCTGGGAAGTCAACGAACAGGGGAGGTGGTGGCACATTGGCGATCTTCCCGGCTCCTCCTCCGTCTTGTTGCGCACGCCGACTGGCTACTGCGCGGCGGCGTTTATGAACACGCGACGGATGAAGCCTGATATTCGCGTTGCACTGGAGCGAGCGACGCAGGACATGGTCCGGCAGTTCAGCAATCTGAGCTAACGTGCATTGCCGAACAATTCTCTGCGTTCAACTCGCATCAACCGCCTAAGTGCGAAGTAGCTAATCCGAAGCGGCCGGTCGCAGCAAAAACAATTTGCTGCGGTCTGGACGGCATTCTGGGAAAATCGATCCGCTGTAGTCGTTAGCGCTGATCGGGAGTGATTCGGCGAGGGGAGCTGAAAGAAAGTGGCACGTAGATGCCGGGTCACTTTCGATCAGCAGACTGGAAGGAAGCCGTTTGGCGGGGCTACGATTAACTATGGATTTTGAATGCCACTTTGGTACTTTCGCACTGCCCCTTGCAGCGCGAATGGGACATTGACCACGAGCATTCGAATCGATATTACCTCATTCGATTACGCGTTGCGGTCACACACGATCTATCGGTCAGGCACATTCCTATAAGGGCACTTGACGAGCGATCACAAGCCTAACGCGAAATGTCCACTGCTCGGCCAGAAGTTTTCATAAACGGAAAAGTCGCTCCGCGTTGCCGTGTGCGATCCGTTCCCGGTCGGCGTTGCTCACCGGGATTTGGTCTAGGAATGCGCGCGCTTGGGTCATCGACGCATAAGGATAGTCGGCCGAGAACATGATTCTTTCTACGCCAACTTGAAGCAATAGTTCGAGAAATGTCGCCGTGAAGTTAAACCCGCTGAAGGTGTAAGAAATATTTTCTCGCAGGTAGGCGCTGATCGGGCGGTTGAGCTTTGTCACTGCCATGGGCATTACATCCAGCCGTTGCAACATGAAAGGAAGCGTCTCGCCCATGTGGCCGACGACAAGCTGCAGTCTCGGATAGCGGTCGAACGTGCCACGCAAGATAATACGGATCACGTGGATTGCGGTTTCAATGTGCCAACCCCAGCCCGGGCCAGCAAACATATCCGTCACTATCGGTGCGAAGCCACTGTACGATGCCTCGATCACTGGCTCGGGAGGTTGGGTCGGATGGAGATAAATCGGCACATTGAGCGCTTCGGCTCGCTGGAAGATAGGCCAGAAGAACTCGTCATCGAGGTAGCGGCCCCGCACATGACCGTTAATGAGCGCTCCTTTGAAACCGCAATCACCAATCGTTCTTTCCAGTTCGGCGGCAGCGGCCGACGGGTCTGCTGTGGGCAATGTGGCAAATCCCCCCAAACGAGTCGGATGTTTGCTCAGGGCAGCGGCGAGGTAATCATTCGTCTCGCGGGCGAAGGCCGCCGCTTCAGCGGCTTCCAACTGCTCTGCACCCGGGGAAGTAAGCGACAGTATTTGCATGTCGATGTGAGCCGCATCCATTTCCGCAACCCTCTTATCGCCAAGATCGCAGATTTGCTCAAGAAGCTTGGCGGCGGCCCCGCCGAACTTCAAAGCTTGTTCTTTGAGTTTTAGCCCCGGACCGTCGAGGAACCCAGGAGTAGCGAAATGTTCTTCTAGCGTTATGGTGCGCACTGTCATTCTCCTTCCAAAGATTGGGCGCTCAGTACCTGCCGGTTCACCGGCACGCATCGAAATGGGGCCCGAGCTGTTGTCGAAATAGGAGCGTCCTCTTCTCCACTAAGGAAGACGCTGCTAAAGATTCGATCGGCCGAAGCTGCCCAAGTATGTCGCCGCGACTCCCGCCATTCTCGCGGAATAGGCAAGGCTGCTAGTCAGGACGAACAGGATGCTCAATCGACGGTCAAACAAGGGATAATCATCGCCCAGCCCTGTCATTATCCCCTCTCGGAATTAAACTAAACGCCCGTGAAACGGCGTCACTGGAAATGAGCGTGTCGTCTGCAGATCCAGGTAGATCCGCGCTGGGTTTAGTGATCGAAAAAACTCCCCTGTCGGTTAGCTCCTTTGCGGCGTGCCACACGGAAACTGTTTACGGCTTTATCCTAAACCGCTCTCGTATTCAGTTCGGTTGCGGGCAACAGGCGCAATTTCCGCGCTCGTCGAAATGCAACGGCTCCATCCCGCCACATTCGCACATCTCTCCCGAATCCTTAGCTTCACATTAATACGATTAGATTTTGGTTCTAGCACCTGAATCTAGGGCGCCTGACGAGCCGCGCCTGGCCTGACGAAGAACTGCTGCTTGTCGATTCCCGGATCGACAGCGACATCGAAGAACCCCACCATCATCTCGGCCCAAGTCTGTTCGCCCCACCTGACTGCCGAGTCCGGATCGGGATTGTGCGGGTTGTCCTTTGAGTTATCGAACGTGGCGACAGCTTGCAGTATGGTGCCCGCCTTCAGAGGAATGGGGTCGGCCAGCCGGTAGCTCAATTGCCAGAAGAAATCGTAATGCGGAATGCGGAGTAAGGTGCGAATTCCTCCGTGAGGCTCAATAAGGTTGTACTCGAAGCTCTTGCCTCGCAGATGCATGTGAGGGAAGAAGCTCAGTAGCAGGGCATTATTCGGCAGCGTGCCGTGCACTTCCACACGCTTGTCAGGATCGCCGGGAGGGATGATGAAACGGTCGTTGGTGAGTTGAAGCGTGAGGATGCGCTTGAGGGGCGGCCGCTTCAGGAAGACCAGACCGGTGCTGGTTCTGTCTTCTGTCGCGTGGCCGTGCGTCGTGTAATGCATCTGTAGAACGATGTCCGACCCGGCGGGGATGAACTTCGCAAAACCCTCTGGCCATTGATCGGGTTGACTGCCCGGTGCATAGACGAGAAGAATGTCGCTGGTGGTCCACATGGCGTCGCGACGAAGTTGCGGAGTGGGGAGATCGTCCGCGCTGAAGGGCACACCGACCGGCGCGCCGCGCAGCCACATCGATTTGGGATCTCGTATGTATGCGACCGCGTGATGCACGACCATTCTGTTGCTGGGCCGGATCTCCGACATGCGCACCCAGCGATCTTTCTTGAAATGCGTTGGGATGATGATGTATTGATACGGAACGTCACCGGACGCAGGTATGCGTTTTGCGATCGGCATTTGGAGCACAATATCGGGTTTTTCGATGTTCCAACCTTGCGTCCAGTGAACTGGAGGCGGGGCGTCGCGCGGATCGCCAGCCGGCGCGTGCGCGTCTGCCCAGGACGCAAGCGTCTCGATTTGCGCCTGGGTCAAAGAAGGATTATTTGCGAAACGGCCGCAGCAAGCATCGGCGAACCAGGGCGGCATCACGCGGCGCGAAGTGTAGTCGCGGATCGAGTGCGCGTACGGGCGTACCTGCGCGTAGCGTTTCGAGAGACATCGGAGCCATTTCTCCAGACCGATGGCATGTCTGGCAATGCGACTGCAGAATCGGAAGTACATCTTTATAGAACGTCGGCACTTTCGAATCCGTCCGCGCCGAGGCTAAAGCGGCGTAAAGGAGAACGGCACCCAAAACTGGAGCCAACTTACTTCTCAGGGACTGCGTTACCTTCCTGAATTTTCATGCTAGGCCAGTGAGCCTCTCGTTTCTGCTTGAACGACGCGACACCTTCCCTGAAATCGTCGCTGTTCATCAACTCACCGCGCAGCCCCGCCGCCAGCTTGCCTGCCTCTTCGATCGATTTGCCGCGCGAATCGCGAACGTATCGCATGCCATGCGTAACCGCCAGTGGGCTCGCTTTCGCTAATTCGCGAGCAATGCCCCTGGCTCGGTCGCCGACCTCCGAAAGGCCACAAACCTGGTGAACCAAACCCCAGTGGAGCGCTTGATGGGCCTGAAATGTGCGGCCTGTAAGACTGAGTTCGAGGGTTCGCCGCGCTCCGAGAGCCGCTTCGACAGACCGGTAGACCAGAAACGGCCAGAGCCCGACGCGAATTTCGGTCAGGGCGAAGACGGCACTTTCTGCCGCAACCACTACATGCCCCTGAGCAACCAGTCCAACACCACCGCCGAGAGCCGCGCCATTAGCGCAAACGACGAGCGGCTTCAATGATTCCCATCCCAAAGTGAATAGTGCCTCATGCACTTTTTCGAGTTCCGCCGCTTTCGGTCCTATAGCTTCGTCGAGATCCATGCCTGAGCAGAACACCGGACCGTGAGCGCAGATCAGGATCGAGCCCACGTCATTACGGTCCTGAGCTTCGCTAATCGCTTCGACGATGCTGGCGCACATCTCGGCATCGAGAGCATTGCGCTTCTCAGGGCGGCAGAGGGTCAGTTGCAGAACACGATGACCGTGATTAATGTGCAGGTGCATGCTCGCCTCCGGTGTCTAGCAACTGTAACGGAACGTGCTCGGTATCTGGCCTGGCGCAGGCGAGGGCGAAGGCGGCAGCCAGTACGGCCCGGCTCTGCGCGGGGTCGATAATGGAATCGCAATGCCCTCGCGCCGCTCCGTATTTGGCATCCAGCCAGCGATTATAATCCTCGCGAGTATTGGCAATCTTGGCCTCTAAATCCGGCGGTACTGGCTGATTCGCCTTCTTCAGCTTTTCCAACTCCGGACCATGGACCGCCTGGACTGCTGAATCTCCTTCCATGACGCCGATCCGCGCGGTGGGCCAACTGAAGATGAAATTGGGATCGAAGCCCTGCCCGGCCATAGCGTAATAACCGGCACCGCTGGCGTGATTCACCGTGAGAACGATTTTCGGCACGGTCGCGCAGGCCATACTCTGCACCATGTCCGCGCCGGCCCGGATAATGCCGGAGGATTCGGCTTCCACTCCCACCATGAATCCGGAGACATCCTGAACGTAAAGAAGCGGGAGGCGACGACGCTCGGCATTTTCGACAAAATACGCGACCTTGCGCGCCGACTCGGTGTAGACAATGCCGCCAATGCGCGGCCCGGACTGCGCCTTGAGAAACCCTCGCCGGTTCGCGATCACGCCGATATTGCGGCCCTCGAGTTTCGCCATCGCACAGATAAATTCAGGGCGCGTAATCGGGCTGAAATTCCAGGAAATCACCCGCATCGAGGATGCACTCGAGCAGGTCTTCCATGCGATACGGCAGACGATGGTCGGCGGGAAGAACGTCATACAGGCCCTCCGCCGCGAGCTGCGGGGAGTTGCCGGGCGATTGTGCTGCCGGTTGCGGCAAACGCCGAAACTGATTGCGGATCATGTCGAGACAGGCGCCATCATCCGCGGCGCGGTAATGCGCCACGCCGCTAACGGAGGTATGCATCTTCGCTCCCCCGAGCATCTCAGCATCGGTCACTTGTCCAACCGCCCCCTTCACCAGATTCGGGCCGCCGAGACCCATGAAGCTTACCTTGTCGACCATGATGATCACATCGCTTAACGCCGGAAGATAAGCTCCGCCGGCAATGCAAGGTCCCATCACAGCGGATATCTGGGGAATGTGCAGTTTGCCGCGCATGAGCGAGTTGTAGTAAAAAATGCGCGCGGCACCGTACTGCCCCGGGAAGATGCCATCTTGCAGCGGCAGATTCACGCCGGCCGAATCGACCAGGTAGACGATGGGAACACGATTCCGCATCGCGATCTCCTGCGCGCGCAAAATCTTCGTGATCGTTTCCGGCCACCATGCGCCGGCTTTCACCGTGGCATCGTTGGCGACAATTACCGCCGGACGCCCTTCGATGGTTGCGATGCCGGTGACAACACCCGCTGCTGGGGCCTGCCCTTCGTACTTGTCATAAGCGATGAGAAGGCCAATTTCTACAAAGAGGCTCCCGGGATCAATCAGGTGCTGAATGCGCTCGCGCGCCGTCCACTTCCCATCCCTGTGCTGCTTTTCGATCTTGCCGGGTCCGCCGCCGAGGCGAATCCGGTTTTCCAATACGCATATCTCGTCGCGGAGATGGCGCATGTCGCGTCCGGAACCGTGCATTCAAGTACTCGATGTAACTGCCTGAAAAAGAAACTAGAGAGACCCTAAGCACCTGCTAGTCTAACAATCATGCTGGGGCTGGACGAACGGGGACTTCGCGTTATCTGGACCGTTTTCCTGTTTGCGCTCCTGCTGTTGATCGTTTACGCGATTCGAGAAACCCTGCTGGTCTTCGCGGGCGCGATCTTCTTTGCATACATGCTCTGGCCTATCGTGGCGCTCATGGAACGGCTGCTGCAGAAATGGCGTGGGAGGGCGAGTCCGAAGGCGACGGCCAGACGGCGCACGCTGGCGCTCGGGGCGGTCTACATCATTCTCATCGGCGGGCTGATTGGGATCGGATTTGTCATTGTGCCGAAGATCGCGGGCGAGGCCACCAACCTGGCAACGTCTCTTCCTGGCAAGTTCTCGAGCACAACGCTTGCTGCAGTTCCCTTGCCGAGCTGGCTGGAACCGGTCCGGGTTGACATTGTCACTACGCTGCATCGGGAAGCGGCCAGTCTGGGCGCGAAGCTCGTGCCGCTGATTCAGGAGGCGGGCACGCGGATTCTCTCGGGCGTCGGTTACATTCTGCCGATCATCCTGATTCCTATCCTGGCTTTCTTTTTTTTGAAGGACGCTCAGGCCATTCGCTTTTCCCTGCTCGGCACTGTGGAAGAGAAGCACGACCGCAGTACAGTCGAGGACATACTCGACGACGTACACGACGTCCTTAAGAACTACATCCGGGCCTTGGTGATTCTCTCGATCGCATCCTTCTGCGCGTTCGCCATTTTTCTGAGCGTGATGAGATATCCATACGAGCTTCTTCTGGCGGGAATAGCGGGGCTGCTCGAATTTATTCCGGTAATCGGCCCCTTCGTAGGCTTACTTGTCATGCTGATCGTGACGGGAGTGGGGGGCGGCGGCAGCCTTATTTGGATTATCGTGTTCTGGGGATGCTATCGCGTTTTTCAGGATTATATTTTGAACCCATACCTGATGAGCGCGGGCGTGGAACTGCATCCGTTACTGGTGCTGTTTGGCGTGCTGGCTGGAGAAAAAATTGGCGGCATTCCTGGCATGTTCTTCTCCGTTCCTGTGATTGCGATTCTGCGAGTTGTGTACAGCCGGTTGCGCACGAGTTACGCGCGGCGGCCGCTGGCAAGGGTTTGAGAGATCCGAGACATCAAGGGTTTCCAATCCAGCATGAATGGACAAACTCAGTTGTAAAACGCCGGGTTACGTCCTCCGGCACATCGGACTCGCTCAACTGCTTGAATTCAAAGCGCACGGGATTTTCTTTATCTTTGGTGACCGTGGCCAGCAGATAACCGTAAATATGCGCCTTGGCCTCTCTTGCTTCATTTGCATCCGGCGGTAACGTGTAGCGTTCGGCGCCCGCGGTTCCGATAATCCAGCCGGGCAAAACGCCCCCATGCGTACGCCAGTACTCCGTATTGAAAACGCCGTCCATGTAGAAATGCGAGTGGCTGGCGAGGACGTACACGGGCTTTCCGGATTTCTCCTTAAAGTCGAGCAGCCAGGCGTACACCTGCTCACCACTTTGCGTGCCTTGCGCCGACTGATTCATGCTGTGATCGGCCGAGAGGCTGTTCGGTAATGCCTCGTGCATTCCCGCGATTACGGCGCGCACATTCGCGTCGGCTGAATCACGGTTCAAAACGCCCTGTATCCAGTGCATCTGCGACTGATCGAACTCATCGGGCGAGGCATTATCCAGGGTTATGAAGTCGATTCCGTCCTGAATCCAGTGGTAATAACCCTTCACGGTGTGATCGTGGGGATTATCGAGCAGCCGCTGTTGCCGGATTGCAGGTGCGTCCAGCCAATCCGCGAACTCGGCAATCAGCGCGGGGCGAGTCATGGGCGGATTCAGCTCGTGATTGCCGAACGCAAGGTACACCGGCGTGTTACCAAACGAACCCAACTGGTTGTCGATGAAATCCTGCCAGGCACTCGCGAGGTAAGTGCTAATCAGTAAGGGAGCTTGCGGATTGGCGGGTTTGTGGATCTGGGCGTAATCCTGATCAAAGCGGGAAATGGCTCGAAAGTCGCCTAAATGCCAGTAAAAGGCCGCCTGATTGGCGTGTGCTCCGCTGGCGATGGCCGGCATGACGACATCCCCGCAATTGCGCGAATCGCCAGAGACCGCAAATTTCCAAACAGACTCCTGGGCGGCCAAACCCAGCGGGCATAGGTAACAGAGGATACAAATGGAGAGAGAAAGGAGACCAGGGAGGCGCATCCTCCCTAGTCTAGGACCAACACGCGAATCAGGCTCCGCCTGGGTTGTTCCAGGCAGCGTAGATGGCCATGGCAGCGATTGCTAGGGCGTAAAGTATAACCGCAACCAACAAGCCATTCTTCAGCTTGTCGACCATTTCCAAGCGACGCCCTATGGCGCCTTGTGAGGTTATGACGCTGGAATCGTGCGCGTCATCGTGCAGATGGATGTAGTGATCTTCGTGATTCTCCAGCCATCTGTGATAGAGGAACAGGGCGATGACAATTACAGCCAAACATCCACACACAATCAGGTGAAGAGTGAAATTCATCGCAGGAAAGCTCCTTTGGCCGAATGATACTCCTGCTGGACGTCAATTTCAACCGGGTGCTTGAAATCGCGCCGAGGCCCAGAGGGAAACAGAAGGGTTGAATTGACGTTACCGGCCCGGGGGTGCTGGCTATAATCGTCTTTCCTTCGATGGACTGGTTTCCACTGTGGTTAAGCTTGCGGGTGGCCGGCATCGCAACCTTTTTTGTCCTCACGCTGGGCACGCTGGTGGCGTATCTCCTTTCGCACAAGAACTTTCGCGGCAAGAGCCTGGTGGACTCCGTGATTACGCTGCCGCTAGTTTTGCCGCCCACAGTGTTGGGCTACTATTTGCTGATTGTGGCGGGCCGGGCTTCGCCGATTGGACACATCTATGAAGCCGTTTTCGGACAGCCGCTGGTATTCACCTGGCAAGCGGCCGTGGTCGCGGCATTTCTGCATTCCGCTCCTATTTATGTGAAAGCCGCGCGCGCCATTCTGGAAACAATCGACTACCGTTTCGAATGGGCGGCGCACAGCCTGGGCGCTTCCGAATGGCGGACATTCTGGCGCGTGACTCTGCCGCTGGCGTGGCGCGGCCTCAGCTCGCTGGCGTCATTGAGCTTCGCGCGCTCGCTGGGAGATTTCGGCGTGACCATCATGCTGGCCGGCAACATACCCGGACGCACGCAAACTTTGTCGGTCGCGATCTACGACGCGGTGGAATCGGGCGACGGGCGTCTGGCGCGGGTACTGGTGCTGGTAGTATCCGCGCTGGCGCTGGCGCTGTTATGGCCGGCGGGTTACCTGTCGCGAGGCACGCGAAGCGGGGCGGCCGCGTGAGAGCGTTATAGTCCGGCGATTTCAGTCGAATGAGCGTTGATGCACGGCTGATGAAGCGGCTGCCGGCAGTAGCCGGTACAGTGCCATTCGAGTTGAACGTGCATCTTCGCGCCAGTCCGGGAATCACGGTGCTGTTTGGGCCGAGCGGTTCCGGCAAGACTCTACTGTTGAATTGCCTGGGAGGGTTCGTGCGGCCGGACGAAGGGCGCATTCTAGTGAATGACCGGCTCTACTTCGACGCTAGCACGGGGATCCATATCCCGCCGCGCAGCCGCGGCTGCGGCTACATCTTTCAGGATCACGCGCTATTTCCGCACATGACAGTGCGCGGGAATCTGCAATTCGCGGCGTCGTCCCGGTCTTCGCAAAACGGTTCGCTGAATCGGCGTCGCCGCATAAACGAGCTGCTGCAGACATTCGAGCTTACGGATTTGGCCGCACGCAAACCGGCGCAGCTCTCAGGCGGCCAGAAGCAGCGCGCCGCGCTGGCGCGAATTCTGGTAAACGAACCCGCCTTACTGCTTTTGGATGAGCCCACGCGCGGTCTCGACGCGCGGCTTCGCGGCAGCTTCTATGAGCTGTTGCGGCGAACGCGCGAACAAATCAAAGTTCCTATTGTGCTGGTGACACACGATCTGGAGGAGTGCTTTGAATTGGCGGATGAAGTCTGCATTATCGAACACGGACGGTTCGTCCAGTCGGGCCCGCGCGACGCGGTTTTCAGTCAGCCAGCCAGCGTGGAAGTCGCCCGCTCGCTGGGAATCTACATCATACTTCCGGCGGAAATAAAGGCGCTCGATCCCGGGAGGAATACGAGCCGTTTGGAAGTGTTCGATTTCGAAATGGACGGATCGTATCTACCGGGACATCTGATTGGCGATCATGGCTATCTCTGTATCCGCTCGTCCGAGATCAGAGTGCTTGCCCCAGCCGGGCGGGCAGCACGGAACCAATTGGACGCCGCGCTCATGCGCCAAAGCGCTTCGGCGCGCGGCATACTTTTGGAATTTGAAAATGAAATAACCGCGGTCGTAAGCGAATCTGAGTACGAGGATCTGCGCGGACGGGACCGGCTACGACTCGAAATACCGTCATCCGCCGTGCACTTCATCGGAAAATAGAGAGAGGCGATGAAGCGGTATTACATTACGGACCGCAAATCGGTGGGGGGATTCCGCCCGCTGCTGGAAGTGATCCGGGATCAGATGCACTTGGGCGTGGATTTGATCCAGATTCGCGAGAAAGACACCACCGCGCGCGAACTGTTCGAGTTTACTCTGGCTGTCCTCGAAGTGCGAGAGAACGAGATTCGAAAAGAGTTCTCAACCAAGATCCTGCTCAATGCGCGGGCGGACGTTGCGCTTGCGACGGGCGCCGACGGGGTACATCTGCCCGCCGAAGCGCCGGAGCAGACACTGCGCGGATTGCTGGTCTCACGATCGTGCCACACGCTGGCGGAAGTGAGAGCTGCGCAGGCGGACATGGTCACATTCGGTCCGGTGTTCGAGAGCCCGGGGAAAGGCGCACCGCTGGGATTGGATGCTCTGAAGACGGCCTGCCAACTCGGCAAGCCTGTATACGCGTTAGGGGGCGTGACGTGGGACAATGCCGCCGAGTGCATGCATGTGGGGGCGGAAGGGATTGCGGGCATTCGGTTATTTCAGGAGCCGGAGCTATAGCGGACTTGAATCGCTGAAACGCAATCTTCGAAGCAGCGCATCAGACTACCGAGTGAGAATCGTTATCCACAGGCGGACGATGCTGGCTGCGCTCTGCGTTAGCAGTTTGTTCGGGCAACAAACTTCAGAAAAGCCGCCGCAACCGGGCCAATTGGCCCAGCCGGCAACGCAACTGCCGAATACGGAAACGGCTCCTCCATTTACGATCGGCGACAAGTGGGGTTACCGCGTGATTCAGGCAGCCGGGCTTCGCGGGTTGGCGGGATCGGCAATCGGCGCGGCTATAGGCCAAGCGCGCAACGCTCCGCACGAATGGGGCCAAGGGACGGAAGGTTTCGCGAAAAGATATGTATCGGGATTTGCCGGCAACTTATCGCGGCAGACATTCGCATTCGCGCTTGAAACCGCTTTCCACGAAGATCCGCGCTATTTCCCGTCCGAGGATAAGACCTATGGACAGCGCGCCCTGAATGCGGTAAAGCAGGTGTTCGTCTGCAAAACGGATGCCGGCGGTTCCGAGTTCGCGTATGCGCGCGTGATCAGCAACTTCGGAGGGGGACAATTCGATAATCTGTGGCAGCCGAACAGTACGGGCTCGGTGACCAGCGGATTCATTCGGTCGTTCATCGGACTTGGCGCTGACGCGGCATACAATTTCATGCAAGAATTTATTCCGTTCACGCGGCCGCATTCACTCCGGCACGGTCATTTGAAGCGGCAGCCGTAGCGGATTACGCCCCGGAAGCTTGCCCCGCTGCTGAGGCGTGCAGTTCCTGAAGACTCCAGACGCGAATGGGATCTCGGCGACGGCTGGCGACAGCTTCGGCGGCCGCTCGGGCGCCGCTCATGGTGGTGATACAGGGAGTGCGATAGGTGACGGCGTTACGGCGGATGGTCTGCTCATCGGGGAACGAATGACTGCCCGTAGTGGTGTAGATTACCAGGTTCAGCTTGCCGGCCTTCAAGAGATCCACAGCGTTCGGCCGACCTTCGTTCACCTTAAGCACGGTTTTCGAGGGGAGACCGGCCGCCTTCAATGCCGCCGCCGTGCCTCGCGTGGCGAACAGTTCAAAACCGAACTGCCTGAACTTGGCCGCGACTTCCACGGCAGCCTGCTTGTCGCGATCGTTGACGCTGATAAAAAGCGCGCCGCCATCGGGAATCGGCGAGCCGGCCGCGAGCTGCGCTTTTGCAAACGCTTCACCGAAAGTTTCGCCCACGCCCATGACTTCGCCGGTGGAGCGCATTTCAGGCCCCAGCGCCGGATCGACGCCAGGGAATTTGGCGAACGGAAAGACTGGACTCTTGACGAAAAAATGCGATACAGGCAACGTGCCGTTGACGGCATTGCCTATCAGGTCCTTGAAGTCCGCCAGCTTTTTCCCCAACATGAGGCCGACTGCGATTTTTGGCAGCGGGATTCCGGTTGCTTTACTGACGAAGGGAACGGTACGCGAGGCGCGTGGATTCACTTCGAGCACGTACACCCGTCCGCCTTTCAGCGCGTATTGCACGTTCATCAGACCGATCACATTCAAGGCGCGAGCCAGCTTCCCGGTGTATTCTTCGATCGTCTTTAAACTTGCCGCGATCGAGATGGGAGGGAGAACGCAGGAACTGTCGCCGGAATGAACCCCAGCTTCCTCAATGTGTTCCATGATGCCTGCGATCAGCACGTTCTCGCCGTCGCACAGAGCGTCAACGTCCACCTCGATAGCGTCTTCGAGGAAGCGATCAATGAGCACGGGACGCTTCACGGAGAAACTGACCGCTTCGTGCATGTAGCGGCGTACCGTTTCTTCGTTATAAGCAATCACCATGGCGCGGCCGCCGAGAACGTAGCTGGGCCGCACCAACACGGGAAAGCCCAAGTTGCGCGCGACCGCGCAGGCTTCTTCCACACTGGTAGCGGAGCCGTTGGGCGGCGATGGAATGCCGAGTTCGTTCAGCAGACTTCCGAACAGCTTGCGATCCTCAGCCAAATCGATATTGCCCGGATCGGTGCCGATGATCGAGAGACCGCACTTCTGCAGCGGCATAGCGAGATTCAGCGGCGTCTGGCCGCCGAACTGCACAATCAACCCGTCAGGCTTTTCGACATCGTAGATGTTCAGAACCTCTTCCTGGGTGAGCGGCTCGAAGTACAAACGGTCACTAGTGTCGTAATCCGTCGAAACTGTTTCCGGATTACAGTTCACCATGATCGATTCGACGCCGAAATCCCGCAGCGCAAAGGCAGCGTGGCAGCAGCAGTAATCGAACTCAATTCCCTGCCCGATCCGGTTAGGACCACTGCCGAGAATCATCACTTTCTTGCGATCCGTGGGAGCCGATTCATCCTCCGATTCGTAGCTCGAATAGAGGTAAGGCGTGAAGCTCTCAAACTCGGCGGCGCAGGTATCCACGCGGTTGAACACGGCATGAATGCCTAACTTCTTGCGCGCCTCCCGAATCTGGAGCGGCTCAGCGCCGATGATTTCGGCTATCTGCCGATCGCCGAGGCCGTCGCGCTTCAGCTTGCGAAACTCCTTGGCGGTGATGGACTGAAGCGAGCGTCCTTTGAGGGACCTTTCGAGCGATACCAGCTCCGAAATCTGCCGCAGAAACCAGCGATCGATGCTGGTCATTTCAAACACCTGGTCGATGGTGTAGCCCTGCGCGAACGCGAACCGGACGTATTCGAGCCGATCCGGATTAGGCGTAATGAGGCGTTTCGGAATCAGATCCGGGTCGAGCAATTGCGCACTGGACGATTTGCCGGTTTCGAGACTGCGAATTCCCTTCCCCAGCGCCTGTTTGAAGGTGCGGCCGATGGCCATCACCTCGCCGACAGATTTCATCTGCGTTCCCAAAACAGGTTCAGCGCCGGGAAATTTTTCGAACTGCCAACGCGGAATCTTGACGACGACGTAATCGATGGTCGGCTCGAAACAGGCCGGCGTTGCGCGCGTAATGTCGTTGCGAATTTCATCGAGGCGGTAACCGACAGCCAGCTTTGCCGCAATCTTCGCGATCGGGAAGCCGGTGGCCTTCGACGCCAGCGCGGAGCTTCGCGATACGCGCGGGTTCATCTCGACGATGACCATGCGACCGTTTTCCGGATTGATGGCGAATTGCACATTGGAGCCACCCGTATCGACGCCGATTTCGTTCATGCAGCGGAGCGCCGCATCGCGCATGATCTGATACTCGCGGTCGGTCAGGGTTTGCGCGGGCGCTACCGTGATGGAATCGCCGGTATGCACGCCCATGGGATCGAAGTTTTCGATGGAGCAAACGATGATGCCGTTGCCGGCGAGGTCGCGCATGACCTCCAGCTCATATTCCTTCCAACCCAGCACGCTCTCTTCCACCAGAACTTCGTGCACGGGCGAGAGATCGATGCCTCGCGCCAGGACCTCGGCCAGTTCTTCGCGGTTGTAAGCGATGCCGCCACCGGTTCCACCAAGCGTGAAGCTGGGGCGCAGGATGATCGGGTAACCGATACGCTCCGCGAACTCGAGCCCGTCTTCGATATTGTTGACAAGCTGCGATTGCGTCATATCGAGGCCGATTTTTCGCATCGCATCTTTGAAGAGCAGCCGATCTTCGGCTTTCTTGATGGCGTCGATGTTGGCGCCGATCAACTCCACGCCGTACTGCTCGAGAACTCCGGATTCAGCCAACTCGACCGCGAGGTTGAGCGCGGTTTGGCCGCCCACGGTGGAAAGCACGGCGTCGGGCCGTTCCTTGCGGATCACTTCGGTAGCAAAAGCGAGGCTCAGAGGTTCGACGTAAGTGCGGTCGGCAAGCTCCGGGTCGGTCATGATCGTCGCCGGATTCGAATTGATCAGGATCACTTCGAAGCCTTCCTGCTTGAGCGCTCTACACGCCTGTACTCCCGAGTAATCGAACTCACAAGCCTGGCCAATGACGATCGGACCCGAGCCGATTATCATGATCCGCTTGAGATCGGTGCGTTTCGGCATCGCTAACGCTTGTTCTCCTCGATGACACGCGCGAACTCGTTGAAGAGGTAATGAGAGTCATGCGGGCCAGGCGCGGCTTCAGGATGGTACTGCACGCAGAAGACCGGCTCGCTGCGGTGGCGGAATCCTTCCACGGTATGGTCGTTCAGGTTCACGTGCGTGATCTCGACGGCGGAATCGCGCAGCGAATCGGGATCTACACAAAAGCCGTGATTTTGCGAAGTGATCTCGACTCGTTCGGTCTTTCGATTCAGCACGGGATGATTCGCGCCGTGGTGGCCAAAAGGCAGCTTATATGTCTTGCCGCCGAATGCTAACCCGAGAATCTGATGCCCGAGACAGATGCCAAAGATGGGCGTCTTGCCGATCAATTGCCTGACTTGCTGCGACTGGCGTTCGAGCGGCTCGGGATCGCCGGGCCCATTGGAGAGAAAAACACCGTCCGGTTTCAGCGCGAGCACGTCCTCCGCGCTGGTATCGGAAGGAACGACCGTAACGCGCGAGCCGATCTGCACCAGATGACGAAGAATGTTGCGCTTGATTCCGAAATCGTAGGCGACGACGTGAAATCTCGGTTCGTGAGAACCCGCCAGTTTGTCCGAAGCGGAAACCGGTTCGAGGCCGTTCGTCCATTGGTAACTGCTGGGAGTGGAGACTCTGGAAACCAGGTTTTGACCGGTCATGGCGGGGGCGTTTCGGGCGGCTTGGATGAGAGCATCCGTATCGTGCCGACCGACCGCAATGATGCCGCGCATCGCGCCACGCTCACGCAGCAAGCGCACCAATTTTCGCGTGTCTACTTCGGCAATGACCGGGATGCCGTAATTCGCGAGAAAGTGTTCGGCATTGTCCTCCGCGCGCCAGTTGCTGGCGGCTGGCGAGATTTCGCGCACCACCAAACCCTCGATGTGCGGAGCGCCGGCTTCACAATCGGCTTGGTTCGCGCCGTAGTTTCCAATCTGAGGATTGGTGAGAACGACAATCTGGCCGCAGTACGAAGGATCGGTGAAAATTTCCTGATAGCCGGTAATGGCGGTGTTGAACACCACCTCGCCAACGCGCTCGACAGGCGCACCAAAACTGGTGCCCTCGAAGACTGTACCGTCTTCCAGGGCGAGAACTGCTTGCTCCAACTAATAGGCTCCTAGTAATTGTGAGAAAGCAAGGCTTTGTAGCCGACCGGCGAGCCCGGTCCGCCTTGCATCTGATCTATCTTTGAACCGGGAACTCGCATAGAAAGCGCGGAACCCGTTCCATTTATTCAACCACGTTTTGAGCCAGGTTTCAACGAAGGGAGGGCACCGAGAGTGCGCGGTGGAGCGTAACTTGTCCCCAGCCCACCCGGTCAGAACGAGAAACGGCCGCTGATCCCACGCCGATGAACGCGGATTTTGGAATCGACTGTTAAGCGGCGGCTTTTTCGACTGCGATGATGCGCTGGATGGCCTTCTTGGTGAACGGTTCGCTGCCCGGAAGCTGCATATTCAGCAGCACCTGGTGGTCGACCTTCGCTGAATCCATCAGGTCGGCCCATTTATGGCGTTCCTGCTGACGATTTTCGCGTGCTTGGCGGCGGACTTCGTCGGCTTCTTTCCGGGCTTCTTCGTTCCGCTTTCGCTCCTGCGAAACAAAGCCATTTTGCTCTTTGCGCTTTTCGGCTCTTAGCTTTAAGAGATCATTCAAGCATTTGTGGAAGGCGCGGTCGTGAGTGGTTTGGTAGCGCAGGTAGAGCGCCAGTTGTTGATCGTTTTCGCAGACGCCCGCTTCGTTGAAACAGAACTGCTGGAGACCAAGAGCGCGCTGAGCGAGCCAGTAGTGCTGGGCCATGCCCTCAATTAATAGATGTTCGGTGGGAGTGCTCGGTGTGTGCTCATGCTGCAGGCCATGGTACAGCTCTTTGAACTCATTTTCGTTTTCGCTCGCAAGGATTACAAAGCGGCCGGCGAGGCCGTGGCGGAAGGCGTTGAAGGAGACGGTTTGCTTGCCCGCGGGAGTTGTTGCGCCGGTGGAGAGTTGGGAGTTGGCGCGATTGGCCGCGAGTTGAATGGAAGAAACAGCATTGGTCGCTAACGCTTCCGGCTCCGTTTTAGCTTGTGGCGCTGGAGAGGCGGCGGGCTTCGTGTTACTGACGCCCGGTTGCGACGGCAGAAGGCCGGCTCTGCGCCAGACGCGCTCACGGACGGCGTTGGCTTCGGCGATGAGTTCGGGGGAGAATTCGTCGAGAATTTCCGGACTCGGCGAATCGTTGAGGAAGGCGACGTCAGCCATGCGGATGTGCGGCTGATCGACGCGCTGAAGCGGCAACGAAGTTGCCAGCTTCGCTGCCAATGGAGGCGCTTCGCACGCCACAGGCGCGGCCGCTGCTTCGCCCTCGCGGTTCTGTAGCGCGGCTTTTTCGGCTTTGCGAGCGAGTTTCAGCGCTTTGCGTTCTTGCGCGCGGCGGATGGATCGAGGTGTCATAGAGGGCTCCTGAATGAAATGGCCGGCGACACGATGGGATGCACAGCGGGCCTGCCAAACGGTAGCAGCGAGAAGAGCGGGAATGTTCTTTGCGGCTGGGCAATTCGCTGTAAGCCGATGGCCCAGTGAGAGAACGCGGTTTTGGAAAATTTTGGAATTGTTGTGACTCAGCTTTTTGAGTCAATCATGGCGTGTGGGAGATGGTGGCTCGATTTAAGCATCGACCTCGGCAAATTCGACCGAGCGTCGCTCTAACCGGTCCACATTAGCAGTTCGGAAATCGCAGAAGGGTCCGAGGTGTTTAAGCCCTTGGTTTCTTCGGTAGCCTCTCATAGCAACTTGGGTTGCGGCATAAAAGCGCGTCCGATTTTAGTTGGGAGAGACTTCTCAGTGCTGCATCGCGCACAGGGCGCAACAGGCAACTCTTGGCAGGCGGCTGCGGCATGGTTCGCCGTCGCGGTTCTCTAGCGCGGCTTTTTCGGCTTTGCGAGCGAGTTTTCTGGCTTCGTGTTCTGGGGCGCGGCGGGGACGGGATAGGAGATAGACGACTTGAAAACTGCCCTCCCCGTTTTCTTTTTTTCGGAGAAGAATGTGGGGGACTTAAACAAGAACGAGACAGGCAACCCGCGACGCCAACGTCTTGGGTTGCCGAGCACAATACTGGAGGCCGTACGGGAGTTGAGCCCATTTCTGTCCGTTGATTGTTGTCAACTGGATATTCAGAGCCTCCTCGAAGCCGCAACAGCTTCTCGATGAGTATCCGGTCTCCGGAGCCCGGTCGAGCATCCTTTGAATGTCCCTCCCGACTTTCGACAGCACGAACCGTTTGTGGCTAGATTCTTGAAACCTGAGCAATATTGAACGAGACGGTCTTCGACACTGAGAAATTCTCTGAACTTCTGGCACTATCCCAGACGTTGCGAAATCCTCGCCTAAGCAGTTGCATGATGAATTGCCCGAGCCGTTCTGCGGGGCCGCACAAGAGCGTGAGCACGGCTGGCGATCGAGACGACTGGGGAACCTGCTCAGTCTTAGATACACTGATGAAACTTGGACTTTAAGAATTCTGCCATGCGAACCGCATGCGCGGGGCGCGTAGATGCAAATGAGGATAATCGATCGCGAAGAGCCGCCTGTGGCCCAGCACGGTGACCCGGTCGCGTTTATCAAAGAATTGGCGGCCTACTACATGGACTTCCTCGAAACGGATTTCCACCGCCGCAAAAATCCTAAGAGAAATGTCCGGCTCAGGAGTGCGGAAAACCTTCTCATAGGCATCAACCTCGCCAGGTATCCCCCATTCGTCCAGGCCGCGTGGAAGGTTATCCTGTCGGGATTTTCGAAAGACACACTTGCGGAAATTAGGAAGGGCGCGTTCCGCTCTGCCCTTCCCGGCACGCTCCTCCAGCTCATCAAGCTAGAAGTTGAGAAAGTCTCGGACGAACAGATGGATGAACTGCGCACGGCAGTCTGCGGCGACATTATCCAGCTATCAAGATCCTATCGAACAGATTACGACAAGGCGCTCACCGTAACGTTGGAGGCGGTGGGAGCGAGAATTCGTACCAATTTGCTCTCGCCGTTCGTGAGCCACATCCGGAAGCCGCTTGAACGCCTCGACCTCGGGGATAAAGACGCCCTCATTGCAATTGAGGATGAACTCTGCGAGCTTATTCAGGAACCGGCGAGGAGCAGGATTTCCGAAATCGTTCGGAAGATCATCACGGATACACAGGTCGAGGTTGCTGAGGAACTCCGGTCAGTACTTCAGGTAGATGCGATACGGGTACTCGTCAGTGATTTCTTTTCCAACCTCGGCGTCGGCGATCTCTTCCTTGAACTCTACGAGCTGGAACGCAACAGAAGTATTCTCGACAAGCAAGAGCTTTATCTGTACTTCTGCGACGTCGCCTATGAAGGCTCGAAGTACCCGATTTTCTACATCCCGTTCAGCATTTTGGTCAGGGAAGACCGACTGGTCGTAGAATTCAATGCTCAACTATACCTGAACAAGCGTGCGCTGGAGTACATCGTCCAAGAGGAGAATGAGCGTACCGGCAAGAAAGGAACGCTGCGCTGTACCGCCGAGCGCATCATCTACCTTGCTCAACAAGAAACACAATTCTCACAGTTCATTTCCGACGCGATCGCGGAACTTGGAAACTTCTTTCAGCTCGACCGCTCGCTCGATCTCCAGAACCCGACACCCCAGACTGCCAAGAGCGCGTCCGTGCGCGTCACTAATGCGTGTTACGTCGCGCTTTTCGATAACGCCGATGAGGCGCTTCTGAATGACTACGAGCAGATTTTAAAGTTGCTCGGCACTGATGACAATTCGGCCATAGCCGAAGCTTTCAAAGGCTTGATCGATGACTTCATTCATCACAATCCCGATTCCGTCACCGACGAAGTGCAGGAGGAATGGGATAGCTTAGGCGTGCCGGAGCGGCTCGTGTGCGAGAGCCCGGTTCCGTTGAATAGCGAGCAACGGCAAATTTTGATAGCGCTGCAGAAAGAGCGCTGCAGATACCTCACTGTTGAGGGGCCGCCCGGAACCGGCAAGAGCCACACCATCACGGCAGTCGTTTGCAACACTGTCCTGAACAATCAATCCGTTCTGGTCTTATCCGATAAGAAGGAAGCCCTGGACGTCGTTGAAGATAAGATCATCTCCACGTTGAACCGCGTCCGTAATGACAAAAAGTTTCAGAATCCGATTCTTCGCCTAGGGAGCACTGGCAGCACGTATGCACAGATTCTCTCGGCCGGAGTCATGGAAGACATTAAAGCCCATTACCGGGCAGTGAAGAAGCAGCACGAGGCGGTGCAGCAGAGTATCGCGAGCAGTTGCGCGGAACTCAAGGAAGATATCGAAGCGGAGGCCATCAGCTATGGCGACATATCTCTCCGGAACATAAAAGAATGGGCCTTCCTCGAAGCCACTTTTGGTGATAACTTCCCTGTGGATTTTCGGGAGATCCTCGCCCAGGAAGATGCGGTCGGCGACCTAGAGGATCTCTACTCGATAACAAAGGCGGTGCAGGAATTCAGCGGGATTGAATCGGCGGGATCGTCGATCATAGCGGCGCTCGGCTTCGCCCACGTAGACAACCTCGATACACTCCTGAAATTCTTCAAGGCCGCTGTAGGTCTGGGTGAGATGCTTGGCAGGGTTGAAAAGATATATCCTGCGGCGGGCGATGACTTGAGGCTAGTGCGGGGCCTCTTGGCTAGCGACGTCGATGCGCTGTCAACTTTTCTTCACAAATACTCGCTCTTGCGGAAGCCTCTGATCGGGTATCTGCTCTCGCGGCGGGCGCTTGATGCGCTCGATCATGAATTCAGATTTTTGTTTGGGTTTGCATTACCGGGCGCTCCTCACACGCATCTGGGAGATATCAACCGGATCCGCAACATCGCGCAGACCCTCCGCATTGAAGTGGCGCACTTATCCTCACCTATTTACGAGGACGGCCTTCGCTTTTGCCAGATGGTGCTCACAAACCCGGAGCTGAGATTGTTCTTGGGACGATTGATCGAATTGGCCCAAGCGGTCGGGCGCCTCCGAGGCATAGTCTCGAAGTATCCATGTACCCTGGAACGAGTTGGCATCAGGGCGGCGGATTTTGGAAGCTTCGGTGACAACCGCCTTGCAGCGATGACAGCCGTCGATTTCGCGGTACTGGTGAGGTATGTCTCGGTCGCCCAACAGCTTTATCAGGCTTTCCACTCAATACCTGAGGTTAACTATGCAGGCGAGCAGGATCGCGTGCACGATCTGGTGACCGTGTATATGACCTATCTAATGGATGGGCGGGTGATCGAGTTCTACGATGGCCAGCGGAACACGGCCAAAACGCTCCGGGACATCATCCGGAGTAAGCAGCGCTTTCCTCAAGCAGAATTCGGAAAGCTGAAGGGTGCGTTCCCTTGCATCCTGGCTGGCGTGCGAGACTACGCCGAATACATCCCGCTTGAGCCTAAGATCTTCGATCTGCTGATCATAGATGAGGCGTCCCAGGTGAGCATCGCGCAGGCGCTGCCAGCTATTCTCCGAGCAAAGAAAATCCTGATTCTCGGAGATAAAAAACAATTTAGCAACGTGAAGGCCGTCCAAGCTCGTGGGGACACAAACAGGGAACATCTAAACCGACTTGAGGCAAGCTTTCGTCAGAACATCTCCCGTGATACAGCGAAGCTCGTCAAACTGGATCGGTTCAACATTCGCACATCGATCCTTGAGTTCTTCGAATTCATCAGCAACTATCATGCGCAGTTACTGAAGCATTTCCGCAGCTACAGAGAGCTTATCTCGTACTCGAACATAAACTTCTACCGCAGCAAACTCCAGGTGATGAAAATCCGTGGGAAAAACATCGATGACGTGTTACGATTCACAATCTTGGCGTCGTCTTCCGAAGAACCCGCCCGCAGGAATCGGAACATCAACCAACAGGAGGGACAATTCATAATTTCGGAACTGCTAAAGCTGAAGGAACAAGGAAGTAAACTGACCGTCGGTATTATCACGCCGCACACCGACCAACAAAAATTCCTGGCAGATACGATTGGAAAGCTGCCCGAGCGCGAATACCTATACAACGAGTTCCGGCTGAAGATCATGACATTCGATACCTGCCAAGGGGAAGAGAGGGACCTGATTTTCTACTCGATGGTGGCGAACACCGATTCAGACAAACTTTGGGGGGTGTTCATCAAAGATCTCGCTAGCGTGGACTTAGAGGAAGATGGGAAATTGAAGGCACAGCGTCTAAATGTCGGCTTCAGCCGCGCCAAGGAGTGCCTGCATTTCGTTTTGAGTAAGCCGCTTGATGGCTATACCGGCGCGATCGGTGAGGCATTACGGCATTTCTGGAGCGTTCGTGCCGAAGCGAAAAGAGAACACGACGCTAGCGAAGTCGATCCGCAATCTGTCCGGGAAGCAGAGGTCTTGAATTGGTTTTACCAAACGACATTCTGGAGTGAGGAAAGGGACCGGAGCCAATTCACTCCACAGTTCGAGCTCGGCAGATACCTGAAGCAGTTTGATCCCGACTACCAGCATCCCGAGTACCGCGTGGACTTCTTGCTTCTGTATTGCGCTGACGGGAACACCGAGAAAAAGATCATCATTGAATATGACGGTTTCAGGGAACACTTTGGAGAGGGGATTGGTATCGACAGTTCCAATTATGCTGACTATTACTCAGAGGAAGATGTATACCGCCAGAAAGTTCTTGAAGGCTATGGTTATAAATTCCTTCGGATAAACCGCTTCAATCTGGGAGAAGATCCAATCGCTACACTCGATGCCCGGCTACGACGAGCGGTCGGCAAGAAGGGCGATGTCGAGCAAAACGATGTCCTCGGCGCGATCCACACCGACATCCGAAGACTCCAAGATGGAGGGCTAAAAGAATGCCCGAAATGCAGGGAATTGCGCAGCGTCGAGGAGTTTAAGGACACATCGCTGTCGTCCGGAGTGGGCCGGTTCTGCAAAACGTGCAAAGGAATCAAACGCGTTCGGGCAACAACAAAAACGGCGTTCTCACCGGCCACTGCTTCTCCACAGCCAAACGCTTGTCCGAAATGTGGATCGCGGATGCTGCTTCGAGCAGGACGATTTGGGAAGTTCTACGGGTGTAGTAAGTATCCCTATTGTCGGGCCATACGGCAATATTCTGCAGCGTCGGTATCCGAGCAGGCTTTGCCTGGTTAGCTGTACACGAGGATCCAAGCTGACAGTTATTTTATTTGACCTGATTCCACCAAGTAAGAGGGAGCATGAGCTGGGCTCGAAAGACGCGGACCACAGTGTTTCATGGCTTTACGCAGTGGCATGCATCGTCTAGATAACTGTTCTTCTTCAGTAACGGTTCAAGGAGCCGCAGATCGCCGGGAATTGTCGATGATCCCCTATGCGGCTGGAGCCTTCCGTGTGGGATGGCGATTGACCTGAATGCCTCCCGGAGTTTATACATTCGAGATGAAGCTGCTAGTAGCCAGAATCGCCAGGAACTCCTCGTAATGATCCTTGCGTACACTGACGCTAAGACCGACTGCGCATCATGATCTCGACTCAGTTTATTCACGGAAGGAGAGAGGGCGATGAAATGGATTTGCATCATGACCGGCGCGTTGGCGATGGCGGCATCTGGCGCACCCGCGCAGGCAACCGCGATCTCGGACTGCCCTGCGCCGCCGGGAGCGGTCAAGGTTGCTCTTCCTTCGGGGTTGCCGACTGCATTGCGCGTCGCGATGGGCTCCACCAACGAATCTTCCGGCATGCGCTGACATGCGGTTTGATTCAGCCTGTTCAGCTTACACCGACCCGCCATTCCTTATGAACAGTGAATGCGCGCCCCGCTGAAGGGGATTTTCAGGCGCGAGGATCGGTCCCAAACGAAAAAGGCTCTGAGGAGAACCCCAGAGCCTTTTGAAGCGTAAGAACGAAACCGATTAACGATGACCGCCGGCGTGTCCGCCACTACCGTGACCTCCACCGAAACCACCGCCGTGACCTCCGCCGAATCCACTAGAGCGGGCTCCGCCAAATCCACCGCCGCGACTTCCCGCGTAGCCGCCAACGTGACCTCCCGAGAAGCCGCGTCCGCTTGCATAACCACCGTACCGGCCGCCGGCATAACCGCGATAACCGTTAGCGTAACCGCCGTATCGACCGCCCGCATAGGCGCCGCCGTACCGACCGGGATAGCGGTTCGCGTACCCGCCCCGGTAGCCGTAGCCGCCGCGGTAACCGCGCCAATCGTCGCGGTCATGTCCACGCCAACCGCCCCAATAGCCGCCATAATATCCCGGGTATGCATAGCCGTATGCGTAAGGCGAGTACGCATACGGATACGCGCAGTATGGGTCGTAATATGGATCGCACGCATATGGGTACGCCGAGTATGCATACCCTGGCGCGACGGTAACGCCGAAACCGACTCCGACCTGCGCGCTCGACGGGCCTGCAAACAAGAGGACCGCTGCCACTGCCGCAGTCGCCAAGCCCAAGCGCTTTAACATAATCAAGCCTCCAACTGTTGGACGCTTCGCATTCCAATAATGGTTCCGCATGCGACGGCACAACCGGTCACGAGTTTATACCAAACTACATTAACTTTTCTTTTCATAGCGTTGCGGCGGAATCGGGAGCCGACCTGTTCGCGAGGGGATTAGTTTGTGCGCAGGAACCAACAATGTTCAAGAAGCTTCCACTCATTACTCTAGCTGTGCTTTCGCTAGTGCTGGCGTTGGGAACTGGCTGCAACACTCAGCCCGCTCATCCGAACCAGCTCAATGCGTTTGACGGCGCTTCCTATGATTCGCTGACCCTGGCGCACGGGGCGTTGACCTCGTTGCGATCTCAGGTCAGTACTTCTTACCCGAAATACGCTCCGGTCTTCGATCAGGCCGCCGCGGCGTACTCGGCTGCTTACAGCGCGTACTCGCTGTTTCGAGCGCAGTCCGGCAGCCAAGGCTCCGTGAGGCTCGAGATCAACAATCTGGTAGTGGCGGCTGTCGCCCTGGAGAGTGCGTTCGAGACGGACATGGACGTCAGCGCGAAAACCGTCGCAAATATTCGCGGCCGCGCGGCGTTGATCCGGGCACATGCCGGCAAGAATGTCACGGTATCCGATATTCTGACCGAGCTGGAAGTGGCAGCGGCCATCGCGGAGACAGTTCCAGCGGCAAAGCCTTATTCGGCAATCGCCGTCATGGTGATCGCGGCAACCAGCGATGCCCTAGCGGCCGAACAAGCGGGCGCGGGTCAGCCGATTACGTTGGAATCGATTCAACCGGTTCCGGCGATCTAACGCGGACGCCGGGTCAACGGATTCGGCAGTAAGTTCAAATAGGGTTAACGGATGTTAGATCAGGTTAACCATTGGATGCAGGTGGCAGCGACAGTCGTCGATTGCCTGTTGCTGCTGCGCATTCTGACTTTGAAGCTGTATAAGACGTACGCTTTTGTCACGCTCGCCGCCGTACTGGAGGTGTTCTTCGACGCCGTGGTGCTGTGGCTGGGACCAGATTCGCGAGAGTTCGCGCGCGTTTTTTTGTATTCGCGATTTCTGTATGCGTTTGTCTTTCCGGCGGTAGCGTACGACGTGTTCGAGGAAGCGAAGGGACAGGTAGCCAAGTTTCGCAGACTCGGCGTGCAGCGCCTGATTTCCAGTATTATTTTGGCAGCGATCTTCGGTTTCATCGTGGCGGGATTCGCCGGGGCAGAGCAAGAAAATCAGGGAGACGCCACGCTCGCTACGCTGGCCCTGGTGATCTGGGCCGCTTCCTCAACCGCGAGCGTCGCGTTCCTTTGGTCGATGCGCCGGGTGATCCGGATTCAGAAGATCGAGGTTCCCCGGAATACATCCGTTTTTGTTATTTATTATGGGCTCGCGTTCGGTATCGAAGTGGTCAGTTGCTTATATGCGATTGCCGGACCTCTTCTGAACACGGCGATTTCGGGAAGCATCGAATTGAGCGTCAATGTCTTCGGAATCGCGATCACGGCGTGGTGCATTCTGAAGCTCCGAGCTATGCCTTCCGACATGCAGGGGGAGCCGCAGAATGCACGATCGTAATTTAATATCTGCTCAGAGCAGTTTCTGTTAAGCGAGATCACCGGGTTGAAGCGGCAGACGCCGAATGCGCTTGCCGGTCGCCGCAAAGATTGCGTTGGTCAGCGCCGGCGCGGTGGGAGGCAGACCGGGCTCTCCGATTCCCGTCGGAGCGAGCGTGCTGGGTACGATATAGACCTCAATCAGAGGTGTTTCCTTCATCGCGAGCGTGGTGAACTTGTTGAAGTTGGTCTGGACGGCTTGGCCCTTTTCGATGGTGATCTGGCTCTTCAAGGCGGCTGTCAGGCCGTATATAATCGCACTCTCAACCTGAGCCCGAATCCCATCCGGATTAACCGGAGTGCCGATGTCCACGGCGGAAACGATGCGCTTCACGCGAACGCGCCCGTTCTCGACGGACACTTCGGCCAGATTGGCCACGTAGCTTCGAAACGAATAATGAGCGGCAATACCGCGCCCTTCTCCACTCGGCAGAGGCTTGCCCCAATCGCCTTTTTGGGCGACGAGCTGAAGAACGCCTTTAAGCCGCGCGGTGTCGAGCGGCCGATCGCGTTCCTCCAATGCGTTTTTAACGAGCCGTGCTTCGCCGAGTTTCTGAATACGGAATTCATAGGGATCTACTCCCGCCGCATGCGCCATTTCGTCCATGAAGCTTTCCATCACGAAGCCGATCACCGAGGCCTCGACAGATCGCCACCAGGCGCGCGGAACGGCAGAGGCCGCAGGCAAATATTCGAGCTTGTAGCTTTTCGCCAGGTAAGGCATTTGCAGGGTACAGCCGAGCTCGGACGACTCCGGAGACGAGTGCGGGTCGAACCATTCCGCAATGGATGTAGAGGTGTACTTATGACGCCACGCGGTGATATTTCCGTCTGAATCAACCGCTCCGCTCATGCGGTGGTAAGAAGCGGGGCGGTAGAAGTCGTGGGTCATGTCGTCTTCGCGCGACCACACGAGTTGAACGGGCTTTCCGATTTTTTTCGCGATCTGGGTTGCTTCGGTGGGAAAGTCGGCGTGATACCGGCGGCCGAATCCGCCGCCCATAAATGGTGTGTGGACCTGAATTTTATCCGGCGGAAGGCCCGTCAACTCGCTGATCACGCCTTGCACTTGATTAGGGCTCTGGCTGGGAGCCCAGGCTTCGGCGCGGTCACTTTCGACATCAACCGTGCAGTTCATCGGCTCCATGGTGGCGTGCGCCTGGAACGGGAGCTCGTAGTCGCACTCGATCTTCTTCCCGGCGGGCGCGGCGGATAGGGCTGATTCCAGGTCGCCCTGGTTCACGATCACTTTCATGCTGGAATCGACCAGCTTTCGGAACTGCCTGCGAAGCGTTTCGCTGCTCTCTTGCAAAGCCGGACCGTAGTCCCAATCGATTTGCAATTGGTTGCGCGCTTGCATAGCGACGTAGGTTGTTTCGGCCACTACGGCTACTCCTCCGCAAGAGTGAACGCCCTGGCCGACCGGCTCGATTTGAAAGACATCAAGGACGCCTCTTACAGCCCGCGCCTTAGCCGCGTCGAAGCGCTTGACCTTGCCGCCGAATACCGGGCAACGCGCCACCACCGCATAGACCATCCCGGGCACTCGCACATCGAGACCGAAGACGGCGCTGCCGTCGACCTTGGCGGGGATGTCCGTTCGGGGCAGAGAT
Source organism: uncultured Acidobacteriaceae bacterium (assembly GCA_963762495.1). GTDB lineage: Bacteria > Acidobacteriota > Terriglobia > Bryobacterales > Bryobacteraceae > Bog-105. Next base: position 102,887 of record CAVXKZ010000018.1, read on the forward strand.
TTGCCGATAAAAGTGAACTCTTCCGGTTTTTTCAGACGCACTGTCTTGGCGTCCGGGATCGGCAGTTTTGAGGCGCTCTCAACGAGCTCTCCATAGATCAACTTGTCGGAACCATGCCAGACAGCACCGGCTTTTGCCTCGCAATCTTGCGGCGCAACGTTCCAACGCTGAGCGGCGGCGGCGACGAGCATCTCGCGCGCACTCGCTCCCGCCGTGCGTAGCGGCTCCCACATTGAAGCGACACTTCCGCTACCGCCCGTGCCCTGATCTCCGTAGGCCGAAACCGCTTCGGCATGCTCCACGCGAACATCTTTCCAATCGACACAGAGTTCGTCTGCAAGAATCATGGGCAACGAAGTCGAGACGCCCTGACCCATCTCCGATTTCGAATAGGCGAGCGTTACTACTCCGCTCTGGTCGATCCTGATCCAGGCCGAGAGCGGATTTACGATGGGTCTCTCAGGTGCGGCTTTTGCGTTCCCGGCAAAGTCGATTCCGACAATAAGCGCGGCACCGGCGGTCGCCCCTGTTTTGAGCAGTGCCCGACGGCTAAGAGTAGCCTTGCTCATCGCGCGCCTCCTTCCACCGCTGGACCTGCACTGCCGTTGGTGACTCCGGCCGCTCTCAGCACCGCCTTTCGAATTCGCTGGGCGGTTCCGCAGCGGCAAATATTATTCGACATGGCTTCATCCACAGCGGCACTGGTGGGGCGCGGATTCTTATGCAGGAACGCCGCTGCCGTCATGATCTGTCCCGATTGGCAATAGCCGCATTGGGGAACCTGCTCAGCGATCCACGCCTGCTGCAAAGGATGGCTGCGGTCCGTGGAGAGGCCTTCAATGGTTGTGATCTTCTTGCCTGCGACAGAAGCGACCGGGTAAGAGCATGAGCGAGCCGGCTCGCCATCGATGTGCACCGTACAGGCGCCGCAAGCCGCTATTCCGCACCCATATTTCGTGCCGGTCAAATTCAGTGTGTCTCGCAGGACCCACAGCAAGGGAGTCTTGGGATCGACGTCAACGGACCGTTTCTCTCCGTTCACCTCGAATGAGATTGCCATATGGCCTCCTAGGATCAGAGCTTCGGTTCAGGGCGTGAGGTTAAACCTCGTGGGTTTAAACCTCTTGGACCTCTATTAACGATATAAGACTTGGTCCGCTCCGGGTGATATGCTTTTTGCGAACTTTCAATCATGTCCCAGCAAAGGCTTTCGCGACGAGCATTTACAACCGCACTATTATCCGCGCCAGCTCTGCTTGCCCGCAGAGCATCGTCTTCGGAGGCGCGGATCAAAATCGATACAGAGCGCATCATCGGCCAGATCGATCCCAAGATCTACGGCAATTTCACTGAGCACCTGGGCCGCTGCATCGAAGGCGGCATTTTTGAGGAAAACTCTCCCTTATCCGATAACGAAGGCTACCGGAAGGACGTGCTTCGGGCGGTTAAGGATCTGCACGTCACACTGCTTCGCTGGCCCGGTGGAAATTTCTCTTCGAACTATAACTGGCGAGATGGCATAGGACCGCGCAACGAGCGGCCCGCGCGACTGGAAATGGCATGGGGCTCGGTTGAGGACAACCGGTTCGGGACCCACGAATTCCTGCGCTATTGCGAAATGATCAACGCTGAACCGTATTTCTGCGCGAATCTCGGAACCGGAAGCTGGACCGAAGCGCAGCAGTGGGTGGAATACTGCAACTCAGCCGCCGACACCGCGACCACGGAACTGCGCCGCAAAAACGGCCGCGATCAGCCCTGGAAGGTGAAGTACTGGGGCCTGGGCAACGAGATGGACGGCCCCTGGCAGATGGGGCATCGCACGGCGGAGGATTATGGGAAGTTCGCCCTGGAGGCCGCCAAGTTGATGAAGTGGACAGATCCTTCGATCAAACTTGTCGCTGCGGGCTCGTCAAATTTCGGGCCTAACGCCGATTGGATCGGCTGGAACCGAACTGTTCTCGAACATCTCAAGCACCATGCCGATTATCTATCGCTTCATATGTATGTCGGAAACCCAAAGAACGATACGCCCGAATTTCTGGCGAGCTCTCTGATTCTGAACGAACGGATCAGGATCGCCGAAGGCATTATCCGCGGAGCCATGTCGGACGTGCCGAACCGCAAAATGTACATTGCCTGGGATGAATGGAACGTGTGGTATCGGGCGCGGGGACAAGGCAAAGAGAAGGGCCGCGACATTCTGGAAGAGCATTACAACCTGGAAGACGCCCTGGTTGTTGCAACCTTCCTGAACACGTTTGTCAATAATGCGCAGATCGTCAAGATTGCGAACCTGGCTCAATTGGTGAATGTCATAGCTCCGATCTTCACCAGCAAGCAAGGATTGTTTCTCCAGACGATCTATTACCCGTTGCAGTTGTTTGCCGCGAACTCGTTCGGAAACGCATTGGAGTTGTTTATCGACGGCCCGACGTATCGGACGGAGACGAGTGAGACGCGAATTAGCGCGGATGTCCCTTATCTCGACATATCAGCCGCGCATGACCAGGGCACGTTGGTGCTCAACGTGGTGAATCGAAATCTTGCAGAGCCTGTCGAGGCAAGCTTTGAACTCGAAGACAAACAGTTTGCAGGACCGTTTGAGGTTGCGGAGGTAAATGGACCGGATGTCAAAGCCATGAACACCTTCGGCTCAACAACGGTCAAAACGACGACGAAAAGCATCGACGCGAGCGGTGCGCGCCTGCGCTACTCGTTTCCACCGCACTCATTCACGCTGTTGAAGGGCAAACTCGCGTAGGAAGGCTCCCCGGTCACAGCAATCCCGGTAATACCGCGATCTCCTTTGACGGTTCAAAAACCGGTTCTTCCGCATCAACACGTTGGAAGGGCTGCACGCTAGCGGATGAATGTCCTGAAGGGCTTGGTCCTGAACGGAGTCTCGATTGCGATCGTGGCGCACGCTTTGATCGGCGCCTCTCTGGTCTGGGACAAGGTTCTTCTGCAGAAGCGGGAGACGAAAAATCTTCTCTCGTACGTTTTCTGGCTCGGCGCGATCAGTTTCTTCGGTCTCGCGCTGATTCCCTTCGGATTCAAACTACCCACCTGGCAGCAAGCCTCAATGGGCTTTGCGGCAGGCGCGCTGGACCTGATCGCATCGTTCTTTTACTACTGGGCGCTTAAGGCCGGTGAGGCGTCAGACGAACTCGCCGCCATGGGAGGGTTCTCTCCCGTCGCGACCGCATTGATCGCTCTTCCCCTACTGAACAGACCTTTCGGCGGAAACATGACTGGATTCGTCATCATGACCCTGGGCGGCTTCACGATGTTTTTGGCCGAAAAACAGCCTATTAAGAAAATGCTTCCGAAAATCGTGATCGCCTCGGCGGGATTCGGCATGACGAACGTCTTGCAGAAGATCGTTTTCGACCAAACGAACTTCGTTACCGGCTATGTGTTTTTCACGCTGGGTACATTTATTGGCTCGTTAGCCCTCTTGGTACCGCCGAGCTGGCGAAGACAGATCTTTGAACACTCGGAAGAAGCGACGCCGCGCAGTAAATTCTGGTATATGGTGAACCGGTTCCTCGCGGGGGTCGGTTCGTTTCTGGTTGTCTTTGCGGTGAGCCGCGCCACACCTACGTTGGTTGAGGCTATTTCGGGCGTCCGTTATGTGATTATTTTTATCGGGGCGTACGGGATCACAAAGCTGCGACCGCAGTGGTTCTGCGAGGATTTCGGCACGCGGGCGCTGACCTTCAAAGCCATTGCCACATGTCTGGTGGTGGCGGGATTAGTGCTACTGGGATTGAACGGCGGCGGCGGCGCAACGGGACCGTCTTGATTCAGAAGGAAATCAGAGCGATTCCCACCGCCACGCACACGGCACCCATCCAGCGCCTCACATTCACGTGTTCCCCGAGATACCAACGGGCGAGTGCCGTCTTGACGATGTAGCTCAAGGCGCTGGCCGGAACCGCAAAACTGATTTCAGAAACGGAAAGTAGCGCCATCAGCGAAAAGAATGCAATAGCGTCAAAAGCGATGCCGGTGATTACCAGGCGATGAGTACCGATATGACGAAGTACGCGCGTCAATCCGCGCGCTCCGAAATCCTGGATTTCGCCGTGCTCGGCCATTCCTTTGGCGGTCATCAGATCGCCAACCGTGCTCGTGAGAACGCTGATCACCAGCCATAGCCACTTCACCGCGCACGCTCCGGTTCATGTTTGGTGTCTGGCGGCGTCTCAGAGACCAACAGCACTCCGAAAGAGATAATAAGTACGCCGATCCATCGCGCGATAGAGATCCGCTCCCCCAGGAAGAATTTGCTCAGCACCGCCGTGAGGATGTAAGCGCTGGCCGTGACGGGAAGAACGTAAGTCAGATCGGCCCAAGTGAACATCGAAAGTTGGGCGATCATCCAGACGATCAGAAGCGCCGTGCCGACTATGACATACCAACTTGTGAATAGAGCCGCTAGGTAGGAGAGAAGCGAGACACCGCCAAAATCCGGCATCCGCTCCATGCCCACGCCCAGAAGCAAGGTCCCGATCGTGTTGCTAATAACGATCAGAACAATAAAAATGCGATTAGTCAGTTTGGAAACGCTGGAGCCAGGTTCGATTTTCGTTCCCACAGCCCTTAGACGCTGGGTTGCGGGCATCAGTTCAGGTTCGGCGCTTTGGGATTCCAAGAAAGGGAAAGAGCGGCCGAAAGACCGCTCCCGGGCGGGGTGATACTAGCTGAATACTTTGCGCAGCGGCGATACGCCATAAATTCCTGTTAGGATGGCTCCGCCGCAACGGCGGTAAGCACGCCCTTCCATTTATAGCTGAGCGGCGCAAATATTGCAGCCGCGGCCGCGGCAGATCCAATCGCATACCGGATCTTCACTTCCGTGTCACCCATTTCGATTTCTTTACGAACGCTGTTTACAATTTCGTTCATTATTGCCTCTTGGCTATCGGATGCGGTCCGCCTTGAGACGATTTCAGTCGGGTGCCGCAAGAAGTCTTACTAGCCGTAAACAGGATGGCCAAAAGCGATTGATTAGAACAAATGTTTGATCGCGCGACCGATGCCCTTGGTGATTTTTGCGGTTCCTTTTGTGGTACCAACCGCGACGTCCTTACCTGCGCCCGCTGCCCCCTTACCGAGGGAGACGCCGGCATCAATCGGGTGCAGGGTCACCAAGTCACCGGCCCCTTTGGCTGCGCCCTTCGCAAGATCACCGGCTCCCTTCCCAGCTCCGCCCGCGACATTACCTGTTCCGTTGGCGACCTGCCGTCCTGGACTCGGCGATTGGCGGGTCTTTTCCTTTTTTGATTTTTGGTGCTGTGCCGCGGGATTCCCGTTCGTATCGGACTGGCCCCAAGCGGTCAGCGAGAGGATCAGGACGAGCGAAGCACACTTCAATCCGCTTGACATAATCGACTTCTCCAGACGGACTCTTGCTCCATCTATTTTTATGATGCAGCATTTATGACGTAACGGGGCGGTTCGGCCGTTCCACTGAATGCAGCACGCTGCAGGCGCATGACACGGGTTCAGGAACATCATAGGCACGTGAGGTGTCTGAGTGAGTGATGTTCGAGCAGACGTTCGTGGAACAAGTTCAGAAGACAAGCAAAGGGTGGGCTATTGCCCTTTCATTTTGGCTACAGGCTCTGGCGATCTGTGTGCTCATTCTGATTCCGCTTGTCTACACACGCGCACTACCGAATGCGCAGTTAAGAAGCCTGCTCACTGCTCCGGCTCCGCCCTCAAACCCGCCGCCTAAGTCTCCGGTAATGCCGAAAACGCAGCCCGCTGTTGATTCTCGCGCATTTCATGCAACCACGCTGATCGCTCGCGCTGTGATCCCGAGACGAGTGAACAATATCGACGAAATGGCGGCACCTGATCTCGCCATATCCAGCAGTACTGCGATAGGTCCCGGCGCCGCCAACTCGTTGCCCGGGGGCGATCTCTTCGGAACTGGTGCTATACCGCCAGCCCCGGCTCCCGCTGAAAAGGCATTGAGCGGTCCTATTCGAGTTGGAAGTATTTTGGCAGAAGCCAGACTCATCCGGAAAGTTCAGCCAGTCTATCCTCCGCTCGCAAGATCCGCTCGCGTTCAGGGCACCGTGGAGTTTACCGCCACGATCAGCAAAGAGGGAAATATAGAACACTTGCAGCTTGTGCGGGGGCATCCGCTG
>CAVXKZ010000019.1:0-73077 GCA_963762495.1 uncultured Acidobacteriaceae bacterium
GGACCAGATGCTCGACCCGATCAGTCGAGGGTAATGGCCCAGTATTTACCTTCCTTGCACTCAGTGGCTTTGAAGTGGGGTTATCGGACAAGCCAACGCCGGCTGAATCGTGCTCCGACTCTTTATTTTGTGAGCGTCGCGAGATAGTTACCGTAGCCGATTATCATCGTCGATCCGATCAGAATGGCGAGGCCCAGCGCGAGCAGAGTATGGGCCGTGCGGCCCGCGCCTTTCCACTCCTTCAGCCCGATACCCCATAAGGAACTGAAGATGACGATGCTGGCCATGTGGATGGTCCAGCTCGAAAATTTGTAAGCGCCCATCTGCGTTTCGCCCATGGTGTAGAAGAAAAACTGCATGTACCAGGTGACGCCGGCAAGCGCACAGAAGAGGTAGTTGGCCGCCATGGGCACGCGGATGGTTTCGCGCAGAATTTGCGCTGGAGCGGAGGTCAGGACGCTGGTTGTGGGACCAGTTAGGGCGGTCTCTTCGATGGGCTGAGGGGTTTCCTGTAGCGGCAACTCGCGGCTGAGGTATTCATGGCCGGATTTGTTCTTGATGTTCAGCAGAATGGTCCAGATGAAATTGGTTGTGAAGCCTCCGAGAAGCACAACCACGAGTACAGGAAGTCCTTGCCACAGCGGCGGCGTTCCGTAGTGCATGGTGAGATTACGGATGGGGTCTCCGGCGGCGAGACCATAGGCGAAGCAAGCGCTCATGACACCGGACAAGAGCGCCACGAGAAAGCCCTTTCGCAAATCGAATTCTTTAATTGCCACTTGCCGTTCTTCGGGCGGGATGGCGCGCTCTTTATAGATGCCGGCCAAACCAGCGATGGCAAGACCGGCGAGGCACACTCCGATGCCGACGAGGATTACGCGGCCGGAGGTGGTACCCAAAACACTCGAAACGAATACGCCGTTGAAGATGGGCGGCATGAGGGTGCCGAAAGCGGCGCAGAGTCCCATCACGATGGCCATGCCAAGCGAGAGGCCGAGATAGCGCATGGTGAGGCCGAAGGTGAGGCCGCCGATTCCCCATAGGGACCCAAAGAAGAAGCACCAGAACCAGGTTTTGCCGGACGTGCCGGACAGAACGGCGGGGAGATTCCGAGTCAATATAGAAGCGACGATCCAAGGCGCGATAATCCAACTGAACACGCCTCCGACCAGCCAATACGTTTCCCAGGACCAGCGCTTCACAAAGCGGTATGGAACGTAGAAGCTGCCGGAGGCGAGACCGCCGAGCCAGTGGTAAACAACTCCTAACGCGGGATTCGGGACCATTACGGCGATCAGGCTCCTTCGATTTTAAAGACGATTGCGTATTCGGAAGGCTTCTTGTCCGGGACAAGCACGCGCAGACCGGCTTTGTCCTGCGTCCATTCGAGGCGGCCATCGTAGCCCAGCAGACTGACGTTTTGAATCTTCCCGACTCTGAGATCTGTGTCCTGCGCGAGCGGTTTGATAACGGCCTGAAAGTCGGGCGAACCCATTACGGCCGCGTACAGAACATTGCCTTTGGTGGTGAAGCGCACATCATCGGCGGTTAGATGCTTCCGCTTCTGTTCGTTAAAAGCGGATTCTTCAGCGGATGTTTTCGTGCCAGGTCCTTCGCCGAAGATCCTCCACGGCCGAGTGCCATGGATGGCTTCGTTGTTCACGGCCATCCAGTCGGTGATGCCGGAGAGAACGGTTCGCTCCTGCAGGTCGAGTTGACCGCTGGCGGGAAGCGGAAAATTCAGCAGCAGGTTGCCGTTGCGACTGACGATATCGACCAGCATATCGATGACGGTTTTCGCGGTCTTGTACTTTTCACCCCGCTTGTAATGCCACTGGCCGATGCAGGTATCGGTCTGCCAGGGACGGGGCCAGATTTTATCGACGACGCCACGTTCGACATCCAGGGTGGCAATTCCCTTCTCTGCGTCCTCCGGGCGTTTGCTGGTGTAGATCGCTTCGGTTTTGCCGCCGTGTTTGCGAGCGCTCAGGTTGTAGTGATGCGCCACGAGGTTGAGGCCGTAATCTTCGAACGGCAACGCGCCGTCGGTATAGAGCAGATCGGGCTGGTACTGATCGACAAGATCTTTGATGCGCTGATACCAGTGGTGTTTCCACCAGACCGGGATGTTGCTTTCGTTCCAATCGAGCTTGAGGTCGACTTCGTCGGAATCGACGTAGAGATCGGAGTAGTCGGGATCGGCACCATCGTACGGCACACCCGCGTAGGGTCCGGTCTGGTCATGGCCGTGGCTGGTCGAGAACCATTTGTATGTGATCCAGAGGTGCTCGGTGACTCCGAAGCGCAGCCCAGCGTCGCGAGCGGCCTTGCTCCAGAGGCCCACAACATCTTTTTTCGGACCCATCTTAGTGACATTCCAACGCTGATATTTGGAGTTCCACATATCGAAGTTGTCATGATGAACGCCCATGCTCACGAAATACTTCGCGCCAGCTTTCTTGTAGAGAGCGATCAACTCGGCGGGTTCGAACTTCTCCGCCTTCCAATAGGGAATGGTGTCTTTGTAACCAAACTTAGAGGGATGGCCGTAGGTCTGGACGTGGTAGTCGTATTGCGGACTGCCCTCCATGTACATATTTCGGGCGTACCAATCACCATCTTCCACGGCGGACTGCGGCCCCCAGTGCGCCCATATTCCGAACTTGGCATCCTGGAACCATTCGGGGATTTGATAATTGCGCAGCGATTCGCGAGTGCCTTGGAAGGGACCTTGCGCGATCTCGATGCCAGGAGGTGGCTGCGGTTTGATGGTTTGAGCGCGCGCGAGCGACACGCCGCCCGCCAACAGACCGAGAGCACTTCGACGGGAAATCCTCATTCCGTGAGTGTATCGGAGCCGTGCGTTTTTCAGGCTGCTTGGTTTCGGAACGAAAAAAAAGCTTTCAGCCAATCCGAAGTTGTAATAGATTCATATAAGACAATTTTTGGGGAGGCACCACATGAAACAGCTTTTAGGCGCATGGCTGTCATTTGCGGCGTTGGCGCTAATCACTGTAGGGAACGCGTTCGCGCAGGCTACGGCCACGGGCACGATCGAGGGGACGGTTTTTGATAAAACACAAGCCGTGATAGCGGGCGCTGATGTTATCCTCACCAGCAAGGCAACGGGCGAAACCCGCACGGCGACCTCGAACGAGACAGGTAATTACCGATTCGACCTGCTGACCGCTGGTGCTTACGAAGTGAAGGTCTCGAAGGCGGGATTCTCTTCACTTCTTGAAAACGTGGACGTGCTGGTCGGCCGAACAGCTACCGCAAACGCGACGCTAAGTCCCGGGGCGACAACCGAAGTCGTGGAAGTGACCGACGCAGCTCCCTTGGTGGACGTTGACAAGACGAGCGTCAGCCAGGACATCACGCCGACAGAGGTGGAACAACTGCCGATGATCGGACGCGATGTGGCAAATCTCGCCTATCTGGCGCCGGGGGTAAAGGCCGCGGACTCCTATGACCCGACGAAAAATCGCTACGCAATCCTGTCTGTCAATGGCGAGGGTGGCCGCAACGTAAACGTTACAGTGAACGGGGTCGATAACAAGGACAACACTGTCGGTGGACCCGTGATGCAGCTTCCGCTGGAAGCAGTACAGGAATTCAAGATCAGCACGCAGCGGTTTTCTGCCGAGAATGGCCGTTCAGAAGGCGCGGCGATCAACATGATCACCAAGCAAGGCAGCAACAATTATCACGGCTCACTTTTTGGCTTCTTCCGTGATGCGGCGCTGGATATGGATGAAAAGGTACCCAACGGTACCGGCGGCGAAACCCCGGCCCATCCGGATTACAGCCGCCAGCAGTTTGGAGGCTCGGTAGGCGGCCCGTTTATAAAAGACAAGCTATTTGGCTTTTTTGCCATTGAGCGTGAACGTGAAAATCAGGGCTTGGAAGAGACCGGAACTTCTTACTCCGAGCTGGTGGCTGCTAAAGGGGCTGGACTCGCGGCTCAGCCTGCCGCCGTTATCCCGCGTCCGTTCTATGAGACCCGCTACAACGGCCGCATGGACTGGACAATTAACTCCAAGAACACCGCTTATGTCAGCTACAGCTCCCAGGCGAACGACAGTCTGAACGATCAATCTAACGGCACCGGCGACCTCACAAATGGCAATTTCACCAAGAATCATCTGCTGTTGGCAAGCTTAACCGTCAACTCCATCCTTTCAGACACAACGGTCAACCAATTCACCGCCGGGTATCAGTATTGGAACAATTTGATCGATAGCCATATCAGCGCGCCGCTGGTGACATTCCCGGACGCATCGTTCGGCACCAACACCAACGTTCCGCAGCAGTCATTCCAGAAAAAATGGCAGTTCCGCGATGACATTTCGAAGACGATCGGCAAACATACCTTGAAGGCGGGCGTGGATTACCTCTTTAATCCGGTGGAAGGCGGTTTCTTCGAGTTCAGCTCGACTCTGGAGATTGATTTCGCAGCCGACCCAAGCGCGATTTTGAGCAATGCCGCAAAGTATCCGCAGGGATTCGCCACTCCCGGCGCAGTAACGGGCATGACGGAAGCCAACGGCGACCCATACTTTCTGGTCGCGACCAAGCAGCTTGGCCTTTACTTTCAGGATGACTGGAAGGTAACGCCGCGCCTGACGTTGAACCTGGGCCTGCGGTGGGACAAAGACTACAACATGATCGGACTAACCGACGTGAAGAATAGCCGCACTTACCAGGAACTGGTGGCGCTGAACAGCCCGATTTCAAATCCGTACGTCAGCAGCGTGCCACACGATGACAACAAGGACTTCAGCCCGCGCGTAGGCTTTGCATACGACATCACCGGTGCGGGTAAGCATGTGGTGCGTGGCGGATTCGGGCTCTATTACGGGAATGTTTTCCAGAATATTCCGCTCTTCATGGAACAGATGAGCAACCCCACGGTTTTTCAAACCGTGATCAGCTTGTCGGCGCCCACAGATATTGTCACAGGCACAGGTATCCCTCTTGGGAGCTGGCGCTACGGTGTGGATCCGATGCCGGTGGTTCCACCTCCATCCTCTCAGCTTGCGCCAGGTAGCGTGGGACGTTTGATGGATCCCAACTATCGGAATCCAGTCACCGAAGAATTCAACGCCGGCTATAGTTGGGCGCCGAATTCCAATTCCGTTGTCGAAGCCGAATACACGCATGTTCTCGGCCTGCATGAGAACAAGACCATGAACATCGATCAGAAGGTGCCCATTAATGGAGTCTGCTGCGTCCGCCCGCTCGACGCCGCTTTTGCTGCGTCCACGTTGCCGGAGCTGGCGAGCGTCCGCGACGAACAGTCGATTGGCCGTTCCCATTATGACGGTTTCAACTTTAGCTTTCGGCAGCGCCTGACACATCACTTTTCGTTAAATGCGAACTACACGCTGGCTTGGGCGTATTCCTACGACGGCGGGGGCGGCTCCTTCCGCAACTATCCGCGGCTATCTACTAACCCGTTTGCCAGTTATGAATGGGGCCCCTCGCCGAACGACGAACGACACCACGTAACTCTGAGCGGGATTATCAATCTGCCGATGGGATTGGAGCTCGCTCCGATCCTGCAATTCGGCTCGGCACGCCCTTATAGTGTTACGAATTCTTCCAATACATTGAATACCGGCGGCGGCACGGCAACCGCGGTGGTGGTTCCGACCAGCGACCCCACGAACTGGTTCGCCTTTGCCGGCAATAACGCAGGCGCCCAGAACTGCTTCTATGGTTTGAACGGCGTCACCCAGGGCTGCACTATCGCCAAGTACGACCCGCTCCGCGGGGATCCATTTTTCGAACTCGACCTGCGCCTCTCAAAGAATTTTAGATTCGGGGAAAAGGCGAATCTGCAATTGATCGCACAGGCTTTCAATCTGACCGATCGCGCGAACTACGGCAACGATTTCAACAACAACATTGCCAGCCCGGACACTTTCGGCCACCCTGCCGGATTCATCAACCCGAGCGGCACGACGATTCCACGCTCGCTCTGGAGCGAGTTTGGCGCGCGCTTTACGTTCTAAGTCAGTGATTCACCAGAAGGCGAGCGGCGTGCTGGCCGGAGGCGATGGCGCCATGCACGGTCGCGCTGTGGCCCTGTAGGTTAGCGGCCTCGCCGGCGAAATAGAGAGTGTTCTCGACCGGTTGCGCGAGTTTCTCGCGCGCGGGAAGGGCGCCGGCCGGAACGTAGCTGTATGCACCCTGGGCGAACGGGTCGGCATGCCAGTCGTGGAAGTAAGCGGAGATGAGCAGTCGATTGAGTGCGGCGGGTTCGACGGCAACAATTTTCGAAAGGGATGCAGTCGCGGCGGAGAAGATGTCCTGTCGCGTTCGGCCCTCAAGTGCGTCCGCGTGCGGACCGGCGCTCCAGCCCGTGAGAATGGGAGCACGACGAGCAAGCGGAGTCCACCAAGTTGGGAAGAGGGGTTCATCGGAGAGCAGGAATCCGGCATCGGACAGATCGGGGTTCTTCTCCCAAAACGGTTCGCGGAACCGCATGATGACGCGGAAAACCTGGCCGAATTCCAGCTTACGCGCGGCGTCGAGAAGCTCTTTTGGTTCGGGATCGAAACGGATCGCGCCGGGCGCATCCGGATGCGCCTGGAGCACACCAAGCGGCACGGAGATCAGTGCGCGCCGGCAATGAATCACGGCCTTATCCCCAGTGAGCGCGGAACGAACGCGAACGGTAACAGAGCCGCTGCGCCAGGAAATGGTTTCGACCACCGAGTTGAGACGAAGTTTCGATGCTGGATCGGAAACGCCATTTAACAACGCGTGTGGAAGCGAATCGTAGCCGTCCAGGAACCGGAACGAGCGGTCGCCATCGATTTCATCGGACGCTTTCGCGTCCTGGGCTAGAGAGTGGATACCGACGATCTCTTTGCGGGCGGCATTGAAACCTTCCACGAAGTTGGCGCTGAGGCGTTTGGCGTCTTCGGAATGGCGAGACTTTTCGAGAAAGACCGAGAACGGCTGATCCGGTTTCTTCTCGGCCGCTTTCTGCATATCGCTCATGACGCGATGTACCGGAAGCCAGGCATCGGAATCGCGCTGGACTTTCCCTTTTTCGATGTGAATGGCGCGATCGGCGCAATCGTAGACGCCGAGACCTGCATCGCGGACGAGATTCCAGATTTCGGGCGGACGGCCGTGGATGAACTCAGCACCAAGCTCGATGGGGATGGGCGAGAGCGGATCGTGCATCGTCAAAATTCGGCCACCGATACGGTCCCGGGCCTCCACACAGAGGACGTTGACACCGGCGCGATCGAGCTCGCGGAGCGCAGAGAGGCCCGCTGCACCGGCTCCGATGATTAATACATCAACTTCGAAACTCGGCATGGAATTACTCTCCGCTCTCGGCAGATTGTTCGAAAATTCCGACCTGCCGATTCTTGTAAACGCGGCGGCCGTGGAAATAGCGGCCGTTCATCGCAACGTAGACTCCGGGCGGAAGGACCTGCACGAAGGCGAGCGCACTACCAAGATTGAAGAGTCCGTCGGAGCTGCCGAATTTATACGGGATCATAGCGCCGGTAAGAACAATCGTCTTACCTTCGATTTTGTCCGCGAGCAGGCGGGCCGTGACGTCCATGGTGTCGGTGCCGTGCGTGATCACGATGCGGTTTCCGGGCGCGGCGCGGCACTGCTCAAGGATGATTCGACGGTCGGCGTCGGTCATTTCCAGACTGTCAATCATCATGAGCGTGCGGATTTCCAGATCCAGGTCGCAGCGGCCCAGAGCCAACATTTCGGGTAGATGCGAATCTTTGAAGAAAAGCCGACCACCGATCTCGTCATATTCCTTGTCGAACGTACCGCCAGTGATCAATATCCGAATGCGCTCGCTTTGAGAAGCCACGCCTGTATTGTTACAAGTGGTTGACTAGGAATCAGGACGTTATGAATTACAAGAATCTGCTCTTTGAGGTCGAGAATCGGACCGCAATCGTCACGCTGAACCGGCCGAACCGGCGTAATGCGCTGTCGCTGGAGCTGATGCGCGAACTCACGGCCTGCCTGGGCGAGTTAGGGGCGAATCACTCGATTGCAGCGGTCATTCTGGCGGCGAGTGGAAAAGTCTTTTGCTCAGGACACGATTTGAGCGAGATGGTGGGGCGAACGGTCGGCGAGTACCGGGAGATTTTCGATGCATGCGTGGAACTGATGGAACAGATTCAATCCATTCCGCAACCGGTGATCGCCGAGGTGCAGGGGACAGCGACAGCGGCGGGCTGCCAACTGGTGGCGACCTGCGATTTGGCGGTCGCGGCTGAGAGCGCTTCGTTCGCCACGCCCGGTGTGCGCATCGGTCTGTTTTGCACAACGCCAATGGTTGCGTTGACGCGTTCTGTAGGGCGGAAGCGGGCGCTCGAAATGCTGCTGACCGGGACAGCAGTTCCCGCGAGCAAGGCGGCGGATTGGGGGCTGGTCAACCAAGTGGTGCCATCCGCGGATCTACGCCAAACTGCGCTTCAACTCGGGGCTCGCGTGGAGGAAGCCAGTGCGCTGGTAGTAAGCATCGGCAAGCAGGCGTTCTATACACAGATCGATCTGGATCAACAGAAGGCGTACGCGTACGCAAAGGAAGTGATGACTACCAACGCGCTGGCCGGCGATGCGCGCGAGGGGATCTCGGCCTTTCTCGAAAAACGGGTGGCGTGCTGGTCAGGAACCTGATTTGGATTGCCTCAGATCGCGGTAGGCTACCAGGCAACGCTCAGCCGTTTCCAGTTCAGGGAAGCGGCTGCCTTCCTGCTCGACCAGATAATACTCAACGCCGCCTTTGCTTTCGGCAGCGGCGAAGAGTTTCCTCCAGGGGGCGACGCCTTCGCCGAAAAGAACGCGATAGCCCTGATCCGGCGACCAGTCTTTCAGGTGCATTGACTTGATTCGTCCCGGGTGGCTGTTAACCCAAGCGACAGGATCGGCGCCGGCCGCGACGCAAGTGCCGACATCCAGTTGCAGCATGATGCTCTTGTCGGTATTCGACGCTATCACCTGCAATGGCACCTGGCCGTCAATCGGCTTCCACTCGAGATCGTGATTGTGATAACCGGCGTGAAGTCCTTCGGATTCCATGGTGTGGTTCGCCTGGTTCAGGAGGTCCGAAATCTGCTTCCACTCATCAATGCTGGTGGGATCCTTGCCAGGATGCGCGAGCACGATGAAACGCGCGCCGAGAATCTTGTTCAACTCGATTGCCTTAGTTAAGGCGTCGGGCGCGAACGAGCTCCGGTCATTGTGCGTGGAGTAACAGCGCAGGCCAAGACCGTCGAGCTGCTTGCGAATCTGCTTGGCATAGTCGGGAGTCCAATCATAGTAGGGCGCGAAAAACTCGACGCATTCGTAGCCCATCTTGCCCACAGCCTGGAGGGTTCCGGGAGAGTCTTTTTTCAGCTCATCGCGAACCGAGTACAGTTCAAGGCCGATGGGGATCTGCTTGCCTCTGGCAAGGGCGGCGAGAGGCGCGGAAGCGGCAATCAGCTTGAGAAGATTGCGGCGAGAGAGATCAGAACTGCTGGGCATTGCAAGTGAACGATATCACAGGCGCTGTGGTTAAAAAAGCGGATTCTGCGAGCCCGCAAAGCGGTGGCGGCGCGGGACCTGGAAATACTCAAAGGCGCGATCGGTGGCGATACGACCGCGCGGCGTGCGATCGAGAAAACCGAGCTGCATCAGGTAGGGTTCGTAGACCTCTTCGATGGTGTCGGGCTGCTCGTCAATAGAGGCGGCGATGGTGCTCAGTCCTACCGGACCGCCGCCGTACTTGTCCGCTACGGTCATCATTATTTTCTGGTCGACCTCGTCGAGGCCATACCGATCCACTTTCAGCAGATCGAGCGCAGCTTGCGCGACATCGAAGTCGATGTGACCGGCGGCGCGAACCTGCGCGTAATCGCGTACTCTTCGTAGAAGACGATTGGCGATGCGCGGCGTGCCTCGTCCGCGCCTGGCGATCTCGCGGGCGGCATCGTAGACGATCTCGATTTCGAGAAGGCGCGCGGAACGCTCGACGATGGTTGCAAGGGTCTCCTCATCGTACGGATCGAGACGAAGGACGATGCCAAAACGGCTGCGCAAGGGAGCGCTCAAGAGGCCTTGACGGGTGGTTGCTCCGACCGCGGTGAACCTGGGCAGAGCGAGCGAATGGGTTCGAGCGCCGGGGCCGGTGCCGATCAGGATATCGAGGCGAAAGTCCTCCAGGGCCGCGTAGAGAATTTCTTCGATATCGGGCAGCAGCCGATGAATTTCGTCGACGAAGAAAACCTGGTGAGCGCGAAGATTGCTGAGGACGCCGGTGAGATCGAGCTTCTTTTGCAGGACGGGACCGGCTGTCTGATCAAGACCGACGGCGAGTTCCTGAGCGATGATTCCGGCGAGCGTGGTTTTACCCAGACCGGGGGGGCCGCAGAGGAGCACGTGATCCATGGCTTCACCGCGGTGCTTCGCCGCTTCGATGGCGATAGCGAGCTGCTCGCGCGCATGCGGCTGGCCAGCGAAATCTTCGAGACGAGTGGGACGGAGCGCGGCTTCAAACTGACGTTCGTCCTCCTGCGGTGCGGATGAGACGGTGCCTTGCGCGCGCATGAGAAAAATTCAGTAACGGGCCGCTGACGGTTCCCGCTCAGTTTCAGGATCAAGGTTAGCGCACGACAGCTAAAGCGGCGCGGAAATAAGGCTCGAAAGTATCGGGCGCGCCGCGGCTCTTCACTTTTCGCAGGGCCTCCTCGGCGGCGGGGCGACCGCAGCCGAGGTTCTGAAGAGCCGAAAGAACGTCCTGTTCGAGAGCGGAGAACGCGGCTTCGGGCGGAGCGCTTTCGGGAGTCTTGCCTTCCACTTGTATAGCGGCTACTTTGTCCTTCAGCTCGAGCACCATGCGTTCGGCGGTTTTCTTGCCGACCCCCGGGATGCGCACGAGGCGCTGAACGTCCCCCGTGCGAATGGCGGTGAGCAGATCGGCAGTTGCCAAGCCGGACAGAACGGTAATTCCGAGCTTCGGCCCGATACCGGTCACTGAGATGAGTTTTTCAAATAGCGCCTTCTCCTCCGTCGTCTTGAAACCGAACAGGAGCAGCGCATCTTCGCGGACATGAGTGTGGATCCGAAGCGCGACGGATTGGCCCAGATCGGGAAGCGAAGTGAAGGTGGAGATTGGAATCTGGATGTCGTATCCGACACCGGCGGCATCCACAATCACCTGGTTGGGGTGCTTTTCAATCAGCGTTCCACGAAGATGGCCGATCATCAGTAATCGCTAGAAATCGCTTTACAGGGATGGGCGCGATGTGACCGCGCCATCCGAGGCGGAACCCACAAGTGCAACGTATTTCGCCATCACGCCGGTTGCGTATTTGGGAGCGGGGCGCTCGAATTTTGACAGCCGCTCATGCAGCTCAGAAATCGAAATATCGAGAGCTGATCTGACGAGTATTTATATCGATGGTGATTGAGTCACCTTCCCGAACCGCGGCAATCGGCCCACCTATGGCTGCTTCGGGGGCGACGTGCCCGACCATGAAGCCGCGCGTCGCGCCACTGAACCGGCCGTCGGTGACCAGAGCGACACTATCGGAGAGTCCTTCACCGACAATTGCACTCGTCACGCCCAGCATTTCCCGCATACCGGGACCGCCCCTTGGGCCTTCGTAGCGGATCACAATCACGT
Source organism: uncultured Acidobacteriaceae bacterium (assembly GCA_963762495.1). Taxonomy (GTDB): domain Bacteria; phylum Acidobacteriota; class Terriglobia; order Bryobacterales; family Bryobacteraceae; genus Bog-105. The sequence continues at coordinate 11,666 of CAVXKZ010000019.1, forward strand.
CGCCCGGCGCGATTTTGCCGCCCAGCACCGCTGCCATTGCGGCCTCTTCGCTATCGAAGACACGCGCCGGACCAGTTTGGACGGTTCGATTCAGGCCGGTGATCTTGATAACGCAACCATCGGGAGCAAGCGATCCCTTTAAGATCACGAGGCCGCCGGATTTCTTGATTGGATTTGAGAGCGGGCGGATGACATCCTGGCCCGGCGTTTCTTTGACGACGAGATTCACCTGCTCGCCGAACGATTTGCCGGTTATGGTCATTGCACCCGAGTGAACGAATCCGCCGTCATGCAGGCGCTTCGCAATAACAGGAATGCCTCCCGCCTTGTCGACATCGGCCGCTGTGTACCGGCCTGCCGGCTTCAGGTCGGCAAGCAGCGGCGTCTTTTCACTCAACTCCTGGAAATCGTCGATGTTCAGGGGAATGTTGGCCTCGCGGGCGAACGCGAGCAGATGCAGGACTGCATTGGTCGAACCGCCGGACGCAGCTACGCTGGCAATTGCGTTGTCAATGGACGCGCGAGTCACGATATCTCGCGGGCACAGATTATTTTTGACGGCGCTCAGAATCACTTCGCCGCAGTAGCGGGCGGCGTCGTGCTTGCGCTCATCGACTTGCGGAATGCCGTTCACGCCCATCGGCGATAGCCCGATTACCTCCATAACAGTAGCCATGGTGTTCGCGGTGTACTGGCCCCCGCAAGCGCCAGGCCCAGGGCAGGCAGCATTTTCGATGGCGAGAAGTTCCTGGTCGCTCAGCCGGCCGGCTGCATTCGCACCCACAGCTTCGAAAACATCTTGTATGGTGATGTCTTTGTTTTTGTACCGTCCGGGAAGAATGGTTCCGCCGTAGAGGATGACGCCGGGAACATTTAAGCGCAACAGGGCCATGGCAGCGCCGGGGATGGTTTTATCGCAGGCGACGAGCGCAACGATCCCATCGAACATGTGGCCACGCGCGACAAGCTCGATGGAATCGGCTATGACTTCCCGGCTAACGAGGGATGTTTTCATACCCTCCGTTCCCATGGTGATGCCATCGCTGATGGCGATGGTGTTGAACTCCATGGGTGTGCCACCCGCTTCGCGGATACCGCGGGCGACATCGACCGCCAACTCGCGCAAATTGTAATTGCACGGCATAGTGCCGATCCAGGTGTTCGCGATTCCGATGATCGGCTTTTTCAGATCCTCATCGGTGAAGCCAATCGACTTGAAGTAGGAGCGCGCCGGCGCACGATCTTTTCCTTGGGTAATGGTGTAGCTCTGGAGCTTCATAGAAACTCCTATTTAAGCAGGGAGGAAAGAATTCGCGAGCGAGGCGCGGAAGCTATGCGCTTTTGCGAGTGCCGCAACCGAGAAAGCGCCCAGCCATCGCCAGAAATGCGAGTCCCACGGCACAGAGCGCGGCAGGCTCGGGCGTATTGAGTGGGATGGATTCGGAGAGGAAATGAGATCTGAGAGTGCCGGCTGGAGTCAGCTCGACCGCATAGTTTTGGTCATCCAGGACGCCAGTTGCGAGTATGTCGCCCGCTCCGTTTATGGCGTAAGCGGCTGTGAGGGTCCATCCGGAATCGAATGGGGAAAGCAACGAGTTCAGATCGAGCATGGCGCCGTTCATGTAGACGAAGGCATGCGTTGCGACATTGCCAGTAGTCCAGGAGTAGCCGACGACGTTGCCCGAAGCATTGATTCCGTAGGCGTAGCTCTGATTGCCGCCTAAGGTCCCGAGATCAGCCATCCCTGAGCCGTTCCACTCGAAAGCATGCGAATAGCCGGTACTGAGGCTTGCGTTTCCGGCGACAGAGCCCGAGCTGTTAATTGCCAAACCGTAGCTATTCGTTCCGCCAAGCGTTCCAAGATCCACCATGCCGCCGCTTGAATCATAGAACGCGTGAAAGGCACCCGCACTCGTCGTACTGGTACCCGCTATTTGATCGGCTGAATTCAAGGCATAGGCCGAACTCCATGTGCCCCCCAACGTACCCAGGTCCGAGGCCGCCCCATTTGTCGAAATAAAGGCACGCAGTTGACCGCTGTTGTTTAAGTAGCCGCCCGCAAGTTGACCCGAGTTATTTATGGCAGTGCCATACCCGGAAATCGCTGTGGTAACGAGCTGTCCATTCAACCAATAGGAGACAAAAGGGCTGTTGTTCTGGTAAGTGGTGCCAACAATCTCACCAAGATCATTCACGCCATTCGCCTGTCCAACACCGCTCAGCAAGCCTGATTGCGCTCCGGAAAAATAAGCAGGGACCTGATCGCCTTGCGCGTCCGTGATGAAGCCGACCGCGAGACCTCCCGCGTTCAATCCGGTGGGCTGCGCCGCGCCGGCTCCTAGAGCCCAGGAATTGGAAACGGAATAAAGGGAGCTGGCCCTAAGGCTCACCAGACCGAAAGCGCACAGCAGGACCGCGGAGGAACAACGTCCCATATTTGCTCTACGGCTGGAATGCAAAAAGACTTTAGACAAAGGTTCTGCAAAGGGGCGCAGGCGCGGACAATCGCGCATCCTTGTCATAAATCGGCACCTAGCCTCGTTTCCTATATGTAGGAATGAATTTGAGGCGCAAAATACGAGGGATCAGTTATAAATCCAGCCTGACATGAGATTGCTCCTGTTCAAAACCGTGCTCCAGGACCTGCGTTATGGGGCGCGCACCTTGCTCCGCAATGGTGGATTCACCGCCGCGTCGCTCTTTGCTTTATCGCTCGGTATCGGCGTCAATACCGCTGTTTTTACGGCTTACAAGGCGTTCGTCGCGCGGCCTCTCGATGCTCGCGAACCCGGCGCGATGGCCAACTTTGCGCTACATCTCCAATCCGGTGTCACTAAAAACGAATTTAGCTATCCCGACTACGAAGCCTATAGGGATCATCTCCATTCGTTCAGTGCCGTGATCGCAATCGCCGTAGATCAGTTGCGCCTCACTGACACCGGCGGACTAGTTAAAGCGCCGCGGAGTGCCGAGTCGCTGATCGGAAGACTGGGACTGCTGCCGTCGACCGCCAGTAATGCGGAGTTCGCCAGCACGTTCATCGTTTCGGAAAACTACTTCTCGGTTCTCGGAGTCGCGGCCCTGCGCGGCCGCACCTTCGAATCTATAGGCCTTCCTGAGCTCGCGGCCTCGCCTTCAGTTCTCATCAGCGAGAATTACTGGCACAGACGGTTTGCCGGCGATCCGGCGGTGCTGGGCAAGAGCATCCGCCTTAATGGAGTCGCCTTTACTATTGCAGGAATTACGCCACACAACTTCGTCGGTACCAGCGTGGCTGTACCCGATTTCTGGCTGCCGCTTAGTCTCGATCCGCTGGTTCATCCTGAAAAAAACCAGTTGCATGATCGCAATAATTTGTGTTGTCGCGTGTTCGGTCGCCGCGCGCCCGGCGTCGGCATGATCCGAGCACAAGGCGAGGCAACCGTACTTGCCTCTCAATTGCGCACTCTGCACGATCCGCACTCCGATCTGAGCAAAAACGTTGCCGTATTGATCTCGCCAGGCTCCCCGCTTCCCGGCGAGATGAACCCCGGCTTGAGACTTACCATTTTGCTCATCATGCTCGCCGTCGGAATGGTGTTGGTGATCGCCTGCGCCAATGCCGCCAGTCTGCAACTGGCCCGCGCGACAACCCGCCAACAAGAACTGGGCATGCGTCTATCCCTTGGCGCCAGCCGGCCGCGCTTGATTCGGCAGTTGCTGACGGAAAGCGCGTTGCTGGGGCTGCTGGCCGGCTGCCTCGCACTGCCGGTAACGTGGATTCTGTTGCATGTAGCGGCGACGAGGGCCGCCGAAGCTCTGCCCGTCGAATGGGGCACGCTGGTTCTCAACGTAAACCCCGATCTCGAAATATTTGCCTACGTACTGGCCATCTCTGTTTTCGCGGGCATCCTGTTTGGGCTCGCGCCGGCCCTTGAAAGTTCCCGCTCCGCGCTCTTCTCCACCGTCCGAGGCGCGGGAATTTCCCCGTTTCGCAGCCGTCTCCGCCACCTCCTCATCACCGCCCAGGTCGCCGTCTCGCTCGCGCTCATGATCGCCGGAAGCATGTTGGTTCGCAGCGCCATTCACGCGCTCAACCTGGAAACCGGCTACGATGCCAAACATGTCATCGATCTCGATTTTCAATTTCCGGAGGCGTCTAACTATACTCCCGACCGCCAGCTTGCTCTCATCCGTGAGCTTCGCGCGCGCTTTGCAGTCTTGCCCGGAGTGGCTGCTATCACCAGCGCCCGGGCGCCGGACGACAACCGCGGGCGAAGCGCCGCCGTCTCCCTGAATGGAGAACAACCCTCGCCCCGCAACAGGCACGCGACGCTTTACTACACCTGGGTGCAGCCAAACTATTTCCGAACGCTCGGCATTCCACTGCTATTGGGCCATGGCTTTCAATCGCAGTCCGGCCAGCCGGAGCGTTCCGTCATCCTCGCCGAATCGGCCGCCCAGCGGCTCTGGCCCGGACAGAACCCCATCGGCCGCCGCCTACGCCTGGGAACCGATGAGCAATTCCATAACAAGGGTTTTATCCCAAATCGTGGGACGGAACTTCTTCCCGATGGGCCGTCCTGGCAGGTAATCGGCGTGGCCCGCGACACTCGCGGCGTCACGCTGGACGGCAGCGATTCTCAGCAGGTCTACCTGCCCTTACCCGCGGACCGGCTCCAGGATTACCCCATTCTTGTCCTTACACACTCCGATCCGGCGCTAATGATGCGAGCGATGGACTCGGCTGTTTCGGCCGTCGATCCCAGCTTGATAGCATCCGTTTCCACTCTGCAGCAGATGCTTCATCAAACAGACGCGTTCCTCATCGACAGCCTCTCGGCCGCTATCGCTTCCACCATCAGTCTGTTCGGGCTGCTGCTGGCCTCGATGGGCATCTATAGCACTGTCAGCTACATCGTCGTCCTTCGCACGCGCGAAGTCGGTATCCGCATGGCGATCGGCGCGCAAAAGCGCGACATTCTCACCTTGATGATGCGCGAAAGCACCCCTCCTGTACTTGCCGGATTGCTGGTCGGGATGGTTCTTGCTGCCGGCGCTTCGCAGCTCCTGCGCGGCGTGCTCTATGGACTCAACCCGATCGATCCTATCTCCTTCGCCGGCGCGTCTCTATTGTTTTTGGCCATTGCACTGATTGCGACCTGGCCGCCGTCCCGGCGAGCAATGCGTGTCGATCCCATGGTGGCGCTCAGATACGAGTAAGACACCGTGCCATGCGGCCTGACAGGTGCCGTGAAGCCACGGACTGAGCAGGAGAGCCGACGGTAAGCATTTTGGGCGCATTCTTTATATCGGCGAATCGGCAACCCGCTATGACATAGAATATCTATGTAATGTCAGGGCCAACCACGCATGATGAAATACCACCTGGAACGCTCGACATGTTGATTCTGAAAACCCTTCAATCGGGCGGTGAATTGCATGGATTCGAGATCGCGAACGCGATACAAAAGCGAACGGAGGACGTTCTGCGAGTGGATGAAGGATCCTTGTATCCAGCGCTGCAGCGGATGCTCTTGAAAGGCTGGGTGACCGGCGAATGGGCAATACCCAGGAGAACCGGCGCGCGCGCTATTACCGGCTCACCCGGGCTGGCCGCAAGCATCTGGAACAAGAGCTCGCTCGCTACAATCGCGTGACGGCGGCTATCTGTCGCATTGTTCAACCTGCTTAGCGCATTCTTCAACCTGCTTAGGAGGTTTCATGAGGCTGGATGAAATTTGGCGGCGAGTCACGTTTCTAATACACAGAACAAAGCGTCTGGCGGAAATGGATGAGGAGATGCGCTTGCACGCGGAACTGCGCACGCGGGAGCTGCAAAGGCAAAGCATGGCCGCGCTGCCCGCGGCGATGACGGCGCAGCGGCAATTTGGGAATCGCACTTCCTTCAAAGAAGCTGCATGGGATGTGTGGAGCTTCGCGCCCCTTGAGAATGCGTGGCGCGACTTGAAATTCGGAGCGCGACTTCTACGTACCAGCCCGGGTTTCACCATATTGGCGATTCTGACGCTTGCGTTGGCACGCCGACAACGGTGATCGGGGTAATGCCGCCACGGTTCGGCCTCTGGTCGGCTGATGTCTGGATACCGATCACACTCAGACGCGGGCAAGCCGGTTTGCGGCCTCCGTGGTTTTATTTGCTGGGGCGGCTTAGAACGGGTATCACGGTGAAATCGGCCGATCACGAGATGCAGCTTCTCGCCGAGCGGCTCGCTCCCTTGTATCTCCCCAACCTCTACACAAACAAATTCCAGGTAATCCTGCAAAGCTTTGTAGACGCATCAACTGAAAAAGTGGGACGGACTCTGTACACCTTATTGGCCGCCGTCGGCTTACTCTTACTGATCGCCTGTGGCAACGTCGCAAGTCTGCTGCTTGCAAGAGTAAGCACTCGCAGCCGGGAGTTCGCGATCCGCGCCAGTTTGGGTGCGGGATGGTTGCGAGTAACACGCCAACTTTTCTTTGAAAGCGGGCTGCTCGCATTTTCTGGCGCAGTTACCGGTTGCGCGATCGCCTGGGCGGGACTCAAGCTCTTGATGGCCGTGCTGCCGCATGACATCTTTCCGGATGAAGCGGTGATCAATCTGAACTTGCGCGTCCTGGCTGCTACCGTTACGATTTCAGTCATTACCGCGATCTTCTTTGGATTGGTTCCGGTGCTGGGCGGCTTGCGCCGGGACCTGAATGAATCATTGAAGTCCGGGGGCCGTGAACATAGCGGATTCCGCCGCGCGCAAATACGAAATGTCCTGATTGTGTGCGAGGTGGCGGTCTCGCTTGTGTTGCTGGCCGGGGCGGGCGTGCTCATGCGCAGTTTCCTACATGAACGCGAGGTGCATCTCGGTTTCAATCCGCAAGGCCTGCTCACGGCGGAGATTTATCTCACGAAAGCAAATCGCACCGTGGCGCAGCAGGCGCGCTTCCGTGGAGAACTGGCGACTGCGCTTCAGCGGCTGCCCGGGGTGCTTGGTATTGCAACAACCAGCGACTTGACACCGTTCGCGGGCGCCTCGACAGAATTCGCCACGTTCGAATCACGCTCACTCCGGCCAGTCTGAAGGGCAGTTCGCGCTCATTGATTCCAGCCTGTTTGGCGTGCTTGGAGTTCCCTTGGTCCGCGGGCGCAATCTCAGCGAAGCGGATATTGCGCAAAAGCGCATGGTCGCGGTTGTAAATCAGGCTCTTGTAGAAAAGTTTTTCCGCGGCCAGGACCCCCTCGGAAAGCGAATCCAGGTAACCACGCTCGCGCACTTGCCTCAGCCGGTTTCCAATCCGTGGGTTGAGATAGTTGGCGTCACCGCTGACTTCAAAAACCGAGGAGTACGGCAGCCCCCGATTCCCGAAGCGTTTATTCCTTACACCCTCTCTGGATTTGGAGGTTTTTCGTTAGTTTTGCGGACCGTGGGCACACCCCAAGCTTTTGCAAAAAGAGTGGAAGGCGCCGCGCTCACGCTGGACAGTAACGCGGTGGTACGGCACGCGCGCAGCATGCAGGAGGCGCTCGAAGACGAAGAATATGCCAAGCCGCGCTTCGGACTGGAAATCTTCTCGACGTTTGCGGCGCTTGGACTGCTTCTGGTCAGCGCCGGTCTTTACGGCGTTATGTCCTACACCGTTTCGCAGCAAAGACGCGAGATGGGCATTAGGGTTGCCTTGGGCGCAACCTCGCGTAACGTGCAAGCGCTCGTAATTAAGAAAGGGATGCGATTCGTCGGAGTCGGCATTCTGGCAGGTCTGCTCTTATCGCTTGTGTTGCTGCGCTTGATCGAAAACCAGGTCTGGAATATCAGCACTCACGATCCGGTGACGCTGATAGGCGTAGTGGGAATTTTGGTTGTCGTGGGTTTCGTCGCATGTTACCTGCCGTCGGTTGCGGCGACACGTGTAGATCCGGCTGAGACTCTGCGCTCGGAGTAAGCGAATGCTACTCTGAGTGCATCCGAAGTAATGCGTTTTCTGACGCGGCGCAGCGCCCTCGGTTTGCTTGCGCTACCCGTAACCGACCTGCTCGCTCAACAACTTGAGCCCGACCTGCGCCAGGGAATGGCGTCCCGGCACGTGAAAGCAACTCCGCGCGGTAAACCATCGGGACTCCCATTCCATGCTCATTTCACTGACGTAGCTCATTCGGCAGGGCTCAAGGATGTCACAGTTAGCGGACACGCGAATCGCGTCGATTACGTAATCGAGGCTATGAGCTGCGGCGCGGCGTTTTTGGATTATGACAACGACGGCTGGCTGGATATTCTGGTACTTTCCGGGTCACGCTATGGCGATCCACTGCCCAATGCATCGAATCGTCTGTATAGGAACAATCGCGACGGCACGTTCACCGATGTCACCGAAAAAGCTGGATTGTTCCGTACTGGATACCACTTTGGAGTAACTGCCGGCGATTACAACAACGACGGCTTTGAAGACCTCTTTATCACGGGCTGGCCCCAGAACGTTCTCTACCGCAATAACGGGAACGGAACCTTCACGGATGTAACAAAAGAGGCAGGCTTGTTGAATGCGGAGCCGCGTTTTGGCAGCGGGTGCACGTTCGTCGATTATGACCGCGATGGCAGGCTGGATCTGTTCGTCTCGAACTATGTCGCTTTCGGGAAGAAATCGACGCCGCGCGAGACTGAATTTTTCATAGGACCTCGCGGCCTGCCTTATGGACATCACTCCCTGTACCACAACAAAGGCGATGGCACTTTCACGGATGTCACAGCCGCATCCGGGATCGGCAAACCAGATGGGGGTTACGGGCTGACGGCGGTAGCCGCGGATTTCGATAACGACGGTTGGCCAGACATTTACCTGGCCTGCGATTCCACTCCCAGCCTGTTGTTTCAGAACAAACACGACGGATGTTTCGTGGAGCAGGGCATGGAGAGGGGTGTCGCGCTCAGCGAAGATGGAATGGAACAGGCCGGGATGGGTGTAGCGGCCAGCGACCTCTTGTTGAACGGCAACCTGGACATCGTGAAAACGCACTTTGCGGCCGACAGAGCGGCCGTCTACGTGAATAACGGCGCAGGCGAATTTCGGGACGATGCGTTGCGCGCCGGTCTGGGCACTGAGACGCGGTTTGTGAGCTGGGGCGTCGGCATTGAGGATCTGGACAACGATGGGAATCCGGATATCTTCTGGGTGACGGGCGGCATCTACCCGGAACTGCAAGACAAACCGGATGAGCCGTACAAAGCGCCGCGCATCGTTTTCCGGAACCTCGGTAACGGAAGGTTTGAGGAATTGATCGGCCAGGCGGGACCGGGTGTCGATACTCCGCACTGCAGCCGCGGTTGCGCTTTCGGGGATTTCGATAACGACGGCGATATCGACATTCTGATTGTCAACCAGAATGAACCGCCATCCTTGCTGCGAAACGACGTGACCGGAAACAATCACTGGATCAAGGTCCAGTTGAAAGGCATCAAATCGAACCGCAGCGCAATCGGCGCCCGCGTGACACTGCGGTATGGGGGAAAGACACAGGCAAAGGAAGTGCTGAGTCAATCCTCGTATCTGTCGGTGAATGACAGGCGGCTTCATTTCGGCCTGGGCGACGCCGGTAGGGTAGATGTGGAAATAAGATGGCCGCTTGGATTCAAAGAGAAGCTCTCCAATGTGGCGGCCGATCAGTTGATTCAAGTTACGGAAGGCTCCGGAATCACACACGCGCAACGGTTCCGTTAAACTCCCATGGTGGCGCGGTTTTTGGCTTTGCTGGCCTGTACGAGCTTGCTGGTGGGGCAACACGCTCTGGTGGAGCAGGCATGGGATCTGGCCGCCAAAGGAGATCGCGATCAGGCCATTCGTGTTGTGCGCGAGGCAATCCAGAACGATCCGCGCGACGCCGATGCCCGGCTGCTTCTGGGCAGCTTACTGACGGAAGCGGGGCAGCAGTCCGAAGCAATAACACAGTTAATGGAAGCCGTCCGGCTGCGTCCGCAATCGGCCAAGGCACAAAATGCGCTGGGTGAAGCATACAACAGCTTTGGCGATGCGAAAGCGGCGCGGGAACCATTCGAGAAAGCAGTCGCGATCGACCCGGGATTCGGTGTGGCGCAAGTAAACCTTGGACTGGTTTTGCTTACGGCGGGTGAGCTTGAGGCGGCGGCGGACCACCTGGATCGCGCGATCAAGATTCTAGGGCGCAGCGACGATGCGGCCTATGCACATTATCTGCGGGCAAAGGTATACACTGCACACGACGAAGACCGAAACGCTGCCGCGCAACTGCAACAAGCGGTCTTGCTGCGTCCCGATTTTCCGGAAGCATGGTCAGACCTGGGACAGGCGCGGAAAACTCTTCTGGACGATGCCGGCGCGCTGGCTGCTTTCGATCGGGCCGTCAAGTTAGCGCCCAACGATGCTGTGGCGCAGTATCGGTTGGGGGCTGAATATTTGGATAGTGACAAACCGCACGCAGCCCTCGAACACCTCGAACAGGCTTATCGCCTGAGCCCCGATGATCAATCGACCCTGAACGCGTTGCAGATGGCGCTCAGGCAGGATGGCAGAACGAAAGAAGCGGACGACATTAAGCAGAAACTGTCCGAGTTGCTGCGGAAAAAAGATGAGGCCAATCAGAACGCCCTTGCGGCGGCGAACCTAAACAACGAGGGTGCGCGTTTGCAAAAAGCGGGAGATCTACCAGGAGCGCTGAAGAAATATCAGGCAGCAGTAGAGCTAGAGCCGGAAAACGTTCCCATGCGGGTAAATTATGCGATCGCCCTGCTGCGTTTGGGGCAATGGACCGAAGGACTGAACGAACTGCACGACGCCCTCCTGCGGGATCCGGCGAACGCCAAAATTAAAGAGGCGCTGAAAGAAGCGTTGGCGCAAGCTCCAGCAGGAACTGTGCCTGATTGGAACCGGAGGTGAAGTTCAAATGAATTCACCTCCGAATGGAATTTCGCTTTAGAAGAAGATCCTTAATCCGAGTTCCATCTGGCGGCCGGTTACATTCGCCGGCGTAGCATCTTGCGCCCCGTACGTCCCGCCGGGCGCACCTTGGAAGAGGGCCGTTCCGTAGTTAGGATCATTAGGATTCAAGTTTGGATCGCCCCGATTGAGACGGTTCAGCGCGTTGTAGGCCGAGATCCTGAGCTGGCTATGAATCTTCTCCGTGATGCTGAAGTTTTTCAGGAGAGTCGCATCGACATCCCAGAACGAAGGACCCCGTAAACAGGAGGCCTGCACGTTGTAGGGCACAATGGCTTCCGCATTCGAAGCAAGAGGCACGGCGGCAGTATTGAAGTAATGCTGCGGCGTGGGGTTGCTGACGCAGACATTTCCGCTGATGGTAACGGGAGAGTTTATGGGGCCCGCACCGCTGTTCAGATTGTTGAAGCGCGGGTAATCTCCGGAGGTAAAGGTGGAGAGGGCCGTAATTTGCCAACCACCCAGGAGAGCATCGGTGAACCGATTGGCATTCCCAAGGAAGGCCTTACCTTTCCCAAGCGGCAATTCGTAGGTAAATGCGACATTGAAATGATCACGGGGCTGATCTCCGTTCTGATACGTCAAGACGTTGTTGTACTCGTCGACGGCGTTAGCAAAATTTTGAAGCCGTTCGCGGATATACACATAGGAAGCGAAGAAGTTATAGCCGCGGCTGAATCGCTTCTGCACTTTGAATTCACCCGAATTGTATCTTTCGGATGCGCCCAGAACGCCGATTTCAAATAGCGGCCCGTATTGCGGATACGGAACCAGCAACTGCTGGAGTTGAACCGTTGGCTGGCTGTACAGATTGCCCGGGAGCAGCGACGGATTATTCAGGTAATGGAAAAAGGGATTGGCGACGCTCTGCTGAAGGGCAGCCGACCCGAGTTGCTGAGCGAGCTGCGGATTGACGGCGTTCAATTCTTTGTTGTACTGCTGATTGCCGAAGTTCGAGAAGTAAGTCGCTGACGCTACGACCTGGCCCGGGAATTCATGCTCGACCGTGATATTGATGCGATCGTTGTAGGGCTGACGAGAGTTCGGGTCGTACCACAAAACACCCGCGGTGCTTCCACGAGCGGTAGCTGCTCCGCCCGCTTTGCCCTGAATCGGGACCAGCGGATTGACATTGGCCGGGAAAGGATCAGAGAATGTCTGCTGCGGTATTCCGTTTTGCAGCCCCAACGTATTCTGATTGGCTGATTGCCCATAGAACGGCGGCTCCAGAATATTAATGTCTTCGAAGCCGGCAAGCGGGGCATGAGCGAAGTCCATCGAAATCGGCTGGACATAGCGCGCATATCCAAGGCGAAGGGCCGTCTTGTCGTTCAGACGGTAAGCTACGCCAAATCGAGGCGCCAGCGCAAGCTTTTGAGCGTTCCACATCCCAGGATGGCTGGCGCTGGTGAAGTTCCACGCGCCGTCATACTTATAGAACCCGCTGCCGCCCACTAATGCGAGCGCTTGCGCGGGCATTTGTGGCGGGTTGGCCTGAAACTCCGGAATGGGAGTACTGAGGTTCAGCCCTTGAGACAACAAATGATTGGGGTCGCTGATGGCAGTTTCATATTCGTCGCGAAGTCCCCACGTGATCGTTAGTTTCGAGTTCACCTTCCAGTCATCCTGGATGAACATTCCATACCAGGTGGAGTAAGGCGTAGGCGCGGGTCCGCCGTACACGCTAGAGCTGCCGTCCAGCGCACCGAGCAGAAACGTTGCGAAACCATCACCCTCGTTCGCCCCAGGGTTGTTGAAGGTGCTGGCAGTGAGAGCGGCAGGAAAGTTAAATTGGTCGGCGCTGTTCACATACGTGACGCCGCCTTCGCGACGCCATTGGAAACCCGTTTTCAGATAGTGCGAGCCGTGCTGCTTAGCGATAGTGGCACTGAAGGACTCGGCCGCAGGTTGCTGAAACCAGTAAAAGCCGGGGCCGCCTACGCTGGTGCCGCCAATATTCAGGGCGGGCTCGAAAACGGGCAAGTTATTGGTCGCAGTTTGGTAGGGCGCGTACCAATTGCTGGTCGGCCATACCTTCGCGTATCCGTTTGCTCCCAGGTTGGGAGCAGTGTAGGAGTCGCTGAAATTGTGCCAGTCACCGTTAAAATCGACGACCGTGGTCGGGTTTACCGTCCAAACCAGATCGGCTGCGGCCTGGTTGCCACCGCGGATGGATCCCGTGGGCTGGACCAGGAACGAATCGTTCGGCGTCGGATTTCCACCGGTGTTGTTGGTGTTGTAACGGGCGTAGTGGCCGGACAACCTCCACTTATCGCTGATGTTGTAATCGACGCGATCCATGAAGTTGTAGTAGCTGAACAGGTTGGGGAGCGCGGCCTGATAGTTATTCTCCCCGGTCAGATTCGTGCCAGGATTATTAGGCGCCCAGAAGTCATTCATCAAGGCCAGCGCGGCGGGATCGAAGCGATTCGACGGAATCTTGTTCCCAGGAAACTGGGTGCGGGTGATTGCGCCGGTAACTGGATTGACTACCGTGCTGAAGGGATCATAAATCTTCCGAAGGCTTCCATCCGCGTTCAGCGACTGCGAAAAATCTCCAGTTTTTTCGAGAGCCGTCGGCACCGTCGTGTCGAAAGAGCCAGGAGAATTGACGTGCCAGTCTTCAATGGAAAAGAAGTTGAAAAGTTTGTTGTGAATGATCGGGTTGCCGAACGTGCCGCCATACATATTTTGGCGGATGGAATTGATGTTGTTCGTGGTGCGGTCCTGCACAGCGCTCAGCCAGGGATAACGTCCCAGGTAGAAGGCCATGCCATGCCACTCGTTGGTGCCCGATTTGGTCGTCACGTCGATTGCGCCACCGATGCTATGGCCTGTTTCCGCCTCTACGCTGTTGACCGATACGATGCTCTCCTGAACGTCATCGGTGTTTGGAACATAGGCGACTTTTTGTCCAATGCCAAGCGGGATGCCGTCCAATTCCAGTTCATTCTTTAAGTTGGTGCCGCCGCCGAGGTCCACGCTGTTCGCCGACCAGGAGTTGTAAGGTTGAACCTCGCCGCGGGTGTTGACGGCTTGCGGCTCGATCAAGGTCAGCTTAAACGGGTTACGATCGAGACGCGGCGTATCGTTCGCCATTTTCGTGTCGATAGTCAGGTCGTCATTAGAGGTGTTGAACTGCACCGCTTCCGCCGCTTCATTCACCGTTACGGATTGCTGCAACGCGCCCGGGTTGAGGACGGCGTTGACGGTTACGTCGCCACCGGACTGGACTTGAATATTCGGCTGCCTGAATTTGGGAAAACCGGGCGCTTCGACTTCGACAGTATAAGTTCCGGCATCTACCAGATCAAACACATACAATCCGGTATCACTTGTCTTACGGACCGTAGTTACGCCGGTCTTAACGTTCGATAGAGTAACGGTCGCGTTCGGGACAGTGGCTCCACTGCTATCCGTAACGAGACCCTGGATCTGCGCGCGATTCGTCTGCCCGAGCGCGGTAAAAGCGGCAATCAGGGCAAGCAACGCGGCCCAGATCCACGTGGTCGACTTCATTTATTTCTCCTTCAGCTGTCCAGCGAGAGCGCGGTCGTCAGAGCACGTAGCTCTTTCGGGCCTGTTGAGACACACGATAACCGACGAGGGGTTCTCCGAGGTGCATTTGTTTCAGGTTTTCTCGACCGTTTCTCTGCGCGAAACAGCCGTTCCTGCACGAAAGGATCAGAGTAAGGAAATTAAAGGGGATAGCGCTTGGGTTTGACTGCCTTGGCCACTGCGGGTGGAGCAAGTCGTTTTAGAATTTGTTTCGTCGTTGTGAAACGCCGAGGAGCAAAAAAGCCGAAGGGGATAGACTTGATGGAGGAAGTGTCTGCTGCAAAGACTTATTTGGCGCCAGACGAAATCGCGAGAAAGCCTTATCTGGTCGGGCCCATTCTTCGGGCTTGCGAGCTGCTGAAAGCCTTCCGTTCGCCCGGGGAATGCCTTCCATTATGTGAACTGGTCGCCCGTACCCGGCTGAACAAGACCACGGTTTTTCGAGCATCGCAAAGCCTTGTCGCCGGAGGTTTGCTCGAGCGCGCTGGCGGCGATCAATACCGGTGTCTGGTAGTGCCTTATAGGACGCAAGAGTTCCGCGTCGGATATGCGGCCATGACCGGTAATTCTCTTTTGTCGCGCGAGATCAGCGACAGTCTCCGGTTGGCCGCCGCCAGCAGGGACGTTGAATTGGTGGAGTTGGACAACCAACTGAGCGCGCGCATAGCGATACGCAACTCAGAACGGCTGGTGCGAGATCATGTCGATCTTGTTATCGAATTCCAGGTTCACCAGAAAGCCGCGCCCGTGATTGCTTCTACTTTTTCCAAAGCCGGTATTCCGATGGTTGCCATTCATACTCCACATCCCGGCGCGGTATTTTTTGGCGGGAACAATTACCTCGCCGGCAGGATCGCAGGCCGGGCTTTGGCACGCTGGGCCACAGCCGCTTGGAGCGGCATGGTCGATTCGGTTCTTCTGCTGGGCCACTCCGCCGCCGGCCCACTCACCAATTCGAGGCTCACGGGCACAGCCGTGGGTATCAGCGAAGTCCTTCAAGGGCTCGATCCTTCAGTAGTCGTCAGCCTGGACGTCAAGGGCGGTTATGCGGAAGCGCTGCAAATCGTATTGAAGCATCTGTCACGAACAAAGGCCTCGCGCATTCTGGTGGGCTGCATCAATGACTCGGTCGCTCTCGGGGCCGTGCGAGCCTTTGCGGAAGCTGGACGATCCGAGCACTGCGCCATCGTCGGGCAAAACGGAACCATCGCGGCGCGAGCCGAGTTACGGCAGCCCGGCAGCCGGCTTATCGGCTCGGTTGGCTTCTTCCCCGAGAAATACGGAGAGCATCTACTCGATCTCGCATTTGACATACTTCACGGCAAATCAGTGCCTCCCGCGGTGTTCATCAAACACAGTCTCATCACGAGACAGAATGTGAATAATTATTATCCAAACGACGCGCTTGCCGTGCCGCCCGACACGGATCGTTTGTTATTTAATCGGTACCACTAGGCGTGCGGAGAGTTTCCGCTAGATCACCGTTATTATTCTGAAACGGCCAGTTTGCGCGCGCGCTGCCATTGCAGCATGTCACGAAACTCCTCGTACAAAGTGGCGAAGCCTGCCCACCAGTAGCCGCAGACGAACAATAATAGGAACGGAATCGCGAAAAAGTTCAACGTTTGAATGGCAAAATCAATCATGAAGACGAAGTAGCCGCCGATCAATATTTCAACGTAAGGCAACCAGCCGCTCTTTCTGCGGTAAGCCGGCGATTGCACCTTTGTTTTCTGTGCCCCCAGCGCGTACTTTGCCGTTCGGGCAAAGCTGCTTTTGATACCGAAGATCGCCTCCAGCACGCCTTTGCTGTTGCTAACCGTGAGGGCCACGCCCGCAGCCATCAACATGGGCAGAAAGGCGATGGATTTCCACCACGATTTCGGATACAGCACCCGCTGCGCGTACAGATAAAACGCCGAAATGGACCAAAATGACGCGATGATCAGCGGCAAGTCGATTACGACCATTTGAAACACGCCCATGTAAAAGCGGACGATCATCACAGGTAAAAGCAGCAGCGATATCGCAATCATGAGGGGATAAGAGATGTTCGGCGTGAGATGCATGAACGCCTCAATCTTTACCCGCAGCGGCAGGTCGGCTTTCAAGATTCGAGGAAGTAGCTTTTTCGCGACCTGGGTCAGACCTTTTGCCCAGCGCGCCTGCTGGACCTGAAATCCATACATCTCAACCGGAAGCTCCGACGGGCAGTCCACTCGGGGAACGTACACGAAACGCCAACCATTCAATTGCGCCCGGTAACTCAAATCGGAATCTTCCGTGAGGGTTTCGTGCTGCCATCCGCCGGCGTCGTCGATCATCTTGCGCCGTAAGACCCCGGCCGTGCCATTGAAATTGAAGAACAGTCCGGATCCGCACCGCGCGCCGTGTTCGAGGACAAAATGGCCGTCCAGGAGCATGGCCTCTACCTCGGTCAGAATGCTGTACTCCTTGTTCAGGTAGCTCCAGCGGGTTTGAACGACGCCCACATCTGAAGCGGTGAAATAATGAATCGTACTCAGGAGGAAATCAGCCGGGGGAAGAAAATCGGCGTCAAAAATGGCAATGAGTTCGCCTGTTGCGCTCTCCAGGCCTTCCTGCAGCGCCCCCGCCTTATACCCGTGCCGGTTGGTGCGATGGCGATACTCGATCGGTACGCCAGCCGCCCGGTACTCATTGCAGAGCCGCTCGGTGTACGGATGGGTTTCGTCGGTGGAATCGTCCAGAACTTGAATTTGCAGCAGCTCGCGCGGGTAGTCGATTTTACTTACTTCCTCCAACAGCCGGGCTACCACAAACCGTTCGTTATAGAGCGGCAACTGGATGGTGACGGTTGGAAGCTTCTCGAAGCGCTTGGTTGGCCTCTGGGGCAGGTTCTTCCGATATTTCCGATAGCGCCGCATCGTTTCATACCGATGCAAACCGTACACAGAGAGAATGATCAGAATGCCGAAGTACGGGATAAGGAGCGCCCAATCGAAGGGCGACAGGCGGTAGATGCCTGAAAACGTGTCATCGAACAGCCCACTTGTGATGCGCGAGCCGAGCGAGGGTTGAGCAAAAAGGAAAGCAAGCGGCAGGCAAAAGGTCATCGGCATTCAGCGCAACGGCGGAGTGGGAGCCACCTCTAGCTAGTGTACCGTGTTTTCTGTACGTTACGGCATTCCATTAGGACTAGGGGCTGATGTGGCAGTACTCGGCCGAGCCACGGCGGTTCAGCTAAGTTGCTGATTTTACGTATGACCGGGTGAACAGATGCGCCCGTTTTGGCGTATGATTCAACGTAAGCCTTCGATTGGAAAGAGGAACTATGCGGCAGCACATCCGAATTCTCGGAATATTGAACATAATCATGGGGTCGCTTACCGCCCTAGTCGGAGTTTTTCTCCTATTCGTTATGGGCGGAGTGGCCGCATTCCTCACGCAAGCTGTCAACAGGGGGTACGCGAGCGACCCGGACAGCGCCCTGGCTGCGCCGATTGTCGCCAGCATTGGCTTTGGACTGGCGATCTTTTTCCTGGTGGTCGCGGCGCCGTCTATCCTCGGTGGCTGGGGCCTGCTGAATTATAAGCCGTGGTCGCGCGTTTTGATGATCGTGATGTCGGTCCTGCATCTGTTTCATATCCCGCTAGGCACGGCGCTGGGAGTGTATGGCTTGTGGGTGCTGTTCAACGAGGAGACACGCCGAATTTTGGAGAGCGGCGGAGCGTATCTCGGGCAACCGGCTCCTGTGTATTCTCAGCCACCTCCTTACCCGCCGCAGGCGAGCTATACTCCGCGGCCTCCGGGAGTGTAGCATCGTCTTCCGGAAGCGCAGTATCCAGGAACGCGCGGGCCCGCGCGAAGATCTCTTTCAGCATGGCCGCGGTAAGCCGGCCGGTTGATGTGTTTTGCTGGCTGGGATGATAGGAGGCCAGGACGGCCGGTCCTCCTTTATGCGTCTGGAACATGGCGCCGTGACGGAAACGAAAGGTCGATCGCGATCGGATTTCTCCGGCGTCCTGTAACACGGAGAGATAGGCATCCAGAGCGATGCCGCCCAGAACGACGACCAGACGCACCTGTTTCAATAGAGCGAGTTCCTGGACCAGGAATGGCCGGCAAGCGAGAACCTCCTCCCGCAACGGCTTGTTGTCCGGAGGAACGCAGCGTACGGGCGCGGTGATGTAGGCATCGGTCAACTTGAGCGCATCCTGGCGCGAGGCGCTCTCAGGCTGATTCGCGAATCCCGCTTCCCACAGAGCTCGGTAGAGAAACTCTCCGGAGCGGTCTCCGGTGAACATGCGGCCGGTACGGTTCGCCCCGTGCGCTCCTGGCGCAAGCCCGATAATAAGCATGCGCGCGGCGGGATCGCCGAAACTGGGCACGGGACGGCTCCAATACTCCTGGCCCCGGTAAGCCCTTCGTTGTATTCGGCCTATCTCCTGTCTATGCTCGACTAAGCGCGGACAGCGTGAGCACTGAATGACCTGCTCATTCAGGATATGGAGCGCAGTCTGAGCGGAGTTGGTCACGCGGAACATCCGGAGGATACCGCGCCGCTTTGGAACGTTTCGATAATCCGGCTACAATCCGCTAACGAGCTGGAATGGCTTCGCAAGGTTGGCGAGTGAGGAGCGCGATGGAATTTGGACGGGCTTGCGGAAGCGATCGACCGAAGCTGCCAGCGCCTGCAGAGAGAAACGCGAGAAATCGGCCTGCGAGGGAGTACGGAAGAACGGCAGCAGATCAGCGAACAGTTCGACCAATCGAGGATCGCGCCAACCCCGCTGTACTTCGGTCCGAATAACGGCCATCGCCTCGTCGGGTGGCAAGGCGCGTTTGTAGGGACGAGCCGTCGTCAGGGCATCGTAGATGTCGGCAGTTTGCAGAATGCGCGCGAGCAGCGGAATCTGCTCGCCTTTGAGGCCATCAGGATAACCAGAGCCGTCCCAACGCTCATGATGATGCCGAATGATCGGCAGCACGGGGGCGAGTGACCGCAATCTGCTGCAGATACGCTCGCCGCGCTCCGCGTGCGTCTTCATGATTTCCCATTCTTCCGGGGCAAGCGGCCCTGGTTTAAACAGCACGGCATCGGGTATGGCCACCTTCCCTACGTCATGCAAGTGGCCGCCCCGCTGAAGAGCGAGGATGTCATGAGCGGGAAGACGCTAATGCGACTCCCATGGCCGCCGCCATGAACGCCAGCCGCTCACAGTGCTGTCCCAGTTCGGGATCCCGATCCTCCACCGACTGCGCCAGGGAAAACAGGACGATCTCCGACTGGTCGAGAGAATCGACCATCTCTTTATGGCGCAGGCTTGACTGTACTCGGGCACGTAGCGCGCGGCCTCGCAGAGTTCCGACCAGGAACTCATCCGCCCCTGCTTCGATGGCGCGAATTTCAGCTTCCAGATCGTCGGAGGATGAAAGCACAAAAACCGGGAGAAACTGGGTTGCGTTTGCGTTCTTCAGCAGAAGGCAGAGCTCAATTCCGCCGATTTCGGGAACGAGCAGGTCGATCACTACCAGGTCGATACGTTCACTTGAGATGGCCGCAATTGCCTCCGAGGTAGTGGTCGCCTCGATTACCTCATACTCCAGATCAGCTAGGCTCGATCGAACACTCCGCCGGTTGGAGGAGTTCGCATCTACAACCAGGATTTTTCCGCGGCCGCTGCCGTTTTCAACCTCTTCCGGCATGCTGGATGAGTTGCAGCTCTGGTTTGGCAAAGATGAATCCCCAATTGATGTAGCTTCTATTGCCATGCGGCGAGCACGCTCTGACTTTCTATCGACTTGAGTGTGAGAAGGCTTTAAAAAATCTGCCCTAGGGCGGCGGTTGAAGAGGGGTTGCCGTACTAAGCAAAACGCCTAGACAGACGGCAAATTGCGGTAGTAAGTGAATTCACTGCAAGGACAGAAAGCGGCGTCCGGGGCAGCCCGGGCCTGTATTTGCAAATTTACTTTCGCGCGGTATGTTCCCGTGATTTAATTGAGGCGGACGTGCTACTCGCCCGTTTTGGCCGCGAGACCATATCTAAATCTAAGGAGTAGTTCCCTGAACACAAAAGTCGCCGCGGTGGCTGCGCCCGTTCGCGAGCCCGCCGATCGTTGGACCACAACCGACGCCGCTGAACTCTACGATGTCGCCAGTTGGGGCAAAGGCTACTTCTCCGTTGGCGAGAATGGCCATCTTTTCGTACATCCCACCAAGGAAAGCACTCGCAGTATCGATTTGAAACAGCTCGTCGATACTCTGCAATGGCGAGGGATTTCGCTGCCCATCCTGATCCGGTTCGCCGGCATCATCAAACACCGGCTGGAAGAAATGCATCAGGCCTTTGACAACTCCATCCGCGAACACGGTTATCAGGGCGGTTACTGCTGCGTTTATCCAATCAAAGTCAATCAGCAGCGGCAGGTGGTGGAAGAAGTTTTCAACTTCGGGCGGGTCTATCAGTTCGGCTTAGAGGCGGGTTCCAAACCCGAGTTGCTGGCCGTTCTCGCTATCGCCGATAACGACACACCGATTATTTGCAATGGCTTTAAAGATGACGAGTACATCGAGATGGTCATGCTCGCCAAGAAAATCGGCCGCAACATTACTCCGGTCGTGGAAAAGTTCACCGAACTCGAGCTGATCGCAAGACACGCGCAGGAAGTGGGAGTGAAACCGACCATCGGCTTGCGCGTGAAGCTGGCGAGCCGCGGCTCGGGCCGTTGGAAATCGTCCGGTGGCTATCGATCGAAGTTTGGGCTTACTGTCAGCGAAGCTCTCAAAGCCGTCGAATTCCTGAAACAGCGCGAAATGGAGCAAAGCCTGAAGCTGCTTCACTTCCATCTTGGCAGTCAAATTACCAACATTCGTCAGATCAAGGGGGCGGTCATAGAGGCGGCCCGGATCTATGTCGATCTCAAGCGGCTGGGCACTGGGCTTACCTACTTAGATGTAGGGGGCGGTCTAGGCGTGGATTACGACGGCTCGCAAACCGATTTCGAATCCAGCGTGAACTATACGCTCGAAGAGTATGCGCGAGACGTCGTTTATCACATTCAGAATATCTGCGATGAGGCGGAGGTCCCGCATCCAACGATCATTACAGAAAGCGGCCGCGCTGTGGCCGCGTATCACAGCATGCTGGTGTTCAACGTACTGGGCGTCAGCGGTTTCGGCGAGGAAGACGTTCCCGCCACGATCCCCGAAGAATCCGAGCAGCCATTGGTCGATCTCGCCGAGACCTACCGATCTATCAATAAGAGAAATCTGCTCGAGGGTCATCACGACGCGCAGCAAGCGCTGGACTCCGCACTGAATCTCTTCAGTCTTGGGTATCTCACGCTCGATCAAAGAAGTCTGGCCGAAAATTTCTATTGGGCAATCTGCCGCAAGACGCTTAAGCTGGCGGGCGAACTCGAGTATTTTCCAGAAGAGCTGGAAGCACTCAACAGCATGCTCTCGGATACTTACTTCTGCAATTTTTCGCTCTTTCAAAGCATGCCGGATAGCTGGGCAGTCAAGCAGCTTTTTCCGATCATGCCGATTCATCGTCTCGAAGAGGCGCCGACGAGGCACGCAGTCCTCGGCGACATTTCCTGCGATTCCGACGGGAAAGTGGATCAATTTATCGATCGGCGGGACGTTAAAAAAACCCTGCCGCTCCACCCCTTCAATGGCGACTCCTACGTCCTAGGCGCGTTTCTGCTTGGCGCCTATCAGGAGATCTTGGGCGATCTGCACAATTTATTCGGCGACACAAACGCCGTTCACGTAAGTCTGGATGAGAACGGCGACGTGGTTCTGGATACGGTGGTTCAGGGCGACACGGTTCGGGAAGTGCTCGCGTATGTGCAGTACAACTCGCAGACATTACTGGATGACTTCCGAAAAGATGTGGAGCGCGCGGTTCGCGAGCAGCGAATCGGCTACGAAGAATCCGGACGCCTGCTCAAGTTCTACGAGGAAGGTCTGCAGGGCTACACGTACCTGGAGCAGTAGGTGTGGATGAGCTCGCGAATTTCAGCGAAGCGAAGACAGAATCTGGCCTGGACTCGCTGCGCGTCGTCTTAGTCTCGCCGCGCAATCCACTCAATATCGGCGCGGCTGCACGCGCGATGAGCAATTTTGGGTTCACGCGATTACGGCTGGTGAAACCGTACGATGTTGCATTTAGAGAAGCCCGATCCGCCGTACGCGCGCACTACATTCTGGAACAAGCGCAAGTGTTCGATTCCGTTGCGGAGGCGATCGCCGATTGCCGGTTGGTTGCGGGCACGACGGCGGCAGGTCATCGCGACCTTCACGTTCCGTTGCATCGCCTGGAAGCCGCGGGACCGCTGCTACGGGATCAATTGCAAACTTCGCCGGCTGCCCTGCTCTTCGGAAGCGAGAAATTCGGCCTCTCCAATGAGGACATGAGTCATTGCCACTGGCTTCTGCGCATTCCCACTCGCGAAGAACACGGTTCCATGAATCTTGGCCAGGCAGTCAGCATCTGTCTATACGAGCTACGCCGCGACAATAGTGCTGCTGAGAAACGGTTTGCCGCGCCGGAGCGGGCGAGTTCGAATGAGTATGAGCAAATTACACTGCTGCTATTTGAAATTCTGAACCGCTCTGGTTACGTCAATCAGCGCACATCGACATCAAGCGAACTCAAGATTCGCCGTCTGATCCGCCGTCTTGGTCTGCCCGCTTCCGATACGGAAGCCTGGCTCGGGATGCTGCGGCAGATCCTGTGGAAGACGAAGCAGAGCTGATCAGCTCCGGAGATTCTTCGCCTCCGGATCAAAATACACGGGCGCTTTCCGGAAGTAGGATTCATTCGCCATATGGCACGCGATGGCGGCGTGATTCCCAAATACGGCATCTTCTGTGACCGGCTTCCGGCTCTTCACCGATTGGAAAAATGTCCAGAGGTGCGGCTTTAGATCGTCCCAATCATCGCCTTTGTAAAGCGCCTGATCGTCGATCGGCTCATGTCCGGGCACCGGGTCGTGTTCCGCGTGCCACTCGGTGACGTATTTTTCGCGCATCTCGCGCGGGAAGCTTCCAGAGTAGTAACTTGGCGATGTATCCACGCCAGCCTGCGGCAGATACCGTATATAAGTGCCGCTGGTTTCCATAACTCCCTTTGGACCCATAAAGCGGGCCATTTCCGGCGTCTCCGCTCCCAGACCCAGTCGAACGTATACCGGAATGCCGTGATAATCGAACAGCACGCATTGCAGATCCGGCATATTGCGCCCGTCTTTCCAACGGAAAATGCCGCCCAGCGTGGATGCGGAGCGGGGCGCTTCGTTCCATCCGAGCGTGTACTGCATTCCGCTCAGAAGGTGGACCATCAGATCGCCGGCGACGCCGGTGCCGTACTCCCGCCAGCAGCGCCAGCGCGCAAATCGTTTTGGATTGAAGGGAATTTTCGGCGCATCGTTCAGCCAAGTGTCCCAATCCAGATTTTCCGGCGAAAGATCGAACGGCGGCGGATATTCCCATGCGCCCGTCGGACTGTTGCGTCCCAAGCTAAGCTCAACCATCTCGATATCGCCAATCGCGCCCTGGTGATACATCTCGTGCGCCTTCCTGCAGAGCGCAGAGCTGACGCGTTGAGAACCAATCTGCACAATGCGGTTGTTCTTGTGCGCGGCGTCCACCATCTCGAACCCCTGCGGGATGGTGTGGGACATCGGTTTTTCACAGTAGATATCTTTCCCCGCATTGCAGGAATCGACTACCACGCGCATGTGCCAATGATCCGGCACCGCGGCCAAGATGCAATCGATATCCTTGCGATCCAGCAACTCCTTATAATTTCTTGACGCCGGCAGCTTGGGATTGCCAGTGATCTGCCTGGCCAGGGTATGACGGCCATCGTAGAGGTCAGCCGCTCCGACGCACTCCATTCCGGGAATCGAAATCGCCGTTTCCAAGACGCCCGATCCTTCCATTCCGATGCCAACAATCCCGAATCGCACGCGATCGCTGGCGGCAACCGGTTTATCACTTTGCCCAAAGGCGGGCTGTTCCAGCAGAATGCCTTTCGATGCGAACAGAGTGCCGGCGGCGGCGGATTTCAGGAAGTGTCGTCTAGGAAATTCAGTGTTCATGACTTGCTCTCCCATACTACTTCCGCGATTTGTACGTGGTACTCTGCCAACGATTGAGAATTACCTGCGAATGACCTTGGAGCGCCTTCGTGCAGACGCGATTCGCCGTTCTCTTTTTCCGCCCAGATCGCTGAGTCAAGCTATTGACCGGCTTGGCTTCGTGCAGGCCGACCCGATCCGTTCGCCGGCCCGCGCGCAGGATCTGATCCTTCGCCATCGCGTCCGGCAATATTGCGCCGGAGACCTGGAACGCCACTATCCTTCGCTCGACATTGAAGAAGACTTTCTGTACGCCTACGGTTTTCTGCCCCGCGGAAACTGGCAATTGCTGCACCCCCGCGACACACGCGCTTTGACCAAACTGGACCGGCGCGTTTTCGATCTGGTGGCCTCGCACAACCAGATACATCCGCGCGAGCTGGAGGCGCATCTCGGGCGCGAGCGGCAGGTAAACGCGTGGGGCGGCTACTCCAAGCGAACCACGCGCACGCTCGAAGGTCTGCACTTCCGTGGACTGCTCCGAATCGCGCGCCGGGATAACGGTATCCGTGTCTACGAGCCAGCTCCGCTTCGTCCTGAGCCGCTCTCAGCGAGCTGAGCGCTGGAAGGGTCTGGTGCTACTTGTCGCGCGTATTCTGGCTCCGGTTCCCGAGCGGAGTCTGCGCGAAACGCTCCGCCGCCTGAAGTATTCGGTCCCCGGCCTGGCGCGCAAGCCCACGCTGATTCCTTCTCTCTTGAAGACCGGAGAGCTCGAGTCGGCGGAAATCGACGGCATCACTTATTTATGGCCTGGCGGAGGACTTGTCGGATTCGAGCCACCGCGGGCGGTTCGCTTTCTTGCACCATTCGATCCCCTCGTTTGGGATCGCCGCCGCTTCGAACATTTGTGGGGCTGGCCTTATCGATTTGAGGCGTACACGCCGCCATCCAAACGCAAAATGGGCTACTATGCGATGCCGCTACTCTGGGCAGATTCCGTAATCGGTTGGGCTAACGTCGCACGTAAGGAGGGTTGCCTGGATGTGCAGCTTGGCTTCATCGGCAATCGCCCTTCAACCAGCGACTTCGATTGCGCGCTTGAGGCTGAGATTGCCTCGATGCGAAGGTTCCTGATAAGAGATGCATAAAGCTCGGCGTAGGCATATGATTTGCTTGGTAGCTTCCCGTCGCACGACGCTAATTTGCGCTGCCGCTTTCACCGCCTGCTTCAGCGGGCTCTTGGTTGCGCAAGATACGCGTTACGCTCCTAAGGGCCAGCAGATTCCTCCGCCGGACTGTGTATCAACGGGCGGTCTTTGGCTCAGCGCATCCAAGGCGTGCACCCCAGATGATTATTCGGACTGGCTGAAGGACATCACTCACTGGCGATCCGAGCGCAAGATCCGCGTCGGCTACAGCGGTTCGCGATATGAGATGCCCGCGCTGAAATGGACGCAATCCAGCTTCATTCAGCCGCAAATGATGGTTCAAGACCGTTATCTTTATGATCCCGTTGCGGGCAAGTACACCGTGGATCGCTATCTGGACGATTTGCAAACGAGATATGGCGGGATCGACTCAGTGTTGATATGGCCCACGTATCCGAATATGGGCATCGACAATCGCAACCAGCACGATATGATCCGCTGCATGCCCGGAGGCCTTGCCGGCGTTAAACAGATGATCGCCGCCTTTCATCGCCGCGGCGTTCGCGTTTTATTTCCGATGATGATGTGGGACCAGGGGACGCGTGATCCGGGTAAGCCGTGGCCGGAAGCTATCGCGCAGATCATGAAAGAAATCGACGCGGATGGCATAAACGGCGATACGCAAGACGGCGTGCCGCTCGCGTTTTCGCTCGCCGCCGAAGCCTCTGGTCATGCTCTTGCATTCGAGCCCGAAGGAAGTCCGGCCGACGAAGGCTCTGGCGTGGAACGTTCTCACCTGGGGTCAATATAAATTCCCGTTCGCGCCAGAAGTAGACCGTTTCAAATGGCTGGAGCCGCGGCACATGGTCAACATCTCCGACCGCTGGAACCGTGACAAGACGAACGATCTTCAGTTCGCGTTCTTCAACGGCGTCGGCTGGGAAAGTTGGGAAAACATTTGGGGCATCTGGAACGGCATCACCCCTCGCGATGGCGAGGCGACTCGCCGCATGGCTACAATCGAGCGCTCCGTCGACATCATTCCTCACCAGCCAAGACTGGCAGCCGCTGTATCCGATGCGGCGCTTTGGCGTTTTCGCAAGCCGTTGGCCACTTGGCGGCGAGACGCTCTGGACCATTGTCAACCGCAACGAATATGATGTCGATGGACCGCAACTCTCGGTTCCGTTCGAGAACGACACGCGATTTTTCGATCTCTATCATGGCGTCGAGATCAAACCCAAGCGCGAGAGTAGCGAAACTTCGCTCTCGTTTCCGATTGAAGCGCACGGGTTCGGAGCCATTCTCGCTTTGCGCGGTGAGCCGGCTGTTGGCATTCAGAAACTCATGGCTGAAATGAAGACCATGACTGCACGTCCTCTTGCAAGCTACTCGCACGAATGGAAACCGATATCTCAGCAAGTGGTGGCCGTCTCTTCAACGAAGCCTGCGTCGCAAGCGCCCGATGGAATGATTAAGATCCCCGGCGGCGACTACGTTTTTAAGGTGCATGGAATTGAGATCGAAGGCGACAATGACATCGGAGTGGACGTTCAGTACCCGTGGGAGGACATGCCCCGGCGCTTTCACGACCACCGAATGGAGATCAAGCCGTTTTACATGGACAAGTATCCGGTGACGAATGCACAGTTCAAAAGATTTCTCGATGCGACGCACTATCGCCCAACAGACAGCCTGAATTTTCTTCGTGATTGGCGCGACGGATCCTATCCAGACGGCTGGTCCGATAAACCCGTCACCTGGGTCTCGATTGAAGATGCGCGCGCTTATGCAAGCTGGGAAGGAAGGCGGCTCCCACATGAATGGGAATGGCAGTTTGCGGCCGAAGGACTGGATCATCGTGCCTATCCCTGGGGCGAAACTTGGGAGCCAAGCGCGGTGCCGATACCGGATCCGAGCCGTATGTTACGGGGACCCGATAATGTCGATGCACATGCAGCCGGTGCAAGCCCGTTCGGGGTAATGGACATGGTAGGCAACGTTTGGCAGTGGACCGACGAGTATCTGGACGATCATACGCGGGCCGCTATTCTTCGCGGCGGCAGCTACTACCAGCCGCAGGGGTCCATCTGGTATTTCCCGCAAGCGTATCGCAACGACCAGCACGGGAAACTGTTGCTGATGGCGCCCAGTTACGATCGGGCGGGGACTGTTGGGTTTCGATGTGCAAGGGACGTACAATGAGCCGCCGGGCAAGAAGATCGTTGTGCTGGGCAGTCTCAACATCGATCTTGTTCAACCGGTTTCGCGCATTCCCGAAGCTGGGGAGACCATTCGGGGCACAGACCTCCACATTTTCGTAGGCGGGAAAGGAGCGAATCAGGCCTGCGCGGCGGCGCTGCTCGGCGGCCAGGTTCAGATGGCAGGGATGGTCGGAAACGACGTCTTCGGCGGCCGCCTCTTGCGCGAATTGCAGGGCGCCGGCGTAGACACCTCTATGGTTCAAACTGCCGAATCGGCTTCGGGCAGCGCCATCATTTTTGTTCTGCCGAATGGTGAGAACAGGATCGTTATCTCTCCGGGAGCAAATGCCGCGGTATCGGGCGCGATTGTCGCAGCGAGCCGTCGAGTCTCTCGCGCCCGGCGATTTCCTGTTATGCCAACTCGAGATTCCTACGGAGTCCGTGGCGGAAGCGATGCGGATAGCTCATGGGAAAGGTGTCGTCACTATGCTTGATCCCGCTCCGGTCTGCGATCTATCCGACGATCTGCTGCGGTCAGTTCGGATACTGACTCCAAACCAGACTGAAGCAGCGCTGCTCATCGGAACCTCCACAGCTATCGAAGATATGTCGCAGGCGGAGCTGGCAGCACATAAATTGCGGGCCCGAGGGGCAGAAACTGTCGTCGTCAAGATGGGCGAGCGGGGCTGCTTCATCGCAGGACCAGACCAGTGCTTCATTGCGCCCGGTTTCCGAGTAGCGGCGGTTGATACCACAGCCGCCGGAGACGCGTTCAACGGAGCCTTCGCGGTCGCGCTCCGAGAAGGAGAAGCGTTGCGCGATGCGGCGCATTTTGCAAACGCCGCGGCGGCTCTGTCCGTCACCCGAAATGGCGCGCTCACTTCCATGCCGAATCGATCCGAAGTAGATCAGTTCCTGGTTTCAACAAGCCGCCAACAATGATTACCGTCAACAGCTCAGGGCTCGCGATTCTCCTCTGCATCCTTACGATGATTGGCTGGGGCTCGTGGGCGAACACACAAAAACTTGCTGGGCGTGAGCGTTGGCCGTTCGAGCTCTTTTACTGGGATTACGCAATTGGCGTCGCCATTATGGGCGTGATTTTCTGTTTCACGTTCGGCGTGTATTGGCGCTGCTGGGATGCCCTCGACCGCGAACCTCCAGGCGGCTTCGGGTTCGGCAATCGGCCGCGCTATTGGTAGCGGCGTGCTGTTCAACCTGGCCAATATCCTTCTGGTGGCCGCTATCGATTCTGCCGGAATGGCTGTCGCTTTTCCAGTGGGCATCGGCTTGGCACTCGTGATCGGAACCGCCGCCAGTTACGTGCAACAGCCAAAGGGGAACCCAACGCTGCTCTTTTGCGGAGTTGTTTCCGTTCTGGTAGCGATCGTCGTTTCCGCCGTTGCGCATGCTCGCCTTCCAAAGGAGGGCCACTCCCGAAAGACATCCGGTCTGCTATGGGCGATCGCCGCGGGTCTGCTGATGGGGTTCTTCTATCCCCAATTGATGCGCGCCATCTCGCCCAACTTCAATCAGCAACCTATCCAGCCGGGAGCACTCACGCCCTATGTAGCGATTCTCTTCTTTGGCTTCGGAGTTCTCATCAGCAGCATTCCATTCAATGGCTGGTTTATGCGCTCGCGCGGTTCGCGTTTTTCGGATTATCGGGCCGCTCCGGCCAGCCGTCACATGCCTGGAATCATTGGCGGCTTCATCTGGATGATTGCTCTTGGTCTTAACGTAATTGCTTCCGGTGTGGCCGGCCCGGCCATTTCCTATGCGCTCGGCCAGGGAGCAACTCTTGTGGCCGCTCTTTGGGGCGTCTTCGTCTGGCGTGAGTTTCGTAATTCTCCGCCCCGCACGAATCTCCTGGTTACGATTATGTTCATCGCTTATGCTTCTGGACTTGTGCTCATCGGGCGCGCGATTTACTAGGCGTATCGCTCACCTCAGTTTTGCTATCGCTGTCTGCTGCGGTTTCGCTGTTCTCACGCCCGTCATTCTCAGCCAATCGAATGCCTCTTCGGTGTTGCTGCCAACCGGGAAGCGCATTACGCCGCTGGCAACGCCCGGAGCTACGATGGAACCGCTCAATCCGAATCTGCCGGCCTTTCCTCACTATCTCGCCGGACAGGCGATGAGCACGGTGATCAGCCCCGACGGGAAAACGCTTCTGGTTCTTACGAGCGGTTACAATCGCGTGAACGGTTCCAACGGTAAGCCGATCCCAAGCGCCTCGAACGAGTACGTATTCATCTATGATATTTCCGCCGGCGCTCCCAAGAAGCAGCAGGCCCTTCAGGTAGCCGACACGTTTGCTGGGATTGCATTCGCGCCGGACGGGAAGCATTTCTTCGTTTCAGGAGGAAAGGACGATTGCGTTCATACGTACTCGCTTTCGAATCGCACCTGGAGAGAGGACGGGAGGCCGATCAGACTGGGCCACGCATCAGGTTTGGGATTCGTGCCCGGCAAGGAACCATTGGCCGCAGGCGGTCTCGCAGTTACGCACGATGGCAGAACTCTGCTGGTCGCGAACGTCTACAACGATTCCGTCTCGTTCATCGACTTACCGTCACGGCGGGTAACTTTTGAACTGGATCTGCGGCCCGGCAAGATCAATCCCCGCGACCGCGGTATTCCCGGCGGCGAGTATCCATTCTGGATCGCGATTCGCGGAAATGAGGCCGCGTATGTCTCTTGCGTACGAGATCGCGAAATCGCCGCGCTTCGCCTCGGATCAACCCCGGCGATACAAGCGCGGATCAAGGTGACGGGTAATCCCAGCAAAATGATTCTGAATCGCGACGGCTCACGCCTGTTCGTCGCGTGCGACAACAGCGATGCCGTCACAGTCATCGACACTGCCGCGAACAGAATCATCGAAAACATCGCGACGACAGCGCCACCCGCGCTCCTGAAAGCGGATCGGCGATACACCGGCAGCGGGCCAAATGCCTTGGCGCTATCGCCCGATGAGAATACGCTCTATGTAACCAACGGCGGATCCAATTCTGTCGCTATCATTCAGCTCGGAAATAAGGACAATCCATCCGCCGTTACCGGCCTTCTTCCAACTGCCTGGTTTCCGACTGCCCTCAGTGCGAGTGCCGATAACCGCATGCTGTACGTCGTCAACAGCAAAACTGTTCCAGGTCCGAATCCGCAGTTGCACGCTCGCATGGAGCGGACGCGAGACATGAAGCCGGGGCCGGCGGCGATCGTGAATTCGAGAAATCAATATGTCTATCAATTGGAGAAAGCCGGCCTGTTGACAATTCCGATTCCCGATCGAGCTACCCTTGCGCGTCTGACCGAACTCGTCGCGCGCAACAACGGGTTCACACTTCCTCCGAATCAACGCGACGAACAAATTATGACGGCTCTGCGGAAACGCATTAAGCACGTCATCTATATCATCAAGGAAAATCGCACTTACGATCAGATCCTCGGCGATCTGGGCCGTGGGAATGGCGATCCCTCTCTTACTGAGTTTGGCGACGCGATCACGCCCAACTTTCACAAGGTTGCCCGGCAGTTCGTGGATTTGGATAACTTCTATAACTCGGGAGAAGTAAGTGGCGATGGTTGGCCTTGGAGCACTTCCGGGCGAGAATCCGATTATGGAGAGAAAGCGGTTGTTTTGAATTATGCGGATCGCGGCACTAACTACGAATATGAAGGGCTGAACCGGGATATCAACGTCGGCCTTGCTACCTTAGCCGAACGGAAAAAGGCCAATCCAAAAACACCAGACGATCCCGATCTATTACCCGGCGCGATCAATGTTGCAGCTCCGGACGGGCCCAGAGGCACTCCAGAAGAGAAAGGCTATATCTGGGATGCAGTTTTGCGGGCGGGTCTGACCTTTCGCGAATACGGTTGTATGAGCGACACGGTGCTGGATGCTCCCCGTGAGCCCTATCCGTTCAAGTCGCATGTTGTCGTGTCACGCCCGGCGAATCCGGAGCTGTACAAGTTTGGCGACCCCTATTTCCGCGGTTTTGATCCAGGTTACCCTGACTTTTATCGCGAAGCGGAATGGGAGCGCGAATTTGAAGGATATGTATCGAGAGGCGATCTTCCGTCCTTCGAGATCGTGCAATTGCAGGAAGACCACATGGGAAATTTCGCCGAGGCAATTTCGAAGGTAAATACGCCGGAAACTCAGCAGGCCGACAACGACTACGCGACCGGCCGCCTGATCGATCGCGTCGCGCACAGCCCTTTCGGCAAAGACACGCTGATCTTCGTGATTGAAGACGACTCGCAAGACGGTCCGGATCATGTGGACGCGCACCGCACAACTGCGTACGTGGTAGGGCCATATATCAAACAAGGCGCCGTCGTGTCTACTTTCTATACGACAGTCAGCCTGGTGCGCACGATTGAGGACGTATTGGGCCTCGAACATTTAAATCTCAACACCGCGACCGCCGCGCCCATGACAGATGTTTTCGATTTACACCAGGCCGATTGGAACTTCAATGCAAGGCCTTCGTCCGTTCTGGCCAAGACTGAACTGCCGCTATCGAAGGCCGCTCGCCGCGCCGCCGAATCCGCCGCTCCGGTGAAAATCTCGCATGATTCCCGCTACTGGGCAAAGAAAACGCAAGGTTTCGATTTCACTCAGGAAGACCACGTTGATGCGGATCTGTTCAACCGCATCGTGTGGCAAGGTCTCATGAATCGTCCTTATCCTGTGCGCTCGAATTAAATAACGCGAGATCAATCCCGGGCCAGTAAGTAATGCACAGTCGGCGTAACGATCAGCGACAGCAGCATGGAAGCGAGAATCCCGCCGATCACCGCGATCGCCAGCGGCTGAAGCATTTGAGAACCGGCGCCAAGCGCCAGAGCTAGAGGAATCATTCCGGCCATGGCGGCCAGGGCCGTCATCATGATTGGCCGCAGACGTCTTTCGCCTGCTTTGATCATCGCGTCGCGAGGAGACGAGCCTTCCGCGCGATACTTCTGATCGGCGTCCAGCAGCAAGATGCCGTTCTTAGCCACGATCCCGACGACCATGATCAGCCCCATGAACGAGGACAGATTGAAGGTGGTTCCAGTCACAAAAAGCGCGAAGAAGACGCCGGATGTGGAGAGCAGGGCTGAGGACAAGATGGCGATAGGCGCCGCGAAACCTCCGAACTCCACTAATAAAACTATGAACACTAGAACGATAGCGGCTCCCAGCACAAAAACCAGATCGTGAAACGATTGCTGCTGTGTTGCGTAAAGGCCGCCATACACGACACGAATGGCCGAGGGTAGATGAAGGGCGGCCACTTTCTTCTGAACAGCAGCTACTCCCGTTCCGAGACTCATCCCTTCCAAGCGCGCCGTTACCGCTACATACCGCTGCAAGTTCTCCCGGTGAACTTCCAGCTCGCCCGGATTCTCCTGCACTGTGGAGAGCGTGCCCAGCGTCGCAACCCGTCCGGTGCCGCTGATCAAAAGCGTGTTGCGAATGCTATCGAGCGATGCTCTATTTGCTTCCGGAAAGCGAACGCGAACGGTGTAGGCGCGAGCGTTCATCACGATGGGAACGGTGGCTGGCTCGCCGTCCAGGATGGCGCTGGTATCGAGCTCAAGCTCCTGGGGCGTAAATCCGGCCCGGGCAGCGGTAGTCTGATCCACATTAAAAGTAATGGCCGGGCCGCTGATTGTATCGTCGATGCCATTTTTCAAGTCCTTAACAGCCGGAATGGTTTTTATGGCGTTCGCCACGCGTGGCGCCCATTGCTGCAGAAGGCCGATGTTTGGGCTGAAGAGCTTAATTTCTATCGGGTCGGGCGAACTCGTGAGATCGCCAATCTGATCTTGCAGGAGCTGTGTAAAATCTGTGTCGAGTTGTGGATACGCTTTGTTTACTCTGTCTCGAACATCGGCGATAACCTCATCGATGCCGCGGCTCCGTTTGGATTTCAGCTTGACTGAAATATCACCGGTGTTCGCCTCCGTCACCGTCGCCAAGCCAAGTTGCAAGCCGGTGCGGCGGGAAGTGCTTTCCACTTCTGGAATAGTACGCAGCAGGTTCTCCACGCCGATCAGGACGCGGTTTGTATCCGTTAGAGAAGCGCCGGCCGGCATCAGATAATCCAACACGAAGCCCCCTTCATCCATGGCTGGGAGCAGGTCGCTGCCAAGGGATTTATAGCAGAAATAAGAGACTACGATCAGCAACAGGCAGACGACCACCAGACCCCAGGGAAATTTGAGAGCTATCTTGATCAGGCGCTCGTAGGCGCGCGTGACCCGGCCCATGAACCCGGTAGTAGCGATCTCGGAGTGTTCTTTCTTGCCTCGCGAATGAACCAGGAGATAGCTGAGCGCCGGTGTCCAGGTAAGCGCAAGTCCCAAGGAGGTCAGCAGCGCGACGGCCACGGTTACCGCGAGCGCGCGAAAGAAAACTCCGGTGACGCCGGTGACGGCGATTAGCGGAAGAAATACCACGATGGGAGTGACCGTAGAACCGACTAGCGGCTTCTTGATCTCTTGCAGCGCGCTGCGAATGGCCTGGGAACGGGTCTGGCCCGCGTCGCGATGCATCACTATGTTCTCGACCACCACAATCGCGTCGTCGATCACGAGACCCACGGCGGCCGCCAACCCGCCGAGCGTCATCAGGTTGAAGCTCTCGCCCAGTAGCCGCAACGCTATGAACGT
The DNA here is from genome assembly GCA_963762495.1 of uncultured Acidobacteriaceae bacterium. Lineage (GTDB taxonomy): Bacteria > Acidobacteriota > Terriglobia > Bryobacterales > Bryobacteraceae > Bog-105. The sequence goes on from CAVXKZ010000019.1 coordinate 46,254, forward strand.
AACCGCGATAGTTGCCGGAATGACAAGACCGGCCACGACGGACGTTCCCCAATCCCGCAGAAAAAGAACCAGGACTGCAGCGGCCAGAATGAGTCCGATCACGATAGCATCCCGCACGCTTGTGATCGAGGCGCTGACCAGTTCCGATTGATCATAGAAGCTGCTGATGTTGATGCCGGCCGGCAGCGAGCGCTTCAACTGATCCATCTCCGTGTGCACCTCGTCGGCCACGGCGACGGTATTGCTGTCCGGCTGACGAAAGATATTCAGGAGCACGGCGGGCTGGCCGTTTGCGGTGACGATTGTGTAGACCGGCTTAACCGATTGCCCCACGCTCGCGACATCGCGGACGTGAACGGGGCTTCCAGAAGTTACGGACTTCGCAATCATATCGCCGATATCGGACACGCTTTGGGCCTGGCCGCTGACGAGAGTTAGTACGAGCTGATGATTACGTTGAAGGAGGCCGGGTGAATCGATCAGATTACTTTTTGAGAATGCATCAAGCAGAGTCGGTACGGTGATTTGTGACTCGACCAGCTTTTCCGGGTCCGGTTGGATGAGAAATTCGGGTTCCTGGCCACCCTGAACGACCACCATTGAAGCACCGGGGAGCCGATTGATCTGCGGTTTCAGGGTGTAGGTCGCCAGTTCCCAAAGCCTCGTCTGTGACACCGAAGAGGAGGTAAGGCTGTAGCCCATGATCGGGAATGCGGCGAAGGTGAGGCGGTTGACGGTGATTTTCGCCGTCGGGGGAAGCGTGGTCTGAACGCTGGCGGCCGCGGCGTTCACATATTGAAGCGTGCGGAACATATCGACGTTCCAGCTGAAAAACAAATCGACTTCCGCTTGGCCCCGGCTGGTAATCGAGACAACATGATCCAACCCTGGCACAGAGTTCACCGCCTCCTCGATAGGACGGGTAACCGTGACCTGCATCTGCTCGATCGGCATCACGCCGTTGTCTATGCCCACGACAATGCGAGGAAAGTTAGTGGAAGGAAAAACCGCTATCGGAATCGTAAAGACGAGATACACGCCGAAGGCTGCCAGGGCGGCAATGATGAAAATAATCGATTTGAGATAACGGCCGGTCCAGTGTTCCGCTTCCTCGGCAAGCACGGGCGGATTCTCGATAGTGGCTGCGCCCCTCACTTTTCGTCCTTCGCGCCAGTGTCGCCGGCTTCACCCTTGCCGGAGGTCTCGTCTTCGCCCGGTTTCTCAATCTTGATCTTCGCTTTATCATCGAGACCGAGCCCGCCTTGAACCACGACCTGCTCACCGGGTTTGACTCCGCTCAAAATCTGAACATCGTCTCCTTGACGGACTCCCGTGGTGACCTTACTCTCATGAGCCAACCCATCGGAACCGGCAATCATGACTTTGTCTCCGCCTTCATCCGACGAAAGGAGCGCCGCTACTGGAACGATTACCGCATTTTGAATTTCGCCGACATTGACGGACATCTGAACCGTAACGCCGGGTTTCAGCTTTTCGCCGGGATTGGGCGCCTGAACCCACACCTCTACCGTTGTCGTATTGGGATCGACCGCGGGACTTACGACCGTGACTTTGCCGGTCAAGTGCGCGCCGGGCCCGGTAATCGTGGCGGGCCGGCCTACTGTGATGGACGCAGCCTCATGCACCGGCACATTCGCTCTGGCAACCACCTGCGAAATATCGACAATCGTGAAGAGAGCCGATCCTGCGCTCGCCATCTCGCCCACGTATAACGGCCTGTCGGAGATCACGCCGGTAATCGGGCTGCGCACTTCCGAGTAGCCGACCTGCGCCGCGGCGCTCGCGTAGTGAGCTTTAGCGGCATCCATTTGCGCTTGCGCGCCCTTCAATTGCTGCGTCCGGCCCACGGTTTCGAGAGAGTTTAGATGCTGTTGCGCCGTGTCGAACTGGGCTTGCGCCTGAGCCAGCGAGACTCTCGCGTCATCGACCAATTTTCGCGCCAGAGCGCCCTCGCGAAACAGCGCTTCCCTGCTCTCGTACACTTTTTGAGCGGCATCGAGCGCCTGCCGCGATGCCGCAACGTCCGACTGCGCTTTGGTCAAATCCTCGGGCATGGTGGCGGCTTTGGTGTTCTCGTAACTCGCCTGCGCCTGCTCGTACAGTTGCTTGCTTTCGTCCGCCGAGGCGCGTAGATCGCGATCTTCGAGAGTAGCCAGCAGTTGACCCTGATGAACGTGAGCCCCGCGCTGCGCGTAGAATTTCTGCACTGGGGCGCTGATTTTCGGATTGATATTGGCTTGGTGCGCGGGATAAAGAATGGCTTCGACCGTGACCGTGTGGGCGATGTTTTCGCGCTGGGCGGTTGCCACCTGCACCGGAGTCACAGCTTGCGCTTCGGCATCGCTCTCATCGGCAGCTTTCTTGCCGCATGCCGCTAATACCAGGCACGAAAGCGCCACGCATACCTGAATCTTTCGCATGAATTAGAAGGTCCCCGTCAAAGTTTGCAGCGTAGCCATAGCGACGCGGTATCGCAGCAATCCGTCGTCATAGGCGTTACGAGCCTGACTGGCAGTGGTCTGCGCATCCACAACCTCGAGCGCGGTCGCTTCGCCCGCTTGATAGCGAAGAATCGTCAGCCGGAGACTCTCGCCCGACAGATCCGACGAGGATCGCAGCGACTCCACCTGCGACAGCGCGGTCTGCGCCTCCTGATAGCTGGTTGCCAGCTCCGCTTCCAACTGTCTTTGAGCAAGCGAAAAATCGATCTCCGCCTGGCGCTCTTTTAACGAGGCTTGTTTCACCTTGCTGTGGATCGAGCCCCAGTCCCAAAGGGGTATGTTGAGGGTCGCCTGCGCGGAATAGCCGAGATTCTGCCGATACGGAACCTGAGTTGCCGGAAAGGTGCTGCGTCCGGTAGCAAAGGTCGGGTAATTCGTTTCCGCAGCGAACTGGTTGGCGTCGATGCCGTAGGAAACGTCAAGTCCGAACGAAGGCAGATAGGCATATTTCGAGATGCTCACTCCGGCCTGCGCCTGAGTCAAACCTGCTTTTGCCGCTTGGAGATCGGGACTGTTGCTATGCGCCTGGGCCGTAATTTCCGGCAGCGCCGGCAACGCCGGAAGTTGCGACATGTCGTCAACAATCGTGTAGTCGGAACGAAGGCTAGGGAAGATCAGGACTGCCAGCGTGTCCTTGGCTTTTTCGATTGCGAGCTGGGCGTCCTGAAGATCGCGTTGCCGCTGCTGGGCCTGGATCTGCGCTTTGATGACGTCGGCGTGGGCCGCCTCGCCGCCGTGCTCCTGTTTCTGCGTGATGTCCAGAAAACGCTGCGCCTCAGCAAGACTGGTCTGCGCGTTTTGCAGTTTGCGTTGTGCATCTGCAACGCCGTAGTAGTCCTGAACGACGGTCGCGTTCAGACCGCGCACTGCGATATCGGCTTTGGCTCGGGCCACCGCCTGAGCCGCTTGGGCCTGCCGAACCTCACCCCGACGCGCCAAAGCAAACAGATCTTCGTGACCCATGAGCCACTCGTTGTAAACGTGAACCCCGTCGTTCGCGACAAAAACTCCGGAAGGCGTGCCATTCCCTTCCGTGTAGATGAACTGGTTCATACCGTTCGCGCTCGGAAGCTTGGCGGCTTTCGCCTGCTTCAGATCTTCCTTGGCCAGTTGCAAAGCTATGTTGGCGGTTTCGACCTGCGCGCCGTACTTCCTGGCACGCTCCAGAGCATTTTGCAAACTGATCGTGAGAGGCGAGTCTGGGGCGGACTGGCCCTGACCGTGAAGCAAAAGAGGCGTGACCGGAATAACTAGTAAAAGAGCAATGACCTTTCTACGCAATATTGACTCCGCTTGACACAGGGTATCGTTAGTACGGTAGAGAGATATGAGACTTCTCATTATTGGCGTGGGTGTTGGGATTCTGCTGGTATTCGTGGCTGTGTTTTGCTACTTCCGGCTTGGGTGGGCACCGGTCGCGGTGAGTTCGTCGCCCATGCCGTTCGAAAGAATGTATGCAAATATGGCCCTTCACGCCGCCATTCAAAAGGGCGCGCCGAAGAACGCGCCGTTTCAACCTGCTGAAGCGGATTTTCAAACAGGAGCGCACCTTTACCGGGAACATTGCGCTGTGTGCCACGGGCTACCAGACGGTGTGAGAACGGACGTCAGCAGCGGGGAATTTCCAAAGGCTCCCCTATTGCTAAAGGGCAAGGGCGTGACCGACGATTCTCCCGGCGAAACGTATTGGAAGATAAAGAACGGCATTCGGATGACGGGTATGCCGGGCTTCGGCAATACATTATCCGATCGCCAGATCTGGGACATAGCTTTTGTGTGTGCCCAGGCGGACAAACTCCCGGCCAGTGTGCAGACGATCCTGAATCAGCCCTACAAAGCCGACACCGGCTTGTAGAGTCATTCGCCTGCCGCCTAGCAATTTGACGGATAGCGAGTTCCGGATTCCGTAGCATCTACGATTTGATGCCCGAAATCAAGAGCCTCAACCCTTTTGACTGGCCCGTTGCACGCCAGGTTAAGAATGGCGATCTGTTGGCGCTGGATGTCGCGACCGCCGGATCGAATCGCACGGAATCGCTGATCGCCAGGACGAAGAAAGCCGACCGGGTAGTTGGATCCGTGTGCCCCTACTGCGCCGTCGGCTGCGCCCAATTGGTATACGTCAAGGACGAGAAGATAATCGACATCGAAGGCGATCCGGCATCGCCGCTCTCTAACGGCTGCTTGTGCCCGAAGGGCGCGGCGACTTTTCAGTTGGTCACGGGAACACATCGTGTCACGGACGTACTCTATCGGCGCGCCTATGGCACTGAGTGGGAGAAGATTCCGCTCGAAAAGGCGATGGACATGGTCGCGGAACGCGTGAAGAAGACACGCGACGAGACCTGGGAAGATAAGACCGAAAAAGGCGAGCCACTCCGCCGGACCATGGGTATCGCGCACTTGGGCGGCGCGACCCTCGATAACGAAGAGAATTACCTGATCAAGAAACTCTTCACGGCTTTAGGCATCGTCCAGGTGGAAAATCAGGCTCGTATTTGACACTCGTCTACGGTCCCCAGTTTGGGGACCTCGTTCGGGCGAGGCGGTGCAACCACGTTCCCAGGCGACCTGGTGAACTCGGATTTCATCGTTATCGAAGGCTCGAATATGGCCGAGTGCCACCCCGTCGCTTTCCGCTGGGTCATGCAAGCTCGGGAGCGCGGCGCAACCGTCATCCACGTGGATCCGCGATTCACGCGGACAAGCGCGGTCGCGAACATTCACGTCCCGATACGCGCGGGATCCGACATTGCTTTTCTCGGCGGCATCATTCGCCACATCCTCGAAACCGAGCGATATTTCAAGGATTACGTCGTCAACTACACGAACGCTTCCGCCATCATCGGCAAGGATTTTAAGGATACGGAAGAGCTGGATGGCCTGTTCAGCGGATGGGACACGAAGAAAGGCAAGTATAATTCGCGCACCTGGATGTACGAGGGCGTCGATCCGGAAGCGGCTGCGGGAATGCGCGAAGGTGAAACCGCGAAAAAAGGTGAGCCGGAACAGCGCGAACCGATACAAGCCGAGCATACCGATCCGACGCTGCAGCATCCGCGTTGCGTTTTCCAAATCCTGAAAAGGCATTACCAGCGCTACACACCGGAAATGGTGGAGGAAGTGTGTGGGATTCCGCAGCACTTATTCCTGAAGGTGGCGGAGACGCTGTGCCAGAATTCCGGCCGCGAGAAAACCGGTGCCTTTGTGTACGCAGTTGGTTGGACGCAGCATTCCGTCGGCGTGCAGTACATACGCACAGCCGCCATCATTCAGTTGCTGCTTGGGAATATCGGCCGGCCCGGCGGTGGCGTGATGGCGCTTCGCGGGCACGCGTCCATTCAGGGATCAACCGATATCCCCACCCTCTACAATCTTCTGCCCGGCTACCTGCCCATGGCCCGCGCCAAGCACGACAAGGATCTGAAAAGTTACTTGCACCTGAATACTCCGCCCTCGGGTTGGTGGGGCGAATTCCCGAAGTATTTCATCTCGCTCATGAGAGCGTGGTTCGGGGATGCCGCCACAAAGGACAACGACTGGTGCTATGACTACCTTCCCACCATGACGGGCGACCACTCACACATGAACACCGTGGTGGATATGGTTGACGGCACCGTCAAAGGCTACTTTGTGATGGGCGAAAATCCGGTCGCCGGCTCCATGAACGGTCCACTCCAGCGCAAAGGTCTCCGGCAGCTTGATTGGCTGGTGGTGCGGGATTTTCAGCTCATCGAAACGGCTGAATTCTGGCGTGACGCGCCGGAAATCGAGCGCGGAGAAGTGAAAACGAGAGACATAAAGACGGAGGTGTTTTTCTTTCCGGCCGCCGCTCACACCGAGAAAGACGGCAGCTTCACCAACACGCAAAGACTCCTGCAGTGGCATCACAAGGCGGTTGAGCCCCAGGGAAGCACCCGCAGCGAGCTCGATTTCATTTTCAAGCTGGGGCAGCGGCTGAAGAAGCTGTATTGGAATGAGGATTACCAGCCGCGAAATTGGCCGATTCGCGACCTGAACTGGAACTATCCTACTCACGGCCCCTTGAACGAGCCCGATGCCGAAGCTGTGCTGAAGGAGATCAACGGTTACACCGTGGCGGACCGCAAACCGGTGGAGGGGTTCACGTCGCTCAAGGACGACGGATCCACTGCTTGCGGTTGCTGGATCTACTCCGGTTGTTACCGCGATGGCGTCAACATGACCGCCCGGCGGAAACCGCATTGGGAACAGAACTGGATCGCGCCCGAGTGGGCCTGGGCGTGGCCGCACAACCGCCGCATTATTTACAATCGAGCCTCAGCCGATCCCGACGGAAGGCCCTGGTCCGACCGTAAAAAGCTGGTCTGGTGGGATGAACAGAAGAAGGAGTGGGTGGGCCACGACACGCCGGACTGCATCGTGGAGCGCCCGCCGTGGTACCGGCCCTCCAAAGAGGCTCGCGGAAAAGAAACGCTCTCCGGTATTGATCCGTTCGTCATGCAGGCGGATGGCAAGGGATGGATCTATGCGGCAACCGGTCTGGCCGATGGTCCGCTGCCAACGCACTATGAACCGCAAGAGAGCGTCATCAAGAATCCTCTCTATGGCCAGCAATGCAATCCCGAGCGCATGGAATGGAAGCGGAAAGACAATCCGTATCATCAGCCCTATGACGATCCGCGCTTTCCGTATGTCCTCACGACGTATCGCTTGACCGAGCACCATACCGCGGGAGGGATGAGCCGTTGGTTGAGCTGGCTATCGGAGCTGCAGCCGGAAATGTTCTGCGAAGTCTCGCCGGAGCTAGCCCGGGAACGCGGCCTGAAGAACGGCGGCTGGGCCACCATCCGCACGCTGCGCGCCGAAATCGAAGCTCGCGTGCTGGTCACCAACCGAATGCAGCCGTTACGGATTAACGGCCGGACCATTCACCAAATTGGATTGCCGTATCACTGGTCGAGTAAAGGCCTTGTTCGTGGGGACAGTACTAACGAGCTGATCATGTTCGTCGCGGACCCCAACGTATCGATCCAGGAATCGAAGGCATTCACGGGGAATATTGAACCTGGGCGCACCAGCAAGGAACGCCGATACATCACCAGCGGCCGGTTCGTTAAGAAACTGCCTGGAAATGAAAGTCAGCGCGATTTGCCGAAGGTTCGCCATAAGCCCCAGACGAAACACGGTCACAAGACGGGAGAAATGAAGGAAGGAAATCAATAACCGTGGCCGACACCAAGGGGTTCTTCACAGACACCAGTCTCTGTATCGGTTGCAAAGCATGCGAGGTGGCGTGCAAGCAATGGAATCAGTTGCCCGATGACGGGTTCCTGTTCACTGGCATGTCATACGACAACACCGTCCATCTGGGGGCATCGACGTGGCGGCATGTGGCGTTCATTGAGAGGCCAGTCCCGCTGACGCCGCAACACGATGGAGCATTCTCCTGGCTCTTCTCGTCCGACGTTTGTAAGCACTGCGCACGGGCGGGATGCCTGGAGAGCTGCCCGACCGGCGCGATTGTCCGGACCGAATACGGCTCGGTGTATGTGCAGCCGGACGTTTGCAACGGCTGCGGATATTGCATTGTGAGCTGCCCGTTTGGCGTAATCAATCGTCGCGAAGAAGACGGCCGGGCGTGGAAATGCACACTGTGTTATGACCGGCTCCGCGAAGATATGATTCCGGCCTGTGCGAAGGCCTGTCCCACGGAATCGATTCAGTTCGGCAACCTTGAGCAGCTTCGCGAGCACGCCAAAGAGCGCGTTGAGGAACTGCACGAACGCGGTAATCACAGTGCTTATCTTTATGGCGAAAGCGCCGAAAGCCAGCCTGGGACGGAGGGGTTGAACGCATTTTTCCTGCTTATGGATAAGCCGGAGATCTACAATCTTCCGCCGGATCCCTGCGTACCGACAAAAAAGGCCAAGGATCCATGGATTGCCGCGGCCGCGACTGCCGCCGGGATGGCGCTGGTGGCGCTGGGAGCCGTGCTGTTCGGCGGGAAGGAACGCGTATGAGCGGGACCGCGACCGTTCGCTACAAGAAATCGGTCGAACCGATTTACACGGACGGACGAGACATCGACCGGAACGTCGCGGGATTGATTGGCGAAGCCGCGGACCAGGAGGCGTCCGGGGCGGTCGATAAGCATCTTCGCGAAGAGGCCGAGCTTTGGCAGAAGCTACCGCACCCTGAGCCGAACGATCCGACTTACTACGACCGGCCTCTGTTAAGTGAACCCGTTTGGAAATGGGCCATTCCGGCTTACTACTATGTCGGCGGGCTGACAGGCGCTGCCCTTGTGTTGGGCGCTGCGGCGCAGATTGGTCATTCCCCGTCGCGGGAACAGTTGATTCGCCGTTGCCACTTTATCGGCATGATCGGCACTGGGCTCAGCGGAGCACTCTTGATCGAAGACCTTGGAGTGCCATCCCGATTTTTGAACATGCTCCGCGTGTTCCGTCCCACTTCGGCGATGAACATGGGCGCCTGGATACTGATGGCAACCAGCGCGACAGCATTCGGTGCGTTCTTCCTCCGGCCCAGAAAGGGGCTGCTCGGAAGAATTGGGTACGTCTGCGGTTACATGGCCGGCATCTTCGGAGCGGGACTCGCAACATACACAGGAGTGCTGGTCGGCAATACCGCCGTTCCCGTCTGGCAGGCTTCCCGCAAGGTGCTACCGATCCTGTTCGGAACATCCGCCATGTCGAGCGTAGGAGCTTTGTTCGAACTTACCGTGGAAAACGCGGAGGAGCGGCGGCTGACGAAACTGTTCGGAAATGTCGGGCAAGCGGCAGAACTTGTAGCCGCGGTGGTGATGGAGAGGCAGGCAGCCGTTGTGCCTCGTGTGGCACGCCCTTTGCGTCACGGGATTGGCGGGCTGCTCTGGCGAGGCGCCATGCTGCTGACCGGCGCAGGTCTCGTGCTTGGATTTCTGCCGCACCGCACCCGCAGCAGGCGTCTTGCCGCTGGGCTGATCGGCACCTTGGGCTCCGCGCTCATGCGATCGAGTATTGAGCATATCGGCACCGCATCGGCCCGCGATCCGCGCGCCTCTTTTCACCAGCAGCGCGCCGGGTACGGAGCTGCGGAAGTTACTCAGCCCGGCGCTGCGCTGTAACTCCCGATTTACATTAAGGAGTTTTTCGAGTCGGAGTTCGAGAAACATTCCCTCTTAGAATTAGTCCTCTTAGTCGCACGGAAACTAACGGAATAAAGAGTGGCAGCCGAGGGTTTGCACCCACAGGCTAAGACCCGGATGCCCCAATATTTTTCGCGAAGCGCGAATACATTTTCGAGGATGACCATTCTTGGTCTCGTCTCGGCGCTTTGCGCGCTTTTATGGTTCGGCTACTTAATCGTGCGCTCGCCTTACGAAATGATGCAGAACGTTCCGCGCGAACAGCCGGTGCCTTTCAGTCACGAGCATCACGTTGGCGGGTTGGGCATCGATTGCCGGTACTGCCACACTACTGTCGAAAATTCGTCCTTCGCCAATATCCCCGCAACCAAGATCTGCATGAACTGCCACTCGCAGATGTGGGCCACTAGTCCGATGCTGGAGCCGGTACGCGAGAGCTATCGCACGGGCAAATCGATCGAGTGGACGCGTGTAAACGACTTGCCGGAGTTCGTCTATTTCGATCACAGCGTTCACGTGCACCACGGAATCGGCTGCACGACATGCCATGGGCGCGTGGACAAGATGGCGCTGACGTGGCAGGCTGCGCCGCTGACCATGGAGTGGTGTTTGAATTGTCATCGCCATCCCGAGCGGTACGTTCGGCCGGAAGATCAGGTGTTTTCGATGGAGTACACGCCGCCTCCCAACCAGATCGCGCTTGGAAACCGATTGATTCGCGAATATCACATCCAGAGCCTGACGAGCTGCTCGACCTGCCACCGGTGAACAACATGCCCAATCGCGAGCTAATTCCGATAGAAGCGCTAACGCAAAGGCGGGCACAAAGACTGTGGCGCACATCGGAGGAGTTCGAGGGGCACACCGAGGAAATCGAGGAAGAAGGTTTTTCCGAAGAAGGCATTGAGTTTTCCGGAGCCAGCCGGCGACGTTTTCTTTCCTTGATGGCCGGTTCCATGGCACTGGCCGGGCTCACTGGGTGCACGCGGCAACCGGAAGAGACCATCATGCCGTACGTCGATCCGCCGGAGAACGTGGTCCCCGGCCGGCCGAAGTATTACGCGACGGCAGCGCCGGTAAACGGCATCGCCGAAGGAGTCATCGTCGAGAGCCATACGGGAAGGCCAACCAAGGTGGAGGGCAATCCGGATCACCCGGCCAGCCTTGGAGCCACCAGCGTTCACTCGCAGGCCTGCCTCATGGATCTGTACGATCCTGATCGCGCCAGAGAAATTATTCATTTGGGGCTTCCGCAGGACTGGGATTCGTTTCAGTCTGCCTGGCAACAAGCCATCGGTCCGATTCAGGAGCGCCACGGGGCAGGGTTCCGCATTCTGACCGAAACGGTTGTGTCGCCGACGCTCGGAGCGCAGCTCCAGGCGGTACTCAAGAAATTTCCCGCGGCGAAATGGCACCAGTTCGATCCGGCGGGGCCGCATTCGGCACGCGCAGCGGCGCAGATGGTCTTCGGCAAACCCGTACATACGTATTACAAGCTCGCTACCGCCGATGTCGTGGTCGCGCTGGATGCGGATTTTCTCGCGTGCGGCCGCGGATCCACGCGTTACGCCCGCGATTTTGCAACGCGGCGGCGCCAAGGCGACCGGCTGGACATGAACCGGCTGTACGCGATCGAGAGCAGTATGACCGCAACCGGCGGGAAAGCCGATCACCGGCTGGCCTTGCGCTATGCCGAGGTGGAAGAATTTGCGCGTGAATTGGCGGCGGCGATCGGCGTCGGCGCGGCAGGATCCGGCAGCAGCGGGGCGTACCAATTCTGGGTAACCCGTATGGCACGCGATCTCCAGGCTCACAAAGGCGCCAGCGCAATCATTCCGGGTGAGCACCAATCCCCGGCCGTGCACGCCCTCGCTCATGCCATGAACGCCGCGCTCGGCAATATCAGGCAAGACGGTTATCTATACCGATTCGCTGGAAGTGCAGCCGATCGACCAGATCCAATCGCTTCGCGAGCTTTCAGGCGACATGAATAACGGGAAAGTCGATCTGCTGCTGATCATGGGAGGCAATCCGGTCTACAACGCTCCGGTCGATTTCGAGTTCACCGCCGGAATCGAAAAGGTCAAAACATCCATCCACGCCGCAACTCAGTTCAACGAGACATCGCTGAAAACGACCTGGCACATTCCGGAGCCGCACTTTCTGGAGGACTGGGGCGATGCGCGATCGCTGGATGGGACCGTCAGTATCATTCAGCCGCTAATTGCACCGCTGTACGCAGGCTCGCGTTCGCAGCTTCAGATTCTGGATACCGTGCTGCAATTTCCGGGGCGATCTTCTTATGAAATCGTCCGCGCCTATTGGTCCCAGCAGAGCGGAGCGAAAGACTTTGAAGCATGGTGGCGGAAGTCGGTGCATGACGGGCTGATTGCCGATTCGGCGCTGCCCGCAGTTGCGGTGACGCCGAGCAGCAACTTCGGCGCTGCGCTTCACTCGCCTTCCGGCGGGCTCGAAATCGTTCTCCGGCCGGATCTGTATATGTACGACGGCCGCTATGCGAACAATGTGTGGCTGCAGGAACTGCCGCATCCCATGACCAAGCTGACCTGGGACAACGCGATTTTTGTGAGTCCCAGGACGGCTAAGCGGCTCCAATTCGACAATCAGCAGCACGTTCAACTGACATACCGCGGCCGCAGCGTGCGAGGGTCGGTCTGGATTTTGCCCGGTCAGCCCGACGAATCCGTAACTGTGGATCTCGGGTGGGGCCGATGGCATTCCGGGCGGGCCGGCAACGGCGCGGGTTTTAACGCCTATACCCTGCGCACGTCCGACGCGCTATGGACCGGAACGGGCGTTGAGTTTCAGAAACTGGACACTCCGTATCCGCTAGCAACCACGCAGTTGAATCAGTCCATGGAGCACCGCGACGTGGTGATTCGGAACACGCTCGACGGATACAAGAAGAATCCCGATTTCGCAAAACAGACCGAGCACGAGCCGCCCGAAAATCTGACGTTGTATCCGCATTGGAATTACGAGGGTTATGCCTGGGCCATGTCCATCGACTTGACTGCGTGCGTCAACTGCCAGGCTTGCGTGGTCGCCTGCCAGGCCGAGAACAATATCGCGGTGGTCGGCAAGGAGCAGGTGCTCGCGCGGCGCGCTATGCATTGGCTCAGAATCGACGTCTACTACGAAGGCGACATCAGCTACCCGACTGCTTATTACTGTCCGACCCCGTGCATGCAATGCGAAAACGCGCCATGTGAGCTGGTCTGTCCCGTGCAAGCCACGAATCACAGCAGCGACGGCCTGAACGATATGATCTACAACCGCTGCATCGGAACGCGCTACTGCTCCAATAACTGCCCGTGGAAAGTGCGTCGCTTCAATTTCATGCTGTTTCAGGACTGGAGCACGGAAACCTGGAAGATGCAGCGCAATCCGGACGTGACCGTGCGCAGCCGCGGAGTGATGGAAAAATGCACCTATTGCGTGCAGCGCATCCGGGAAGGGGAGATCGCGGCACGTAATGAGGATCGCTTCATTCGCGATGGCGACATTCAGACCGCCTGCATGCAGGCCTGCCCGACGCAAGCGATCGTTTTCGGCGACAAAAATAATTCGAATAATCGAGTCGCCAAGCTGAAGGCCGAAAGACTGAACTATGCGATGTATGCGGAGCTGAACACACGTCCGCGGACCACTTATTTGGCAGAGCTTCGCAATCAGAATCCGGAGTTTCAGGGTGCCTGAGTTGATCGCGCTGGAAGAACGGCAACGCCACGCGGCCCGGCCGCTGGACCCCAACAATCCCGCTGGCCGTAGTGGCGCCGAGCACAACCTTCGAGACGGTCAGCGAGCAGATCAGTTCGATTGTGTTGACCCGCAAGACGCCGCTGTTCTGGTGGTGCACTTTCGGATTCGGGCTGTTCCTGTTTATTGTGTTCGGGATAGCGATCACGTATTTGCTCGCCAAAGGCATCGGCATTTGGGGTGTCGAAATTCCGGTCGCCTGGGGATTCGCCATTACGAATTTCGTCTGGTGGATCGGAATCGGCCACGCAGGGACGCTGATTTCGGCCTTTTTGCTGCTGATGAATCAGGGCTGGCGCAATTCCATCAACCGGTTCGCGGAAGCGATGACCATCTTCGCCGTTATGTGCGCCGGAATGTTTCCCCTGTTCCACCTGGGGCGCGCATGGATCTTTTACTGGATCCTTCCCTACCCCAACACCATGACCGCGCAGCCGAACTTTCGCAGCCCCTTGGTTTGGGACGTTTTCGCGGTCTCGACCTACTTCACGATCTCGGTCCTGTTCTGGTACATCGGAATGATTCCCGATCTCGGCACCTTGCGGGACCGCTCAGTGGGCGGGTTTCAGAAAGGTTTCTATGGTGTCCTCTCGTTTGGCTGGCGCGGATCTTCGCATCATTGGAAGCTGCACAAGACGGCATGCCTGCTGCTCGCGGGTATCGCCACGCCGCTGGTGCTCTCGGTTCACACGGTAGTCAGCTTCGATTTCACCATCGCTATTCTGCCCGGCTGGCACTCGACAATTTTTCCGCCCTACTTCGTCGCGGGGGCGATCTATTCCGGCTTCGCGATGGTGCTGGTTCTCGGTATTCCGCTGCGCAAGGTTTACGGACTGCACAATCTGATCACTGTGCGGCATTTGAATAACTGCGGAAAACTGATGCTGGTGACGGGACTTTTTCTGGCTTATACCTATTTGATTGAACCGTTCACGGCATGGTACGGCGGCAACGAATTTGAGATGTACACGGTTCACAATCGCGCTGTCGGCCCGCATGCGTGGAGCTATTGGCTGGTCATTCTGCTGAATGTGATCATTCCGCAGGCGTTGTGGTTTTACAAAGTCCGCACCCGGGCCATTCCGCTCTTTGCCGTCTCCATGGTGGTGCTGGTCGGCATGTGGGTGGAGCGGTTCATGATCATTGTCACGGCCCTCGATCGCGATTTTTTGCCGTCCTCGTGGTCGAATTTTGTTGCGACCTTCTGGGATAACGCGACGTTCTGGGGCTCGATCGGCATGTTCATCGTCCTGTTTATGCTGTTCGTGCGCTTTCTCCCGATGATCCCGATGCACGAAGTGCGCGAATTGTTGCCGTTCTCGAGACCCGGCGGAGGAACCGAGAAATGAACGTCGCCGAGATCTACGGCATGGTGGCCGAGTTCGACGATCCCACCGCGTTGGTGGAAGCGGCGCATGAAACAAAACGGGAAGGTTACCGACGGCTCGAAGCATACACGCCGTATGCAATCGAAGATCTGGAAGAGATCATTCCTGGCCGGAATCTGGTTGCTCCCATCGTCTTGATTGGCGGATTAATAGGGTCCGCAACGGCCTGGACCATGGAGTATTACATCGCCGCGATCGATTATCCGATCAATGTAGGCGGCCGGCCGCTGTATAGCTGGCCAATGTTCATTCCCATTCTGTTCGAGTTAACCGTGCTATTTGCCGGGACATTCGCGTTTTTCGGCACGCTAGCGTTGTGCGGTTTCCCCCGGCCGCATTTCCCGTTATTCAATTTGCCCCAGTTCAGCCAGGCAACCAGCAGCCGCTTCTTTCTATGCATTGAAAAGCGCGACCCGCTGTACGACTCCGAACTGACGGCCAGCTTTCTCCGTGATCTCAATCCGATAGGAGTTTGGGAAGTTGAGGACAGTTAGCTCCATCGCGATGCTCGCCCCGCTGCTCTTGCTGCTCGCTTCCTGCCGGCAGGATATGCAGGACCAGCCGAAGTACAAGCCGCTCGGCGCTAATCGCTTTTTCGCGGATGGGCGCGATGCGCGGCCCATTCCCGCTGGAACTATCGCCCGCGATGAACTCAACGACGCGGATTCTTTTCACACGGGCGAGGCGAACGGGGCATTTCTTGACTCCATTCCGCTAAAAGTAGATTCGAAGCTGCTGCATCGCGGGCAAGAGCGCTTCGACATCTACTGCAGCCCGTGTCATGGGCGCACTGGAGATGGAAACGGAATGGTGGCTCAGCGCAGGCGTGAAAATCCCGGCGGATTTGCACACCGATCGGCTTGCGCGAAGTCCCGCCCGGCTACCTCTACCAGGTGATCAAGAACGGGTACGGCGCGATGGGCGATTACGGAGACCAGATTCCCGTGAACGACCGATGGGCGATTGTCGCCTACGTGAGGGCTTTGCAGCTTAGTAGGGACGCCAACCTCGGCGAAGTTCCGCCGGACCAGCGCGGGCCCTTGAGCGCAGAAAATCAGCCGCAGCCGGGAGCTCCACGATGACGACGACCACCGCTTTCGATGTGTCCCCCGAACTGGAGCGGGATCTTCGGCGAGTGTTCAACCCGGCGCTTGGCGCTGGAATTGTTCTGGGCGTTATCAGCATCATCGGCGCAGTTTTTAGTCCCGGCGATTTTTTTCACTCTTATCTAATGGGATACCTGTTCTGGCTGGGGCTGACGCTCGGGTCGATGGGTATTGTGATGCTCCAGTATCTGACCGCGGGCGCCTGGGGAATCATGACGCGCCGCACGCTCGAATCCGCCAGCCGCACTCTTCCCCTATGCGCGCTGCTGTTCATCCCCATCGCGATTGGCATGCCGTGGCTTTATGATTGGGCGCACGCGGATCTGGTCAAGAATGAATACGTCCTGCGGCATCGTCAGGTTTACATGAATCCGTCGATGTTCATCGGCCGGGCGATCCTTTACTTCGTGGTTTGGGGAATCTTCATGTATTTCCTGAACAAGTGGTCCCTCGAGCAGGACGAGAGAGGAGGATTAGAAACGCGGCTGGCAAAGCTGAGCGCTCCGGGGCTGCTCATCTACGTGTTCACGATCACCTATGCCACGATCGACTGGGCGGAATCACTGGAACCCAACTGGTCCTCCACAATTTGGGGATTTCTGTTCGTGGCTCGGGAAGGCTTGGCCTCATTCGCATTCGTGATCATCGTGATGGCGCTGCTTTCGCGAAGAGAGCCGCTGGCTAGCAGATTCAAACCAGCGCACCTGCACGATCTGGGCAAATTGCTACTGGTGTTTGTCATGTTGTGGGCCTATTTTGAGTTTTCGCAATTGGTGGTCATCTGGTCGGGCAATTTGACAGATGAAATTCCGTGGTACCTGCACAGATTTGCGACGTCCTGGGGCTGGCTCGGCGTGATGCTCATCGTGCTGGAGTTCATCGTGCCGTTCCTGATGTTGCTCTCACGCCCGTTGAAGCGGAATGCGATAGCGCTGTGTTGCGTCGTCGGCCTCATCATTTTTATGCGGTGGGTGGATTTAATGTGGATCGTCATGCCGCAGTATTACCAACGCGGCTTCCGGCTGACGTGGATGAATATCGTCGTGCCTGCGTCCATCGGATGTCTCTGGATAGCAGTATTCGTTTGGCAGCTCAAGCAGCGCCCGTTGCTTCCGTTACAGGCGCCGAATCTCGAAAGGGCTTTGCAGCATGGCAAATGAGAACACGCCCCATGAGCGGGAGCCGCGCAACGAGGACATTGACTTCGAGGCGACCGACATCGACATACGGCACACGTTCATCACTGGCGTCTCGCTGCTGATTGGAATATGGGTTATCAGCGGCCTGCTCTACTTTGTGTTTGCTTACCTGGCTCATGAACGCGCGGTAAGCAGTCCGCCTCCGCTGCCGATCGAGGCGCACGGAAATGCAATGCCCCCCGAACCGCGACTACAACCATCGCCGCACAAGGATTTGAAGGCGATGCGCGCGCGCGAAGACTGGGAGTTGAATCATTACTTCTGGGTCGACAAAGCAAAGGGGACAGTTGCGATCCCGATTGAACGCGCCATGGATATTCTGGCGGCACGCGGAATTCCGCCTCAAACAAAGCCGCCGAACCTGGTGTTATCCCAACCTGAAGCCGGTACGCGCGAGACGGGTTTTGAAGGAAAGGTGGCGCCGGAACCGCGATGAGAAGCTTTGTTCAGGCCGCCCTATTGTTACTGCTCGGCGCGTTCACAGGGCTTGCCGCGTCGCCTCGAAATCTTCCCAGTGTGCTGAACGGAGTTGGAATCGACCAGAATCTCAATGGCGCTATTCCGCTGGATACGGTATTCCGGAACGAGAACGGAGCGACCGTTCCGTTAAGAACATACTTCGGCACCAAGCCCGTGCTCCTCGTCCCGGTTTACTATCGCTGCCCGATGCTGTGCAGCCAGATATTGAGCGGCGTGGTGGCGGGGCTGAGACCCTTATCGCTGAAGCCGGGCCGCGATTTCGAGGTGGTTGCGATCAGCTTCGATCCGGCCGACACGCCGGACGAAGCGAAGCTGAAGCGCGATCATTATTCCCACAGCTATTCGAGCAGAGCAGGTCCCAACGGCTGGCATTTTCTGGTGGGCGGCCAAACCGCGATCAGCGCGGTGATGCAATCCATCGGATTTCACTATCGCTGGGATCCGGTGAACAAAATGTTTGTGCACGCCAGCGGAGTGATGGTCATCACTCCCGAAGGACATATTGCGCGTTACCTGTACGGCGTGGAATATGAGCCGAAGGATCTCAAACTGTCCTTAGTGGAGGCCTCTCACAATCGCATCGGCTCGGCGGTGGACCAGATACTGCTCTACTGCTATCACTACGATCCCAGGACCGGGAAGTATGGCGCTGTCGTACTCAATTCGGTGAAGATCGGCGCGATTCTCATGCTAGTGCTGATGGGCGTCGGAATGCTTTTTCTTTGGCGGCAGGATCTCCGAAAACATCGGGATGTATTCAAGGAAGTTACGCGCGTATGATCACGAATTTCCGATTGTGGCCTGAATCGGCGTCCTCGGTGGCGGGAAAAGTGGATCTGCTGTTCATACTGCTGCTTATCATCTGCACCGCGGTGTCGGTTGGAATCGCGGTGTTTCTGATCTACTCCGCAATCCGCTATCACCGCAAGGATCCAAACGAACTGGGGAGCCAGAAACGCTACAACATTCCGGTTGAGGTCACGTGGACGGTGGTTCCGTTCGTTTTCTTTATCGCGGCTTTCGTGTGGGGCGCGAAATTGTATTTCGAGATCGAGAGGCCGCCTGATAACGCGATCAGCATGTACGTGGTGGGCAAGCAATGGATGTGGAAAGTACAACATCCCGAGGGCCAGCGCGAGATCGACGAACTGCACATCCCGGTGGGCAGGCCGGTGAAGCTGATCATGACCTCCGAGGATGTGATTCATGACTTCTTTGTACCTGCCTTCAGGACCAAGCAGGACGTATTGCCAGGCCGTTACACGACGACCTGGTTCGAAGCGACGAAGCCGGGCAAGTATCACTTGTTCTGCTCCCAATATTGCGGAACGAAGCATTCGGGCATGATCGGTTGGGTGTACGCGATGACACCGGCGGATTATCAAACCTGGCTGACGCAAGGCGCGCCGGAGGGGTCGCTCGCTTCAACTGGCGAGAAATACTTTCACCAGTTCGGTTGCGCAAACTGTCATCACTTCAATAGCCAGGGCCGCTGTCCCGATCTGCGCAATCTATATATGCGGCCGGTCCTGCTTACGACGGGAAAGACGATCACGGCGGACGATTCGTACATACGCGAGAAACTGCACGACCCCGACGCTCAGGTTCCGTGGGGATTTGCAGCAAACGTGATGCCGAACTTCACGGGCGTGGTGTCGGAGGAGCAAATCCTCGCTTTGATCTCTTACATCAAAGCGCTGGGTCCCCAGCCCGGCACGCAGGAGCCGTCCAGCTCTGGGACCGCTCCCACGGAATACGGAACGCAAAAGGGAATTGGCGGGCCGGGCGCCACGTCAAATGCAGGTTCGCAGGTGGAGAAGCGCTGACATGATCCAAGCAGTTGCGGAAAAGATCGAAAAGAACTACCTGAACCAAGAGCAAGGACTGCTTTCCTGGCTGCTGACCACGGATCATAAGCGGATTGCCATCCTTTACACGTTTTCTATTACCGCCTTTTTCTTTTTGGGCGGATTCTTCGCACTCATGATGCGGCTGGAACTGCTTTCGCCCCGTAACTGGCTGGTCAGCGTCGAGACCTACAACAAGCTGTTCACCATGCACGGCATCATCATGGTTTGGTTCTTCCTGATACCATCCATTCCCAACACTTTGGGCAACTTCCTCATTCCTATGATGGTGGGCGCCAAAGACTTGGCTTTTCCTAAACTTAACTTACTAAGTTGGTACGTGTTTATGTTAGGCGGCGGCGTCACTGTTTACGCCTTGCTCCGGGGCGGCGTTGATACTGGCTGGACATTTTATACGCCGTTCAGTACGACTTACTCCACAACCTACGTGGTCGCGGCGGCGATCGGAATCTTTATTGCCGGCTTCTCGACAATTATGACCGCGCGTGAACTTCATCGCTACTATTCATCGGATGCGCGCCCCCGGACTGACCTGGTTCCGCCTGCCTATTTTCGTCTGGTCGATGTATGCGAACAGCCTGGTGCTTGTTCTCAATACGCCGGTATTGGCGATCACGTTGTTGATGATCGCGGTGGAACGCGTAGCCCAGGTCGGCATCTTCGATCCCGCGCTGGGCGGAGATCCGGTTCTGTTCCAGCATATGTTCTGGTTTTACTCGCATCCCGCGGTGTACACCATGGTCCTGCCCGGCATGGCGGTTGTCAGCGAGATCATTCCCGCGTTCTCGCGCAAGCCGCTTTTCGGTTATAAGGCCGTCGCGTTTTCCAGTGTCGCCATTGCGGTGCTGGGATTCCTGGTGTGGGGACATCACATGTTCGTGGCCGGCGAATCGGTCTATTCCGCCCTGGCGTTTTCCTTCCTTAGTTATTGCGTAGCCGTTCCTTCGGCCATCAAAGTCTTCAACTGGACAGCAACCGTGTACCGAGGGTCCGTGTCGTGGGATACGCCCATGCTGTACGCAATCGGGTTTATCGGGCTATTCACGATCGGCGGCATGACGGGCCTGTTTCTTGCCGCGCTAGGGCTCGACGTTCACGTCCACGACACTTACTTTGTGATTGCTCACTTTCACTACATCATGGTGGGCGGGACGGTCATGGCGTTTCTTGGCGGCGTGCATTACTGGTGGCCGAAAATCAGCGGAAAGATGTACCCCGAAGGGCTCGCGAGACTTTCCGCTTTGATTGTGTTCCTCGGTTTCAATCTGACGTTTTTCCCGCAATTTATCCTCGGTTTTCTCGGGATGCCGCGACGCTACGCCGCCTATCCGGAAGAATTCCAGATGTTACACGTACTTTCGACTGCCGGCGCGACCATTCTCGGCGTTGGATATGTTTTGCCGCTGTGTTACTTACTATGGGCATGGCATTACGGCAGAGATGCCGGGCCAAACCCGTGGCGCGCTACCGGCCTGGAATGGAAGAGTTCTTCCCCTCCGCCCAAGCATAACTTTAAAATAACTCCCATCGTGACAGCCAAACTGCCGTATGACTACGAGGCGATGAAGGAGGAACTGGAACTTGTCTGATCCGGTAGTTCTCGAGCTTCGCGAGCAGTTCGCCACTGTCGAACAACAGCGCCACACAGCGAGCATCGGCATCTGGCTGTTCCTCATGACCGAGGTCATGATGTTTGGCGGCTTGTTTGTCGCGTACACGGTCTACCGGTTCAACCATCCTCAGGCGTTCGCGGAGGGCAGTTCCGAGATGGACATCGTGCTTGGCTCAATAAACAGCGCGATTCTACTCACCAGCAGCCTAACCATGGGCATGGCCGAACTCACCGCCAAGTTAGGGCGGCAACGCCTCTTAAGCCTTCTGCTGGCGATTACGATTTTGATCGGGCTGGCATTCCTCGGAATTAAATTCACCGAATATTACGAGCACTTTCAACAACACGAAGCCCCGGGCGTCTGGTTCAATCATGCCGGGCCGCACGCGCCGGAAGTGCAGATGTTTTTCGTGTTTTACTTCCTCATGACAGGACTACATGCCCTTCACATGAGCATTGGCATTTTGCTTCTGTTGGGATTGATTGGCCGGAATATGATTGGGAGCTTCTCGGCCGTGTATCACACGCCCGTTAGCGTGGTTGGGCTCTACTGGCATTTTGTCGACATCGTCTGGATTTTCCTCTACGCCATCTTCTATTTACCGGGGTTACACAAATGAGCGGACCCAGCGGGAAGACCTATCTGTTTACATACTTGGGATTGCTTGGCTTGCTCCTTGTGAATACACTCTTAGCTTTTGTCAATCTGGGCGGATTCAGCACAGTCATTGAGATAGGACTGGCAACCGTCATGGCCTGCCTGGTGGCGGGCATTTTAATGCATGGCTTCTATGAAGCGAAGCTCATTCAGATCATCATTGCCGGAGGCGTCATTTGGTTCTTGATCATGATGTCCTTGACAATGAACGATTACTTTACGCGCGGCTGGCTACCGTTTCACAGTCCGTAGCGTGCTGCTGTCCGCTTCTTGCAGTCGCGGTTGGAAATAGCTTTAGGCGACCTTGTTGCGCTCGTCTTCTGCCACTTCGGCCCAGTAGGCGTCGAACAGATCGGGCTTCAGCTCGAGGGCCCGCAGCTCGATTTGGTCAATTGAAAATTCGAACCCAAATTGGCCTAAGTCGAAGTCATCATTGTCTTTTTCTTTGACCGCCTCGATGTAGAGCCGGGCGGCTTTGCTCAATCGGGCCTTGGCCTCCTGCTTGTGCAGCTCCTTTAATTGCTTGAGGGCTTCGGTGTCCTTTTCGCGCTGGCGGCGGAGGCGGGATTCCTGAATGCTCAGGTTGTTGAGATCCTTGCGGTAGGTCAGGAAAATTTTGGCTTCGATGAGGTGTTTGCGAACGGCTTCGTCTTCTTTGGGGAACTCGGCGGCGAACTCCATGCGGCCCAGAGCGTAGATGCCCATTTCGAGAGCGGGGATGCGGAACAAGCGCCAATCGGTATCGGCGAGAGATTGGACGAGGTTGCGTTCGTCATCGCTCGTGGGGTCCCAGCGCTTGAAGAAGTCAGCAACGTGAGCTTCGTAGTAACCGGCATCGTCGCCGGGCAGCAGGACGGTGCGGCCGGTGAGTCCGGTTTTGACGGCATTTAAGGAAGATTTGGCTTTACCTGTATCGGAAGTTGGTCCGGAGGAGAGCTGCGCGTTCTTCTGGTTCGCGGCGATCTGGGCGTCTGTGGCCATGCGAAATGCTCCTAGAAAAGAAAATGGCCCAACGGCGACCACTCCCTGACAGTCGTGGTTCGGTTGAGCCTGCTGAACAGTAGCACAGGGAGGGCCCGAATCCAATGGAGGCCGAAGGCTATGGCGGGCTTAAGTCAAATTAGCAGAGCGGGATAGCGATATTTCGCTGGGCTGTGAACGCCTTGTTTGTGCGTATGCAATAGTGACACACTTTTGCCACACGTTTTAGAGGTAGACTTGCCGTCATGGTAGGCGCGTTGCTCCGGACTTGGCGGCGAAACCGGCTACTGACGGCGCAGTTCGTGATCACGATCGCCGTGGGAATGGGAGCGGCTGTGGCGCTCGCGAGTTTAATGGTGGCGCTGGGCTATCAGTCTCTCCCATATCGTGATCCTGGACGACTCGTGGCGGTATGGGAGCATGCCGAATCGGGCGCGCAGATCATGGGCATATCGGGCCCGGACGTGGCTGAATTCGACGGGGCCAGCCACAACATCTTCGCTTCCCTGGGCGCTTTCACCGTTTGGCAAGGCTGGTTGTTGGATCGCAGGGGCACGACACAGATTCACGCCTGTCCGATCCAAGCGAGCGTACTCAGCGCACTAGGCATACGCCCTATTTTGGGGAGAGCAGTTCAGCCTGATGACATACCGCTAGGTGATAGCGCGGCGTCTCCGGTTTGGATCAGCCAGAAATTTTGGCAGTCTCGCTTCGGCGGCAGTCCATCCGTGATAGGCGCTACGGTAGGCATCGCGTCTAGTGCTACAGGGCTCCAACAAGACCACGTCCAAATTGCCGGAGTACTTCCTCCCCGTGTCAGCATTCCGCTCCCGTTTATCCAGAACGATACCGACGTATGGTACCTGGTTCCAGCCGACGTCTCGAATCGCCCTCGAGCGGCTACGACGTTCTTTATGCTTGGTAGGCTTCGAAGCGGCGTCAGCGTGGCGCAAGCGGAAGCAGAGCTGACAGGGATAGCCGGCCGATTGGGGCAGCGCTATGCCATTGATCGCCGTAAGCGCCCGTTGGTGCAGTCCCTTGAGGCGATCGCGCAGGGACCCGTGCGGCAGACCATGGGTCTGCTGTCACTTGGCGTAGGGCTGGTTTTCCTGGTGGGCCTCCTCAATCTCGCTATTCTCATGCGAGTAGAGGGCACGCGGCGCCAGCGCGAGATTGCCGTGCGGGCGGTACTGGGTGCTAGCCGCCGCCGGCTTTGGACGGAAGTGGCGGCGGAAAAGTACCTACTCACGTTCATAGCGGTTGGAATGGGCGTGGCGGTCGCGTCCGCGCTGGTGCGCGTGCTGTCGGAGTTGGTGCCGGCGGCTGGACTTGGCGTTCCGTTGGCGAGCCCACCGCCCTTGAACTTGAGCTTGTTGCTCGGTTTTGGGGGATTCGTCTTGATTGCGGCGCTTATTTGGTCGGCGCTGCTGGTGGCTGTCGCGGACGGACCGGGTTCATCTGGCACGCTCTTGACCGCAGGCGGAGGACCAGGCTATATCGGGTTCAGCGATCCAAGCCCGAAAGCTGGTCGTTGGCGGCTGATCCTCCTGGCTGCGCAAGCGGGGATTGGAATTTTTCTAGTGGCAGCAGCGGCGCTCACGTCCGGGATTTATGGCAAGCTCTCGGTACAAAATCTTGGCCCGGATCCGCGCCACACGCTGTTGTTTTCCGTCAACACACCGGACGACCTTACAGTTCCAGACAGTGAGGCGATCGAGTTCAACCGGCAAGCGCTCTCGCGGCTGGATCGGCTGCCGGGTACGCGTGTTATTGCGTTGGCAGACATGTTTCCGCCGCCTGGGGCACCCGCTTCTTTTGCAAAGCAAGGAGATCCGCCCGGCACCGAGCGCGAGACCACAGTCCCTGCGGTATCTGTTTCGCCAGGATACTTCCGCGCACTAGGGATTCCAATCCTGTTCGGCCGTGCATTTACCGACTCCGACGACAGCAACGCAGAGCGGGTCGCAATCGTTAGCCTTGGCATGGCCGCGCAGAACTGGAATTCGCCGGAACAAGCGGTCGGTTCGCGATTCGCTTTCGGTCCAAAGTTCGAGAAGTTCTATAAAATCGTCGGAGTCTCCGCAGATTTCACCGGATATTGGTCGCAAAGTCCGGTTCCGACGGTCTACCGTCCAATCGGGCAGTCTGGAAGCTGGTGTACAAATGTCATACTGCGGACGTCAGCCTCCCCGGCCGCGGTCGTAGCGCTTGCTCCGCAGGCCTTGGCCGGCATGCCGATCCCGACGACTATCGCGAACGTTTCCACGATCCAGTCGCGGTGGCGGGCAAAACTGACTCGTCCATTTGCACGTATGGTGGGGATGATGATGTTGGCATTGCTCGGCCTTGGACTCAGCGTCCAAGGCGTATACGCTGTGGCTGCGGCAACGGCCGCCGCCCGAAGGCACGAGCTTGCGGTGCGCTCCGCACTGGGCGCGGAAGCGGGTATGCTGGCCTGGAATGTGACGCGCGACGTGCTTGTCGCTGTTATCTTCGGGTCGGGACTCGGTCTGGCGGTGACACTGGAATTGCAACCATTGATGAAGCGGCTGCTGGGCCCGACGGCCGTCTGGCAGGTCGAGCCAATCGCGGTGGCTGCTGTACTCCTGGCGCTCGCGGCCATCGGAGGCTGTTATTTCCCCGCGCGATCCGCCACGCGAGCGAACCCCGCCGAGGTTCTGCGACAGGGCTGAGGTCCCGTCGGGACTCGCAAAGACAGTCTCCCAAGGCGGAGACTGTGCCAAAAAAGTTTCGCCGTCTTACGGAACCCAACCTGGAACCGAATCGCACCCGTGCGCAGATCGGAAATGAAAACGGCTTAGAGAACTGCGTTCCGAGGAAAGTAGGAAATAAAGATCAATCCGGCGGATCAAATTAGCGATGTACTAGTCGGGCGGACACACGGCCGCTTCGGATGTTCTGGCTGGTGTCACAGACCTACTCGGGAGGTAACGTTCTCTGTGGAACAGACTACATCTTCGGGCGCTTACTCCGGTTACGGCGAGGCCTCGTCGAATCGAGAAGCCCATTCGTCGGGAGTGTCCTGGGGCGCCGTCATAGCGGGCGCGTTCGTCGCCGCAGCATTGTCACTCACCCTCCTCGCGTTAGGCGCGGGATTCGGATTGCTGTCTGTGTCGCCGTGGTCGAATGCGGGAGACCGCATCGGCGGTGAGAACAGGGGCAATCATTTGGCTGATCGTGATTCAAATCGCAGCGTCCGGTATGGGCGGGTACATCGCCGGCCGATTGCGCACGAAATGGGTGGCGATTCACAGCCACGAAGTGTACTTCCGCGATACGGCGCACGGGTTTCTGGCATGGGCGGTCGCAGTGGTCATCACGGCCGCCTTCCTGGGTCCAGCGGCGACAGCCATGGTCGGAGGCACGGCCCTGGGTGCCGAAACGGCCGGTCCGGAAAACGCCTATTTTGTGGACACGCTATTCCGTCCCGCTCCGAGCGGGAGCGCTGCGGCACCGAACGCGCCTGCTGCAAGCGCAGCGGATGACGCAGCACGCGGCGAGGCAGCAAGCATTTTGGCGAATGCGCTGCGCCAGAGAGAGACCGCGGCAGCCGACCGAGACTATTTGGCCCAGTTGGTGAGCGCGAGAACGGGACTGAGCCAGAACGATGCGGCCCAACGGGTTTCCGATGTCGTCGCACAGGCGCGGCAGGCGGCCGATGCAGCACGCAAAGCGACAGCGCGCCTGCTGCTCTGGACCTTTCTGGCTCTGCTGATTGGGGCGTTTTGTGCGAGCTATGCCGCAACTATCGGAGGCAGACAGCGGGACCATATGCCAGCGCTGTGAGCGCCGAAGCCTGAGTTAGGCAGTAAGACTTCACGAGAGGAGATCAACGATGCGTTCGGTCCTACTTTATCTGCTGGGTGTGCCGATTCCGATCATCATTTTGCTCGCGCTGTTCACGCACCACTGCTAGTCTCCCGTTTCTAAAGTTCTTTGTATTTTCTGGGCTTTCAGATAATCTCGCTGGCGACCCACTGAAACGCAGCGCGGCGTCCTGAAGCGGCGTTGAACAATTTTCTTGGCGTATCAAGCGCTTGCTGTTTGATGCTAGGCTCGGCTCCGAATTAAAAACCTAGG